>CADEDU010000007.1:24000-44267 GCA_902826155.1 uncultured beta proteobacterium
GGAGACGCGCGGCTGCATCGCAGTCTGGGACGAAGGCCGCCAGCATCTGACGTTTCATGTCGCCTCGCAGGTGCCGCATCCGTATCGCACGCAACTGGCCACGCGATTGAAACTCGCTGAAACCCAGGTGACGGTGATCGTTCCGGATATCGGCGGCGGCTTCGGCCAGAAGATCACGCTGTATCGCGAAGAGCTGACCGTGGCTGCGCTTGCGCGAGCGCTCAAGAAGCCCGTGCGATGGCGTGAGGATCGCTACGAGAATCTGGTCGCCTCCGCGCACGCGCGGGAAGATGCATGCCGCACGCGCGCCGCCGTCGACGAGCATGGCCGCCTGCTCGCGCTCGAGTTGTCGATCGCGGAAGATTTCGGCGCGTACTGCTTCTACCCGGCGAACTACATTGCGCGCGTGGTGGCGACGATCCTCACCGGACCGTACAAGGTGGCGAACTACGCCTACGAAGTGACGGCGGTGCTCACCAACAAGTGCGGCAACGCGCCGATGCGAGCGCCGATGGCCATCACCAGTTGGGTGATGGAGGGCACGCTCGAGGCCGTCGCGCGCGAACTGCGCATCGATCCGATCGAGGTGCGCCGGCGCAACATGGTGAGCGCGGAGGATCAGCCTTACACGATGCCCACCGGCGAGGTGATCGTCGATGTCACGCCGGCCGAGACGATGCAGGTGGCGCTTGCCGCGATAGACATCGACGCGTTTCGCAGCGAACAGGCTGCGGCCCGCGATCGTGGGCGTCATCTCGGACTTGGACTGTGCAACGTGGTCGAGTCGACAACCTATGGGTCGGCGTTCTACAAGTCGGCAGGCATTCCCGGTTCCGGACACGAAGCGGCATGGATTCGCATCGAGCCCACCGGTGTGGTGAATGCTTCGGTCGGACTGATGAGTTCGGGCCAGAGCTACGAGACACCGTTCGCGCAGGTGGTGGCCGAGGCGCTCGGCATCGACCCCGCGCAGGTGCGCATCCTCACCGGAAACACCGACGTGGCGCCGTACGGCATGGGTAGCCGCGGTGCGCGCGGCGGCACGGTGGGCGGCAGCGTACTGTGGCTCTGTGCGCTCGATGCACGTGACAAGCTGCTGGCCATCGCGCGACACCTGCTGAGCGCCACTGCCAGCGCGTCGAGTACCGCGCCGGTGCCGGGCGACTTGCGCATCCGCGCCGGCAAAATCGAACGGCGCGACGCCGGGCAATGGCTGCAGACACCGCTCACGCTGGCGCAGATCGCGCGCACTGCGTATCTCGATCCGCTTGCGCTGCCGACTGGCATGGCCCCGGGGTTGGATTTCTCCAAGACGTACGACCCGCCACCGATGACCTACTCCAACGCCGCGCACGCATGCGTCGTCGAGGTCGACGTGCGCACGGGTCAAGTGAAGCTGTTGCGTTATCTGGTCGCCGAGGATTGCGGAACGGTGATGAATCCGCGCATTGTCGAAGGCCAGCAGCACGGCGCGGTCACGATGGGCCTGGGCGGCGCGTTGTTCGAGCATGTTCAATACGACGCGCAGGGACAGAACCTCTCGGCGACGCTCGCGGACTATCTCGTACCGACCGCGTGCGAGATTCCGGCACTCGAGGTGCTCAGCGTGCATACGCCGAGCCGCGCCACGCCACTCGGCCTCAAGGGCATGGCCGAGGGCGGTGTGATGGGCGCGATCGGCGCGGTGAGTCTGGCGGTGCAGGATGCACTGTCCCCGTTCAACGTCGTCGTCGATTGCCAACCCCTCAGCCCGCAGAACGTGCGCGCAATGCTGCGCAAGACCTCTCCATGAACAGGAACGCAAAACGATGACCCGCACTCATCTGGCGCCACGCCGGCTCCTTCGCACTCGACCGCGCAATCCGCGCGATTTCAGTCGCGCGATTTCGATCGCGATGAAGGCGGTGCTCGTCGCACTGGTGAGCGGCGCGGGCTCGCACGCCATGGCCCAGGACCGCTACCCCTCGCAACCGGTGACGGTGATCATGCCGTTCACCGCGGGCGGGGGCGTCGACATCCTCTCGCGCGTGATGGCCGCCGAGCTCACGCGCATCCTCGGTCAGGCGTTCGTGGTGGTGAATCGCGACGGCGCGAGCGGCACGATCGGCTTCGCACAACTGGCGCAAGCCAAGCCCGACGGTTACACGATTTCGATCTCGCCGGCCACGCCGATGACCAACACGCCGCACCTGATGAAATCACTGCCCTACACGTTCGAATCGATCGTGCCGGTGTGCGCGCATTTCGAGAACATCTTCGCGGTGCTGGTGAACCAGGCCTCGCCCTACAAGACGATCAAGGATCTCGTCGACGACGCCAAGACGAAACCGGGCAAGCTTTCCTGGGGCAGCGTGGGCTACGGCTCGATCCCGCATCTGTCGGGAGCGTCGTTCGCGCACGCGGCAAAGATCGACGTGAACTTCGTGCCTTATCGCGGCGATGCGCAGATGCTGCCGAACCTGATCTCAGGCGAGCTGACCTACGGCGTAGGCGCGTTCTCCTCGATCGTCGGTCGCGGCTTGCGCCCGCTCGCGGTGTTCAGCGAGAAGCGCCATCCGGGCGGGCCCGATGTGCCGACCGTGTTCGAACTCGGTCTGCCGAACGTGCCGCCCGGCTACAACGGCATGTTCGCGCCGAAAGGCACGCCCGATGCCGTACTCGACACGCTGGAGCGCGCGTGCGAACAGGCGGTCAAGTCGGAGGCGTACGCCGGCCAGCTCCAGAAACTCAATCAGACCGCCTCGTACGAGGGTCGAGCCGCGTTCGCCAGGAAGCTGCAAGCCGATTTCGAGTTGAAAGCGCGGATGGTGAAGGAACTGGGATTGAAGGTGCAGTAGGTCCCCAAAATGTCTCTAGGATCTTCGTGTGTCGTCGCAGGGGCAAATAGTCGCGAGCGCCAAGCCATCGGCCGGGCGCGGGCCCGACGAGCGCGATAAGCTCCGCATCGGTCCTCGACGGCCGCTCTCTGTTCAGTCCTCTCCTACTCGCCCCAGTCCGCCATGAGCCTCGACCGCGTCAGCACCGGCCGTGATGTACCCAACGACATCAACGTCATCATCGAGATCCCGATGAACGCCGACCCGGTGAAGTACGAGGTCGACAAGGAGACCGGCGCGGTGTTCGTCGACCGCTTCATGTCGACGGCGATGCACTATCCATGCAACTACGGCTACATCCCGCATACCCTGTCGGGCGACGGCGATCCGGTGGACGTGCTGGTGCTGAGCCCGGTGCCGATCATCACCGGCGTGGTGGTGCGCTGCCGGCCGATCGGCATGCTCAAGATGGAGGACGAGGCGGGCGATGACACCAAGCTGCTCGCCGTGCCGATCGACAAGCTCTCGCCGCTCTATCGGCACATGGCGACGATCCGCGACGTGCCCGAGATCACGCGCGCACAGATCCAGCACTTCTTCGAGCACTACAAGGATCTGGAGCCGGGCAAGTGGGTGAAGGTCACCGGCTGGGTCGGCCCGGAGGAGGCCAAGCAGGAAATCATCGAAGGCATGGCGCGCTACAAGAAGGCCAAGCGCAAGCCGGCGTTCTAGGTTCGACGAGAGCTTCGCTCAAGAATCCCAGGCGACACCTTCCTCGGTCAGGATCGCATCGAGCGGCACGTCGTGCGGTTCGGGTTCGAGCCACGGCACGAACCCGTGCGCGTAGCCGACGCCGACGGTGAACGGCTTGGGCGCGAGCGTGGCGAGCGTGCGGTCGTAGAAGCCGCCACCGTAGCCCAGGCGCAAGCCGCGCGGACCGAACCCGACGCAAGGCACGATCAGCAACTCCGGCGCGAACGTGTCGGTGTCTTTGGGCTTGGGGATGCCGAAGGCATCCTCTTCCATCGGACAGCCGGGATACCAGCGGTGAAAACGCAGACGCTTGGTGTCGCGATTGATCACCGGCAGCCCGAGGATGCGGTGCCGGCCTTGTACGTCTTCGCCCTCGGTCCAGCGGAAGAGCGCCGGCAGCGCGTCGAACTCGCCCTTGATCGGCCAATAGGCGCCGATGGCAGTCTCGTCGCGCCCGATCAGCCACACGCGTAACACCTCCTGCAAATGCATCGCGCGGCGGTGACGGTCGATCATGGCCAGGCGCTCAGCCTGCAACTGGCGCCGCAACAGCTTCTTGTCGCGCGGCGGCTCCAGCCATGAATCAGGAGGTGCGGTCATAGTTCAGTGTGCGCCGTGTGGTTGGGCCTACTCGATCTTCACACCGGCGTCTTTCACCACGCGGGCCCATTTGGCGAGTTCGCTGCGTACCAGTTCGGCCAGTTGTTCGGGCGTACCCGGCGACGGTTCGTCGATGCCCAGATTCGCCAGCTGCTGCCTGACCTCGGCTTCGCCCAGCACCTTCCTCACATCGGCATTGAGCCGGTCGACGATCGGGCGCGGCGTGGCGCCCGGCGCCGCGAGGCCATACCAGGTGGTCGCGGCGTAACCGGGCACGCCCGCCTCGCTCGCGGTGGGAATGTCGGGTGCGAGCGACGAGCGCCTGGCACTGGTCACGGCCAGTGCGCGCACCTTGCCGGCCTTGGCAAGCGGCAACAGCGTGCCGATGCTGCTGATCACCATCTGCACCTCACCGGTCATGACGGCGTTGAATGCCGGTGGCGCACCCTTGTACGACACGCGCGTGGTCTGCATGCCGGCCATCGCATTGAGCAGTTCGGTTGCAAGCAGCGTCGGACTCGAGGTCGAGCCGTAGTTGAGATGGCCGGGCTTCTGCCTGGCCAATGTCACGAACGCCTGGAGCGAACTTGCATCGAGCCCGGGCGGCACCACGATGAGGTTCGGCGACTCGCCGATCAGCGTGATCGGCGCGAAATCCTTGATCGGATCGAACGGCACGCTCTTGTAGAGCGAAGGATTGATCGCCACGCCGGGCTGCAACAGATAGATCGTGTAGCCGTCAGGCGTCGACTTGGCGAGCGCCTCCATCGCGATGCTGGCGTCGGCGCCGGGCCGGTTCTCCACCACCACCGGTTGACCCAGATGCGCGGGCAACCGCTGCGCCACGACGCGCGCGACGGTGTCGACCGGTCCCCCAGGCGGAAAGCCCACCAGCAATCGCACCGGCTTGGCGGGATAGCTCTGTGCACTCACCTGCGCGACGACAAGCAGCACGCTCCCCAAGAAAGCCAGTGCAAGCAGATGGGCACGCCGCATTCCCCCATCGCCGGCATCGACCATGTCGCGGTTCATCGTACGGGTTGTGGGCTTGGCGACTGTATTCATCGCGAACCTCCATTCAAATGCAGCGGAAGCGTCAGCGCCGCGTGCTTGCCGTGCTGGCGCTGCGATCGGATGCAACGCGCCATGCATCGACACTTTGCTGATCACGCCAGCGCGGGTAGTGCGAGCCGCGCGGCAAGCGCGTCGAGTTCTTTACCGACGTGCGGCGGAATCGGAATGCCATCGCGCATACGCTTGGCCAATGTACGGGCGCCGCGCTCGCCGGGCATGAGGATCTCGGGCACATCAGGATCTTTCGGCAGCGCCTTCAGATCGCGCACCAGCCGCTCGACCTGCTGCGCGAAATACGCGGGATCACAGAAGCGCGCGATGTCGATGGCGATGAACATGCCGTTCTGCTTTTGTCGTTCGCTGCCCGGTGCGCCTTCGATGAATTCCGCGAGAATCGGGTGCCCGCTCAATACGCTACAGAGCAGTTCGATCATCAGCGCCAGACCGGATCCTTTCGGCCCACCGAGCGGCATCGGCGCATCGGCTGCCTTGGCATCGGTGGTCAGATTGCCCTGCTTGTCGATCGCCGAACCCGGCGGCAGCGGCTGACCGAGTCGACGCGCCTGCACCAGTTTGCCCATCGAGATCACGCCGGTGGCCATGTCGAGCACGACCGGACCGTGCGCGCCGCCGGGAGTGGCAAACGAGATCGGACTGGTCGAGACGCTTGCCTTGCGCGTCCCGTGATAGACCATGTTAGGCCAGGAGCCGGCGATGCCTATTGCCGCCATGCCCTGCTCGACGATCTTGAGCGTGAAGTAGCCGAGCGCGCCGGCGTGACTGGTGGCGCACACCAGCGCCATGCCTAGTCCAGCCTCGCGCGCCTTGCGCACCGCCTGCTCGGCGCCGACGCTCATCGCGATCGGCCCGGCGGCGCGTCCGGCGTCGACCACCACCGCCGCCGCGGTTTCGTTGCGCAGCGTGATCAGGGGTCGGGCGATCACACCGCCTTCGTCGAGGTACTCGACGTAACGCGGTACGCGCACCACGCCGTGCGTATCGATGCCACGCAGGTTGGCCCACACCAGCACGTCTGCAACGATCGCCGCGTGATCGGGCGCGTAGCCCTTGGTCTCGAACACCGCGCGCGTGAAACGGCGCAGCGCCTCTGCCTGCACTACCCGCGGCCCGGTGCCGACCGCCCCATCAGCGCCTGCCGCGCCGCCTGCGCTCATGCCTTGCGTGCCGGGAAGTACTTCTCCAGCCAGTTCTTCACCAGGTTGATGACCAGCGGATTGCCTTCGGAGAGCAGGAAGTGATCGACGTTCGAAACCAGGAACAGGTCGGCCGGCTGCTTCGCGGCATTGAACATGTCGACCGACTGCTCGGTCGGGGTGACCGAGTCGTTAGCCGGGTGCAACAGCATCAGCGGTCGCGGCGCGATGTTGCCCACCACGTCGATCGCGCGGAAGTTGAACATGCTCTCCACCACTTCGAACGGGAATTCCAGGTGCGAGCCAGGCGAGAGGTTGCCGCGCAGATGCGGCGGGATCGGCACGATATCGAAGCGCGGCACCATGATCGACTGCCCGGTCTCGGCGCGCACCTTCTTGCCGCGCTCCATCATTTCGGTGAAGCGCGTCCATGCTTCGGGGGATTCGTGCTGCCTGCGGAACTTCTTGACGCCGTCGCCCCAGCCGCCCGAGGAGATCACTGCGGCAATCCGCGGATCGACCCCACCCGCGTACACCGCCACCGCGGCACCGAAGCTATGGCCGAACACGCCTATCCGCCCCGGATCGATATCGGCACGCGAGCGCAGATAGCTGACGGCGTTCTTGGTGTCTTCGACCTGCTCCAGGCAGATCACGCGGGCGCGCACACCCTCGCTGTCACCGCAGCCGCGAAAGTCGATGCGCAGTGCGGCGTAGCCCCATTGATTGAGCAGCTTGCCGGTGATGCGCAGCCATTCGCCGTTCTTGTTGCTGCCGAAACCGTGCAGCAGGATCAGCACCGGATGCCGCGTGCCCGCAGGCGCGCCATCGGGCGTGTGCAGTACACCGGCGATCTTCAATCCATCGGAGACGAAACTGACGTGCCCTTCCACCGTGTCACCCTTCGTTGTTCAGTTGAGAGTGCCGCACTCACATGCGCTTGGCGACTTCCTCGAGCATCACTTCGGTGGCGCCGCCGCCGATCGCGTCGATGCGTGCATCGCGCACCATGCGCTCGATCGTCGATTCGCGGATATAGCCGAATCCGCCATGGAACTGCTGGCATTCGTACATCACGCGATTGACCAGTTCGCCGCAATAGGCCTTGGCCATCGACACTTCCTTCACGCAGTCCTTGCCTTGCGCATCCAGCCGCGCCGCATGACAGACGAGTTGTCGGCCAGCCTCCACCTGCGCGCTCAGCATCGCCAGCCGCTGCCGGATCGTCTGCAGGCTCCATAGCGGCCCGCCGAACGCCTTGCGGGTGCGCACGTAATCGAGCGTGATCTCGATGGCGCGGCTGGATTCACCGACTGCCATCGCACCGATCGCGATGCGTTCGTTCTGGAAGTTGCGCATGATCGCGTAGAAGCCGCGGCCTTCCTCGCCCAGCAGATTCCCGACGGGGACGCGGCAGTTCTCGAACACCAGCTCTGCGGTGTCCGAGCAGCGCCAGCCCATCTTGTCGAGTGCGCGGCTCACCTTGAATCCGGGCGTGCCCTTCTCGACGATGAACATCGAGATGCCCTTGCTGCCGGCCGCGGGCTCGGTCTTGGCGGCGACGAAGTAGATGTCGGCGTGCACGCCGTTGGTGATGAACATCTTGGCGCCGTTCAGCACCCAGTCGTTGCCGTCGCGTTTGGCGTTGGTGCGGATCGCTTTGACATCCGACCCCGCATCGGGTTCGGTCACGCCGATCGCGGTGATGCGCTTGCCGGCGACGATGTCGGGCATGTAGCGCGCCTTCTGCTCGGCGGTGCCGGCATGCATCAGATGCGGCGTGGCCATGTCGGTGTGCACCAGCACCGTCGCGGCGAATCCGCCGAAGGTGGAGCGTGACAGTTCCTCGGCGAACAGCGCGGTGGCGGTGGCGTCGAGCCCGCTGCCGCCGTATTCCTCGGGCACGCGCAATGCGAGGAAGCCCAGATTGCCCATCTGCCGCAGCACCTCGCGCGGCACCATACCTTCGTCCTCCCACTTGCGACCGTTCGGCACCACTTCCTTCTCGACGAAGCGGCGCACGTTCTCGCGCAGCAGGCGTTCGGTATCGGCATCCATCGCGTGCTCCTTGCTCGGCTAGGCAGCGCGGCGCGTTTCGCGCACGCCGACCAGTTCCTTCACGTTCGCCACGGACTGCAATCGCGCCAGCCGCTCGAACAACGCGGCCGGGTCGAGGTGCGTGACGCCGCGCGCGCAATCGATGAATTTCACGCGCAGATCCTCGTCGCGCAGCGGCAGCTTGGCGTTGCCGCGTGCAAAACGGATTTCGCCCGAATCCAGCCGGCGGCCGTCCTTCAGTTGCACGACGACGCGATCATTCATCGCGAAGCCCGGTTCCAGCGGACAACGGGTGTCGACGGTGTTGATCGCGACCTTGGTCATCGCCTCACGCACCTCGTGCTGATTGACGAACTGATCGGTCAGCTCGCCCAGCCCCACTCGTTTGGCCACCACCGATGAAGCCACCGCGAACTCCAGGCTGAATTTCGCCTCCAGCCCGGTGACCGGTGCGTGGTTGCGCAGCATGCGCTCCTGTGCGGCACCCACCGTCGCCTCGACCTTGGCGACATCACCCGCATTGACGTTGTTGCGCGTGACCAGATCGATCACGCCATCGATCACCCGATGCGTCGCGTAGCACATCGGATATTTCTTGATCGACAGGCCCAGGTCGAGGATTGCCAGTTCCTTGCCGATCGTCGCGGGTCGGGTGCGATCGACATTACCGCGCGGCGACAGCGCCGAGAGGAAGCCGTTCTGATGCTCGAAGGCGTCGGGCGCGGCAGTGAGCCCGGCCTGCGCCAGCCGCACCGACTCGATGCCGTTGGCGGCAGCGCGTCCGGCGTGAAACGGCTTGGTCATGGTGCCGAAGTTGGCGATCAGGCCTGAGGCCATGCTGCCGGCAATGGCCAGCGCGGTGCGGGCCTGCTCCGCATTGAGCTTGCGCAGATTCGCCACGGCCGCAGCCGCGGCAACCGTGCCGAACACGCCGGTGGGATGCCAGCCCTTGGTGTGATGTGAATCGGTATCGCGTCGGATCAGCTCGGCCCAGACCTCGTAGCCGACGAGGTAGGCGCGCATCACGTCGAGCCCGCTCGCGCCAAGCGCCTCGCCTTCGGCCAGCACCGCCGGTACCAGCACCGTGCTCGGATGTCCGCTCATGGCGACATCGTCGTAGTCGAGCGCGTGGCCGGCCGTGCCGTTCACCAGCGCCGCGTCGGCCGCACCGGCGAACTCATTGCCAAGCAGCAGACTCGCCTCGGCCAGACTCGATCGCCTGGCGCGCACATGACCGCGCATGAGCAGCGTAACCGGCTCGTCGCGCGCAGCCAGCATCGTTGCGATGGTGTCGATGAAGCCCGAGCGGATGATGCCCGCCGCGTCATCAGGCAGGCTGGACACGCCGGGGTTCGATACGTATGCCGCAATGCTCTCGGTAAGGCCTGCCATCGTCGTCTCCTCGTACACCTTCTGGTTCAACCTCGCGCCCCCATCACCCTTCACTCTTCACACGCAACTGCGGATGCGATCCATCCTCCAGCGCGTACCGCGACAGTATAAGTTCGCGTACCGCGCGCCGGCTGATCTTGCCCTGCGGATTGCGCGGCAGTGCCTCGACATCGACAAAGGCGCGCGGATGCTTGTGCCGGGACAGACTCGCCAGCCGCGCACGCGCTGCGTCCGCCCAGGTGCCGCGCACACCCTCGGCTGCGGCGACGATCACTTCGCCCCAGTAACCCGACGGCAGCGACGTCACGCAGACCTGGCCGCACTCGGGCAACGCGCCGATCGTGGCCTCGATCTCCTCGGGATTGACCTTGTAGCCACCGGACTTGATCACATCGGCCGCCCTGCCCGAGAGCCAGACCCGCCCGCGCTCGTCGATCGAACCCAGATCGCCGGTCTGGTGCCAGCCGCCCGCCTCGAGCGGATGGAATCCATTCGGATCGATATGACCGAGGTACATGTGCCGCGCGCGCAGATGAATCTCGCCCTGCTCGCCCATCGGCACCGGCTGACCGTTGTCGTCGCGCACTTCGATCTCCACGCCGGCTGCCGGCCAGCCCAGGCATGCGCCCGACTGGTCGGAATTCTCCGCGTCACCGCGCTCCGTGTAGCAACGCTCGGTGTCCGCAGGCGCAAGGACGGTGATCGGGTTGGTGCATTCACCCTTGCCGTAGGTCACGCGCACCACCGGGCCGAACATCGCCTTGGCCTTGGCGTAGGTCGCGGGCGTGAGCGTCTGCGTGCCAGTGAACAGACAGCGCACGCCCAGAAAGCGCCGGTCGCCGAACGATTCAGCGAGCTTGTTGATCACCGTCGGCGGCGCGAACACGGTATCCACTTCGCCGCGTGACAACATCGGCCCGACCTTCGCGGGATCGACGCCGTTCAGCAGCACCGATACACCGCCGTAGTCGGTCCACGCCGCATTCATCAGCGCGGAGCCGTGCGAAAACGGCGTCATCAGCAGCACGCGCGAGTGCGGTCCGGGTGTGTACGGCAACGCCTGCTTGAGCATGGCGTTAGCGAGCCAGCGCCGGCCGTGTGAGTAGACCAATCCCTTCGGGCGGCCGGTCGTGCCCGAGGAGGAGATCACCTTGCCCCACGCACCGGCATCGACGGGCGCGAGCGTGTGGCCGTCGTCGGTGAGGTCGATGTCATCGAGCACGATCGGCTCGTAGCCCATCTCGCGAAACGCAGCGGCGCGGCTCGCCTGGGTGACGACGTAACGGAACTTCGCGAGCGAGCCGAACCACTGCACCTCTGCGGGCGTGAGCGTGTGCGGCATCGGCGATTCGGCCGCGCCCGAGAGCGTGATGCCGTAGCTCACCCACACCACCTCCAGGCAGTTCGGCATCGACCAGGCAACGCTTTCGCCGGGTTGCACGCGAAGCGCCTGGAGCTTGCGCGCCATCGCGTGCGCGCCCGCGGATAGCTGGCGGTACGTGAGTGCGCGTTCGCCGTCGGTGACGGCGGGCAGATCACCGAAGCGCGCCGCGAGGACGCGCAGTTCGTGCGACCAGGGAATGGATTGAATCGTGCTCGAAGTCAGATCTTGTTCCGCTCGATCATCTGCCGCGCGATGATAATGCGCTGCATTTCGTTGGTGCCTTCACCGATGCACATCAGCGGCGCGTCGCGATAGAGCCGCTCGATCGGAAACTCCTTCGAATAGCCGTAGCCGCCGAAGATGCGCATCGCCTCGGTGGAATTCTCCAGCGCGGCTTCCGAGGCGAAGTACTTCGCCATGCCCGCCTCCATGTCGCAGCGCCGGCCTTCGTCGTACGCCTTGGCGGCCTGCTCGACCAGCAGTCGCGCCGCCTCGTGGCGCGTGGCCATCTCACCCAGCTTGAGCTGGATGGCCTGATGCTCGCAGATCGGCTTGCCGAAGGTCTTGCGCATCTGTGAATAACGCACCGACTCGTCGAGCGCCGCCTTGGCGATGCCCACGCCGCGCGCGGCAACGTTGATGCGCCCCAGCTCCAGTCCGCTCACTGCCAGATAGAAGCCCTGCCCTTCGTCGGCGAGCAGGTTGTCGGCGCTCACCTTGAAGTTGTCGAACACGAGTTCGGCCGAATCGATGCCCTTGTAGCCGAGCTTTTCCAATTTGCGCGAGACGGCGAAGCCCGGCCCCTTCTCGAAGATGAACATCGACATGCCCTTGCGCGCCGGCTGCGCACTCGGGTCTGTTTTCACCAGCACGGCGAAGGCCGAGCCCTGGATGCCGTTGGAGATCCAGGTCTTGGTGCCGTTGACGATGTAGTGCTTGCCGTCTTTGGTGGCGCGCGTGCGGATGCCTTGCAGATCCGTGCCGGCATCGGGCTCGGTGAGCCCAAGCCCGCCGCGCAGCTCGCCCGAGCACATCCGCGGCAGCCATCGCTTCTTCTGCTCGTCGGTGCCGAACTTCTCCACCAGCGTGGCCATCATCAGATGCGAATTGAAGATGCCGGTGAGCGACATCCACACCGACGAGATCCGCGTGACGATCTTGGCGTACGTGCTCGCCGACAGCCCCAGGCCACCCCACTGCGGATCGATCACCGCGCCGAACAGTCCGAACTCCTTCATGCGCTCGACCATCTCGGCGGGCCACACGTCATCGTGTTCGAGCTTCATCGCGTTCGGGCGCACGTCTTTCTCGAGCCAGCGATCGATCGCCTCGAGCATCGCGGCTTCTTCGGCCGGATCGGTCTGACGCACGGGCCGGGTCACTTGCAGTTGCATGGCGGATTCCTCCGGGTGATGTTCGATTCAATACAGGATGCGATTCAGGTGTTCAGCGCGCGGGCGCCGCGACGCTTTGCGCGAAATGCTCGGCGATCGCCAGGCGCGTGGTGATCCAGACATTGGGCCTGCTGCGCACGTGCTGCAGAAATTTGTCGAAGGCGCCGATGCGCCCGGGGCGGCCGATGATGCGCAGGTGCAGGCCGATCGACATCATGCGCGGGGCATGCCTGCCCTCCTGGTACAGCCATTCGAACGTGTCGATGGCGTAACGAAGCCAATGCTCGGTGGGCAGCGCCGGATCGGTCCAGAACTTCATGTCGTTGGTATCGAGCGCGTACGGCACGATGACGATCGGCTTGCCGCCGTTGCCGTCCCAGAACGGCTGATCGTCGGAGTAGTCGTCCATGTGATAGCGAAACCCCTCCTCGGCCAACAACCGGCGCGTGTTCGGCGTGAGCAGATAGCGCGACAGCCATCCGAGCGGACGTTTGCCGGTGGTCTGCTCGATCGAGGCCACCGCCTTGCGGATGAACGCGCGCTCGGCGGCTTCGTCCATGTGGAACTGGTGCACCCAGCGCCAGCCGTGCGAGCACACCTCGTGGCCCTGGCGAACGATTTCACCGGCCAGCTCCGGCGCGCGCTCCAACGCAACGGCTGCCGCGGTGAACGTAGCCCGCACGCCGTACTGCTCGAGCAAGCGCATCACGCGCGGTGCGCCGGCGTTGATGCCGTAGCGATAGTTCGACTCGTTGCCGTAGTTGCGGATCGGCTTCTTGAGGGTGATGCCCAGTTCGTCGACCGGCTCGGGCCCGCGATCGCCCTCGGCGATCGAACTCTCGGCGCCTTCCTCGACGTTGACGACCACCGACAGCGCCAGTTGCGCGCCGTCGGGCCAGCGATAAGTATGTTGCGCCATGTTCGTGTGTCAGGGTGCGTCGAGGCGTTTCGAATCGTCTCGGGGCGTCTCGAAAAATTGCCACACCGACGCGGTAGTCACCGCCGCGGGCGAGGCGAGAGGCAGGTGCGGCAAATTCTCGGTGCAAAGCGCGGACCCGTCAATTTCAAAAACCGATCGCGGAGTATCCTCCGGCGCACAAGGAGGATCGTCACGATGAGCGCCACCATGCGTTCGGCGGATATTCGCCGCCGGCTCGATCATCCGATCATCGACGGCGACGGGCACCTCGTCGAATGTCCGCCGGTGCTGATCGACTACCTCAAGCAGGTAGCGGGTCCGCGCATCGCCGAGCGCTACGTCGACACGATGCGCCAGGGCGCCTGGGGCAACTGGCGCGATCTCGCGCCGGCCGAAAGGCGCGAGCGCGGCATCATGCGCCGACCGTTCTGGGTGATGCCGGCCAACACCATCGACCGCGCCACCGCGCTACTGCCCAATCTGATGCGCCAGCGTCTGGACGAGTTCGGCATCGATTTTCAGATCGTGTATCCGACGATCGCGATCCCGTTCATCTCGGGTGCGATCGATGAGGAACTGCGCCGCGCGATGTGCCGCGCGCTCAATACGATGTACGCCGAGCTCTTCCGCGGACACGCCTCGCGCATGACACCGGCTGCGACCATCCCCACGCACACGCCGCAGGAAGCGCTGGAAGAACTCGACTACGCCGTCGGCACGCTCGGGCTGAAGACCGCGATGATCGCCGGCACGGTGCAACGCCCGCTATCGGCGGTCGCGAGGGATCGCCCGGAACTCGCGCCGTACGCGTTCTGGATCGATCCGCTCGCGCTCGATTCCGCCTACGACTACGACCCGGTGTGGCGGCGCTGCGTCGAGCTCGGCGTCGCGCCCGCCACGCACAACAACTCGATGGGCTGGGGCACGCGCCGCTCGAGCACCAGCTTCGTCTACAACCACATTGGCCATTTCGCCGCCGCGGCTGAAGCGTTCGCCAAGGCGCTGTTCCTGGGTGGGGTCACGCATCGCTTCCCGCAGCTCAAGTTCGCCTTTCTCGAAGGCGGCGTCGGCTGGGCGGCGAACCTATACAACGATTTGTGCGAGCACTGGGAGAAGCGCAACGTCGCGGCGATGCATCGCAACCTCGCGCCCGCGCTGGTCGATCGCGCCGAGCTGCGCCGACTGTTCGAAGAACATGGCGACGATCGCTATCGGGCCAAGGCAGCGGAAATCGAGCACGGCTGGGACCATGCCCTGGTCTCACCCGACGGTGATGAATCCGAGCCGAGCGACGAGTTCGCCGCGTGCGCGATCAGCGAAGCGCGCGATCTGTACGAGCGGTTCGTGCCGAACTTCTACTTCGGCTGCGAGGCCGACGATCGCATGACCACAGTCGCCTTCAATCGCAAGCTCAATCACTTCGGCGCGAAGCTCAAGGCGGTGTTCGGCTCGGACGTCGGGCATTTCGACGTGACCGACATGAGCGCAGTGCTGGCCGAAGCCTATGAGCTGGTCGAGGACGGCCTGCTCACCGCGGATGACTTCCGCGCTTTCACATTCGGGCATGTAGCCGAGCTGCACGCCGGCATGAATCCGCGATTCTTCGCTGGGACAGTGGTCGAGCAGGCCGTCGGCGCGGTGCTGGGCTGATCAGCCGGCGCGCACGCGTTTGGCCATCTCGCGAGCAAGCGCCCGAAATTTTGTCGAGACCTCAGTGGTGCGCGCCAGCGCGTTCCAGAACGCCTCGGCCCACGCGCGCGCCGGACCGGTTAGATCGAGTTCGGCCGGATCGAACGGCGACAGGTCGAGCGTCCCGGTCGTCGGATCCGGGCGCCAGTGCATCGGCAGCATGTCGTAGACCGGCGCGAGATTGAGACGCCCGGACGCCAGCTCGGCGCGCGCAACCAAGAAGCTCAAGTTGCCGAAGTGCATATCCGAGTTGCCGATAAGCCGGCCGAACGCAATCAGATTGCGAACCGTCGCAGCATCGCCTTCACTGATACGCCGCTGCCGCGCAAGCACATCGCACGTAGCCGCCCAATGCTGGCGCGGGCCCGTCACGAAAGCCTCATGAATGGCATCGAGCGCGACGACGTGCCGGCGGCCGCGCGCGCCGATTCGATCGAAGCGTTCGGATACGAGCAAGGTTCGCGTCGGCGTGCGTTCGACGCGCGCGCGTGCGGTTGCGATCCCATGATCGGCCAACACCTGCAGCGCAAGGGCCTCGGCATGCAGCAGATCGTGCCAGCGATCGCCGAACGGCGTGCCCGCAGGCGGGGCAAACTTGATCAGCAGATGCATCGACGCGTCATTGCGCAACTCGCCCGCAACGTGTGCCAGGAACTTGGGCTGCTCGCCTGCGGCCGATGATCCGGCCGGCAGCGTGAGGCTCACGTCCTGCGCAAGGCGATCGAATTCACGCAGCCGTTGCGCCGATCGGTTCGACACGATCGTCGGCGTGGCGGCGATCGGCTCACCCACCGTGATGGCTCCGGCCGGATCGGAAAGGTGCCGCGCCATCGCATGAAGCTGCTGGGCGATCGTCCAGCGATCGGGATCGCGATCAAATCCGAGTGGCGACAGCGCCTGCGCGCGGATGCGGCCGAGAAATCCCTGCGCACGCAACGGCGAGAGAAACCAAGGCAACGTTCCCTGCGTCGTGAGCGACAGGCCGGCGAGTTCAACGTGAATGCGCTCGCCCGCGAGGAAGTTCAATTCACCGCAACGCTCGATGCGCCCCGTCTCGTCGGTCCACCATAGCGGCTGGTGCGACGGCAGACCGAGGATCGGCGCCTTGAGCGCGTAGCGCGTGCGACGTCCGCGTCCGAGCGCGACGACCTCGTCGCTCATCTGTTGTAGCAGGCGCGACACCGTCGGCTGACTCTTGCCCAGCGCACGCCCCAGATCGCTCGCGCTGGCAGGCTCACGGAGACCCTCACGGATGGCTTGTCGGTCGAGATTCGCGGCCATATTGAATAGAATATGTATTATATAACACTATGTTTATATAATAGTTTCTTTTATTTTTTGTCATTGGAATGAATAGAAATAGAGTATATCGATTCACGACCAACTGTGTTGTGCGATCTCAACCCCTGCAATCCGGCAGGGTAACCATCGTGACGCCACCATCGGGGTTCCATCATCGCCGTGCCAGCTGCACACAAGCGGCATGCATCCGCTGATGAACGGGAAGCGCCACACCGACCGCACTTCGCGTGCTTGGACACGTGGCATGGACGCAGCGCGGATGGCGCACTCGATCACATCGCTCCCCGGGATCATCGGCTAGCTTCAGCGATCGGCACCCGCGCCGATCACTCTCAGCACACACCGCTGCTTCTCCCCCCGCCCGATCGCAACACGCGTTCGGTAGCCCGTTGCTCATCCATCCAGGGGGAAGATTCATGTTTCTTGGCAGTCGCATTCGCATCCATGCCGCAGCGGTTCTGGCCGCCGTTGCGCTGTTCGCCGGCGGTTCGCACTGGGCTTTCGCCGCGCCGCTCGAGTTGCTCGTGCCGGCCTACTTCTATCCGGAAGCAAAGGGCCTCACCTACTGGGCCAATCTCACCGCTGCGGCGAGCAAGGCGCCGGTCACGGCGATCGTGAATCCGAATAGCGGGCCGGGAACCTCGGTTGATCCGAACTACACCGCCGTCGTCAACAATGCGCGCGCGGCCGGTGTGAAGACGATCGGCTACGTCCCGACTTCATACGGCGCGCGCCCGCTCAACGACGTAGTGACCGACATCAACCGCTATCTCAGCTTCTATGCGATCGACGGCATCTTCATCGACGAGATGGCCGACGACGGCAGCGCAGCGAGCGTCAATTACTACCTGGCCATCTATCAGTACATCAAAGGGCTCAATCCGGGCTTTCGCGTGATCATGAACCCGGGAACCACAGCCCCTGAACTCTACGTCGGCCTGCCGCTCGCCGATGCGCTGGTCACCTTCGAATCGGGACCGCGGCCTTACCGACGGCTGCAGACGCCCACGTGGGTACGCAACTACGCGAACGATCGCTTCGCCCACCTGGTGCACGACGTCGGCACGCTCGATACGGCACTGGGATTCATCACGCTTGCGCAGCAACGCAATGCGGGGCTGGTCTACATCACCAACGACAAAGGTGCGAGCAATCCGTGGAACTCGCTTCCCGCGTACTGGAGCGGACTGGTGAGCGAGGTGTGCCGTCGCAATGGCGGGGCCAACTGCTGATCATTACGTTGGATCTGACCTCATCGGCGGCGATCCGCGTTCAGTCGAACCGCAGATTGCGCTCTTTGACCAATTGCGACCACTTGCGCACTTCGTCGGCAACGCGCGCGCCGAGTTGATCGGGCGAACCGCTCGCGCCCTCAACGCCGAGTTCGACGAAGCGCGCGCGCGTCGCGGAATCGGCCAGCGCCCGGTTCAACTCGCGATTGAGCGTGTCGATCACGGTGCGCGGGGTGGCGGCCGGGGCGAACAGCGCGGCGAACGTGCCGGCATCGAAGCCGCTTGCGCCTGATTCGCCAAGCGTTGTGGTGGCCGGTGCGAGCGTCGATCGCTGCGCCGAGCCGACTCCCAACAGTTTCAGCTTGCCCGACTTGATGTGCGGCCCGGACGTGGGAAACACCTCGAACATGAACTGCACCTGCCCGGCAACCAGATCGGCGATCGCCGGCGCGCCGCCTTTGTACGGCACGTGCACGACGTCGATGCCGGTCATCGCCTTGAACAGCTCCATCGCAAGATGGTTCGAACTGCCGTTGCCGTACGAGGCGAAGTTGAGCTTGCCCGGATCCTTGCGTGCGAGCGCGATGAGTTCGGCGGTGTTGTTGGCCGGCAGCGAAGGGTGCGCCACCAGGATGTACGGAAGGTTCACGATCAGGCCGATCGGTGCGAAATCGCGGATCGGGTCGTACGGCAGGCTCTTCGATACCGCGGAGTTCGTGCCGTGCGTGCTGCCCGCGCCGATGAACAAGGTGTATCCATCGGGCGCTGACTTTGCGGCGGCCTCGGCGCCGATCGCCCCGCCCGCACCCGCGCGGTTCTCCATCACGAACGGCTGCCCGAGCGCCTGCGCCATGCGCTGCGTCACCACGCGACCGACGACATCGATCGTCCCGCCTGCCGGGAACGGCACGATCACCTTCACCGCGCGGTCGGGATAGCCTTGCGCATTGCTGGCGAACGGTACGCCGTTCAACCCCAGCAGCGTAGCGACCAGCAACAACCAGCGACACCAGCCATCGATGCACGTCGCTGCACGCCGTGAGATCACGGTAGTCATGTCCATATCGTTTCGAGCCTTGCGAAAAAAGCGCCTGCCTAGAAAACTCCACACACGATTGCTGTCGCGTGTCGCGTGCTGGATCTCATCTGCCCCGCACCGACCCGATACGATCGCCGGCAGAGCTCGGTCAACCCATCGCGGGCGACAATCGCTCCATCACGCTCGCGACGTCGAGCACGCGCCCATCGGCGAACGGTTTGCCGATCACCTGCATCGACACCGGCAGATCGTTGCGACCGCGCCCCCATGGCACGCACGCTGAGGGCGCCTGGAGAATGTTCGCCAGACCGCTGAGATCGGCCTGATTGACCGGCACCGGTTGGTCGAACGCGAATGCGGCCTGCGGCGCTGTCGGCAACACCAGGACATCAACGCTGTCGGTCGCGCGCTGCAGCAGGTGTCGCGCTTCGCTCAGCCGCCGATAGGCGAGCGCCGCCCGCGGGGCCGTCTGCTTAGCACCGTACGCGAGCATCGATCGCAACTCCACGGAGAACCCTTCCGGATCCTGCGCGATCGCATCGCCATGCACCACCGCGCCTTCGATCTCGATCAGCAGCAGACACTCGCGCCGCACTCGCGTGAACGCATAGCCGCTGAGATCGATCTCGACGAGGTCGGCGCCGGCATCGATCAGCGCGCGGCGGCACGCGTCGTACGCGGTGAGGACTTCCGCCTCGATGTCGGTGTCTTCGAACCGCGTGATCACGCCGACGCGCAGTCCGGCGAGCGAATCGGCGTTGCGAAGCGGCGGCTTGCCGGTGGCGCGTTGCGCGAATGGTGAGTCCGTATCGAAGCGCGCGCCCGCTGCCAGCAGCAGGCGCAGATCGGCAATGCGCGGCGCAAGGAATCCGACATGATCGAGGGACCACGAAATCGGCATGACACCGCGCGAGCTCAGCAGCCCGTACGTCGGCTTGATGCCGGTCACGCCGCAGTACGCTGCCGGAATGCGCACCGAGCCGAGCGTATCGGTGCCCAGTGCTCCGGCGCACAGACCCGCCGCCACCGCCGCGCCCGAACCACCGCTCGAACCACCCGGCGTGTAGCCCGCCTTCAACGGATTCTCGCAACGACCGAACCAAGGGTTGTCGTTGGTGGCGCCGAGTGCCGCCTCGTGCATGTTGAGCTTGCCCAGGAACACCGCGCCCGCCGCGCGCAGCGCCTGCATCACGAACGCGTCGCTCGTGGCGACTTGCTGCCGGTAGTGCCCGATGCCGCCACTGGTGGCTACGCCCGCGATGTCGATATTGTCCTTCGCGGCGATCGGCACGCCATCGATCGGACTGAGCGGTGCACCCTTGCGTCGACGTGCATCGGCCGCGCGCGCCTGTTCCAGCGCCGCATCGGCCATGACCTGCACGAAAGCCTTGAGCCGCGGGTTGTCACGCTCGATGCGAGCGAGATACTCGCGCGTCACCTCGTGCGCCGAGCACGCCCGCT
>CADEDU010000007.1:44367-71869 GCA_902826155.1 uncultured beta proteobacterium
CGGTACTCACTTCTTCGGTCGCAGATCGATCAGCCGGATCGGCTTCTGGCGCGAGTCGATGCCGGTCTCCGCCGCGAGTGCATGGCGCACGACGAGTGAAACGTCGACCTCGACGCCCAGCCGTCGCCGCAGCAGCTCTCGATAGACCGGTTCGAGCGCGGCGGCCTGCGCCGCATCGATCACCTCGATCGCCACCATCATCGTCTCGCGGCCGTTCGCGTCGCGCTGCAGCCGGCACACATAGTCGCCCGCGTAGTCGCTGCGCTCGGTGAGGATCGCGCCGATCGCCTGCGGAAACACGTTGATGCCGCGCAGCTTGACCATGTTGTCGCTGCGCCCGAGAAAACCGCGGATGCGGCGCAGGCGCAGATCAAGGGGTGAAGCGTCAGTGCGATAGGCGGTCACGTCGTGGGTGTTGAAGCGGATCATCGGATAGATGTCGTCCTTGAACAGCACCGTGACGACCATATCGCCCAGTTCGCCATCGGGCACCGGCTTGCCCGATTCGATGTCGAGCAGCTCCAGGTACTGCGCGTCTTCCATGACGTACAGCCCGGCGCGATCGGGGCCTTCGCCGGCGATGATGCCGGTGTCGCCCACGCCGTACCAGTCGAACACCGGCGCGCCGCCCCAGGCTGCGCTCGCCGCATCGCGGTCTTCGCCGAAGTGGCCGCTGATCATGCGGATCTTCAGATCGCGCCCCGGCTCCAGGCCGTTGTCGCGCGCCACCTGCGCCAGGTGCTTGATGTAGTCGCCGAAGCCCACGATCACCGTCACGCCGAAATCGCGCATCAGCTCCACCTGCGTCTGCGAACGGGTCTCGATGCCGGTGCCCGCCGGAAGCAGGATCGCGCGGGTCCAGTGCGCGAGGGTCTCGCGGATGTAGTGACCGCCGTTCACCATGCCGTGGCCGTACACCGAATGCACGATGTCGTCGTCGCGCAGCCCTTGAAACAGATACGCGCGCGCAAGCAGCAGATTCTGTACTTCGCGCCCACGCGGGCCGAACAGCAGCACCTGCGGTTTGCCGGTGGTGCCGCTGGTGGTGTGCAGGATCACGGCGGGACGCTCGGCCGGGCTGTAGGCGTCCATGCCGTGGAAATCGCCGAACGGAGGACGCCGCGCCAGCGACTCCATGATGTCGGACTTGTCGAATGTCGGCAGCCTGGAAAGATCGTCGAGCCCGCGGATGTCGCCGGCTTCGATGCCGCGCGCGCCCCACAATCTCTGGTAGAAGGGCGTGCGCCACGCCAATGCAAGCACCTTGGCGAAGCGCGCCTCCTGCTGGGCGCGCAACGCGTCGGCACTGATCGTTCGGAATTGCTCGACGAACGCCGGCCCGATCGGGAACTCCGCAGCCAATGCGTGGGCGTTCGTGGCAGTCAGATAGTTGTTCATGGCTCGCTGGCCGCGCGTCGCGCACGGAGAGGTTCGATCGATGTTAGCACCGCGTCATCGCCGCCTCGCTCCGACAGGCATTGCGCGGTTTCGATTGACCATGGCCGGCGGGATTTGCTAGCTTGCCGCGCAACCACACATCCAAGGAGGATGACATGCGTACCACTCTCGTTCGAGTCGCCACCGCCGTCAGCGCCGGCCTCGTCGCATTGGCGTCGCACGTTGCATTGGCGCAGACCAAGCTCGACATTTCGCTGCCTTGGGGTCCGACCGAGTTCCACACCACCAACGCGCAGCAGTACGCGGCACGCATCGGTGAGCTCACCAAGGGGCAGGTGGCCATCGCCGTGCATCCGGGCGGCGCATTGGGGGTAAAAGCGAATGAATCGGTGCGCGCGCTGGAGGACGGCACGGTAGCCATGGCCGAGTTCGCCGGCTTCCAGAACGTGGGCGATCTGCCGATCCTGGGCATGGAGAGCCTGCCGTTCCTGGTCGACGATTACGACCAGTTGCGCGTGATGCATCAGGTTGCGCGGCCGACCTGGGAGGCGGCACTCGCCAAGCGCAATCAGCGGCTGCTCTATTCGGTGCCGTGGCCGAGCCAGAATTTCTTCATCAAGAAGCAGGTCAAGACGATCGACGATCTCAAGGGCGTGCGCATGCGCACCTACGATCGCAACACCGCCGAGATGGTGTCCAAGCTCGGCATGGTGCCGCAGCAGCTCAACAACCCGGACATCGTGCCGGCCCTGGCCTCGGGCCGCATCGACGGCGTCATGACCTCGGGCACGACCGCGGTGGCGCAGAAGTACTGGGAATTCCTCAAGCACACCTACAACACCAACCATCTCTGGGCATCGAACCTGATGGTGATCGGCAACAGCGCCTGGAACAAGCTCACGCCCGATCAGCGCGCCATCATGGAGAAGACGGCCAAGGACATGGAGCCCGGCTTCTGGGATGTCTCCAAAGCCGAGCACTCGCAGCGCATGGATCAGCTCAAGAAAAACGGCATGACGATCGAGCCGGCCACCAAGGAGCTGCTCGATCGCATGCGTACCGTCACCCGGCCGATGTGGGACGAGTTCGGCAAGGCCGCCGGCCCCGACGCGGCCAAGCTGCTGGCCGAATTCCGCGCCAAGACGGGCAAGTAGTCACCGCACCGCATCGCCCCGGCGCGCGGTGATTCGCGGCGGACGACGCTCATGGTCGAGGCGCTGCGCCGCTTTGCCGCTCTCGTCGACCGTCTCAACGTAATCGGCGCCTGGTTTGCCGCCGCCGCCTGCGCGGTGCTGGCGACAATGCTGGTGATCGAGGCGATCACCACCGCCGCCATTGCGTGGTCGCAGCCTTGGGCGGTGGAGTACGCCTCGTACTTCTGCGCGATCACGTTGTTCGGCGGCGCCGGGTATGCCTTGCGGCATTCGTCGCACATCCGCGTCGCCGTCGCGCTGCACTACCTGCCGCGGCGCCTCACGCGCGCGCTCGATGCTGCGTGCACGCTGGCCGCACTGGCGATCACCACACTACTGGCGTACGGACTGATCGACCTGGCAGTCAAGAGCGTCGAGCGCGGCAGCAAGTCCTACTTCGTCATGCAAACGCCGCTCGGCTGGCCGCAGGGAGCGCTGGCAGCGAGCGTGGTGCTGCTCGCCCTGGCACTGGTTGCGCGGCTGGTGCGGCTGCTCATCGGTGACCCACCCGATCTGGTCGAAGAGCGCGCCACCGGCGAAGGAGCAGCGGAATGATGCTGCCGTCGCTCTTCGTGCTGTTCGTCATGCTGCTACTGCTGATGTCGAGCCTGTGGATCGGCTTCGCGCTGATGGGCACCGGCGTCATCGCACTCGAATATTTTCGCGACACGCCGATCCACCGCATGCTCGGGCAGGACGTCTGGTCGCGCATCACCGGCGACGAACTGGTCACGTTGCCGCTGTTCATCCTGATGGGCGACATCCTGTTCCACACGAAGCTGTCGGAGTCGCTGTTTCGCGGGCTCGCGCCGTGGGTCAACCGCCTGCCTGGCGGGCTGCTGCACGTGAACGTGCTCGGCTGCACGCTGTTCGCGGCGGTATCGGGATCATCGGCCGCCACCACCGCCACGGTGGGCCGGATGACGCTGGCCGAACTGCTCAAGCGCGGCTACGACCGCAATCTGGCGATGGGCTCGCTGGCTGGTGCAGGCACCATCGGTCTGCTCATCCCGCCGAGCATTCCGATGGTCGTCTACGGCGTGCTGGCCGAGGCGTCGATCCTGGAGCTGTTCATCGCCGGGATCATTCCCGGCCTCATCGTCGCCGCGTCGTACATGGGCTGGATCATGTACCGCGCGCTGACCGACCCGAAGGTGCAACCGGCCGAGCGCGACCGGGTGACCTGGCCGCAGCGCGTCGCGGCGCTCAAGGATCTGCTGCCGGTGGTGTTCCTTATCGCGGTGGTCATCGGCTCGATGTACAGCGGGCTGGCGAGCGTCACCGAAGCCGCGGCGGTCGGCGTTGCCGGCGCGTTGATCGTCGCCGCCGCGCAACGTTCGCTCACCTGGGCGAACATCAAGCGCGCGCTGCTCTCCACCGTGCGCACCTGCTCGATGATCGGGCTGATCCTGTGCGGCGCGTTGTTCCTGGCCAAGGTGATGACGCTGCTCGGCATTCCCGCCGCGGTGTCGAAGTGGGTGCAATCGCTCGGGCTGTCGGCCGCGATGTTGATCCTGATGCTGTTCATCGTTTATCTGATCCTGGGGACCGCGCTCGACGGTCTCTCGGCAATGGTGATGACGCTGCCGCTCGCGCTGCCGCTGGTGCTTGCGGCCGGCTTCGACAAGATCTGGTTCGGCATCTTCCTGATCGTCACCATCGAGCTGTCGAACGTCTCGCCGCCGGTGGGCTTCAATCTGTTCGTGATCCAGCAGATGACCGGCGATACGCAGACGCGCGTGGCGATCGCCTCCATTCCGTTCTGCGTACTGCTGTGTCTGTTCATCGTGCTCATGACGATCTGGCCCGAACTGATCGCGTGGTTGCCGAAAACGATACGGTCGTGAGTTCCCTCGTTCCGGCGGCGGCCGATCGGGAGCGGTGCGCGTCAGGGGCGATCCACGCCTGAGCGGACCGACCGGTTGCCAGGAACGGTCAGGAACAGGTCAGCAACGGAATCTTCAGCTTGGCCTCAGGCCGACGGCGCAACGGCTACGTTCGTCGACCTTTTGCACCGATGTGACGACGCGACTCGCACAATTCCGCGCAGGCGCAAGGACACTGACACGGCCATCGGAGGTGGGGCATGTCTCGGTCGCATTTTCAGTCGCAGCATCGCTCGCCACACCACGGCCGCGTATCCGCGCTTGCTGCTGGCCCGCTCGCACGGCTCCGACACTGGGCAGCCGCCGCGCTCGGCGTGCTTGCGCTAGGCGTCACCTGCGCCGCATCGGGCCAGACGCCCCTGAACAAGGAACCGATCAAACCGCTGCCGACGCTCGAGTCGCTCAATCTCAATCCGGGCAAGATCAGGTTGGGCGAAAAGTTGTTCAAGGACCCCCGGCTTTCCAAGGACAACACCATCTCGTGCTCTTCGTGCCATCTGCTCGATAAAGGCGGTGCCAATCCGAAGAAGTTCTCGATCGGGATCCGCGAGCAGACCGTGCCGGTCAACGAGCCGACGGTGTTCAATTCCGGCTTCAATTTCCGCCAGTACTGGAACGGTCGCGCCGCAACACTCGAGCAGCAGGTCGACATGGTGGTGCAGGGCGAACGCACGATGAACGGCTCCTGGCCCGACATCGTCGCCAAGCTCTCGGCGGACCCGCCTCTGGTCGAGGAATTCGCGGCGATATTCAAGGACGGCATCCAGCCCCACAACATCCGCAGCGCCATCGCCGAGTTCGAGCGCTCGCTCATCACCCCGTCACGGTTCGATCGCTATCTGCGCGGCGAACGCGACGCGATCACGCCCGAGGAGCAACGCGGCTACCAGCTGTTCAAGAGCTACGGCTGCATCGCATGCCATCAGGGCGTCAATGTCGGCGGCAACATGTACCAGAAGTTCGGCGTCATCGGCGACTACTTCACGGCCCGCGGCAATCCGGCTCCGGCCGACCTGGGCCGCTTCAACGCCACCAAGAAGGAGAGTGATCGCTACGTGTTCAAGGTCCCGTCGCTGCGCAACGTAGCGCTCACCGCGCCGTACTTCCATGATGGGTCGGCGCAGACGCTGGAGCAGGCGGTCGAGATCATGTTCCGTTACCAGCTCGGCAGGCCGGCCCCCGCGCAGGACCGTGCATCGATCGTGCGGTTTCTGCATGCACTCACCGGCGAACGCATGGAGGGCCGGCAATGATCCGCCTCGGACGGGCGCTCGCGATCGCCGCGTTCGCCATGCTGCTGGCCGGGGTACTGGGCTGGCTGATCGCCAAGACCAGCGCACTCGACACCGGCAGCCGCGCGCGCATCATCGAACAGTTGCGCGGGTTGAGCCAGCTCGATGCGAACTGGAGCCTGGCGCTGCTGCGCACCAAGGTGGATGTCGACAACAACTACGACGCCCTGAACGATGCCGCCGGCGCGACCGAGCGCGCCGTCGAGCCGCTGGCGGCGGATCTGCTCGATCTGAACGACAAGCTGCTCAAGCCGACCGTCGACGCGCTCGGTGCGGGCATCCGCGAGAAGCGTGAGCTCACCGAGTCGTTCAAGACCCAGAACTCGGTGCTCAAGAACTCGCTGCGGTTCTACTCCACGGCGATCACGCAGCTGCGTGATCGGATCGAAGCCGCCCGCGGCGCACGCGCGGTGCCGCCGGCGCGCAGCAACGCGCTCGACGTGATCGCGACTGAGCTCCTGGCCACCACAATGGAGTTCAACCTGACCTCCGAGTCGGACGCCAGGTCCCGCATCGAGCAGCTCATCGGGCGCCTGCAAAGCGAGCGCGCCGGTGCATCAGCCGCTCTCGTCGAAACGATCGACGTGGTCGCCAGCCACACCGGTATCGTGGTGCGCCAGAAGGAACTCGAAGACGCCCTGTTCGATCGCGTCGCGGCGATTTCGACGACCCGCTCGATCGAGCAGTTGGGTACGCTGGTCGATGGCGAGTTCGCGCGGGCGCTCGCCGAGCGCGACCGTTGGCGCATCGCGCTGATCGGCTATGCCGCGCTCATGCTGGGCCTGCTGGCGTTCCTGGGTGTGCGGTTGTTGTTGAACTATCGCGCCCTGAACAACGCCAACGCGGCGTTGACGGAATCGAACGAGCGGCTGGAACAGCGCGTTGCCGAACGCACCGAGGATCTGGAGCAAGCGCTCGCCGAACTCAAGGAATCGCAGACCCAGTTGGTGCACACCGAGAAGATGGCGACGCTCGGACAACTGGTCGCGGGCATCGCGCACGAGATCAACACGCCGCTGGCCTACCTCAAGAGCGGGCTGCAGGTCGCGCAAGCACGGGTGCGCGACGTCGACAGTCTGGTCATCGAATCGGCGGCGCTTGCCGACCTGATGGCCAGTGACGAGGCCGGCGAGGAGACGCTCACCGAACAGTTCGGCAAAGTGAGCGAGATCGCGCAGGCATTCATCGAGGTCGGCGCGGTGGGTGAATTGCAGACCTTGCTCGATGACGGACTGCACGGCATCGACCACATCAACGTGCTGGTGACCAATCTGCGCAATTTCAGCCGCATCGATCGGGCGCAGATCGCCGACTTCGACGTCAATGAGGGGCTCGAGAGCGCGCTGATCATCGCTCGCAACATCGTCAAGCACCGGCGCATCATCAAGATGTTCGGCGACCTTCCGCCGATCACCTGTGCCCCGTCGCAGATCAATCAGGTTTTCTTGAATCTGATCACCAACGCGTGTCAGGCCACGCCGGAAACCGGTTCGCTCGCGCTGGTCACGCGCATGATCGACGGTGACAGGGTTCGGATCGACATCTTCGACAACGGCACCGGGATCGCCGACGACGTCAAGGCGAAGATCTTCGAGCCGTTCTTCACGACGAAGAAAGTCGGTGAAGGAACCGGGCTCGGGCTATCGATCGTCGAGCGGATCGTGCGCGACCATGGCGGCGAGATCATGCTGCATTCGAAGCTGGGAATCGGCGCCAAGTTCGCGGTCGTCCTGCCGCTGCGGGCCAGTACCCCGACCGGCGACGAACTTGCCATGGCCGCCTGAAGACAACCGGGATCGCATCGATGGCACAACGGCTCGCTAGCGTTGTCGAACTGGCCAAGATCCGTCGCGCGCGTCGCGAGAATGCTGCCAGCGAGCGCCCGGCGAAGATCCTGTTCGTCGATGACGAGGAGCGCATCCTCAAGGCGATGCGGGCGTTGTTTCGTCTGCACTACGACGTCGTGACCACCACCAGCGCCGCCGAGGCGCTCGCCATGCTGGGGCAAGAGCGCTTCACGCTGATCGTGTGCGACCAACGCATGCCCGAGATGCAAGGCATCGACGTGCTGCGCCGCGCGCGCGAGATCGCACCGACCACCGTTCGCATTCTGCTGACCGGATTCTCCGACCTCGCCGCGATCGTCGGCTCGGTCAACGAGGGCGAGGTCTATCGCTATGTCTCCAAGCCTTGGGAGAACGAGGAACTCGAGGAGACGCTGGCCGATGCCGTAATGGTCGGCACCGAGCTGGCTCGCGTCGTACCGCCGCCGCTGCCCGCCCCGCCCCCATTGCCCGTCGCACCCTCTGCGACGCCGGCCGATCGGAGCGAACCGCCACATCTGCCGGCGCCACCGGGTCGCAACGTCCAGCAAAGCGAGCAAGGAGCGGTCGCAATCCACTCCAACTCGATTGCCGACGCAGCCGTTCCCGGCACCAACCGCGGCGACGTCGAAATCGGCGCGGCACCGATCCGCGTCTCGCTCGATGACGAGGCAATCGCCGGGCGTCTGCTGGCCGCGATGGGCGCCAACGGCGACGCTCAGCCCGTAGTCCGGCCCGATCTTCCGGCGGTGCTCGTCATCGAACATCAGCAGATGCTGGCACCGCAACTGGCCGGACTGGGATTGGAAATCGGGTCGCTCGTCTCGGCACGCAACGCGACCGAAGCGCTCGATCACATGCAACATCAGGCCTTCGCCCTCGTCATCGCGTCGATCGACGGTGCCGACCGCGACAACATCGACTTCCTGCGACAACTCAAACTGGCCCACCCACACGTCCTGGCGCTCGTGGCGACCGAGATGGGCGATTCCGACACCGTGATCGGGCTGGTCAACGCGGTGCGGATCTATCGGGTCATCCTCAAGCCGATCCGCGACGGACTGCTCTCGCAGTTCATGCGATCGGCACTCGCACAGGCGAAGCTCTATTCGAGCGAGCCCGGTTGGGTCGAGACGCAGCGCGCAACGACAAAGACGCTCGCGCCGAGCGTCCATCCCGAGCTGCGCGCGGTGATCACCGAGCGCCTGCGCTCCATTCGCAGCCACTTTCGGCGCGTCCGATCGCCCGCATAAGTCGACCGCAAAAAGTCGGGGCGCGCACAGCGCCGGCGCGAGGTTCCTGCTTCATCCGCCGAACGGCCGGTTCCCGAATTGTCAGGGCGCGGGTTACTCTTCCGCACAACTCCGTCCCCTCCCTCCGCCGCGCGAAAGCGTGTCGCCCTCCCGAGGAGTCCTGCCGTGGCTCAAGCCCGCAAACGTTCCACGCCCACTGACATCCTGATTCCCGGACGTCGTATCGAGGCGGCTTCCGCCCAACCCGCCGGCGGCGCGGCATTCAAGCTCACCAGCACGGCCGAGTTCGTCTTCGATCGCGCACGTGCCGCCGGTGAAGCCCCCGAGCGGGTGGCGATCGGCGACGACGAGCTGGTGGTCCTGGAGCTGGAGAACGGCATCCGCATCTGGACCTCGGGCAAGCACGCGCGCGAGGACTACGGCGCCAGGCCCGCTGCCGGCCGCGGCGCCGACGGCGCTGAATTCGAGCTGATCACGACCTTGCCGATCGATTCACCGTCGCGCGGCGTGGTGAGCTGGGCGCTCAAGGCGCTGCGCATCTTCAAAGTCGATCCGGTGGATGTCGCCGCCAGCGCGAGCGCGGCCGTCATCGCCGACAAGATCGAGGCGCAACTCATCGGCAAGCCGGGGCTGTATCGATGCAAGCCGCCGGAGGCTCATCGCTCGGCCGATCGTGCGGCCAAGGAGCCGATCGTCGGCGGCGACCCGATCATCCCGCCGCAGACGATTCCCGCCGTACCCGATCGCAAGGCGTCGCTGGTGTTCGTCCATGGCACTGCGTCGAGCTCCACCGGCAGCTTCGGCGGCCTGTGGGCCGAGGCCAATCGCGCCGAAACCGCGAAGCTGTTCGAACACTACGAAGGCCGCATCTACGGATTCGAGCACCGCACGCTTTCGCTCAGCCCGATCGACAACGCGCTCCAGCTCGCGCAAAGCCTGCCCAACGGCGCCACCGTGCACCTGGTCTCGCATTCGCGCGGTGGCCTGGTGGCCGAGCTGCTGTGCCGGGGCAACATCGCGCGCGGCGCCAAACCGTTCGGTCCGGCGGACTTCGCGGTATTCGAGCGCGCCGCCGGCGAAGCCGAAGGAGCGGCCAAGCAGGCGCTGCTCGCCCAGCGCGACACACTGAAAAAACTGAGCGACCTGCTCGAAGCCAAGCAGATCAAGGTCGAGCGCTTCGTGCGCGTGGGGTGCCCGGCACGCGGTACCACGCTCGCATCGGGACGGTTCGACCGGTGGCTGTCGATCGCGCTCAACCTGGTCGACCGGCTGGCCGATGCGGTGCCCGGCGTGGGCGACATGACCGACGTGCTCACCGATCTGGTGGCGGCGGTCGTGAAGAAGCGCCTCGACCCATCCGAACTCCCTGGCCTGCACGCGCAGACGCCGGTATCGCCGCTGGTGCGCATGCTCAATCGGCCCGAGGTGATGACCGGCGCCGATCTCGCGGTGATCGCGGGCGAAGTCAAGGCGGGCGGCATTCTCGACAACCTCGCCGCGCTCGCCGCGAACTGGTTCTTCGGCCAGGAGAACGATCTGGTCGTCGACACCCGATCGATGGATGGTGGGGCCGATCGCGCCACCGCGTGGCGCGCGCTCGACGACTCCGAGCAGGTCAATCACCTGCGCTACTTCACCAATCCGCGCACGGTGAAGCGGCTCAGCGCCGGGCTGATCGGCAACGACAGCGCGCGACGCGAGGCGTTCCAGCCGCTCGATGTTCAGCCCGGAACCATGCCCTCGCGCGGGGTCACCACGGCACGGCGCGCACCGACGCCGAATGCGCCGGTGGTGTTCGTGCTGCCTGGCGTCATGGGCAGCCGGCTCGACGTCAACGGGCAGTGCGTATGGCTCGACAAGTTGAAGATGGCCGGCGGTGCGATCGCCGAGCTGGCGCTCGACAAGAAAGTGAAGCCCGCCGCGCTGCTGGCCGAGTACTACCAGCCGTGGGCCGATGCGATCGCCAATTACGGCGAGGCGGTGCTGTTCCCGTACGACTGGCGCCAGTCGGTTCAGGACAACGCCGATGAGCTCGCGCGGCAGGTGAGCGGCGTGCTCGACCGGGTCGGTACGCAGCGTGCCGTCCAGTTTGCGGCCCATTCGATGGGCGGGTTGGTCGTGCGCACGATGATCGCGCGCCATCCCGAGCTGTGGCGCTCGATCACCCAGCACGACGATGCTCGCCTCGTCATGTTAGGCACGCCCAACCAAGGCTCGCACGCGATGGCGGCGCTGCTGCTGGGCCGCGACACGCTGATCCAGCTGCTCGCGATCGCCGATTTCTCGCACTCGCTGAACGACATCCTCGGCATAATCAAGCGCTTTCCGGGGGTGCTGGAGCTGCTGCCGCACAAGTCCGACGACTTCGACTACTTCAGCGAAGCGGGATGGAAAGCACTCGAGGTGGCAACCGGGTTCCAGTCGAAGGGCGCGCCCGACAAGGCCGATCTGCAGCGAGCCGCGCGCATTCGCGACGTGCTGGCCTCGAGCCCGATCGATCCGCGGCGGATGTACTACATCGCCGGCTGCGGCGAACCCACCGTCGAGCGCGTCGAGAAGAACGGCGATATGATCGAACTGGTCAACACGCTCGAGGGCGATGGCAGCGTGCTGTGGCGCACCGGCATTCCCGAGGAGCTGCGCGAGACCAACACCTGGTATGCCGAAGTGAGTCACGGCGATCTCACCGGCGATGCGACCAGCGTTGGTGCGTGCGTCGAGATCCTGCGCAGCGGCACCACGAATCTGCTCGCCAAGCGCGCACCGAGCGTGCGGGCCGCGCGGGAGAAACTGCGCTACGAACGCGAACCGATCCGGGCATTTCCGACCACGCGCGACGTGCTCGATGCCGCACTGGGCAAGCGCCGCTCGCGCCCGGCCGCGCGGCGTGCCGCGGCGGTCACCAAGGTGAAGGTCACCGTGCGCCATGGTGATCTGCGCAACGCGAGCTACCCGCTGTTCGTCGGGCACTACTTCGGCGATCCGATCGTCAGTGCCGAGGCGGTAATCGACCGGCAGCTGGATGGCCGCCTGCTCCAGCGTCACGCGCTGGGTCTGTATCCCGGACGCGCAGGCGAAACCGCGCTGTTCCCCAATCCGATCGTCGACCCGGAAGGCCCGGAGCCGTTTCCCGGCGCGGTCGTGCTCGGGCTGGGTCAGGTGGGCGAACTCGGCGGCGGCTCGCTTTCGCAAACATTGCGGCGCGGCGTGCTCGAGCTGGCCAGTGCCGTCAGCGAAGGACGGTTCGCCCAGAGCCGGCTCGATGGCGACGGCGTCGGCCTCAGTACGCTCGCAATCGGTACCGGCACCGGCGGCATCGGCGTGCAGGATTCGATCAACGCGATCCTGAAAGCGATCGTGGACGCCAACGACACGATCCTTGCCCAACGCCAACGGGGCGAGCTGCGCCTGATTCGCGAACTCGAGATCATCGAGTTGTACGAGGATCGTGCGCACGAATTCTTTCACCAGGTGCGGGCGCTGCAGCAGCAAGCGGATTACGCGGAGTCGATCGAACTGGTACCGGTGATCTCGCAGACCGACGGGTCGCTGCGACGGGTGCGCTTCGGCGAGGATCGCGGCTGGTGGCGGCGCATCCAGATCACCGAGGAGTCGCGTGGGAGCGGCGGCGAGGCCGACAAGGGCATGCGCTTCAAGCTGCTTACCGACACGGCGCGATCGGAGGTGTACGTCGCTTCCGGTCAACGCAAGGCGGTGGATCGGCTGATCGACAGCGCCGTGCGCGCCACCACGCCCGACCTCTCGAAGACGCTGTTCGAACTGCTGATCCCGAATGCGCTCAAGGACGCGGCACCGCGGAACGAGAGCCTGGTGTTGCTGCTGGACGAACAGACCGCCGCCTATCCGTGGGAGCTGCTGCAGGACGGCCAGCAACGCGACTCCAAGCCGATGGTCACCGAGGCGCCGATGATTCGCCAGTTCTCGCTCGATGTGGGGGCGTTCCGCGCCAACCCGCGGCTGGCGACGAGCAACCGCGCGCTGGTGATCGGCGACACCGACACGGCCAGCATGCGCGACACGTTCGCCGAGCTCGCCGGCGCGCAAGCCGAAGCCAGACTGGTCGCCGAGAAGCTCGCGGCTGCCGGCTTCGATGCGCCGGCCCACCTGAAGGTCGGCGCGCTCGACGCGCTGCAGCTGCTGTTCTCCGGGGACTATCGCGTCGTGCACTTCGCCGCGCACGGCGTGCATCAGTTCAGGCCGGCCGCGAGCGAAGAGCCGGTGACCGGCATGGTGCTGGGCGATGGCCTGTACCTGACTCCCGCGCAGATCGAGCAGATGCGCGTGGTGCCCGAGCTGGTATTCCTCAATTGCTGCTATCTCGGCCTGGTCGCCGGCGAACGCGGCTCGATGAGCCGGCTGGCGGCAAACCTCGCGACCCAGTTCATCCGCAACGGTGCCAAGTGCGTCGTGGCGGCGGGCTGGTCGATCCATGACGACGGCGCGAAACTGTTCGCCGGCACGTTCTACGAGATGCTGCTCGCCGGCCAGCCGTTCGCTCAGGCGGTGTTCCGCGCGCGCCAGCAGACGTTCAAGGCGCTTCCCGGTGTGAACACCTGGGGGGCGTACCAGTGTTACGGCGATCCGGACTATCGGCTGCGCAAAGACAGCCTCAGCAATGCAGTGCGCACAGCGCCCACGTTCGCTTCGCCTTCCGAGTTGCGGGCACGACTCGAAACGCTGGAGGCGCGGGCCGCCGATGATGGCACGGGCAGGTCGAGCGAGCTGTTGGACGAGCTGGCGCTTCTGCGCAAGGCTGCACCGGAAGACTGGATGAAGCGCGATGGCACGCTGTGCGAAGCGTTCGGGCTCGCCTACGGCGCGCTGGAGAATTTCGACGCCGCCACCGAATGCTTCGAGCTGGCGCTACTTGCCAAGCGGCGTCCGCCCTCGATCGGCGCACTCGAACAGCTCATCAATTTCCAGGCGCGTCAGCTGGCACGCACCGCCATGCACTCGCCGCGCGGCGACCGTGGCGGAAACGCCGCGGCACGAAGCGAAACCGCAACGCGCAACGCGGCAAGAAGCAAGGCCACGAAGCAGCTTCTTGGGTTGATCGAGCAGGTCGAAAGCCTGGTCGCGATCTACCCGACCGCGGAGCGCCGCAGCATTCTCGGCAGCGCCCATCGGCGGCTGGCCATCGTTGCTGCCGCCGAGGCCAACGCAACGGGAGTCAAAACGGCGCTGGATCGATCGATCGAACAATACCGATTGGCCAACGAACTCGATCCGGATCCCTATCCGGCTTCGCAGGTGACCTTGAGCGAGTTGCTGCGGGATTGGACCGCGCGCGACGCGGTGCGTGCGCACCGTGCCAGCGTCCAGGGGCTGCACGAGCAGGTGCGCAAGCATGCCGATGCCTCGAATTCATTCTGGTCACGCGTGTACGCCGCCGATTGGTCATTGCTGGCGGCCCTGCAGTCGATCGCCGCGAGCGACGCCCGCCGCGCTGATCTCAACGCCGAGATCGCCAACGTGGTCGGCGACTACCAGGCGGCACTCAAGCGCGGCGCCAATCGACGCCAGCGACGCTCACTGGGCGAGACCTTCGATTTCGTGAAAGTGATCCTGCAGCATCAGCGCGGCCGCACCCGCGATGCCGGCCGCCAGCGCTCGATCGACGCCGCACTCGGCTTCATCGACGCGGTGAAGGCCGGAGTCGGGTAAATTCAGCGAATCCTCGCCTGACTCCATTCATCGTTCCACGGCATGGGCCGTGGCGCGATGAATACCTCATCGCTCATGAATCAATCCCTGCCTCTTGCGGGCCTGCGCGTCCTCGCCGTCGAGCAATACGGCGCCGGGCCGGCCGGCACGATCTACCTCGCCGACCTCGGTGCCGAAGTCATCAAGATCGAGAACCTGAAGGAAGGCGGCGATTTCGGTCGCGACGTCGGCCCGCATTTCTTCGGCCCGAAGGACAGCCAGTTCTTCCAGACCTTCAATCGCAACAAGAAGAGCATCGCGCTCGATCTGAAGCAGCCCGAAGGCGCGGCGGTGTTCCGCGATCTGGTCAAGACGGCCGACGCGGTGCTGAACAATCTGCGCGGCGATCAGCCGGCGAAGCTCGGTCTCACCTACAACGCGCTCGGCGCGATCAATCCGAGAATCGTCTGCGCGCATCTGTCGGCTTACGGGCGCACCGGCTCGCGCGCGGCATGGCCCGGCTACGACTACCTGATGCAAGCCGAGGCCGGGTTGATGTCGCTCACCGGCGACCCGGACGCGCCGCCCACCAAGTTCGGCGTGTCGATCATCGATCTCATGACCGGGCTGGCGGCTTCGTTCGCGCTGCTGGCGGGCGTGACCAGCGCACGCGCCACCGGCGTGGGCCGCGATATCGACACCAGCCTTTTCGATCTGGCGCTGTTCAACCTGAACTATCCGGGCACCTGGTTCCTCAACGGCGGCCACGAGACCGCACGCGTGCCGCGCTCGGGCCATCCGTCGCTCGTGCCAAGCGAGCTGTACCGCACGCAGGACGGCTGGTTGCTGATCATGTGCAACAAGGAGAAGTTCTGGGGGATCCTCGCCGATGCGCTCGATCACCCGGAATGGAAGACCGATCCGGCGTTGTCCACCTTCAAAGCAAGGTTAGCGAATCGCGACCGCGTTCGCACACTGCTCGACGATGCGCTGTCGACGCATCCCACCGTCTATTGGGTCGAAAAGCTCGGCGGGGATGTCCCGGTGTCGCCGGTGTACACCGTCAAGGAAGCACTCGAAAGCCGGTTCGTGCGTGAACGCGAACGGGTCGCGGATTTCAACTATCCCGACGGCAACACGGTGCGGATGGTGGCCGGTCCGATTCAATGTCCCGGGGTCGAATTGCCCAAGCGCGCCGCGCCGGCTCTCGGTGCCGACACCGATGCATTGCTTCAGGAACTGGGCTACACCGCCGAACGCATCGCCACGCTGCGCGGTGGTGGCGTCATTCAATAACGCAGCGACAACTGGCGCACACAGCAACCGGGCACGATTGCGCGTTTGCAAGGCGCGGCCCGACGAACAACCGGCTCTTCTCACGCTTCAGCCAAGGAGGAACGATGAGCACCGCGCAACGATCACTCCCCAAGACGATGACCTACTCGGTGGCCAACGCCTCGATCAAGGCCGACGTGATGGACGCACTCGAAGGCCAACCGAACACACCCGGCGGCGCATCGATCAAACCGCTCATCGTCGGCGACGACATGCTGCTGCTCGAGATCTTCCAGAAGAAAGGTCTGCGCGTACCCAGGCACCAGCACGACGATCACGAGTCGGTGATCTACTTGATCAAGGGTCGGATGTGGCTGTGGATCGACGGCAAGGAGTTCACCGCCGGGCCGGGCGATTCGTGGATCCATCCGAAGGGCGTGCCGCACTACAGCGAAGCGCTGGAGGATTGCGTGACGATCGAGGTGAAATCGCCTCCCAGAAAGACGTGGGAAGCGCGATAGCGCTTCGCGTCCTTCACTCTTCACCCTTCCCTCTTCCACCTTCCACCTTCACTTCACCGCTCCTCCCACCCATGAAACCCACCGACGCTGCACGGTTGCTGGCCAAGTCGAACACCTTCTTCATCGAGGGCAGTTCGGTGCCCGATGAACGCATCACCGCCGTCGAAGGCGTGAAGGAAGATCCACACAAACTCACCTTGAAGCAACTGCTGGTGGGCGAGGACGTGGTGCTGTTGCAGGCGTTCAAGGGCAAAGGCGTGGTCGATCCGATCCATCAGCACGACGACCACGAGTCGGTGGCGTATCTGGTGTCGGGCAAGATGAAGCTGATCATCGACGGGAAGGAGTTCATCGCGCATCCAGGTGATGCGTGGATCCATCCGCGCGGAGTGCCGCACTACAGCGAAGCCCTCGAAGACTGCATCCAGGTGGAGGTCAAGTCGCCACCAAGAAAAACGTGGGTGAGCGAATAGGGCTCGAGCCGCCTGGTCCAGCAGTCCGCGATCGGGTGCTTGCGAGCGGACGGTCGCTCAATCGCCACCTAGAAAAACGTGGGTGAGCGAGTAACGCTCGCGGCTCACACCTTCCGTCGGCCAATGGGCGCCGCTCGACACTCCTAACCCTGGACGCATTGCCGCATTGACGTGAACGATTCGTGTCACGCCGAATCCAACCGGCTGGCCCGTGCATGAATCGGGGTTCCGGCAACGCCGGAGCGGGCCCAACAATATCGAAAACCCTCTGGGAAAGGTCGAGCCATGACTCGCACAACGATCGCCACGCTTGCCGCCGCTGCAGTGCTCTCGAGCGGCTGCTCCTTCATCAACAAGGCGGACATCGCGCGCTACGACTTCGCCACGGTCAACGCAAATTCCGGGTCGGGCGCACCTGCCGCTGCCGATCTCGAACTGCGCACCAAGGCGTGGAAGCACGAGTGGCGCTGCAACTATCTGGAGCAGTGCGACACCGAGTTCGCCAGCGCGCTCTACGTGTTCGACCGTCGCAACGGCAAGCAGATCAAGTGGAACCGTATCGAGGTGTTCTCGCGCGACGATTGCGAGGCCTCCACCGACGATCGCCGCAACTACAAGACGATCACCGATGCCGATCTGGTATCGATCGGCTGGCCGAAGCGGCGCGAAGGCAAGTACGACAAGGTGAGCGCTTTCCTGGTGTTCTACGCCGACTGGGGCAACGTCAGCGCGCGGGTGAAGACCGACGTTTGCAAGTAGCGCCGCGCTATACGCACTCTACGCGCCCTCCACCACCACCATATTGAAATCGGCCGCGCCCAGGCGGTGCGAACGCGCCTCCTGGTAGTCGACCGAATGGTAGAAGGCCCTGGCGGCCTCCACCGACGCGAACTCCGCGATCACCACGCGCGCCTGAGGAATCGAACCCTCGAGCGCCGTCTTCACGCCGCCGCGCGAGAGAAACTTGCCGCCATGCTTGGCCAGCGCCGGGCCGGCGCGCTTGGCGTATTCCTGATACTGGACCGGGTTGTTCACATCGATCAACGACAGCACGTAAGCAGGCATCGCGTTTCCCTAGAAAGGTTGCGGCGCCGAGCGCGCCGATGATCCTGTTGTGATTCGTGGTCCGCGGTCGTAGCGCACTCCACCGAGCTACTTGGCGACCCGCATCTGCGGCTTCGCCGTGTTCTTGCTGGTATCGAACTCGGCGATGTCGGGCCGCGCGCCCCACATGCAGAACGACTTCGGCTCGAACGGGAACTGCCGCGGGCGATACGACGCCTCCTGCTCGGGCAGGATGTGCTTCACCCCGACCGAGTACTCGTAGACCATCTTGTCCGGCCCCTCGAAGTAGAGGAACACCGCCGAGGACGACGGGTGCCGCCCCGGGCCGAACACGATCTTCACGCCCTGCTCGCGCAGGAAGTAGAACGAGCGCATCACGTCGTCGATGTCCTCGACCTGATGGTTGATGTGCTGGATGCCGGGCCGGTTCGACGGAAACAAGGCAAGCGAATGGTGGATGGTGTCGATGCGCAGCAGCGCCGCGTCACCGATCCAGTCCGAGACGCGCGCGTTGCAGATCCGCGTCCAGAACGCCTCGTCGCGCGCCGCATTCGAGGTGCGCAGGCCGATGTGACTGAAGTGCGTGATGCCGGCATCGCGGGTGGGGTGGTAACGCACCCCGCTGTGGTACGGCCGCACCACGACTTCGATCTTGTTGCCCGTGGGATCGTTGAACGACAGAAACTGCTTCACGCGCCGCTGCTCGGCTTCATCCTTCGTTCCGAAGTGGACCGGATGCCCGGCCTTCTCCAGTTCGGCCGCCACCGCATCGAAATCGTCGGGATTGCGCAGATCGAAGCCGCTCGCGTTGTCGGCCGGATCGCCCTCGAAGTACACCAGCGTGTGATCGCGCGTATCGCCGCGCACCGGCGCGCGGTCACTGCGGAAGTACGCCGCCTTGCCTTCGCGGCCCACCAGTTGCAACCCGACGATCTTGGTCGCGAACTCGATCGCCTGATCCAGATTGGGCGTGCCCACGCGCACGTAACGGATGTCGTAGAGATTGATCATCGGGTCCTCCGTGTTCCCCTACACCGGCCGCAGATTCGGCGCGGGCTTCTTCACTTCGAACTCGGCCACGTCGGGCACCGCGCCCCACATGCACAGCGAATAACGCTCGAACGGGAACTGCCGCGGCCGATAGCTCGCTTCGTCTTCGGGCTTGATGTGCTTCACCCCCACCGAGTACTCGTACACCATCCGGTCGGGCCCTTCGAAATACACCATGATGGCGCTCGAGAGCGGATGACGGCCCGGCCCCCACACGATCCTCACGCCCTGCTCGCGCAGGAAGTAGAACGAGCGCATCACGTCGTCGGCGTCCTCGACCTGATGATTGATGTGCTGGATGCCCGGAAACGTCGAGGGGAACAGCGCGAGCGAATGGTGGATCGTGTTCACCCGCAACAGCGGCGCATCGCCGATCCAGTCCGACACGCGCGCGTTCATCACGGTGGTCCAGAACTTCTCGTCGCGCACCGGGTTGCTGGTGCGCAGCCCGATGTGACTGAACTCGGTGATGCCGGCATCGCGCGTCGGGTGGTAGCGCACCCCGCTGTGATAGGGCCGCGCGACGATCTCGATCTTGTTGCCGCTCGGATCGCGCGAGATCAGGCACTGCTTGACGCGACGCAGTTCGCACTCATCCTTGCTGGCGAGTTGCACCGGATACCCGGCCTGTTCCAATGCCGCGCACACCGCATCGAACTGCGCCGGCTCCCGCAGATCGAAACCGATGGCGTGGTCGGCCGGATCGCCCTCGAAGTACACCAGCGTGTGATCGCGCGTGTCGCCACGCACCGGTGCGCGGTCGCTACGGAAGTACGCCGCCTTGCCTTCGCGCGCGACCAGCTGCAGCCCGACGATCTTCGTGGCGAACTCGATAGCGTCGTTCAGCCGCGGAGTGCCGATGCGCAGGTAACGGATGTCGAACAGGTCGATCATTTGAAGCCTCGTTCAAGCAAAATTTGCGAGCGAATGATGCCGTCTCAGGCGAAATACCTCAGGCGAAACACGACTCGTAGATCTGGCGCGCCTGACCGACGTTGGCCTTGCGCACGTTGGGCGAATGGATCAGCGTGTCGTCGCGCACCTCGCCCTCGGGTCCGCCGCCCCACAGTCCGCGCGCCGCCTCGCGTGCCATTTCCATGATGCGGTCCGGCGCGAACATGCCCGGCTCGAAGTAGCGCGGGAAGGCGATGTCGTCGTACAACCGGTACATCTCGTCGAGCACCGACGCGGCGAGCGTGTCGGCACGGCGAGCGTGACGTCTGATGCCGAACGCTTCGGCCACCGCGCGCAGCTTGGCGACGTCGGCCGGCGCGTTGAACGCGAGCACCCGCGGCATCAGCACGCCCACGCCGAGCCCATGCGCGAGATCGAGCCGGCTCTCCAGCGGAAACGACAGTGAGTGCGCCAAGCCCAGGCGAGCGTTGCCGCAGGCGATGTTGGCCATGGCCGCGGCCAATAGCACCTGATTGCGCGACGCCTCCGAGCGCTCGTGGATCGAAGCGCGCAGGCTATCGAGCTGACAGCGCAGCGCGGCAAGCGCCATTGCGTCGGTGAGCGGTGTGGCCAGTTCAGTGAAACATGCTTCCAGCGCATGCGTCATCGCATCGATGCCGGCGATCGCTGCAACCTTGCCCGGTACGCTCGCGAGCACAACCGGATCGAGAATCGCCACTTCCGGAAAACTCAGCGGACCGCCACCGACGAGCTTGCGATGGCTGGCTTCGTCCTTGACGATGGTGTACTGCGACACCTCGGAGCCGGAACCGGCCGTGGTCGGCACCATGATCTGCGGCAGCGCCTTCGTGGCGAACGCGGCATAACCGACGTGATTGCTGAAGCTTGCTGAATTCGCGGCGGTGATCGCCACCGCCTTGCCGGTGCACATCACCGAACCGCCGCCGATGGCAATCACCGCGCCGACGCCGGTTTCGCGCACCCGCGCAGCCAGGCTGTCAACGTGCGCCAGCCGTGCATCGATGCCGCACTGCTCGAACAGTTCCAGCGCAATGCCCGCACCGCGCAGATCGTCGAGTGCCTGGCGATAGAAATCGAGGCGCGCGATCGTCGGGTCGCTCACCACCAGTGCCTTGGCGATGCCCATCCCTTTGGCCAGGGCGGCAAGCTCATGCAATGCGTTCGTGCCATGCACCACACGCGTGGGCATGTGGAATGTCATCGCTTGAGAAAGGCCGGTGCTCATACAGCGCTGGCTGTCGATGCCGTGGACCTGCGGCGTGCGTTGGAGCGAGTGTTCGATCCGCGCTTGCGTGTGGCTTGCAACGCCCCGGAGTGGGATGCGCGCCGCCGCACCGTGGGATCGATGCCCGCGATGTTGACATAGATCCGCTCGAGCAGCCGCTTGAGCAGCGCGATCTCGGCGTCGTCGAAGCCGGCCAGCGCCACCTGCTCATACAGGCGCGCGAGCGGGATGATGCGCTCGGTCAGCGTGCGACCGGCGGCGGTGAGCTCGATGCGCAGCGTGCGGGCGTCATCACCGGCGCGCCGTCGCATGGTGCCGTTGCGCACGCCGGCGGCGACCAGTCGCGACACCGTGGAGAGCTCGATGCTCGTATGCGCAGCCAGATCGGTCACCGACTGCCCGGCCTGATGGTAGAGCGAGGCGAGCGCGCGCCAGCGCTGCAGCGTCAGGCGGTGACGCTTCATCTCCTCGTTGAACGCGTTGCCGATGCGCACACCCGCGCGGTTCAACAGGTAGGGCAGCGTCGTCTCGAGATCGAATTCTTCTTTCCTGGAGGCCATGGCAACCGACGCGATCAATCGTGGCCGGATGCTAGGAGCAATCCATTGCAGCTGCAATGATTTCGCCGTGCGGCGTCGCAGCATCCCGTCACCCGATTCAACGGCGGGCGGATTCTTGCAAATGCAAGGATCGCGTGATTGAATCCGCCGCTACACCAAGGCGGTGTGAATCCGCCGCTACACCAAGGCGGTACGCATGCTGCGCCGCCGCCATTGGCATCGACCGGGAGCCACCGCATGACCCAGCTGGCAGCGACGCAGCCCGCCACGACACTCGCCTCGGCGCGGTGTGACGTCCCCACCATCGAGGAACTGCGCGAACGCGTGCGCGCCATCGTGCCGCGCGTGAAGGAACTCGCCGAGCAGACCGAGCGCGATCGACAACTCTCGGCCGAGATCGCCGCGCGGTTCAAGGAAAGCCAGATCCTGCGTTTAATGCAACCCAGCCGCTTCGGCGGATTCGAATACGGCTTCAGCGCGCTGCTCGCGTTGAGTCCGGAGTTCGGCCGGGCGTGCGCGTCGACCGCATGGTGCTTCGGCCTGGGCGTGGTGCATCAATGGATGCTCGGGGCGTTTCCAGCGCAGGTGCAGGACGAGATTTTCGGCGCCGATCACGACGTCATCATCGCCGGCGCGTATGCGCCCTCTGCACAGGCCGAGGCGGTGCCTGGCGGCTTCAAGATCAAGGGCCGCTGGGGATTCGCCAGCGGCGTCGACAATGCCTCGTGGTCGCTGTTCGGCGTGATGTTCCCGGCGTGCGACGAAACCGGCGGCAAGCCTGCACCGGGTTTCCTCATCCTGCCCAAGGCCGACTACGAGATCGAAGACAACTGGCACACCGTCGGCCTGGCCGGCACCGGCAGCAAGAACATGCTGATCCGCGAAGACGTGTTCGTGCCGCGCCATCGCATGCTCACGTTTCCACAGCTCTCGTCGAACAATCCGCCGGGCACGCTGGTCAATCGCAATCCGCTGTATCGGATTCCGTTCCTTGCCGGGGTGCCGGTCACGCTGGTGTCGCCGGCGCTGGGTGCGTTGCGCGGCGCTATCGACGATTTCGTGGCCACTTCCACCGCGCGTACGACCAAGGGCGCCACCGCCGGCGCCGGCAACAAGATGCACGAGTTCGCGACGATTCAGATCCGGCTGGCCGAAGCCGAAGCGTGCTTGGATGCGGCGACGCTGCTGCTGGAGCGCGATCTGCGCGAACTGGAAGAAACAGCGGCGGCCGGCGGATTCATCGACATCGACATGCGCATCCGCAACCGGCGCGATCAGGCGTTCGCCACCAAGCTGGCCTGCCAGGGCATCGACACGTTGAACACCGCGGTGGGCGGTGCGGGACTGTTCCTGTCCACCGGCATCCAGCGCGCGTGGCGCGATATCCATGGCGTGTCCAAGCACATCAGCCTGAACTGGGACTGGGTCGGCTCGATGTACGGTCAGCATCGCCTCGGTCTGGTGCCGCAAGGGCAGTACTGAAGCGCTTGGAATCGATTTGAGCCGCTCCGTGCTGCCGGGTTCGCTTGACCAGCCGGCTTTGCGAGCGCTACAACACTGATACTGAACGCACGGGTGCGGCCCGATCGATGGTCTGCCTTGCCGGTGCATAGCCACGTTATTTGCCGCCGACATACCGATCGGCACACAACCAGGCAGAAGCCAAGCATGGAATACCAGATCACGCTCAAACCGAGCGGTCGCACCTTCAAGGTTCCCGCCGGCGCGAGCATCCTACGAACCGGTCTGGAAGCCGGGCTGATGATGCCGTACAGCTGCCGGCAAGGCGTGTGTCGCACCTGCCGCGGCACCATCGTCGAAGGCAAGGTCGACTACGGCGAGGTGCACGCGCACTACCTGCCCGATGCCGACAAAGCCAAAGGCTATGCGCTGCTGTGCCAGGCCACGCCGCTGTCGGACCTGGTGATCGAAGTCACCGAGCTCGATGCGGCCGGCGGCATCAAGCCGAAGATCTTCCCGTGCCGGGTGATGAAGATCGACAGGCCCGCCCCCGACGTGGCAATCCTCAGCCTGCGCCTGCCGATGAACGACAACATGGTGTTCCTCGCCGGTCAGTACGTCGAGATCTTGCTGAAGGAAGGCAGGCGGCGCGCCTACTCGATCGCCACCACGCCCGCCAGCGAAGGCACGATCGATCTCGAACTGCACGTGCGGCACACGCCGGGCGGCGTGTTCACCGATCACGTGTTCGGCGCGATGAAAGAGCGCGAGCTGCTGCGCTTCGAAGGGCCGCTGGGCACGTTCTATCTGCGCGAAGACAGCACCAAGCCGATCGTGTTCCTGGCGAGCGGCACCGGCTTCGCGCCGATTAAATCGATGATCCAGTACGCGTTCCGCAAGAAGCTCGATGAGCAGCGGCCGATGGTGCTGTACTGGGGTTGCCGCACGCGTGCCGATCTGTATCAGCTCGATCTGCCCACGGCGTGGGCCGCCGAACATCCGAACTTCAAGTTCGTGCCGGTGCTTTCCGATGCCACGCCCGCCTGCGCCTGGACCGGCCGCACCGGTTTCGTCCATCGGGCGGTGATGGAGGATTTTCCCGATCTCTCGGGACACCAGGTCTATGCATGCGGCGCACCGGTGATGGTCGATGCCGCCAGCAAGGATTTCACCACGCAGGGCCGGCTGCCCGAAGACGAATTCTTCGCCGATTCGTTCCTCACCGAGGCCGACAAGGCCGCCGTCCGCTGAGAGGCGACGCGCCGTTCCCGCGCAAACTCATTCGAACTCACGGCAAACCAGACAGCACGCCGTACCAACCGAGGAGACCACCATGGCCAGCACCGCCGAGCTTATCCAGGACCCGATCGTCGAACCCGCCAACAAGCAATCGGTCATCAAGCCGTACGTGCTCTCGCACGGCACGCTCGAGTGCTTCAACCTGAAGGATTCACGCACGTTTTACGAGGAGTTCCTCGGACTGGAGTGCGTGCGCCACGCCAAGCCGGCGATGGCGGTGCGCTGCGGCCTGAAGTTCCACATCGTCTGCGTTGAAGTCGGCAGTGCCGTCCATCCGTGCAACGTGCTCAACCACTGGGGCGTCGACGTGCAGTCGAAAGAGGCGGTCGACGAAGCGCACCAGGCGGCCCTCAAGTTCAAGGAGAAATACAAGATCCGCCAGGTGCTGCCGCCGGTGTCGCAGCACGGCGTGTACTCGTTCTATCTCGAGGATCTCGACCACAACTGGTGGGAGATCCAGCACTACTCGAGCTTCCAGCACGACGACCTGTTCGATTTCGGTGATCGTTTCGCGATGGACGACGGCGCCGATCTGAAGGAACTGAAGGAGCTCAACATCAAGACGACGCAGTAGCGGACGGCGGCCTGCGTGTTCGCTCTGGCCACCATCGCCCGCGGCAAAGGTTCGGTTGCCGCGTTGCGCGTCGATCAGCGCTTCTGGCCGATCGCAGCGAGCGCGCGTGCGGCAAGCATCGCCGGCCTGGAAGGCGCGCTGATCGATCTGTTCGCCGACTGGCCGCGCACCTGGCCGCGGTTGAAGCGCCTGGCCCGCGCCATCGAACTGGGCAAGGTGCCACGGCGCGTCGCCGTCGACGTGCTACAGGCCAGCGTGCAAACACCGCTGCAGTTCCCGCGCAAGGCGTACTGCGTCGGCGCCAACTACGCCGACCATCTCGAGGAGATGAACGCCGCGCATCTCATCAAGAAGGTGCCGGGCGTGCCGCCGTTCTTTTTCATGCGTCCGCCTTCGTCGAACATCGTCGGCCCCGGCAAGACCGTGCATATCCCGCCGGGTTGCAACAACTTCGACTGGGAAGCGGAGATGGTGGTGGTGTTCGGCAAAGGCGGCCGCAACATCGCGCCGAAAGACGCGCTCGATCACATCGCCGGCTACACGCTCGGCATCGACTTCACCGCGCGCGATCTGTTCGTCGCACCGGACTCGTTCTTCAAGTTCAACTTCACGCTGGGCAAGTGCCAGGACACCACTGGCCCGGTCGGTCCGACGATCGTGCCCAAGGCATTCGTCGATGGCGAGGATCTGGCGTTCTCGCTGTCGGTGAATGGCGCGCGCAAGCAGCACACGTCCACGGCGAAGATGATCTACTCGCTGGCCGAGCAGATCGCCGGCGTGAGCCGCGCGATCGCGATCGAACCCGGTGATGTGATGTTCACCGGCTCACCGGCGGGCGTGGGCATGCCGCGCGGCGAGCGGCTCAAGCCCGGCGATCGCGTGAATGTGTCCAACGATGCGATCGGCGCGATGGAAGTGGTGATCCAGGCGCCGCGCAAGTAGCGCCGCCGCAACGATCAGCGCTTCGCGATATCCGCGCCGCCCAGGAAGATCCGGTTCCAGGTCGGGCTGATCAGCATCTCGTTCACGCACACGCGCGGCGGCATCTCGGCGATGAAGCGAATCGCGCGCCCGAGGTCTTCGGGCTGCATCATCCGCTCCAGCTCTTCCTTGGCCGGCGGCACCGGACGATTGGTCATGATCGGCGTGTTCGCCTCGCCCGGCATGATGCATGTGGCGCGCAGGCCGTTCACGCACTCCTCCATGTTGAAGTCGTGGGTGAGCGCGACCACCGCGTGCTTGGTGGCGTTGTAGGCCGGACCGGTGAGATACGCCGCATGCCGCCCGGCCCACGATGACACGTTGATGATCACGCCGTCGCGCTGCGAGCGCATCGTGGGCAGCACCGCATGCATGCAATAGAGCATGCCGTTGAGGTTCACATCGACGATCTGCCGCCAGCCCTCGACCTCCACGTTCTTCCAGAAACGCTTCGGCAGGTTGATGCCGGCGCTGTTCACCAGGATGTCGAGCCGCTTGTGGCGGCCGATGATCGCCTCGGCCACGCGCTTGACCGCTGCCGGATCGGCCACGTCGAGCACGTGCGCCTCACCTCGCGCGCCCGCCGCTTCGATCCGCCTGACGGTCTCATCGAGCTCGTTGCGGCGCCGGCCCGATACCGCGATCGTCGCCCCGGCCGCCGCGAGAGCTTCGGCGCCTGCGCGGCCGATGCCCGTGCCGCCACCCGTGATCCATGCCACCTTCCCCGTCAAAGCGCCCGTCGTCAAAGTGCTCACTGGTGCCTCCACCCGGCGCCTCGCGCCGCAAGTTGTTCACATCGATCGATCGAAGCTCGGTGCCCGCCACCGAGCCCGCCAAGGGCTTCCTCGCGCCGAGCGCGCGCAACGATTCCAATGTCGTGCACAACCACGTTGCGCTTCGCTCGAACGAACCGCAGCACCGCCATCGGGGAGCGCACACATGGGTCGCGCAGGCAAGATACTCGTCTTCATCCTAGCATTCGGCGCCGTGTCGGTTCTCACGCGCACCGCGCTCGATTCGTACAGCAAGCGCAAGGCCGTGGCCAAGGCCGAGCAGGCACTCGATCAGCTCAAGAAGGATGCAGCATCGAAGCATCCCAACGCGACGGCCTCCGAAGCGATGCAACGCGAAGCCTCCGCGCAGATGAGCAGCAATCTCGCCGCGCAGAGCAGCGACCGCAAGCGCCTGGAGACGGCTGCCGGCAACTTCATGGGTTTCTATCTGGTCAACGTGCGTGAGCGCGACGAGTACTGCCGTGAGCGCGGCGTCGACATCGGCCCGTTCGTCGCGGCGTTCCAGCGCGGCCACACCAACGAACTGGGCAAGGCGCGCGACGCGCTGGCCGGCACGGCGTTCGGTGAAGACGAGCTCTACAAGCGACTCAAGCCGCAGCTCACGTCGGTGATCGCGCAGGACATGCAGGACATCGCCGCGCAGAACAAGATCTCGGTCAAGCAGGCTTGCGAACTTGTCGCCGAGAACGGCGCATCGCTTGCGGCCGAGATGCATCTGTCGAAGGCGCAGCCGGCGGTGCATCGCGCGCTGATCGGTGCGCGCTGATCGCGCCACGCTG
>CADEDU010000007.1:71969-96783 GCA_902826155.1 uncultured beta proteobacterium
GCGCAGCCGGCGGTGCATCGCGCGCTGATCGGTGCGCGCTGATCGCGCCACGCTGACATTCGCGAGCGCGACGCGACGCCGATCCGCGCTGCCCGGCACCGGCGACGCTCAAGCACCGGCTTTGATCCCCAGGAACGACTCGACCAGCGCCGGATCGGCACGCGCCTTCTCGCCGCTCGCGCGATAAGCGACGCGACCGGCCACCAGCACCGTCACCGCGTCGGCCACTTCGAGCGCACGCTGCGTGTTCTGCTCCACCAACAGCACTGCGATGCCACGCGCCTTGAGCGCGAGCACCGCCTCCAGACACGCATCGACCATCGCCGGCATCAGCCCGAGCGACAGCTCGTCGATCAACAGCAGCTTGGGCCGGGTCATCAATGCGCGCCCGATCGCCAGCATCTGCTGTTCACCACCCGATAACGAGCCGGCGCGTTGCCGATGTCGTTCGCGCAGACGCGGAAATAGCGCGAACACCTGTTCTTCGCTTTCGCGCGCGTTCGCGGCCGACTGCGTGTAGCCGCCCACCAGCAGGTTCTCCGCGACACTCAGATCGGGAAAGATCCGCCGCCCCTCGGGCACCAGGCCGATGCCGGCCCGCGTGCGCTCCACCGGCGACACTGCGCTGATGTCGCGCCCGTCGAAATGGATCGAGCCGCGTTGCAGTGCCACGTGGCCCGCGATGGTCATCATCGTGGAGGTCTTGCCGGCGCCGTTTGGACCGAGCAGCGCGAGCAGTGCGCCCGGCGCCACCTGGAGATCGAGCCCGTCGACGGCACGTACGTGACCGTAACCGCAGGCAAGGTCACGCAGTTCGAGCATCACGCCCCCTGCTCCCTTCGGCCAGTCACTTTGCCGACTCATTTTTCCTACTCATTTTGCCTACTCATTTTGCCCAAATACGCTGCACGCACATCGTCGCGGGCCATGACTTCGCGCGGCGCTCCGCCGGCAAGCACGGCGCCGTTGTCGAGCACCAGCAGCCGTCCGACGACGCGCGTCACCTCACCGATGTTGTGCTCGACCAGCACGATGGTGCGTCCCTCGCGATTGAGCGCGACGATCAGATCGGCCAGTCGTGCGGCCTCGGTGTAGCTCAGCCCGGCAAGCGGCTCATCGAGCAGCAGCAGCTTCGGGTCGAACGCGAGCGCGCGCGCTACCTGCATGCGCTTCAGGAATCCAAGCGGCAGCACGTGCGCCGGCCGGTCGGCCGCCTCCGCGATGCCGAGCCGATCGAGCAAGGCGATCGCCTTGTCGCGCGCCGCTTTGCGCTGCACGTGAAACAGTGCCTGCCACGGACTGGCTGTCGACCCCGAAGCGGCGGCGATCATCACGTTCTCGACCAGCGTCATGCTGCGGAACGGCCGCACGATCTGATGCGTGAGGCCGATCCCGGCGCGCGCGCGTCGATGGATGGCAGCGCGGGTGATATCGCGTCCATCGAAGCTGATGCCCCCGCGATCGGGGCGCAGCACGCCCGCGAGCATGCGCAGGACCGTGGTCTTGCCTGCGCCGTTCGGACCGATCAGCCCCACCAACTCGCCCGTGCCGACCTCGAAGGACACGCCACGCACCGCCTGGACGCCACCGAACGCAATCGCGATGTCGCGCACCTGCAGCATCACACCCGCCTTGCGAACATGCGTTGCACCAGGCCCGCCATGCCCGCGGGGCTGAACCGCATCACCGCGAGCAGCAGCGCACCGTAGATCAGCAGCTTGTAATCGTTGATGAAGCGGAACAGCTCGGGCATCAACGTGAGCACGATCGCGCCGGCGACCACACCCCAGGTCGAGCCGATGCCGCCGATCACCACCATCGCCAGGATCGTCACCGACTGCACGAAGCCGAACGCATCGGGTACGACCAGTTGCGTCAGGTATGCGTACAGGCCACCGGCGAACCCCGCGGCGGCCGTGCCGATGAGGAACGCCACGAGCTTGTAGTAGGCGACGTCGATGCCGATCGTGCGCGCGGCGTCCTCGTCGTCCGCAACCGCGCGGAACGATTCGCCCATCCAACTGCGGCGCACGTGAAGGCTGAGCGCGATCAATGCCACGGCGCTGAGCATCGCGAACAACGCCAGCCCGGTCTTGTCGAACGGCGCGGCTGGGATCTTCGAGATCCCCATCTCGGCGCCGAACCACGGCGCCTTGCGCACGATGCCCAGGAACAGGAAGCCCACGCCCATGGTGACGATCGCGAGGAAGTCCTCGCGCACCCGCAGGCTGGCGATGCCGGTGATCACGCCGGCAAGCGCGGCGGCGAGCGTGCCGATGAGCAGCGCCAGTGGAAACGGCACACCGGCGACGGCCGCCATCGCAGCACCGTACGCACCGATGCCGTAGAACGCCGCATGCCCCAGGCTGATCTGTCCGCAGAATCCGCTGATCAGATTGAGCCCCAGCGCCAGGATCACGTTGAGCGAGGCAAACGTGGCGATGCTCACCAGGTAGGCGTTCATGCGATGTGCCCGCTCACGCCACGGCGCTCCGTCATGAGCGCGCCCCGATCAGCCCCTGCGGGCGCACCATGAGCACGCCGATCAGGAACAGGAACGCGATCGCATCGCGATCCATCACCTTGTCCAGATAGATCGTGCCGAAGCTCTCGACTACCCCGAGCAGCAGACTCGCGATCAGCGTGCCCGGCACGTTACCCAGCCCCCCCAGCACGATGATCGCCAGGCCCTTGTAGCTGATCACGCCGCCCATGCCCGGCTCGACCAGATTGTTGAGCAGGGCCACGAGCACACCTGCCACCGCCGCGAGCACCGAGGCGATGAAGAAGTTGAGGTAGCGCACCTTGAGCACATCGACACCGAAACTCTCGGCCATCTGGCGATCGGACACCGTCGCGCGCCACGCCACACCCGCGCGTGTGCGTGCGCTGAACAGCGCAAACGCCCCCAGTAACACGACGGCCGCCGCGACGATCCACACCTGCACCAGATTCACCGTGATGCCGCCCAGGCTGTAGATCGTCGTGAACCAGGTGTTGGCGGCAAACGACAGTCCGTACGGTCCGAACAGCAGCCGGAAGCCGTCCTCCATCGCCACCAGCAGACCGATCGAGGCGATGAGTGCGACGTAAGGCGGCTGATTGAGAATCGGCTCGTAGATCAGTCGATAGATCAACGGACCGACGATGCCGGCGACGATCATCGCCACCGCAAAAGCGAGCAGCAGACTGCCGCTGTGATTGGCCACCAGCAGTCCGGCGTACGCACCGAGCGTGAACACCGTCGCGTGCGCCACATGCAGGATGCGCAGCAGCCCGTAGACGAGCGTCAGCCCGAGCGCCATCAGCGCATACATGCAGCCCCAGATCAGGCCGACGACGGTGAGTTCGAGCGCGAACACGATGCCGAATCAACTACAAGCCGCGGATGGCGCAGCGGTCCGCGGATCACCAGGCGATCGCGGCAGGTCGATCCGACCTTGTGCGAGTGCCCGGCCCGGCGGACGCTGGCGGGAACTACTTCGTCGGCGGCGCGAGCAGCACCGGATCGTCGAACGTGGCGAAACCGCGGAACTGGCCGTCCTTCACCACCTGGATCACCGCCGCCTTGTAGACCTCGCCCAGGCTGTTGAACGAAATCTTGCCGGTGGCCGTCTGCAGGTCTTTCGTCGCGGCGATCGCCTCGCGGATCTTCACCGGATCATCGGCGGTGCCGGCGCGGCGGATCGCATCGGCCATCACGCGCACCGCAGTGTGGGTGGATGCCGCCACCATGTCGGCCGGGACGTTGTTGCGCTTCTGGAAATCCTCGATGAAGCGGCGCATTTCCGGATCCTTCGAATCACGATCGAGCGAGGTGGTGACCATCACGCCTTCGGCCGCGTTCTTCGCCACCTCGATGAACTTCGCGGTGTCGATGCCCTCGGTGCCGACGATCGGTGCGGTCACCCCGCCTGCGCGCAGTTGCGCCACCAGCGGTCCGCCGTTGAAGAAGTACGACGGCGTGTAGATCACTTCCGGATCGTCGCGCTTGACGCCGGCGACGATCGAGCCGAACTGCCGGTCGCCCATCGCGAAGCTGTACTCGCTCGCGATCTGCACGCCGAACTTGGCCGCAACCTCCTTGAATCCGGCGAACAGCGACTGGCCGAAATCGTTATTGACGTACACCACCGTGACCTTCTTCTTCTTGAGCTGCTCGCCGATCAGCTTGGCCGCGGCGCGACCCTGCACTTCGCCCATGAACGAGGTGCGGAACACGAAGTTGCCGGCGCGGGTGATGTCGGGATGAATTGCGTAGGCCGAGATGTAGGGGATCCTGGCGCCGTGAAACACGCCTGCCGCCGCACGCGTCGGACCGGAGTAGCTGCCCGAGATGACCACCTTGTGGCCCTCGCCGATCAGCTTGTTGGCAAGCGGCACCGCCTGATCGGGGCGCGCCTGATCGTCGAGCACCACCAGCGACAGTTTTCGACCGAGCACGCCGCCCGCTGCGTTGATCTGTTCGACCGCGAGTTCCGCACCAAGCTGCGCCGATTTGCCGTCGGAGGCGGCAAAGCCGGTGAGCGGTGCGTGAAAGCCGATCTTGATCTCCTGCGCCTGCACCGCCAGCGCGGCGCTCGCAAGCGCGCACACGGCCAGCGTCGCATTGATTCTGTTCATGGGGTGTCCTCCTCGGGGTTTGTGCTTGAACGATCTGTTTGCAAACAGCCTTGCTTCAGGTGCAAGGCGCGACCGGCTGCGCATCATAGCCGTGCCTGATAGACCAACGGAAACTCCGGTGCATCGAGCGGGTCGCCCGCGCGCAATCGAACTTCGGGAAACGGCGGCGAGGTGCGTCCGCCGCGATCGGCGAACACGACGTCGTCACCAACCCAGCGTGCGGAGAACGCACGCCGTCGCTTGCTCGATCGGTTGCCAGGCGCGCCATGCACGGTGCGATAGTTGAACGCCACGGCATCGCCGGGTTGCATCGCCCAGCCGACGATGTCGTAGCGATCGCGCTCGGCGGCGATATCGGGGATCGGCTCGAACCGATCGCTGGCGTAGAGCTTGCTGCCGTCGAACCGCGTCGGGCTGAATTGCCGGTCCCAGCGATGCGAACCGGCGACGTACTCGACCGCCGTGTCGCGCGCCACCTCGTCCAGCGCGATCCACAGGCTCACCGTCTGCATCCCGTCGACGCAGTAGTAGGGCAGATCCTGGTGCCAGGGCGTGGCGACACTGGTGCCGGGTTCCTTGACCAGGATGTGCTCGTGGAAGAAGCGCGCCGAGCCCGAGCGCATCAACCGCGCGGCGAGTTCGGCAGCCGGCGACTCGAACACGAACGCGTTGAACTCGGGGATGCGCGACCAGGTGCAGTAGTCCTGAAAGAACATCGCGCTGCCGTCGGCGGGCCGCACCGTGCGCTCCAGTGGACTGGGCGCTGCCATCGCCTGCGCGATACCGACGCGCAACCGCTCGACCCAGTCGGCGAAGACGCCTGGCACCAGCAGCACGCCGTCGTTCTGATAGCGCGCGACGTCCTGCTCGGTCGGCATGGTGCTCATGCGGTTCTCCTTTGTGGCCTTGTTCGGCCGATGCACTATGTTATCGCCCGTCGCGTGAAGCCGACTCAGCGCCCGTCGCGTGAAGCCGACTCAGCGCTCGACGCGCCGCCGGAGTCGATGCGCTCGGACTGCACGGTTCCCCGTCGTTGACCCTGCTGGGGGCCGTCCCTATACTGGCCCGCACATCCAAACGCACTCCCGAGGAGGAATCATGCACTCGCCCGCCCGCGCGAAGTTCGCGTCAGTGCTCGCGCCGATGGCCGCTGCAGTCGCCGCGTCGCTGCTGTCGACGTCCCTGCTCGCGCAGCAGAAAGTCGTGGTCAATATCGTGGCGCAGCCGATCGGCACGCTGCCGCAGTTCTCGCGCGTCGAAGTGCCGATGCTGCGCGAAGATCTCGCGAAAAAATCCAACGGCCGGCTCGACGTCAAGGTCGCCACGTGGGCCGAACGCCAGGTGGCCGGCCCCGAAGTGCTGCGCCTGGTGCGCTCGGGTCAGCTCGAAATCGGCGGCTCGCCCTTCTCCACCGTCTCGGGTGATGTGCCGTTTCTCGATTCGGCGGATCTGTCGGGGCTCAATCCGACGGTCGAGCAAGCACGGAAGGCCGCCGATGCGGTCATCCCGGCGGCCAACAAGGAACTGGAGAAAGTCGGCCTGCGCATCATCGGCCACTACACCTACTCGGCGCAGGTGTTCTGGTGCAAGAAGCCGGTAAGCACGCTCGAGGAGCTCAAAGGCAAGAAGGTGCGCACCATCGGCGGCTCGATGAACGATCTGGTCGGCGCGCTGGGCATGCAGCCGGTCGGCCTGCCGTTCGGCGAGGTGTACGCAGCACTTGAACGCGGCGTGGTCGATTGCGCGGTCACCGGCGCGGGCAGCGGCAACTCGGCCAAGTGGTTCGAAGTTTCCAACGGCCTGTACATGCTGCCGATCGCCTGGTCGGTCGGCGCGTACTACACCAACCTCAACTGGTGGAACAAGCTCGACCCGCAGCTGCGCGGCTTGATCGAGGCGCAGTTCAAGACCGTGGTCGATGAACACTGGCGACTCGGTCGCGAAACCACCGACGACGGCGTCGCCTGCAACGGCGGCGATGCTGCCAAGTGCAAACTCGGCACGCTGGCGAGCGGCAGCAAGACCATGCAGGTGAAGTTCGCGAGCGACGCCGACACCGCCACGATGCGCAAGGCGTTCACCGACAAGGTGCTGCCCGAGTGGGTCAAACGCTGCGGCGCGCGCTGCGGCGACATCTTCAACGATCTGATCGCGCCGATCGCCGGCGTGAAGTTCGCGAAGTAGCCGTGGCCACGAGCCGGCGCGGGTAGCCCCCTCACCCGCGCGCTGGCCCATGATCAGCTCCGTCCGCCGGGCGCTCGAGCGCGCAGCGCGCTGGATGAATCTCGCTGCCGGCTGGACGTTCGCGTTCTGCGCGTTCTTCATCACCGCTGAGGTGCTGGCGCGCAACTTCCTCGGCTTCACCACCCAGTCGACCACCGAACTGTCGGCGTACATGCTGGCGTTCGGCATCGCCTGGGGCCTGGCGAATGCCCTGGCCGAACGCTGCCACGTGCGCATCGACGTATTCATCATGCGGTTGCCGGCGCGCTGGCGGCAGTATCTGCATGCCGTAGCGCTCGCGCTGATGCTGGTGCTCGGCGTGGCAATGGCGTACGGCGCCACGCGGCTCGCGCTCGAATCGTGGGACTTTCGCGCCACCGACATGACGGCGATCCGCACGCCGCTGGTCATCCCGCAGGGTCTGTGGGCGTTCGGCATCGGCGTGTTCGCGCTGCTCACGCTCGTCACGCTGATCGAAGCTCTGCAGCGGCTGGCGCGTGGCGAAGGCGAATGGGTCGAGCGGGCGCTTTCGAGCCGTTCGTACGAAGAGGAGGCCCAAGAGGCACTCGATGCACTCGGGCTGGGCAACGCGGGCGCAGGCGCCGACAAGGGCGCCCCGGGCGAGGTGCGTCGATGATTGCCGCGGTCTTCCTCGCGTTGCTGGTGGCGGTGATGATCGCCGCCGCGGCAATGGGCGCGACCACCGGCCCGATCCCGATCGCCGAGTTGCTCATGCTGATCGGGCTGTTCTGCCTGTTCTTCGGCGCGGGCGTCTACGTGGCCGCGGTGTTAGGCGTGCTCGGGCTGATCGTCGGTTTCGCGTTCTCCGACCGGCCGTTCTGGCTGGCGATCGGCCAGATGATCTGGGCACCGAGCGCCAATTTCATCCTGGTGGCGATCCCGCTGTTCCTGCTGATGGGCGAGATCATGCTGCGCGCCGGGCTGTCCGAAAAACTCTATCGCGCGCTCAATCTCTATCTGCGGCGGCTACCCGGCGGCCTGCTGCACACGAACATCATCTCGTGCGGGGTGTTCTCGGCCGTGTCGGGCTCGAGCGTCGCGACCGCCGCGACCATGGGCTCGGTCGCGCTGCCGTACTTTCACGGCACCAGCTACAGCCCGCGCATGGTGCTGGGGTCGCTCGCGGCCGGCGGTGCGCTCGGCAACCTGATCCCGCCCGGCATCACCTTCATCCTCTACGGACTGCTCACCGACACCTCGATCGGCAAGCTGTATCTGGCCGCACTCGGCCCCAGTCTGTTGGTGATGGTGCTGTTCATGGCGGTGATCTTCTGGCATGGCTGGTCGACGCGTGCTCGATCCGCCACCCACACGCCCGCCGGGCGCGACGAGAAGCCCGACATCACCTTCGCGCGCAGCATCGTCGATCTGCTGCCGACCACCGCGCTCATCGGCATGGTGCTGGGCACGATCTACGCCGGGCTCGCCACGCCGACCGAGTCGGCCGCATTCGGTGTGGTGGGTGCGGTGCTGTTCGCGGTCATCGACCGGCGCTTCAGCTGGCGCATGTTGAACGACGCGTGCGCTGCCACCGCCCGCACCACCGCGATGATCGGGTTGATCGTGCTCGGCGCGTTCATGCTGAACTACATCCTCACCAGCATCGAAGTGCCGCAGAAGCTCGCCAAGCTGGTGGCCGATCTGCCGATTCCGCCGTGGGCGATCATGCTGATCATCATCGGCTTCTACATCGCGTTGGGCACGTTCATGGAGGGGTTCTCCATGATCATCACCACCATTCCGGTGATCTTTCCGGTGGTGAAGGCGCTGGGCTACGACCCGATCTGGTTCGGCGTGATCGTGACGATGCTGGTCGAGATCGCGCTCATCTCCCCGCCCGACGGCACGGTGCTCTACGTGCTGCAAGGCATGCGCCGCGATCGCGGCTCGATCAGCGACGTGTTCTGGGGCGTGCTGCCGTTCTTGGGCGTCTACATCCTCGCGGTGCTGGTGCTCATGGCAATGCCTGACATAGCGCTGTGGCTGCCGCGCGTCACCGACCGCTAACCTCTCAGGCGCGCATCGGTCGAAGCGAGCGCGCCTGCGGCCTGCGCGGCACTTGGTGCGCGACGCGCCGGTAGCGTATCGTTGGTGCTTCACGTCTTGCTCGTCTGCCGACTTTGAACCCGCCGTCCGAAGCGCCGCAAAGCGCCCTGCCTCCGGTCGATCTGCACCGGTTCGATTCACCCGGCGTCCGCATGCCGACCGAACTGCTGATGCAGCGTCTCGCGATCACCGCGGCATGCTCGTTCATCGTCACGGCGCTGTTGTGGGTCGCCGCGGTCATCGGACTGTTTCACATTCGTGCCGTCGCGGTGGCCACCGTCGTCACGACACTCATGGTGCTCGGCATCTACTTCGCGCTGCGCTCCGGCCTCAATCGGCGCTTCACCGATCCGGGCATGACGCGCGTGCAGGTGCTGATGGCGATGTCGGTGCTGCTCGCCATGACGCACTACGCGCACGCCGATCGCGGCTTCTTCCTGATGCTCACGCCGATCGCGTTCGTGTTCGCGGTGTTCCGTCTCGGCGTGCGCGAGCTGTTCGAGCTGTCGGCGATCGCGGTGCTCCTGGCGCTGGGCGAAGCGCTGTTGCACGCAGTTCAGCTGGAATCGGTCAATGCGCTCGCGACCGATCTGCTGCACGTGGGCGGGCTGGCACTCATGCTGGGCACGCTCGCCATCGTCGGGGGCAGTGTCAACGACTTCCGGCGCCGCACGCGGCTGGAACGCGAGATGGCGCAGATCACCTTGCGTCGCATGGGCGACGGCGTCATCACGCTCGATGGGCATGGACGGGTGCTCTACCTCAACGCACTGGCCGAGAACATGTGCGGCTGGAGCAGCGCGCGCGCAGCCGGGCACGCAGTGAGCGAGGTGTTGCCGGCCAGTCGTGACGGCGAGCGGCTGTCCTGGCTCAGCATCTACCACCAGGCATCCGAACTGCGCTCAGGCGAGTTCCTCTCCGGTCGCGCCGAGTTCACCCCGGTCAACGGCCGGCGCGTCGAGATCGAGTACACGTTTTCACTGTTCGGCGACGGGCGCAACGAACTGCAGGCCGCCGTGCTGGTATTTCGTGACGTCACCGAGCGCACCCGCCTGGTCGAGCGGCTGGCGTTCGATGCCACGCACGATGCGCTCACCGGCCTGCTCAATCGACGTGGCTTTCGCGCCGAGGTCGACCGCTTCATCGAGGAATCGCGCGCGCACGGCAGCAATCACTGCGTGGCGGTGCTCGATCTGGATCAGTTCAAGGTGGTGAACGACGTGAGCGGCCACGCCGCGGGCGATCAGCTGCTGCGGCTGCTCGCCGACTCCATGCGCGCGCGGTTGCGCCAGGGCGATGTGATCGCGCGTCTGGGCGGCGATGAATTCGGGCTGGTGCTGGTGAACGTGCCCGGCCCCCAGGCGGTGGCGGTGGTGGAGAAGCTCATCGCCGCGATCGCCGAGTTCCGCTTCACCTGGAAGGGCCGGCTGTTCCGCGTGGGCGCAAGCGCCGGCATCGCGGTGCTGGGGCGCGGTCGCGACGACGCCGAAACCTCGATCGCGCGTGCTGACGGCGCCTGCTATCTCGCCAAGTATCGCGGCCGCAATCGCGTGCAGCTCTACGAGGAGCGCGACGAAGACGTGCGCCAGCAAAGCCAGCAGATGGATTGGGTCTCCCGACTCAATCAGGCGCTCGAGGAGGGACGCTTCGCGCTGTTCGCGCAACGCATGGTGCCGATCCAGCCCGAGCTCGACACCGAGCCGCATTTCGAGGTGCTGCTGCGCATGCGCGATCTCGACGGCAGCATGCTCGAACCGATGTCGTTCCTGCCCGCCGCCGAGCGCTTCACGGTGATGAACGTGATCGACCGCTGGGTGGTCCGCGCCACGCTGGGTGCGCTCAGCCAGGCCTACGGCATGCTGCGCGACCGTTCACGGCAGATCCCGCACGTGTCGATCAACCTGTCGGGCAGCACGTTCACCAGCCCCGGCCTCACGCGCGAAATCATCGACGCGGTGCGCACCACCGGCTTTCCGGCCGATCACCTGTGCTTCGAGGTCACCGAGACGGCCGCAATCGCCAATCTCACCGAAGCCACTCGCTTCATCGCCGAGCTGCGTGCGCTGGGTTGCAAGATCGCGCTCGACGACGTCGGCACCGGCTTCAGCTCGTTCGGCTATCTGCGCACGCTGCCGATCGACTATCTCAAGATCGACGGCTCGTTCGTGCGCTCGATCCTGGGCGATGCGGTCGATCGCGCAATGGTCGAATCGATCCAGCGCATCGCCGCGGCGCTTGGCATTCTCACGGTCGCCGAATACGTGGAAGACGTGCGCCAGCTGCCGCTGCTGCGCGAGATCGGCGTGGGGTACGCGCAAGGCGTCGGCGTGCATCGGCCCGAGCCGCTAGCCGATCTGCTGCACGCGCTCGACTCGCAGAATGTGCTGCCGTTTCCTTCTAGGGAAGCAATTAGGTAAGGGCGCTCTCCCGCCCCCCGCCCTCCCTCTACTCGCGCCGCTACGCGGCTAGAAAGGGAGGGAGCCTAGTTTGCGGCGCAGCTTGTGCGCCGATTGTGTTGGGCGCTCTCCCTCCCCTCGCCCTCCCTCTACTCGCGCCGCTACGCGGCTAGAAAGGGAGGGGGCCTAGTATCCGGCGCAGCTTGTGCGCCGATTGTGTTGGGCGCTCTCCCTCCCCTCGCCCTCCCTCTACTCGACGAGGAGCTCCACTGAGCCCAGCGCGTCGACCGCGAAACTCACCGTGTCACCCGGCTGCAGAAACTTGGACACCACCAGACTGCCGGTGATGACGACCTGACCGCGCAGCAATGCCCGCCCGCGCTCGATGAGGCGATTTGCAATCCACGCGAGCGCCTCCAGCGGATGGCCGAGCACGTCACGCCCGAATCCTTCGCCGCTCGGCTTGCCGTTGATGCTCACCGCGCCACGCACCGCCGCGAGGTCGATGTGCCGCCAGTCGCGAATCGGTGCACCAAGCACCGCGCCTTCATTCCAGGCGTTGTCGACGATGAGCGACAGGATGTTCGCCGCGAGGTGGTCGTAGTTGGCGGCGCGATCATCGGCGATCTCGAATGCGGGCATCACCGCCGCAACCAGCGGCGCGATCGACTCGCGGTCATAGGGTTTGGCACGAATGTCGGCGTCATCGCCCATCTCGAACGCGATCTCGGACTCGATGATCAGCCGCCCGTAGTCGCGCGCCGTCACGCGTGCCGGCGATTGCAGTACCTGCGCCGCGAGCAGCGTGCCGCCGATCGAGTCGTTGAAGCCGGTGAACTTTCGCATCGTCGGCGTGGTGAGCGCGATCTTGTAGCCGGCGATGGTGGTGTCGAGCTGCTTCGCTTTGAGTGCGGTGAACACGTCTTGCATCGCGTACGCATCGGCAACCGAGCTGGGCAACAGTTCCGCCGGTAACGGCACGAACGACTTGCGATCACGATGACCATCGAGCAGGAACTGCGCGGCGCGCGCACGCAACGGGCTGCGAGGATCGGGCGAAGCTGCACTCATACGCTGTGCTCCTTGATGAACGGGTCGATCAGGGCGGCAAACCCCGCGGGATTGTCCTGACATAAACGATGATCGGCATCGGCCAGTATCGCGCGCCGATGATTGGGCAGCAGTGTCGCGACGCGGTCGATGATCGCGGGCGGCAGCACCGTGGCCTGCGCACCGCCGAACAGCAGCGTGGGTCTGTCGGTGCGTATCGATGCGCTGTAGTCGTGCATCAGATCGGCTTCGCACTCGGCGACACCGTGCGGGGCGTAACGCCAGCGATAGTTGACCCGGGCCGCGCCTCCACCAGCGCCACCACCTTCGGGCACGCTTGGCGTGAACGGCTCAAGCGCGTGATCGAGATAATGCTCGATCACCGCATCCGACCAGCGCGAGGAGAACGGCAGTGCCGCGCGCGCCTCGTCGCGACTGGTGAACGAGGCGTGGGCGCGCACCTGCGTTTGCACCAGATCGTTGACTGCGCTCGGAATCGCCAGCGCGGGGTTGGCCGCCACCACCGCACGCACCAGATCCGGCCGCGCGTGCGCGATCATCAAAGCGAGGATTGCGCCGGTAGCCTGGCCGACGAGGATCACCGGCGCGGGGAACTGCGCGGCAACGAACGCGAGCAGGTCGTCACGATGATCGGTGAGCCGGTAGCCCTGCGCCGGATACTCGGACAGCCCGTGACCACGCAGCGCCGGTGCGACGAATCGATTCGGCACATGGCTCGCTGCGACGGTGTGATCCCACACGCGATTGGAGGTGCGATTCGGATGGATCAGCACCACCGTCGGCGCCGCACCGGCCCAGTCCACCGCGTGGATGGCGATGCCGTGTGGCAGCGCGACACGGGTTTCGGTTTGAACGCGCATGAGAGATAGGCCGGTTGATCGTGCCGAAGAAGCTTACTGCAATCGTCGCCCACGCCTGCATGCAGTATGCTCGGCCGGCGTTTTGACTCTAATCCCTGCGACCATGAGCGATCCGATCGTTCCGCTTGCCGAACTGGTGGCGAGCACCCGCTTCGAGCAGTTGCCCAAGGCTGCGCTCGATACCGCGAAAACCTTCCTGCTCGATACCATCGGCGTAGGCGTGGCCGGAGCGGCGAGCGGCCCGCGCGTGCGCGAACTGATCGCCACCGCCAAGGACTGGGGTGCGGGCGACCAGGCCACCGCATGGCTGTTCGGTGAGCAGCTTTCCGCACCGAACGCATCGGTGGTCAACGGCTACTGCATTCACGCGCTGGAGTACGACTGCGTGCACGAGCCCGCAGTGGTGCATCCGATGGCGACGATGCTCTCCGGGCTGATTGCACACTGCGAGCGGCGCTCTGCCCAGGGTCGCACGGCCACCGGCCGCGATCTGCTGCTGGGCACGGTGATGGGGGTGGAAGTCGCCTCGATGATCGGCGCTGCATCGAAGTCGGTGATGCGATTCTTCCGACCGGCCACCGCGGGCGGATTCGGTGTGGTGGGCGCGATCGGCGCGATCGAGCAGCTCGATGTACCCACCCTGCTCAACGCCTTCGGCATCCTGTACGGCCAGACCTCCGGCACGATGCAGGCGCACGTCGAAGGCTCGATGGTGCTGGGCCTGCAGGTGGGCTTCAATGGCCGCGCGGGGCTGAGCGCAGTCGATCTGGCGCGCGCCGGGCTCACCGGACCGCACAACGTGCTCGATGGCATGTACGGCTACTACAAGCTGATCGAGCCGCAATCGGACGTGCCGACGTGGTGGGCGCAACTGGGCCAGGCCTGGCAGATCACGCGGCTTTCGCACAAGCCCTTTCCGAGCGGACGCCTCACGCACGCGGCGATCGACGCGGTGCAACGCGCGCGCAAGGAGCATCCGTTCACCGCGGCCGACGTCGAATCGATCGAAGGCTGGGTACCGCCGCTCGCGCATCGTCTCTGCGGCCGGCCCGACGTTCCCAACCCGGCGCCGAATTACGCCAAGCTGTGCATTGCGTTCGTCATGGCCACCGAGATTCTGCGCGGCGAAGTCGTGCAGGAGTCGTTCGCTCCCGAGCATCTGGCCGACCCGGCCGTGCACGCGCTGGCGTCGCGCATCACCGTACATCAAGACGCCAACCCCGACGTGAACGCGCTGTGGCCGCAGCGCTTCCGCATTCGCCTCAAAGACGGCTGGGAGTGGGATCGGATCATCGTCGCCGCGATCGGCCATCCCGACAATCCGCTCTCGCGCGAGCAGCATCTGGCGAAGTTCCATCGCTGCTGGCGACTCGCGTTCGGTACGGGCAGCGACGCGCGTGCGAACGAGGTGATCCGCACGGTCGACGCGCTGGAGAATCTCGCCGACGTGCGCGATCTGGTGCGGCTGCTGGTACGCGCCCCTTGATGCGATCTGCGTGCAACGGGTGAGTAAGCGGCGCCTGCTCGGCTGGCTGCTGGCACCGCTGATCGCCACGGCAACGCTCGCGGCGATCTGGTCACCGGTCGCGCTGCGTTACTGGCTCACCCCGCTGCGCGTCGATCCGGCCGCGGTGCAGGCGCATCGCGAAACGCCCGCCGACGAAGTGCTCGCCGCGATCGCCGAGCAGTCGCTCACGAGCGACAACCCGATCGCAGGCGAACGCACGATCGCCCTGGCCGACGGGTATCTCGCCGGGCGGTTCGAGTACCCGCTGTTCGGCCCGATCGACGTCACGCCGCAGTTCGCACCGGACGACCTGGCCAAAGGCTCCGACGTCGTGCAGTTTCTGAGCGCGGCATGGACCGGACCCGACTGGCTGCTGCGCGCCTACGAACTTACCAAGCGCGAGCCGTACTTCGAAGCGGCGCTGAGCCACGCGGTGAATTTCATCGACTTCGAGGCGGGCTTGTGGCTGCCGCGCGCCTCGATCTGGGCAACCAACTCGCTGGCTGCTCGGGTCAGCGTGCTGACCCGCTTGTGGCGCGTCTATCGCGTCCGCAAGAATTTCGATCCGGCCATCGCCGTGCGCATCCTGCAGCACGCTTCCCGCACGGCCGAACTCCTGGCACGGCCGGCCGCGTTCGTCGGCGTGTCGAACCACGGGGTGATGCAGAACATCGGTCTGCTGCAGATCGCCACGGCGTTTCCGCAACTGCCCGACAGCGCGCGCTTCGCCCGCACGGCACTCGAGCGGCTCGCCGAGCAGATGCGCTTCTACGTGAGTGACGAAGGCGTGGTGCTGGAGCACAGCGCCGGCTATCACTTCTCCGGCTTGCGCCTGCTTTCATACGTGCGCGAACTGCACGAGTTGCGCGGCGCGCCGATGCCGCAGGAATGGATCGCGAAACAGCAAGGAGCGCTGGCGTTCTTCCGCTTCCTGGAGCGGCCCGATCGCACGCTGCCGATGTTCGGCAACACATTGAGCATGCCTTGGGCGTTGCCGGTGCGGGGCCTGGGCACCGGCGCACTGCCCGACGCGGCCTACACCCGGGCGCCAGCGAGCCTGCTTCGTCCGGTCAGTGGTTATGCGGCTTGGTGGGACGCACGTACGGCCAGCGGCCGCACCACGCTCGCGCAGACGGTGGTGCCATGGTCGAACTTCGCCGGTCACGCGCACAAGCTCGCCGACGAGATGAGTCTGCTGCTCTGGGCCGACGGGCAGAGCTGGCTCACCAATGTCGGCTACAGCCCGTATCACGGCGAGTTGGCCGACAAGGCAGCCGGCTGGGACGGTTCGAGCGCGCCGCATTTCGTCGGCGAGCAACCGGGCAATCCGCGCAGTACGACGTTGCGCGCGTTCGTGGACGACACTCGTCTGCGCGCGCTCGACCTGGAACGCGTGAACGGCGACGGCTCGCGCATACGCCGGCAGGTCGTCACCGCAGGTGCGCGCTGGTGGATCGTGCTCGACACCGCCGCGGCAAACACGGCTCGCACGCTGTGCACGCAGTGGACAACCTACCCCGGCACGCGCGTCACGCCCACCACGGCGGTGAGCACGGAACGCGCAAGCTTCGCCCTGGCGCGCGAAGGCGCCGCGCACACGCTGGCGTTGCATCTGGCAAGCGGCGGCGCGGGAGAATTTCAGCAACTCCAGGGCAGCGTCAAGCCATACGCGGGCTGGGCGGTGATCGACAGGCGCCCGACCGCAACGCAGTCGTTTCGCGTCACGACCGCATCGGCAAATTGGCTGCTGACGGTGTTCGCGCTCGATGCCAATCCGACCACGCCGACGTCGTTGAGCGAGGTAGCGGTGATGGCACCGGATCAATGGCGGGTTACGCTGCAGGTCGACGGCGCACCGCTCACGGTCACGCGCAACGCGAACGGGCTCGTTCACGCGAACGGCACGCTCACCCTGCAGCCGGGGCCTGATGCATCGGCCGCGCGCGCCACGATCCGCGCGGCGTTCAGCGCTGTGCGCGAGAAGTATCCGCGCGTGCGCGACCGGCTCCAAGCCCGCTGGCTTGCAAGCGGCGCAACGATCGCCGGTGTCGCCGTGTTGATGATCGCTCTGGTACTACCCGCCGTTCGCGCTCGGCGCCGGCTGCGCGCAGCCATGCACGCGGCCTACGTCGCGGGCTGCGCCTGGCTGGTATTCGGGTTTCTCGGGTGATGGACTACCGAGGACGGCCTACTGAATCTTGACGCCGGCGGCGCGGATGATCTTGCCCCACTTGTGCGCTTCGGCCGCCGCGAACGCAGCGAACTCTTCGGGGCGATTGCCGACCAGTCGCGCGCCCGAGTTGGCAAAGCGCGCCTGCACGTCGGGTTGCGCGAGCGCCTTGCCGATCTCGTCGGCCCATCGCGCGACGATTGCCGGCGGCGTTTTCGCGGGCGCCACCATGCCGAACCATGATGAAGCCTCGAACCCGGCCATGCCGCCTTCGGTGAACGTCGGCACATCGGGAAGCTGCGGCAGGCGCGCCGCGGCGGCCACGCCTAACGCGCGCAACGACCCTGCCTTGATGTGATTGATCACGGTGGGAGGATTGTCGACGACGCCATTGAGCTGCCCGCCAAGCACCGCGTTCACCGCCTCGGCCGCGCTCTTGTACGGCACATGGACGATGTCCACGCCCGCGGCGGCCTTGAACATTTCCAGGCCGAGATGTCCGGTGGTGCCGTTGCCCGGTGAACCGAAACTCAGCTTGCCCGCATCGCGCTTGGCTAGATCAACGAACGCGCGCAGCGTCTGCGCCGGGCTGTCGTTGCGCACCACCAGCACCATCGGCATGTCAGCCACCATGGAGATCGGTGCGAACGCACTCGCCGCATCGAACGGCATCTTGGCGTAGAGAAACTGGTTGATGCTGAGGATGCCCGCCGAAGACATGAGCATGGTGTAGCCGTCGGGCTCGGCCTTGGCCACTACATCGGCACCGACATTGCCGCCCGCGCCGGTGCGGTTCTCGACCAGCACCGGCTGACCGAACGCCGGGCCGAGCTTGTCGGCCAGCGCGCGAGCGAGCACGTCGACCAGTCCGCCCGGCGCGAACGGCGCGACGATGCGGATCGGTTTCGAGGGATAGCTTTGCTGCGCGAGCGCCTGTGCGCACGCGATTGCAAGCAGCGTCGCGAACGCGAACTGCGCGAGCGTGATCACAGCGCCTGAACGCCGCTTGAGAGGGCCCATAGCGTGTGCCTGCGTTTTCGGGGCTGAGCCTTGCACGGCTGGGGCGTTCATCGTCATGCTTTCGGTACCTTACGGAACGTCGCGTCGCAGCCTCTATACTGGCAAACACACTCCTACCGCAAGAGGCGCACCGATGTGGCCGCATCCGGCAATCGACATTCACACGCACGTGGTCCCCGAGCAGTTTCCGGCGTACATCGGCTCGCGCGCGAACGTGCCGTGGCCTTCGATGCAGCCGGCGCACGCCTGCCATGCGCACGTGATGATCCAGGGCAAGGTGTATCGCACGGTGCACCAGAGCTGCTGGCACAGCGCCGACCGGTTGCAGGAGATGGATGCGCATCACATCACCGCGCAATGCCTCTCGCCGATGCCCGAGCTGCTGAGCTACTGGCTGCCCGCCGATGACGCGCAGGTGCTGATCCGCTACATCAACGATCAGATCGCCAACATGGTCGCGCGCGAGCCCAAGCGCTTCGTCGGCCTGGGCGGGGTGCCGCTGCAGGACGTGGACCGCGCGATCCGCGAGCTGGAGTACGTGGTGAACGACCTGGGCTTCGCCGGCGTGGAGTTGGCCTCGCACGTGGAAGGCGTGTCGATCGGCGATGCGCAGTTCGAGCCGTTCTTCACCGCGGTGGAGCGTCTGAACGCCTGCGTGTTCGTGCACGCGCTGCGCCCCGCGGGCCAGGAGCGCATCGTCGGCTCGGTCGCCGAGCAGGTGGTGTGCTTTCCCGGCGACATCGCGCTCGCGGCCGCATCGATGATCACCGGCGGCATGGCCGAACGTCATCCGAACCTGCGCATTGCCTTCAGCCACGGCGGCGGCGCGATGACCAACCTGCTGCCGCGCCTGAACAAGGCGTATGAGCTGATGCCGAAGTTCAAGGAATCGCTCCCGCACGCGCCCGGCCACTACGCCAAGCGTTTCTACTACGACACCGTCGTCTTCGACCCGCAGCTGCTCGCCTTCGAAGTCGCGATGTACGGCAAGACGCAGATCTGCATCGGCAGCGACTTCCCGTTCGCGATGGGCGATCTCGACCCGATCAACACGCTCGGCAAAACCGGGCTCGACAACGAAACGCTGGCGCTGATCTCGCACGGGAACGCGAAGCGCTTTCTAGGGGCGAATGCACCCGGGCTTTGAATTGAGTGAGCGAGTGCAAGGGGTGGCGCGAACGAGTGCTGCGCCTTACGAATCGGAATCGTTTGCCTAGCGGCGGCCGGACCAGTACCCGGGTCTGCGGCGATGATGCGCGATTGCGACAACCCGAAGCTCTTCCTGGTCGAGGTAATAGATGATGCTGTACGGAAACCGCCGCATCGGAAAGCGACGCCGGCCATTCCGCCATACCGCTGCGAGTTTAGGGTACTCACACAGCAGTGCCACCGCGCGCTCGAATTCCGCTGCGAAGGCAAGACCCAGATCGGCACCGCCCTCTCGGGCGTAATGCAGGACAGCGTCGGTAAGCTCTTGATCCGCATCGGCGCCAACCGATGCCTTCATCCGATCGCGGCCCGAGCTTTCGCGATAGCTTCCGCCACCGGGATCATGCTTGAGCGGCCAGCTTCAATCGCCTCGACGCGACGTTCAACTTCCTGGGCCCAAGCCCGGTCGACTTCGTCGTCTTGGAATAGGCTCGCAATGAGTCGGTCGGCCAGGGCCGCACGCTCCTCGGCGCTGAGCTTTAGGGCCTGCTCTTCCAGTGCTTCGACTCGGCTATTCATTGTCACTTTGACCGATGAACGTGATTTCAAGATCATACCCGCGCCGATCGCTTGTTGCGAACGCCTATTCATGAAAGGAGAACGTCGCAGCGTTCCGCTCCCACGCCACCGTGGTACGGGCTACTAAGACGACGGTCCGATGAGACAAGACACCACAACCCACTCCACGGAAATAACGATGCGTTCAATCGCCGCAATCGGTGTTCTCGTTGTGCTGACTGCGTTCGGAAACTCCGCGCTGGCGCAGAGCAAGGACCCGAACAAAGTCAAAGACATGCTCACCGGCGACGCAAAGGGCAGCGCCGCGGCCAACCCACAGTGCAAGCTGTTCACGCCCGCGGAGATCGCCGGCTATCTCGGCGTTACGGTCGGTGCGGGACAGAACGCGGCGGGTGGCGCCGGTTGCAGCTGGACCGACAAGGACGATGAAGCGCAGGCCGTCCTCACGGTTGTCGGGCCGAACTACTTCCCCGAGCCGTCACGCGTCAAAGGATTCAAGCGACTTCCGGGCATCGGCAAGAAAGCGTGGGTAGCGCCCGATGCGGGGTGGAGCGCCGGGGCACTGTTCGACGACATCGCCATCGTGGTGAATCTCGATGGCAAGAAGGCGAGCGAGGCGACGGTCGTGGCTTTCCTGCAGGAAGCGGTCAAGCGGCGCAAACGGTGACACCGGAAGCGGCGCTGATGTAAATCATCCCCCCTTCTTCTTGGCCGCCTGTTCATCGAACATGCGTCGGCCTTCCGCCTCGCTCAGCTCACGCAAGTGAAACGTGGGCTGCGTTGCGGCGGCGTGCGTGGCGGCGACGACTTCAAAGAACGACTTGAGCGCTTTCGCATCGGTGCGACTCGGACGGCAGCGAGCGCTCGTCGACGACGGCGCGAGTTCGATGCCCGCGCTGGCCAGTCGCTGCTTTTCGGCCGTGAGTATCTTGCAATCCGGCGGAGTGATCGTGAGCCGTCCTTCCGCACTGCGCCGGCCGAGCACGTAAGCGAATTCCTTGTTCATCGACAGCTGCGCGATGAACGTCGTGGTGTCGATCCGTTCGTACGCCAGCGTGCTCGGCTTGCCTTCCCCGGGAAACCAGAGCATCGCCGTGGTCGGGCCCATCTGCTCGATTCGAAACACGTTGCAATCGGACACCTGCAGCTTGTGCACGGCGCACGATTGGCCATAACCCGGTTTGATCGGCTGGAACGCGCTTGCACTGTTGCCGAACACCGCCTCATCGGTGGTGACGCAGCCGGATAGCCCGGATGCAACGAGTGCGGCAAGGAACGACCCTCTCAATTTTGTGTATGACAAGCTGACTTCCTCATCCGTCGCGGCGCGGGCGTGCACCTTACTCGCCTAACGCATGCACGCAAGCGCAGATGACGCGAGCCAAGTGCGCGTAACGAAATTTGCTTTGAACACAGATCGCCAATACACGAGCTTTACAGGGACCGAGCGGCTAACCCTGCCGAACCAAGCGGCGGGCGCAGCGCCTCCTGAGACCGGGGTCCGCTTCCGCGGACTACCCTGCGGTGCTCACGCGGCGAGGCGGCTGCGGAATTCGGACCTCGCGTCCGACACCGTGAGTGAATGGCGAATCAGTGCGCGCGACGTTCCGAGAAGACCGCAGCCGACAACCCCTCGCCGCGCTGCGCTCCTCGGCCCGGCCAAAGTCGGCACTGCGCCCGCCGCCCGATTCGGCAGGGGGACTTGCTCTGGCTACGTCAATGGCGCTTAAGCAATTCCCAAACGTTTCGCGCGACTTCAAATGAGCCGCCGATGACGCGCGTAGCGCGGAAGCAACTGCGAGCCGACGAAGAAGGCTCGCCGCCGTGGACTCGATTCTTTGTTAGGCGTCGCTGGCTGCGTTATGTGGCTGCTTCTCAGTCGTTGGAACTTCCTTGTCAGATTCGACCGAACCAAACATCTCGAGGCCCGACATGGCGGTTCTCGGGTAATACACCCGCAATTCGTCCAGATCGACAAGCCGTCGTTTGAGCTTGAAAATCCCTCTGACCTGGTCCATCTCATAAATCCGCACTTCCCCGCGGAAGATCTACTTCGGATCAGCCGGGTAGCGCTTCTTGAACGCTTCCTCGATCGCTTGGCGTACGCCGCGTAAGTTACTCAAGGCGCTCTTTGCGTTCCATGGCGGAAGCGACGATTCCTTACTCGTGTCGAGAATGATTTCGCGAAGACTCGCTTTGTGCTTCTCGGGCAATCTGGACGCGTTGGTCAGGTACTCAAGAACGCGCGGAGATTGCAGGTCAAAAAAGACCTCGCTCCATTCGTGTTCCTGATTGCGCCCAAGCGCAGCCAGTGCTTCCGCAGTCGTAGGCAACCTATCCTTCAGCGAAAGCTGTTCGATCGCACTCACGTAGTTCACCATGCACACGGTGTAGCTTGGTGCCTTTGGACCAAAAAGTGAGGTTGATTGGTTGACGCAAAGCCTGACCGCACTATCAACCGCATCCCAGACGCTTCTTGCGTGAGACCGCTCCAGCGCTGTGTCAAGCTTTCGATTCACGCCTGATAGCTCGCTTTCGCGATCACGAATCTTGACCGTTAGTTCTGAAAGCCTCGTCTCGGCTCGTTTCGTCGCAGCTTCCGCTGTCTGCTTCTCTGCGATAGCTGTTTTCGCTTCTTTGATTGCGTGCTCTTTCCTGAACTCTGCATCTGCTGCGGCTTTCTCCGCCTTAGATACTTCTTTCTCCGCCTTAGATACTTTGTTGTCCGTAGTAACGGTCCAAAGATATGTCCCGATACCGACAACCGCAGAAAATGAGCCAACGATGACACTAAGCATCGCCGCTTTTGCGGCGGTGTTTTGGTAAGCAGCCGAAGCGGCTTGACTATCTGCTTGACGTCGAAGGAGGTCTAACTCCTGCTCCCTGGTCCGACGATCAAAGCGATGACGACCTTCTTCGCCTATATTTTTTCGGAAAGAATCGCGTCGCATATCTTGAGCTCACATAAGCCTGGCGCGGATTGGTATGAGTTGAATCGCATCTGTTTCGAAGGCGAAGGCGTGAACGGCGTTAGGAGCGCGACAGCCGAACGCAGAGCGCCCCACTCGCAGTTCGATGAATCGACGGCCAGTCAGGTGAATGCACCAATGCCAGACAGTCTCGCGCATATTTCGCGCGACCTATTGCAAATGAGCCGCCGATGACGCGCGTCGCGAGGCAGTAACTGCGAGCCGACGAAGAAGGCTCGCCGCCGTGGGCTCGATTTTTCTGTTAGGCGTCGCTGGCTGCGTCATGTGGCTGCTTCTCAGTCGCTGGAACTTCCTTGTCAGATTCGACCGAACCAAACATATCGAGGCCCGGCATGGGGGTTCTCGGGTAATACACCCAAGCGCCAGCAGAACCCTAGGACTCAAGAGCTAAACTTCTCGGCGAAAACATTGTTCGTAGCATTGTGCCGTCGTCCGTTCGATCAGTTTCGCTTGTTCGTCAGGAGTACTGCACTTCACTAGGTTGGTGTGAGCGACGTGAAGATAGATGTCGGGCCGCGGAATATCCACGAAGAAGCATAGATAGCGAAACAGTGTCGTGTGGAAGCGCGTGGAGGGTTCGCGGATCTGGCCAGGGTCGGGATAGAAGCTTTCTTGGAAAGCTCGATAGGCTCTGAACAGATCCCCTCCGGTGCGGCCACGCAATCGATCACGCTCCCCTTCCAACGGGTGCCCTGGATTCTTCGCAACCGCGAGCAATTTGACGGGCGCCATCTTGGAGAAGAACCCTCGCGGCGGGATTCCGCGAGCAATGTCTTTCCATACCCCAGGGCATACGGCCTCGCTGGTCGTGCAATTCATGCAACCTGTGTACAGCTCACTGAGCGACTGGGCGAGATCGGTCATGCTGCAAATGCTCAACGAACTGCGGCTCAAGGACGCCGGCAGACCCCTCTGCAGCCGCTGGTTAGGTCGCACCTTTACCTAGGCGAATCTGGATGGCAGGGAGGGTAGCGTGACTTCACTCGCTTGGTCATGCCGTTGCCTATGCAAGATCCTGCCATGTGGCCGTGAAGGAATTCCCGGTTTCGTCGAACCGCAAATGGACTAACCACTTCGCATCGAGCAAGTGTTTCCGAGAACCTGGACGACCATAGGCGATCTTCGCGGTCACTGTACCGTTCACGGTTTTTTCATGGCCACCGCCTCGCGCGACTGGAATCGGGTGGTCGAAGAACCATCCCTGACCACCAGGCGGAACGTTGAACACGGTATTGGTGAATGGGCGACTCGGTGGGTACGCGTCGCCGAGCTGTGTTCGAATCTCCTTAATCTCGAACTCAAGGGGAATTTGGGCCGTGCTTTGCAGACTGACCCCCAAGATTACATCTTTCGACGTGATGTCAAACGCGAAACGAGGCCCGGCGAGGCCTAGTTTCGCGCTTACGCGCTGACGCGCGACGATCACCGATAGAAAGAACGCCCCTGCGGCGCACCCGCCGAATCCCAAAGCTCCCGCAGCCATGGACCACATCCACGGTGTGCCATCGCCGATCCGGCCGACCAGCGCCGTTGCCACACCGAAGAGCACTGGTCCGATGATCGCCGCTAGCTGGTAGGCAAGCCACTTGAGCATCCCGCTCGCAAGTGCTCTCGCAATCCAGCTTCCGGAAGTTTGTTCTTTCACCATTTTTTCCACGCCCAACCTTATCGCAGGGGGTCATGTTTGCCTATTTGTGCCACAGTGGCGAAGGATGCTATCCGATCGCGATGATGACATTCGACGATTGAGCAAGATGTGTCGGCGCTCGTGGCGCGTTGGGGTGGCCTAAACGCCCCAGCGTAACCGGCAGCCACCGGCGCGCAGCACCCGTGGAAACCGCAAGCAACGCTTTTGGCTGTCGGGTTCATGCGGTTGTTAGACACTACACTGCTCCCACATCTCGTAGCCGTTTGAGGAACTGAGCAAATTCACGCAGCATCTCCAGGTCTCCTTCCGCCAGACCATCGGGATCAAAGTGCATTACGTCGTTTCGAATGTCCCGAACTTGCTTTAGGCGAGCGACGAACTCCACCCGGTCAATCTCAAGATGAAGCGCCTTCCAACGCTTCTCAGATTCCAACAAACGGATGTACTCGCCGAAAGTAAGATCGGCGATGCCTTCGATCTTGCGTGAGTCATCGCCAGCGGCTTTCGCCTC
>CADEDU010000007.1:96793-115975 GCA_902826155.1 uncultured beta proteobacterium
CGCCTTTCGCTTATTCGAGTTCCTTCGCGGAGAATTTTCCGTGAAGCATTCCTCGGATGCCGTTCTCAATTTCTCCGACTAGAAGGAAGGGCTCGGCCAATTTGCGAAACTGTTCGTTTAGATCGGTTGCCGTAATGATTCCGCATATAGTCTTGTCGTGGGCTTGAACCAACACGTAGTCATGACTCGAAATGGTGGCGATCGCAGAGAACAAGGAATCCTCGATCTGAATGATGTGTGCTGGTTCCATGCAGTCGCGTGCGAAGGCACAGGTGCGCTTTAGTGCTAGCCTGCTTCCAATAGTTTTCCAGCTTAAGATCCCTTTGACGTCACGGCCGTTCGTCATCACTGGGAGCTGAGAGAAGTCGTGCGTTAACATTAGCGTTACCGCCTGCTGGAGAGCGGCGTCGGGTTTGACGGAGACGGGTACCCTATTCGCCGAGCCAAGGCGACCAATCCTGTGAGTGGGGTCGGTAGCCGCGGTACCCGCTGCGGGACCTTGGCCCTCTTCACCTGTCGCGTGGCGGAACCCAATGTAGCCATCGATGTACGCATATTCAAAATCAGGTGTCGTCGCAATGCCGTACGTTCTTAGTTTGGCGCGGATTTCGCGGACGACGCGATAGCCGCGGCGTTCTGCGCCGAACCAGAGCAGAAACGACCTGACAGTCTCTCTCTGCGGCGCAACTCCCTTCTTGAGCTGCGCCGCCATCGCTTTGAGTTTTTCGTCGTATTGCGCCATACGATGTGTATGAAGCCCACATGACGGGGCCTTCTGCGTCATGAATGAGGGGATATATTCCGTCACTTATGACGCTGAATAAAGCGTCATCGGGATAGGCGAAATCCCTACGTCCTTTTGCACAGAACTGCGTTACGCCCCTCTGCAGTTCCCCACCGCCGCCCGAACCCCGCCTTCGCCTCACCCCCGGCGAGGATCATCACGATCAGACGGATCGATGGGATTCGCTCTGGAACTCTGCCCCCCCAATCTTCTGAGCGAGCCCGATAAGAATTCCCTCCGGACCGCGGATGTAGCAGAGCCGATACGTGTCTTGATAGTTGACCACCTCGCCGACGAGCTTCGCGCCGCGTTTGCTGAGCCGGGCGAGCGTATCGTCGATGTCCTCCACTGTGAACATGACGCGAAGGTAGCCAAGCGCGTTCACCGGCGCGTTGCGGTGATCAGCCGCAACGGGCGGCGCGATGAAACGGGACAACTCGATCCGGCTGTGCCCGTCGGGTGTGCGCATCATGGCGATCTCCACGCGCATGTGGCGCAATCCGGTTACGCCATCGGCCCAGTCTCCCTCGATTGGCGCACGCCCCTCGAGCTCCAGGCCAAGCTCGGTGAAGAACGCGATGGCCGCATAAATGTCCTCTACCACGATGCCGACGTTGTCCATGCGTTTGATCGTCATGGTCGCCCTATTGGTGTCTCACACGATGGCGCACGCATGATAGGCCTCTCCGCGATGCACCCCGCCAACCCCGTTGCGCCGGGGCGGTGCCCGCCCGTGCGAGCGTGAGGCGATGCCGAGCGACGCCTCGGTCGAGCGGGGCTTTAGCCCGAGGACTGTTTGAGGTCGCGCACATATTTCGGGCCCCGGCGGCATGGGGCCCATCGTTCGCGCGGCCGAGTTCCGCAGGGCCCGATCGAGCGAGGCGGCGCGAGGGTAGTCGCTCAAAGCGACCATCGTCTTCGTCTCGCGCGGGCGGGCACCGCCCCGGCGCAACGCCGCGAGGTCTTCGCACCCTCCATTGCTTGACGGTGGAGCGGCTTGCGCCTATCCATCAAAACCGATACTGCGCACTAACTCCCACCAGATAGTTCCGCCCCGGCGCGGGCTCGAAGAATCGCGCGTTGCCCTCATTGACGATCACCGAGCCGCTGTACTTGCGGTCGAAGATATTGTCGACGCGCACGAACTCGTTGAACGTCCAGCGCGCCAGGCGCTGCTCCAGCACGAAGCGCCAGCTCGCCACGGCGTAGCCGCCCGCGGCGTCGCTGTTCTGATCGTTCACGAACACGCGGTCGGCCGCGCGCACCTCGAATGCGGTGGTGAACCAGGGTTGGCGCCACGCGAGCTCCGCGTAACCCGTCTTGCTCGGCACACCGGGGAGCCTCGTGCCCGCGGCGATGCGCACGTTCGGCGTGGTACACGGCGCCGTCGTGCAGGTGAAGAAATCCTCGTCGTAGGTCGCGCGCAACGTCGCGGCCGACACGAGCAGTCGCACGTTCGGAATCAGCTCAGCCGTGAAACTCGCTTCCACCCCCTGGCGCTTGGTGCGTCCGACGTTCTGGAACGTCGAGCGCCCACCGGAGTTGGTGAGCACCACGATCTCGTCTTTCGTATTGGTCTGGAACACCGCGGCGTTGAACTGCGCGTTGCGCCCGAGCAGCATCTTGGTGCCGAGCTCGTAGTTCACGCTGCGCGCCGGACGCAGCCCGAAATTCAACCCGGTGCCGCCGCTTGCGCGATAGGCGAGCTCGTTGAACGTCGGCGTCTCGAACCCGGTGCCGACCGCGCCGTAGAGATTGACCGCATCGCTCAGGTTGAACACCAGCCCACCCACCGGGGTGGTCCGCGAGTAACGCACCGCGCCGCTGTCATCGGGGTTGATGCCGACGATGTAGTTGTCCTTCGAGCGGAAGCGCACCACGCTGTGCCGCACGCCGAGCTGCGCGCTCCAACGTCGCGCGAACCCCCATTCGGCCTGCGCGTACTGATCGAAGTTGGAAACCTTGTTGTTCTCGTTGCGCCGTAACGCGCCTTGCACGCCCAGCTGCGTGCCGATGAAATTGAAGTAGCCGCGCCTATCCTCGTCGAGCGCGTCGTAGTTCATGCCGACCGTGAGGCCGAACGGACCGCCGGCGAGGCGGTCGCGGTAAGCCCAGCGCAGATCGAGCCCGCTGAAACTGCGATCGAGATCGACCACCCCACCCGGATGCAGCGCGCTCGCCTGCTGTGTCGCGCTCGGAATCGCCAGAAACTGCAGCACGTCGCGCTTGCCGGTGTAGCCCATCAGCCGCAGCGACTGGCTCGGGGTGAACCGATGCTCGAGCACCGCGCCGCCCTGCGTCTGCGACACGTACTTGCGCGTGTCGAACTGCAGCGCGACCGGATCGACCTGGCGCGGATTTGCGTTGAACTGCGCACGCGTGAGGCCGAGCGGATCCTGCGCCTCGGGCATGTCGAGATAGTTGGCGAGCAGCGTGAGCGAGGTTGCCGGACCGATCGCCACCTTGAGCTTCGCGTTGGCCGCATCGCGCCGCGCCGCGCTGTGATCGCGATAGCCGTCGGTGCTGAAGCGCGAGGCTTCCACCACGTAATCGAGCGGTGAGGCAACGCCGCTCGCCTTCAACCCGAACCGGCGCGTACCGAAACTGCCGAACGCGGCCGAGGGCATCACGTAGGGTTCTTTCGCGCCGTCTTCGGTGAGGATCTGCACCACACCGCCCGAGCTGTTGCCATAGAGCACCGAGAACGGACCGCGCAGCACCTCCACGCGCTTGGCAGAGCCGAGCGCGAAGTGCGACACCTGCCCCTGGCCGTCGGGCATCGTGGCGGGAATGCCGTCGGCATACAGGCGCAGTCCGCGCACGCCGAACGTCGAGCGCGCACCGAAGCCACGCGAGGAGATCTGCAGATCCTGCGCGTAGTTCTGCCGGTTCTGCACCACGATGCCGGGCACGCGACTGAGCGACTCCGACAGATTGATCTGCAGCTGCCCCTTCTGCAGCACGTCGGCGCCGACCGCATCGATCGAGGCGGGCAGATCGAAGCCGCGCGCCTCCTCGCGAGTAGCCGTGACGACCACCGGCGCGAGCACGTCTTGCGCTTGAGTCTGCGCCTGAGGCTGAGCTTGGGCCTGCACATTGCCGGCAACGACCGTCACGCAGGCCGCGCGCAGGATTGATTGAACGGTCGCCGCGCGACCGCTCCTCCTTTGTTTGGACATCCGTTACTTCCTTTCCGGCTTGTCGATGTACCGCACGCCGATGAAGAACGCGCGCGGTGCGCCGGGCGCGAGAAACGTATCGCGCACCCAGCTGTCGGCATCTGGGCTGAATGTGCCGTTCGGAAACGCATTCTCACCCAGTATGCCGCCCGTGGTGTAGCGGCGATCGAACACGTTCGCGACCTTGCCGAAGAGCTGCAGGCGCGGCGCGATCTGATACCGCGCGTTCAGATTCAACACCGCGTAGCCGCCCGATTTGCCCGAACCCACGAACGTGCGCGTGCTGCCTGAGAGATCGGTGAAGGTGCCGGCCTGATGCTGGTTGTTTTCGTTGCCGCGCACGAACTGGCTGGAGAACGCGACGAGCTGCGCGCCGATGAGCAGCGGGCCCGATTGCCAATCGCCCGAGAGTTTGAACGCGTGCCGCGGGATCCCCGGAATGCGGTTGCCGCGCGACACCAGGATCTCGTCGTCGTTCAGGCCGGGCACCGTGCCGCGCGAACTGTTGCCTTCGGCCAGCAGCACCGCCTCGGACCGGAACGTCGCATCGATCAGGCTGTAACCAGCCGACCAGTTGATGCTCGGCCCGATGCGGCCGTTCAACCCGGCTTCCAAGCCCTGGCGGCGGGTCTTGCCGAAGTTGGTGAAGTAGCCGGCGCTGGTCGACGAACTCACGAACAGGATGTCGTCGGCGAGATCGGTGCGATACAGCGCGAAGTACCACCCGCCCTCGCCCGCACGGCCGCGTGCACCGACCTCCCAAGTACGCGCCACCACTTGCTTGAGAAACGGGTCGGAGGCGACCGCGTTGGAGAGCAGGCACGGCGCGTTGCGGTCGGCGCAGCCGAGTTCGATCGGCGAGGGCGCGCGGTTGCCCTGATTGAAGCCGCCGAACAGGCCGAAGCGCCGCGACGGATTGTGGGTGATGCCGATGGCCGGATTGAGCTTGCGATACGTGTAGTTGCTGTCCAGCCCCTGCGCCGGGGCCGGATAAGGCACCGCGATGCGGTCGTCGACCGTTACGTGCGTGCTGTTGAATCGCGCCGAGGCGGTGAGCTGCCACAGCGGTGCGACGTCGAGCGTGCCCGAAGTAAACAAGCTCCAGGTGCGGCTGCGCCCGAGCACGTTGACGCTTTCGGTCTCGGTGCCGGTGGCGGTGCCGCCGCGATCGGCGGTGGCGCTGCCTAACTGATAGCTCTGGCGGAAGTCGGTGCGGCCATCGTCGATGCTCGAGCCGAGCGTAAGGCGATTGTTGCCGCCGGCTTCGATCGAATACTGCGCGGTCGCACCGTAGCCATTGAGGTTGGAGCGCAGCCGGTTGACCGAGATGCTGTTGACGTTGAGGCCGGTGCCGCCCGAAGCGGCATCGTTGGGTCCGTCTTCGAACGGCACCACGCCGAAGCGTCCATCGGTGATCTCGTTCAGATCGACGTTGAACTCTCGCGTCTTCACCTGCCGGTAGTACAGATTGCCCTGCACCAGCTGCTTGTCGCTCAGCCAGCGGCTGCCGGTGAGATTGACCAGCGCGGTGTTGTTCTCGGTGCGATCCGGATGGGTGTAGATGCTGCGCCAGCGCTGACTCAGGAACTGGCTGGGCGTGACCTGATTGCCGATGAGCCGGCTGTCGGCCGCGAGCACCGACAGATCGAGATCGTAGAGCCGATCTTCGACCCCAACTTTGGCGAAGAGGTTGCCGGTGCGGCTCGGCGCGAAGTCGCGCCAGCCGTCTTCGTCGTACCAGTTGCCGGTGACGTACCAGCCGAGCTTGCCGCTGCTGCCGCCGTGCTCACCGCTCACCGATTTGCGCCCGAAGCTGCCGCCCGACACTTCGAACATCGACCCCGGATATTTCTCGCCGCTCTTGCTGCGCATCGACAACGCGCCGCCGAGCGTGTTCAGGCCGAACAGCGGATTGGAGCCCGGAATCAGGTTGAGGTTAGCGATCGCCGACTGCGGAATCAGATCCCAGTTGACGATGTCGCCGAACGGCTCGTTCACCCGCACGCCGTCCAGGTACACCGACAGGCCCTGCGCGATACCCAGTCGCGGCGACGCGGTGAAGCCGCGGTAGTTGACGTCGAACTGGAACGGACTGCCCTGCACGCCGTTGATGTTGACGCTGGGCAGCGCCTTCTCCATGAACTCGATCAGCGTCGACGACTCCTGGCGCCGGATCTGCTCGTCGGTCGCTGCCTGGACATTGGCGGGAATCTGCTCGCGCGGCACACCCAGCCCGGGCAGCGGCGTCGGAGCGACGACTTCGACCGTCGGCAGTTCGAGCGCGCTGGCGGGATTGTCGGTCGCCTGCGCCCTGGCTTCATGCAGGAGTGCCGATGCGCTCCATGCTCCCAATGCGCACGACGCGCCTACCGCATAGTGTTTGAATGCATTGCGTTTGATCGTCTCGCGTCGGACGCGGCTCGGAACGACGGTGTTGCGGCAGACAAACCGTGGCGCAGCAGCGCCGATCTCCTTTCCCGCGGACACAATGTAGCCCCTCTTTGATGGTGGTTTTGTTGTTGGTACACGGTGCGCACGCAACGCTGGCGAGCACGAGCCGGGTACGCGATGCGCGCTGCGTTCGATCGGCAGGCATCAGGCAGGCGAGCATCGCGCCGCGATGTTAACGCAGCGACGAGTCGTGGTGAATGCTCGGCCGGCGCGTTGTTGAGCGCGCCTGCGCCGTCACGCCGAAGCGGTTACGCCCATCAGCAGCGACCACAGCACGGTGGCCACGGTCAGATCGGCGCTGTGCCGCGGATTGATGCGACGTGCCTTCAGTCGCCGATCCCAGTCGACCAGCTCGATCTGCAGTTTCTGCAGATCGGTGGCACGCGCGGCCATGCGATCGAAATCGAGCGCTTCACCGGACACTTCGCGCGCCACCGCATCGCCGTGCCGGCGTGCGATGTAGCCGTCGGTGCGCGCGGCGAGAAACGCGAGGAACACCTCGGTCGCGGCCCAGCGCCAGTCGCGCCCGCGCGCACGCGCCTGCGCCAGGCGTTGCAGGCCCATGCCGCGCACATCGACGTAGTGCGAGGCGTAGTGCGCGCCGACCAGTTCGGCCAGCACTGCTTCGCGCGAACCCGCCCAGGCGACGGTGCCACCCGGCAGATTCAGCCGTTCGAGGGTATGCGAGACGTTGTTCGCGAAAGCATCGGTACCCTGACCTGGTTCCACCGACAGCGCCGCGTGGGCGAGCGGCGCGCAAAGCAGCACAACGCCCGCATTGGGGTGAGCACCGATGGCGCCGCGAACAGCGCCGAGCGTGGAGTGGATCCGCTCGGTCACGCGCAAGCCGGGCCGTGCGATCACCGTGGCCGCGACGCGTGCGCTGCGCACCAGATCGACCGCCTGCATGCCGCGATCGGCGCGATGAAAGCCGACGTTGCCCGGCTTGATCGCGGCGACATCGAGCAGGCACGCCTCGAGAAACGCATTGGCGACGTCGTCGGCAACACGCGCCGGCCGGTCGGCTGCGATCGCAACGCTCTCGAGCGTTCCCTGCGCGTTCGCGTCGTTATCCATGCGCGCCCGCGCCCTCAGCCATGCGCAGCAGGGTTGGTGGCTGCAGGATTGCTCGCCACCGGGTCAGACACCGCGCTGGAGGTACGCCAGGGCATCATCATCTGCCGCACGGCGCGCAGGCGCGATTCGGCAGTGACGCGCGCGGCCTCGGCCGAAACGTCGCTCGCCACCACCGACAACACCGGCTCGTGGACGCCGATCTGGCGGCCGCTCGCGGGCAGATCGCGGCACCAAGGCGGAAACGCGGCATCGGGTGGCACGACCAGCGGCGCCTCCGCGTACAGCACCGCAATCGCCCGCACCGGCGGCGTGCCTCTGGCCGCGAGCCGCTCGGCGAACGTGGGGATCGGACCGAGGAAGCTGCGGATGTGCCAGTGCACCAGCCCCTCGGGAATGTCTTCGTCGTACAACTCGAAGCTGGCCGGCGGCTGCGGATTGATCTCCAGCGCGATCACCATATTCCGATCGAGCAGGAAGTCGAATCCGCACAGACCACGCAGCCCCGACACGCGCACCAGTCGGTCGAGCCGCGCCTGGATCGATTGCATCAGCTCGGCATCGAGCAACACGTTGGTCATGGCCCCGGCGTAGCGGTACACCGCATCGCCCACTGCCTGACGGCGCAACAGCGCGATGCCCAGCACGTATGCGCGCTCGCCGTCGCCGATGAACACCGCCGAAAGCGATCGCCCTTCGAGCTTGCGCTGGTAGTAGTAGCGGCCACGGTCTTCTTCGGCGGTTTCGACCACTGACTCGCTGACCGCGCGGATGTGCTCCCCGCCTGAGCCACCCACGCTCTTTTGCAGCCAGCCCTGCGGGTAGCCCGGCTGCGCATACTGGGTGCTCGGCACGTCCCAGCCGGCAGCGCGCAACAACTCGGTGCTGAGCAGCGGCTCCTTCCAGGCGCGCACCACATCGCCCGCGTTCGCATAGAGCCGGCCCGACTCGCGTAATCGATCGATCCGCTCGGGCATGTGCTCGAAGCCCGTGCCGACCACGATCTGCGGATTGCGGCCGACTGCCTCGCTGGTCAACGCGGCGGCGACGCGCCCGGCATCGAGCTCCGCATCATGCTGCGCGCTCACGTCTATCCACGGCGCAAGCGCCTGCGTGTCGCGATAACCGCTGGCATCGAGCACGATCACATCGCGCGGCGTGGCGGCGGCGGAAGGTCGCCGCGCCGATGCGGCAAGCGCACGTCCCGACAGCGCGACGATGACCAGCTTGGGTAGCGACGACACGGTGATCCGGCGATGACGGAGGGAAGGAGTGCCGACCGAGGGGCGCGATCCCGGTAACTCCCTGAAAACTATGAAACCTGCGCACTCCCGCGCGAGACGATGCGCTGATTCACCCAGTGGCTGAAGCAGTGGGAGTCTGCCACGAAATTCCCGGCCCGAAACGCTGTGCATGCGCTGCCCGCCACGTGCAGCGATGAACGGCTCTACCCATCTTGCGGGTCGACGAGCGCGCATCAACGGGTGTAAGTTCGGCGCAAACGGCTGCGCGTCTAATGAACTGCCGACAATAAATCAAGGACACGGGGCCAACGCGCGACGCTCCGGGTCGATAACTACAAACCGATCGCGCAGAAAAAAGGAGCCCCGATGCAACGATCCCCTCGCCTTGCACTCCTCGGTGCCGTCGCTGCTGTCGCGTTCACCTCCAGCGTGTTCGCGCAGCAGAACTGGTCGGTCTATGGCGGCGACCCAGGCAACCAGCGGTACAGCACGCTCAACCAGATCAACAACGGCAACGTGCGCAACATGCGCGTGGCCTGGGCGCTGCAGCTCGGCTCGCTGCGCTCGCAGGAGTCGACGCCGATCGTCATCGGCGACACGCTCTACGTCACCTCGTCGCACGGGCCCAAGAACGTGTTCGCGGTCAACGCGCGAACCGGCGCGCTCAAGTGGCGCTATTCCCCTGAAGTACCGGCCGGTATCGATCAATACGCCTGCTGCGACGTGAACAATCGCGGCGTGGCGATCGCCGACGGTAAGGTATTCGTGGGCCGGCTCGACGGATATGTGGTGGCGCTCGACCAGGAGACCGGCAAGGAGTTGTGGAAGTCGCAGATCGTCGACTACACCCAGGGCTCGGTGATCACTTCGCCCCCGACCATCGCCAAGGACAAGGTCATCACCGGCTTCGGCGGCGGCGAATACGGCGCACGCGGGTTCATCGTGGCGCTCGACATGAAGACCGGCAAGGAGTCGTGGCGCTGGTGGACCGTGCCCGAAGCCGGCCAGAAAGGCGCAGAGACCTGGAAGGGCGATTCGTGGAAGTTCGGCGGCGCGGTCGCCTGGCACATCGGTTCGTACGATCCGAAGCTGAACCTCGTGTACTACGGCACCAGCAATCCGTCCCCGTGGGGCGCCGCGGTGCGCGGCAACGATTCGAGCGATCTCGGCCCCTACACCAATCTGTATTCGACATCGACGGTCGCACTGAACGCCGACACGGGTCAGCTGGCATGGCACTACCAGCACACGCCGCACGACGCGTGGGACTACGACGGCGTCAACGAACTGGTGCTGGCCGACATCAACGTCAAAGGCAAGCGCGTGCCGGCGGCGATGAAGGCCGATCGCAATGGCTTCTTCTACATCCTCAATCGCGAGAACGGCCAGCTGGTATCGGCCGAGAAGTTCATTCCCGCGACCAACTGGGCCAAGAACGTCGACATGGCCACCGGACGTCCGGTCGAAGATCCGTCCAAGCGGCCTCGCCTTAAGAACTGGGCCAAGGACATCTGCCCGAACCTGATCGGCGGCAAGAACTGGCATCCGATGAGCTACAGCCGCCAGACCGGGCTGGTGTACATCCCCTCGCTCAACCTGTGCATGGACATGCAGGGCGCCGAATCGAACTACAAGCGCGGCGCGTTCTACCTGGGCGTCGAGTTCGAGCTGGCCAAGCACGGTCCGGGCGGCAATCTGGGCGAGGTCATCGCCTGGGATCCGGTCGCGCAGAAGAAGGTGTGGGGCGCAAAGAGCGACCTGCCCTACCTCGGCGGCATGCTCTCCACCGCCGGCACCCTGGTGTTCCACGGCGACATGTACGGCTACTTCTTCGCGCGTGATGCGCGCACCGGTGCCGAGCTGTGGAAATTCCAGACCGGCTCGGGCGTGCATGCCGCGCCGATGACCTACTCGGTCGGCGGCAAGCAGTACATCGCGGTGGTATCGGGTCGCACTTTCTCGATTCCGGCGTTCTTCGGACCGATCGGCGAGAAGTGGGTCAACGCCAGCCCCGAAGGCGGCACGTTGTACGTGTTCGAGGTGCCCGGCACGGGCGCCGCGCCGGCCGCCAAGAAGTAGCGGGTACGACTGATGCGATGCGGACCCCGTCGGCGCACCACCGTGCTCCGGCGGGGTTTTTCTTTGTTGGATGACTGAACCCGTCGAGCCCCCGATGAACATCCGAGCTTTCCTGGCAGGGTGCGGCCTGCTCATCGCCGCCTCCACCCCAAGCCTCGCCGCAGCGCCCGAGGGCGTGCTGCGTTTCTGCGCCGATCCGGACAACCCACCTTTCACGCAGGAAAAAGGCGGCGACCGCGGCGCGTACGTCGAAGTGGCCGAACTGATCGGCAAGCAGTTGCAGATGAAGACGCAATACACCTGGTGGCGGACGCTGTACGGCCGCCGCGCAGTACGCAACACGCTGCTTGCCGATTCGTGCGACGCCTATCTGGGCCTGCCCAATGACCGGGGCTACCTCGGCAAGCAGGTCGCGCTGACCAAACCGTTTACTTCCGTCGGTCAGGCCGTGGTGCTGCCCAAAGGCGCATCCTTCAGCACCCTGGACGACCTCAAGGGCAAGCGCGTCGCCGTGCAGTTCCGCTCGCACCCGCAACTCATCATGGCCACGCAGCCCGGCTTCACCTGGGTGACGTTCCGCGAGGCCGAAGAAGCGCTCGATGCCATGAAGCGCGGCGAGGCCGACGCCGCGTTCGTCTGGGGACCCTCGGCGGGTGCGTACAACAAGCGCCAGCTCGGCGATGCCTATCAGATCATTTCGGTCAGCGGCGAAGGCATGCAGTGGCAAGTCGTGATCGGCGTGCGGCCAAGCGAAGCCGCGTTGCTGCAACGCCTGAACAGTGCGATCGATTCACTGCAGGGAGAAATCCGCGGGGTCATGGACCGCTACGGGTTCCCGGGCGGCAATGCGGTGCCGATCAACGTCAAGCTGCTGAGCCGGGCACCGGCGCCGAATGACTCGGCGCACGTGGTGCGCGCGGAGCTGTTACCGGTGCAGGCCAGGCCCGCGGAAGTCGCGAAGGCGTCAGCGGGGCCTGAAGCTGTATCCGCGGGCAAGAGCGAGTTCAATCAGCACTGCTCGCACTGCCACGCGCCCAACGCGATGAGTCCGGAGCAGTCGCGCGATCTGCGTCGGCTGCGCATCCGCTACGGCGACAAGATGCGCGATGTGGCCTATCAGACGATCAGCAACGGGCGCGGCGATAAGGGCATGCCGCAGTGGAAAGGCGTCATCGCCGACGAGAAGATTCAATTGATCCTCGCGTTCCTGGAAACGGTGCAGCGGGCGCCGTGATCCGGGTGCCGGGCAACCGGTTCGCGTTTGTCGGCGCGGTTGCTCGGTCATTGGCGCTGGGCTAGGATGCGTACGGAACAACAAACCCAATCCGGATCGTGACGCGACGCCGTTCGCGCGTGCGGCACGCTCTCCACGCAGTCAATACGTCTTTCCCTGAAGGAGGCTCTCCATGGCAATCAAGGTGTCGATGACCGTCAACGGCAAGCCCGCATCCGCCGAGGTCGAAACGCGGACGCTGCTGGTCACATTCATCCGCGAAAACCTGCGTCTGACCGGCACCCACGTGGGTTGCGACACCGCGCAGTGCGGCGCGTGCACGATCCACATGAACGGCAAGGCGGTGAAGAGCTGCAACATGCTCGCCATGCAGGCCGAAGGCGCCAACATCGTGACCATCGAGGGCGTGGCCAAAGCCGACGGCACGCTGCACCCGATGCAGGAGGCATTCCGTCAGAATCACGGCCTGCAATGCGGCTTCTGCACCCCGGGCATGGTGATGAGTGCGCTCGACATGGTGCGGCTGCACCCGAATCCCGATGAGGCCACGGTGCGCGCCGAGCTCGACGGCAACCTGTGCCGCTGCACCGGCTACCACAACATCGTCAAGTCGATCATCGCCGGCGCTGCGGCCATGCGCTCGTAGCCGTTCCTCATCCACACGCACAAAAGGAGAAGACCATGGGTGCTCCCCTGATCGGCGCATCGGTCGTGCGTCGCGAGGACTACCGCTTCCTCACCGGCGCGGGCCAGTACACCGACGACGTCTCAGTACAGCATCAAACGTATGCCGTGTTCGTGCGCTCGCCGCACGCGCACGCCAAGATCCGCAAGATCGATCTCGCCAAGGCCAAGGCCGCACCCGGCGTGGTCGGCATTTTCACCGGTGATGACATCGCCAACGCCAAGATCGGCGGGCTGCCATGCGGCTGGCTGATCACCGACACGCAAGGCCAGCCGATGAAGGAGCCGCCGCATCCGGTGCTCGCGCACGGCAAGGTCCGCCACGTGGGTGACCAGGTCGCGGTGGTGATCGCCGAGACCCTCGCTCAGGCGCGCGACGCGGCCGAACTGGTAGACGTCGACTACGACGTGCTGCCGGCCGTGGCCGACGCACGCGCGGCGCTCAAGCCGGGCGCGCCGGTGCTGCACGACATCGCCCCCGACAACAAGTGCTACACCTGGGCGATCGGCGACAAGGGCGCGGCCGACAAGGCCTTCGCCGGCGCCGCACACGTCACCAAGCTCGAGTTCGTCAACAACCGGCTGGTGCCCAACGCGATGGAGCCGCGCGCGGTCAACGTCGTGTACTCGCGCCACGACGATGCCTACACGGTCTACGTCGCCAACCAGAACCCGCACGTCGAGCGGCTGCTCATGTGCGCGTTCGTGCTCGGACTGCCCGAGCACAAAGTGCGCGTGGTGGCACCCGATGTCGGCGGCGGCTTCGGCTCGAAGATCTACCTGTACGCCGAAGACGTCGTGCTCACCTGGGCCTCGAAGCAGGTCAATCGCCCGATCAAGTGGACGGCCGATCGCTCCGAGTCGTTCATGTCCGACGCGCACGGGCGCGACCACACGACGATCGCCGAACTGGCCCTCGACAAGGACGGCAAGTTTCTCGGCATGCGGGTCAACACCACCGCGAACCTCGGCGCGTATCTGTCGACGTTCGCCTCGTGCGTGCCGACGATCCTGTACGCGACGCTGCTCGCCGGCCAGTACACCACACCGATCATCTACTGCGAGGTCACCTCGGTGTTCACCAACACCGTGCCGGTCGATGCGTATCGCGGCGCGGGCCGGCCTGAAGCCACTTACGTGGTCGAGCGGCTGGTCGAGGTGGCGGCGCGCGAGATGAAGATGGATCCGGCCGAGTTGCGCCGCAAGAACTTCATCCGCAGCTTCCCGTATCAGACGCCGGTCGCGCTGATGTACGACACCGGCAACTACGAAGCGACGCTGGGTGCGGCGATCGAAATGGCCAACGTCAAGGGCTTCGCCCAGCGCAAGGTCGAATCGGCCAAGCGCGGCAAGCTGCGCGGACTGGGCTACTCCTGCTACATCGAGGCGTGCGGCATCGCGCCCTCGGCGGTGGCTGGCAGCCTCGGCGCGCGCGCGGGCCTGTTCGAGGCGGGCGAGGTGCGGGTGCATCCCACCGGCAAGGTGACTGTCTACACCGGCTCACACGCGCACGGCCAGGGACACGAGACGACCTTCGCGCAGGTGGTGGCCGACAAGTTCGGCATCCCGATGGACGATGTCGAAATCATCCACGGCGACACCTCGAAGATCCTGTTCGGCATGGGCACCTACGGCTCGCGCTCGATCGCCGTCGGCGGCACCGCGATGGTCAAGGCGATGGACAAGATCATCGCCAAGGGCAAGAAGATCGCGGCGCATCTGATGGAAGCGGCCGAGTCCGACATCGAGTTCAAGGACGGCTTGTATCAGGTGGCCGGCACCGACAAGAAGAAAGCGTTCGCGGAAGTCTCGCTCGCCGCCTACGTGCCGCACAACTATCCGCACGACAAGCTCGAGCCCGGCCTGAACGAGAACGCGTTCTACGATCCGAGCAACTTCACCTTCCCCGCGGGTAGCTACGTGTGCGAGGTCGAAGTCGATCCGGAAACCGGTGTGGTCGACATCAAGAGCTTCACGGCGGTCGACGACTTCGGCAAGATCATCAATCCGATGATCGTCGAAGGACAGGTGCATGGCGGCCTGGTGCAAGGCGTCGGTCAGGCGATGACCGAAGTCGGCTTGTACGACGCGGGCAGCGCGCAGCTGAAAACCGGCACGATGCTCGACTACTGCCTGCCGCGCGCCGACGATGTGCCCAGCTTCAAGATCGGCACGCGTGAGACGCCCTGCACGCATAACCCGCTCGGCGTCAAAGGCTGCGGCGAGGCTGGCGCGATCGGTTCGCCGCCCGCACTCATCAACGCGATCACCGACGCCTTGGGCATCAAGGAGCTGGCGATGCCCGCCACGCCCGCAGCGGTGTGGAAAGCGATCCGCGACAACAACGTGAAAGTCGCCGCCTAGGCGCGCCACCAACAGAGAGGAAACCAACCATGTATTCGTTCAACTACTCCAAAGTGGCCAGCGTCGCGGATGCGGCCGGTGCGCTCGCCAAGAACGGCGATGCCAAGCTGCTCGCCGGCGGTCAAACGCTGCTCGCCTCGATGAAACTGCGTCTGGCCAATCCGGCGCAGCTGATCGATCTGGCCAGCGTGTCGGGCCTCGCCGGCATCAAGGTCGATGGCAACAACGTGGTGGTCGGTGCGATGACGCGTCACGCCGAAGTGGCGTGGTCGAAAGACGTAGCGAGCGCGATTCCGGCACTGGCCAAACTCGCCGGCGGCATCGGCGATCGCATGGTGCGCAACATGGGCACGATCGGCGGCTCGATCGCCAACAACGATCCGGCCGCGGACTATCCCGCGGCAGTGCTCGGACTCGGCGCGACGATACAGACCAACAAGCGCACCATCGCAGGCGACGCGTTCTTCACTGGCATCTTCAGCACCGCGCTGGAAGCAGGCGAGATCATCACCGCCGTGTCGTTCCCGAAAGCGAAGCGCGCCGCGTACATGAAGTTCAAGAATCCGGCGTCGCGCTACGCGCTGGTCGGTGTGTTCGTTGCCGAGACGGCGAGTGGCGTGCGCGTCGCCGTCACCGGTGCGGGGCCGTGCGTGTTCCGCGTGCCCGAGATGGAGAAAGCGCTTACCGCCAAATTCGCGCCCGAATCGGTGGCGAACGTGAAGGTCTCCGACAAGGGCTTGAACTCCGACATCCATGCGTCGGCCGAGTACCGCGCGCATCTCGTGACCGTGATGGCGAAAAGGGCCGTAGCTGCTGCTGCTTAGCAGGGGCCCCGCTTTCGCGGGGATGCGACAGACAGCAGCTGCTACCGAGCCACCGACTGCTCGGTCTGCATACAGAACGGTCGATCGGAGGTGGCGTGCCGCTGCTTAGATCGGACCATCGATCAGACGCTTGATCGTGTCCTGATCGATGGATCGCCGGACGGTGCGTCGGCGTCGATTGCAGGCGCACCAGCGCTGCGGGACCACGGATACAGTGGTTCGACGCAGAGCCGTGGCAAGCGCCGCAAGATCGGGCCGCGATTCGATGGCCGCTCTCATGGTCACCGAGCCGTTGCGCTGATCGCTGTTGCGTTCAGCTGTATGAAGGAATCGGGAGAACCCGGTTACCGGGTAATGCGCGAGGCGCTCAAGGTGCCGATGCGCCGGGTCGGCGGCCTCTCCCGTCATGCCGCGACCCAACAGCCCCTGCCCCCTCGCAGGGGCTGTTCACTTTGTGTCTGAGCAAACAGCCGCCCAGCCACAAAGCGGAACATATTTCGTACGAACAAGGGAGGCTTCCCTTGTATATCCCTCGCCTACGTCATCGCCTACGTCATCGCCTACGTCCTCGCATGAGTCCCGCTTAAGGCCATTACTTCGCTCAGGTGTCTTGACCCGCGTCGTCACCGCCTTAACCAGCATTGATACGCGCGCAGGCCACAGAGGTGTCCCCTGGCCCAGCGTTGTGAGGGGGGGCGGGTTCCGCTAAGCTCGCGGGTCTTTTTGCGATCGCGCAACCGTGCAGCGCAGGTGGCGTGCTGCAATCAACACACGACTCAGCGGCCCTTGCCTCAGCAGCCTTTACTCCTCCGTCATCCATGTCCAAGCCAAACCTAGCGCACCTGCCCAAGAGCATCGACGATACGGCCGAGCTGCTCGCCAAGGCCGATTACGTCGCCGAACGAAGCCTGGCCACGGCGGTATACCTGTCGCTGCGCATGGGGCGTCCGCTGTTTCTGGAAGGCGAGGCCGGCGTCGGCAAGACCGAGATCGCCAAGGTGCTGGCCCAGACGCTCGGACGCAAGCTGGTGCGTCTGCAGTGCTACGAGGGGCTCGACATCTCCTCAGCGGTGTACGAGTGGAACTATCAGCGCCAGATGATCGAGATCCGTCTGGCCGAAGCGCAGGGCGTCAAGTCGCGCGAGGGCATCAGCCAGGACATCTTCACCGAGCGTTTCCTGGTGCGCCGCCCGATCCTGCAGGCGCTCGAAGGCGATATCGGCGGTGCGCCGGTGCTGCTGATCGACGAACTCGATCGCACCGATGAGCCGTTCGAGGCCTACCTGTTGGAAGTACTGGCCGACTATCAGGTGACCATTCCCGAGATCGGCACCATCCGCGCCGACGAACCGCCGATGGTGGTGATCACTTCGAACCGCACGCGCGAGATCCACGATGCGGTCAAGCGCCGCTGCTTCTATCACTGGGTCGACTACCCCAACGCGCAGCGCGAACTGGAAATCCTCAAACGCAAGGCGCCCGAAGCCGGCGACAAACTCTCCAAGGAGATCGTCGGTTTCGTGCAGCGGCTGCGCAAGATGGATCTGTTCAAGTCGCCCGGCGTGGCCGAGACGATCGACTGGGCCAAGGCGCTGCAGGCGCTCGACAAGCTCGCGCTCGACCCGGAGACCATCAACAACACCCTGGGCGTGCTGCTCAAGTACCAGGACGACATCGGCAAGCTGCAGGGTACGGAGGCAGCGAAGATCCTCGCCGAGGTGCGCGCCGAGTTGGGGTAGGTGCCGGTTTACGTCGGCGCGGCTACTCCACCCGCACCGAACTCATCATGCCGCCCTGCTGATGCTGCAGGATGTGGCAATGGAACATCCAGTCGCCCGGCTGGTCCGCCACGAACGCGATCTCGACGCTGCCCTTGGGCACGACGAACACCGTGTCGCGCCATTCGCGATATCGCGTCGGCGTTCCATTGACCGACAACACGCGAAACGCCGTGCCATGCAAATGCATCGGATGCGGCCATTCGGTCTGATTGTCGATCCGGATGATCGCCGAGGTGCCGCGCTTGAGCGTGATCAGCGGATCGTGTTGATGTTCCGCGTTGGCGATGCCGTTCATCGCCCAGGCCATGCCGTGCTCACGCACCAGCACCTGGATCGGCACCTCCTTGCCGCCGACGCGCGCGCTGCGCAGTTGGCCCCGTGCGCCGCCTTCGAGTACGACGTTGTGACGCACCGCCTTGGCCAGATCGGGCTCGGGCAGCGGATTGGGCGTCAGCGCCACGACCGGTCCACGCGCCGACGCTGATCCGCTCGCGATGATTTCGCGCAGCGTGTACGGCCGGCGCGGATCGGCACGATCAACCACGCGCACCGTCTCGGCGGGCATATCGAACATCAGATCGGTGCGCATCGCCGGGCCGAGCACGATCCCGTTGGCCGGCACCGGATGCGGCTCGACCGGCTGACCGTCGAACGCGACGATCAGCGGCGTGGCACCTTGAAACTGCAGCACGAAGATGCGTGCCGAGGCGGCGTTGATCAGGCGCAAGCGAATGCGTTCGCCGGCACGAACGCCAAGCGGCGCGCTGTCGGTCTGCGCGTGCATCGACATCCGGCCATTGAGCGTGACGATGTTGCCGATCCGTCCGGCGTGCGACATGTCGCGCGGATCCTCGAAGTCGGTTCTTGTCGCCCCGTCGCGATCGATCAGCCAATCGGCGAGCACCCACGGCCAATCGTGATCGACCACGGGCGGATTCGCTTCGTCGATGATCAACGCGCCGTACAGCCCGCGCGTCACCTGCTCGTGGCTGCGGAAATGCGGGTGATACCAATACGTGCCCGCATCGTGCAGCGCGAAGCGATAGCGAAAGCGCGCGCCGGGCGCGATCGGCTGCTGCGAGATGTGCGGCACGCCATCCATTTCGATCGGCACGCGCAGGCCATGCCAGTGCACGGTGGTCGGTGCAGGCAATGCATTCTCGACGGCGATATCGAGCGTCTCGCCCTGGCGATAACGCAGCACCGGTCCGGGCGACGATCCGTCATAGCCCCAGATCGCCGTCGGCGCGGAGAATTTCTCGCCGAGCACCAGCGTGCCGGCTCCGGCGCGTAAGGTGCGCGGTGCCGCCGAAGCGAGCGCAGCGGAACCCGCGCAGGCAGTCAATGCCGCGGCGGCCGGCGCGAGCGCGACGCACGCACCCAACGTTCGCAACGCACGTCGGCGTGAAATCGATGCGGGGGCGTGGAAAGCTCGAGCGCGCATCTTTGAGAGAATAACGTCAATCGGCGCACGTCGAGACAGC
>CADEDU010000007.1:116075-119037 GCA_902826155.1 uncultured beta proteobacterium
CTGTTCGTGAGCGATCAGGTCTCGGGCGATCTGCTGTTCATCGACACCGCCAGCCGCAAGATCACCGATCGGGTCAACGTGGGCGAGTCGCCCGAGGGCGTGTACGCCTCTGCCGACAACAGCATGGTGGCCGTTGCGGTGGAGAAGAAGAACGCAGTGGTATTCGTCGATGCCAAGACGAAGAAGATCGTCTTCGAGGTGAAGACCAAGGGCGATAACCCCGAGCACCCGGTATTCAGCCCCGATGGCCGCTGGGTGTACGTCGGCGCCGAGGAAGACGACCAGCTCGACATCATCGACGTGCGGGCCAGACAGCAGGTGGCGCAGGTGCAGATCGCCAAGCGTCCGCGCGGCACCGGCTTCACGCCCGACGGCAAGTTTGCGATCGTCGCGTGCGAGCAGGCCGACATGATCTTCAAGATCGAAGTCGGCACGCACAAGGTGCTGGGCAGCAGCAAGGCCGGACAGCGCAGCAATGGCGTCACCATCAGCCCCGACGGCAAGACCGCCTACATCAGCAACGGGCGCGACGGTACGGTCAGCTTCTTCGACATCGCCACGCTGAAGGAGACGAAGACGATCAAGGTCGGCCAGCGCCCGTGGAACATGGCGCTCACCCCGGATGGTCGCAAGCTCTACGTGGCCAACGGCCGCTCCAACACCGTGTCGGTGATCGATACGCAAAGCGGCGCCAAGCTCACCGACGTCGCCGTCGAGGAAGCGCCATGGGGGGTGGTGCTGCGCTAAGCGGCACGAGCGCCGCACCCGCTGCGGCGTGGATCGTCGCGCTCGGGGTCGCCGTGAGTGGTGATCCCCCGCCAGCGGTTGACGTTGCGCGCGCTGCCGCCGGATACTCCCCGAGCCATTTTCGGCCGCACCGGCCCTCGGATGTACGCGAGGCATTGCCGATCCGCGCCCCGTCCAGTCATCCAACAGGAGCCTCGCCCGATGAACGCACCTGCCAAGCCCGCCGAACTCGCCAGCGCCGCGCCGATCTCCGCGCAATTGGCCGAGTTCGCCAACACGTTGCGCTTCGAAGACGTGCCGGCAAAGATCGTCGAACGCGCCAAGCTGCACATCCTCGATTGCATCGGCATCGGTCTGGCCTCGACCGGTTTCGATTTCGGCCAGCGCACGATCAACGCGATCAGCGCACTGGCGGGCGCTGGTGAATATCCGGTAGTGGGCACGCCGATCCGACTGCCGTTGCGCGACGCGGTGCTTGTCAACGGCACGCTGATCCATGGCCTGGATTTCGACGACACCCACTCGGGCGGCGTGATTCATGCATCGGCCTCCGCATTCCCGACCGTGCTCGCGCTCGGCCAACGTGAAGGCGCGAGCGGGCGCGATCTGGTGCTCGCGTACCTGATCGGTGTCGAGACCTCGAGTCGCATCGGTGCCGCAGCCAACGGCGGATTCCATGTGATGGGCTATCACCCGACCGGGCTGGTCGGCGCGTTCGGCTCGACGCTCGCGGCGGGCCGCATCGCCGGCCTGACGCCGGAGCAGATGCAGCACGCACAGGGCGTCACGCTCTCGCTCGCAGCGGGCAGCCTCGAATTCCTGCAGGACGGCGCATGGACCAAGCGCATGCACCCCGGCGCGGCCGGCGCCAACGCGATCCTGGCGATCACCCTTGCTCGCTCGGGCTTCGTCGGACCGAAGAAGGCCTACGAAGGGCGCTACGGCCTGTTCAACAGTCACCTCGGGCCGAACCACAAGGCCGATCTGTCGGTGTGCACGCACGGCCTGGGCGAGACCTGGGAGATGCTCAACGTCGCGGTCAAGCCGTATGCGGCGTGTCACTTCAACCACGCGTTCGCCGACGCCGCGCTCGAGATCCGCAAGAAGCATCAGTTCAACATCGACGACGTCGAATCGATCAAGGCACGTATCGGTGAAGGACAAGTAAAGGTGGTGTGCGAGCCTGAAGTCAACAAGAAGAAGCCGCAGAACTCCTACGACGCGCAATTCTCGGTGCACTACACCATCGCCACCTCGCTGGTGCGTGGCCGCTACACGCTCACCGAGCTCGAAGACGAAGCGCTCAACGATTCGCGCGCCGCGGCGCTGATGCAGAAGACCACCTATGAAGTCGATCCGGAATCGGCATATCCGCGCTACTACTCGGGCGAGGTGGTGGTGAAGCTCAAAGACGGGCGCGTCCTGCGTCATCGCGAATCGCAGAACCGCGGCTCCGACGCGCGTCCGCTGAGCGCCGACGAGATCATCACCAAGTTCCGTGGCAACGCCGAGCGCGTCATGTCGGCCGAGCGCGCCGATCGGGTGGTCGATGCGGTGCTCGCGCTCGACCAGGCCTCTACCATCGAGCCGGTGCTCGCGTCGATCCGTCGGGGCTGATTCGAACCACGACTCGTAGACCCAGCTCGACGCATCCGCATCAACCAACACCAACCCCGGGGCCGGCGGCGATCGTGCAACGCCGGCCCCCGACCCGCATGCCAACGAAAGCGAAGAATCGGACGCAGCCGTCCGCGCAACGGACTGCTGTCGCGAAGCGTCGTGCGGCGGCGACAAAAACACGCCCAGGCGCCGCGAAGACCAAGCGCTCGGCACGTGCCGGCAAGAAGGCACTCGCCGGTCTGCGCGTGCTCGACTGCGCCACCTACATTGCCGGTCCGTACTGCGCCACCATCCTGGGCGAGTTCGGCGCGGAGGTCGTGAAGGTCGAGATGCCCGGCATCGGCGACATGGCGCGCAAACTCGGCACTCAGACACCGGTGGGCGATACGCTGGTGTGGCTCTCGGAAGCGCGCAACAAGAAGTCGATCACGATCAACTTCAAGCACGCCGAGGGCGTGAAGCTGTTGAAGAAACTGGTCAAGCACGCCGACGTGCTGATCGAGAACTTCCAGCCCGGCACCTTCGAGCAATGGGGCCTGGGCTGGGACGTGCTGCGCAAGATCAATCCGCGACTGGTGATGGTGCGCATCTCGGC
>CADEDU010000007.1:119137-150041 GCA_902826155.1 uncultured beta proteobacterium
CGTGCGCCAGCGCATGGGCCCGGGCACGGTCAATGTCGTACCGCACAGCCACTATCCGACCAAGGACGGGCGCTGGGTGGCGATCGCGTGCACCAACGACAAGATCTTCGCGCGGCTCGCCGAGCTCTCGGGTCACCCCGAGTTCGCAGGCAACGGCAAGTGGGGGACGATCAAACAGCGCGATGCCGATCGCGACGCGGTCGATGCCTACGTCACCGAGTGGACGCTCCAACACGTGCGCGACCAGCTGATCGCCAAGTGCGACGGCGGACAGGTGCCGTGCGGGCCGGTGTTCGCGATCGACGAGATCTTCGAAGACGCGCACTACAAGGCGCGCGAGAACATCGTGCTGCGCAAGGCCGAGCGCATTCCCGGCAAGAACGAGTTCGCGGTTCCCAACGTGGTGCCGCGCCTGACCGACACGCCCGGCAGCGTCGATTGGCTCGGCCCGGCGCTTGGCGCACACCAGGACGAGGTGTTGAGGGGTTGGTTAGACATGTCGGCAGCGCAGATCGCGAAGCTGAAAGCGGCCGGGGCGATCTGAAGCGCAGATCGGCATTTCATGCGTAGTGTCTTGGAGGTAGCCCGATGTTGATGTCCGGAGCCGACTATCGCGAATCGCTGCGCCGCTACAAGCCGCGCGTGTACGTCAACGGCCAGCAGATCGCGTCGGTGGCCGACGAGCCGTTGCTTGCGCCGGGGATCAACGGCATCGCCCTCACCTACGATTTCGCGCTGCGCGAAAACCTCGCACCGGTGATGCGCGCCGACGTTCCCGGGGTTCCGGCCGGCCGCGGCGTCAATCGCATGATCGCGATGCCGGCGAGCGGGCAGGATCTGCTCAACAAGCTCGAGGCGGTGCGCCTGGTGTGCCAGGAAACCGGCTGCGCACAGCGCTATCTGGTGGGCGACGGCATGGCCGCGGTATGGCAGACCGCGCATCGCATGGACGCCGAGATCGGCTCGCACTACGTCGAGCGCATGGCGGCATATCTCGAGCGCGTGTACAGCGAAGACCTGAGCCTTGGCATCGCGATGACCGACGGCAAGGGCGACCGCACCTTGCGCCCGTCGCAGCAGCCCAACGCCGATGCGTATCTGCACATCGTCGAGCGGCGCAGGGACGGCATCGTGCTCTCGGGCGTCAAGGCGATCATCACCGGCGCGCCCTACATGCACGAGTTATTCGTGGTGCCGTGCCGCAACATGCACGAGTCGGATCGCGAGTTCGCGGTGTCATGCGCCGTGCCGATCGATGCGCCGGGCCTGACGATCGTCGCGCGACCCGCCGGACGCCCCGGCGAGAAGGCCGCCAAGTTCAGCGCCAAGTTCGGTCAATCGACCGGCGTGGCGATGTTCGATCGCGTGTTCGTGCCGTGGGATCGGGTGTTCCTCGCGGGCGAATGGCAGTACGCAGCGAACATCGTCTACAACTACACCGCGCATCATCGCCACACCTGCATCGGCGCACGCGCGGGCTTCGGCGATCTGCTGATCGGCGCCGGCGCGTTGATGACCGAGGCCAACGGCATCGATCTGGACCGCGCCGACAACCTGCGCGAGCCGATGATCGACCTGATCAAGATCGTCGAAGGCTTCTACGCCTGCGGCGTCGCGGCTTCGATCTACTGCGCCAAGGACGAATACACGAGCGTCATGGTGCCCGATGCGGTGTTCGCCAACATCGGCAAGCTGCTGCTCGCCACGCAGATCTACGACATGCATCGGCTGGCGCACCACGTATCCGGTGGATTGATCGTCACCCTGCCCGGCCCCGACGAGGATCACAACCCGGCCACCGCGGGGCGGCTGTCTGATCTGCTCACCGCGCGCTCCGACATTCCGTACGAGAAGCGCATCGAGGTCGCACGCTTCGTCGAGGATCTCACCGCGAGCTACCAGGCCGGTTGGTACTCGGTGATCAGTCTGCATGGCGGCGGCTCGCCCGAAGCGATGAAGATGGAGATCTGGCGCAACTATCCGATGGGCAACAAGGTCGATCTGGTGGAGCGTCTGCTCGAGCGCGGCATCCTGACTGATGAAACGCGCAAGATCACGCGCAATCGCCAGCCCGGGCGCTGCTGCGTGACCGGCTGCATCGTGCCCGAGGCGCCGCAGATGGTCGCGCTGCCGGCGTCGATCCCGCTCGCATCCGGCGCGAAGAAAACGGTGCAGATCGCACCGATCGCCGAAGACTGAAATACGCATCCGCATCGACCCCGCGCATCGTCCGCGACGAGTCGTGATCGCGGGCTTGCGATCGCCTGGAACTTCAACGCCCATGTCCGTCTACCGCACATTCCTGTTCGCCCCCGGCAACCATCCGCGCCGCGTCGAGAAAGCATTCACGCTCGGGGCGGATGCCGTCATCCTCGACCTGGAAGACGCAGTGGCCAACGACGAGAAAGTCGCCACGCGGCGGACCGTGATCGAGGCGTTGTCGAAGCCGCGCACCTGCCTGGGCTACGTGCGCATCAACGCGATCGGCACGCAATGGTGCTTCAGCGATCTGCAGGAAGTGATCGGGCCGTGGCTCGACGGCATCGTGCTGCCGAAGCTGGAGCACGCCGCCGATCTGCGCGCGATCGACTGGGCCATCACCAACCTCGAACGCGAGCGCGGCCTGCCCCCGGGCAAGGTCGATCTGATGCCGATCATCGAAACCGCGGCGGGTTTCACGCGACTGGACAAGATCCTCGCCGCGCGACATCTCAACGATACCGGCGCAGCGTGGCGCGTGCGGCGCATCGCGTTCGGCGCGGGCGATTTCACCAACGACGTCGGCATGACCTGGACGCCCGAGGAGTCCGAGCTGAGCGAAATGCGCGCCCGGATGATCCTCGCTTCGCGGAGCGCCGGGCTGGAGGCGCCGATCGACACGGTGTGGATCCATCTCAAGGAACACGACTGGTACCGCAAGTCGGTCGAGCGCAGCCTGCGCATGGGTTTCCAGGGACGACTCTGCATCCACCCCGACCAGATCGCGGTGACTAACGAAATCTTCACCCCCACCGACGCGGAAGTCGCCAAGGCCGGACGCATCGTCGCCGCGTTCAAGGAAGCGGAAGCCAAGGGCTCGGCCGCGATCCAGGTGGACGGCGTGTTCGTCGACTATCCGATCGTGTATCGGGCGCAGCGCACGCTGGCGGCGATCGCGGCGATCCGGGCGAAGGGCGGCCCATCGGGTCGGTCGTAGCTGGCGCTGTGCTCTGACCACGAGACGGTGCGCGATGCGCGCGGCATAGGGTTCCCGGCGTGCAATAATTTCCCGATCATCCGCCGCAGTGTCGCTGCGACGGCGGTACCGCACACAATCCGCATAGGAGATCAGGCAATCGTCGCGTTCGATCTCAGCGACATCGGCCCCGCAGCTCGAGTGGCGCTGCGCGGACGCCTCGACGCTGCGGGTGTAGCGCAGATCGAGCAGAAGCTCCTTGCCGAGGTCGCTTCCAGCGCAAAGCACACCGTCGTCGATCTCGCTGGCGTGAGCTTCATCTCCTCGCTCGGCATCCGCATGCTGCTTGGAGCCGCCGAGACGCTCAAGCCGCTCCGGGCTTCGCTGGTTCTCTATGGCGCGCAGCCGCTGGTGGCCGAGTCGCTCAACCTGGTCGTGAAGCAGCTCATCGCCCTCGTCGGCGACGAATCGCAGGCGCTCGCGCTGCTGGCCGAACGCGATGCAGACCGGAAGTGATCGCCTGATCCTGCGGCTCGTCAACGACATCGCGAGCGTGGTGGCCGGACAACGCGCGCTGCGCGAGTTTCTCGCTGATGCCGGCGCGAGCGAGCGTGCGATCTTTCAGTGCGAACTGGCGTTCGAGGAGCTGGTCACCAACGTGATCAATCACGCGTACGCCGACCGTGCACCGTCCAGCCAGCCGATCGACGTTGCCGTGGCGATCGAGCCGCACAACCCTGACGAGATCGTGATGAGGGTGGAAGACGACGGGCCGCCGTTCGATCCGGCACGGGCACCCGATCGACCGCCCCCGGCGAGCATCGAGGAAGCGCGCATCGGCGGACTGGGGTTGCGCTTCATCCGTGCGAGTACGACCCGGTTCGACTACGAGCGCGTCGGCAATCGCAATCGGGTCACGGTGCGCGTGGATCGGTGCGCGGGCAGCACGCCCGATGGCTGAGGCGGCATCGACCGACGCGGGATCAGTCGCGATCAACACGCTCCGGCCCGGGGCGTTGCGCAAGCGCGGCCGTTTCATCGCCCTCGGGGTACTCGCCGCACTGGTGCTGTTGCACTGGAGCGAGGTAGTGCCGCTGCAGGCGCGGCTGCGCGCATTCCTCTTCGACGCGTATCAGGAGATCGCGCCACGGCCGCGGCCTTCTGCCCCGGCCATCATCGTCGACATCGACGAGGCAAGCCTGCAGAAGTACGGTCAATGGCCCTGGCCGCGCAGCCTGCTCGCACGGCTGGTCACGCGCATCGCGTCGATGCAGCCGGCCGCGATCGGCCTCGACCTGCTCATGCCCGAACCCGATGGCGCCTCACCCTGTACCGCCGCCGGCTACATTCCCGACATCGCGCCCGATCTCGCTACGAAGCTATGCGAGCTGCCGAGCAACGACGCGCTGCTCGCCACCGCGCTCAAGGATGCCCGCGCGGTGCTGAGCGTGGCCGGGGTCGATCGCACCAGTTCGGCGAAGCTGCGGTCGCCGCCGGTGCTCGCCATCGGTGGGGATCCGAAGCCGATGCTGCGCAGTTTCGCGGGTGCGTTGACCAGCGTAGCGAGATTGCATGAAGCGGCGGGCGGGCACGCGATCGTGAGCGCCGACACCGAGCGCGGCATCCTGCGCTGGGTGCCTCTTGCTGCCCGCGTCGGCGAGACGGTCATGCCTTCGCTGCCCATGGAGATGCTGCGCCTGGCATCGGGCAATCCCGGCTTCACCGTACGCTCGAACGCAGGCGCGATTACCGGGATCGGCGTGGGCGATCTGCTGGTGCCGACGCAGCGCGACGGACGTCTGTGGGTGCATTTCGGCCCCATGCAAGCCGATCGCTACGTGTCGGCGATGGCGTTGCTCGACGGCCAGGTACCCGCCGAAATGCTGCGCGAGCGTCTGGTGCTTGTCGGCGTGTCCGGTCTCGGACTGGTCGATTTCCCGATGACTGCACTGGGCGAGCGCGTGCCCGGCGTCGAAGTCCATGCCCAGGTGCTCGAATCGATTTTCGATGGCACCACGCTGCTGCGGCCGCGCTGGAGCGCGTGGGTCGAGGCGGCAACCCTCGCTGCCCTGGGGCTCGCACTGTTGCTCGGCATCGGGCGCGTGAGTTCGATGCTGGCGATGGTACTGGTGGTGGTGGCGAGCACCGCATTGCTGCTCGCCGGCTTGTGGCTGTTCGCGCAGCACAAGGTGTTGTTCGACGCAGCCACGCCTGCCTTGTTCTTCGTGCTGCTTGCGAGCGGCATGTTCGCGTACGAGCTGATGCGCGAGCAGATCGAACGACGCGAGCTGGAGTCGACCTTGCGGCACCAGCGTGAAGCCGCGGCGCGGACAGCCGGCGAAGTGGCCGCGGCGCGGCGCATCCAGCTCGGCATGGTGCCCGACGTTCGCGCGAGCTTCGCCACGGAGGCACGCATCGACATCGCCGCGCGCATGGAACCGGCGCGCGAGGTCGGCGGCGATCTGTACGACTGCTTCATGCTCGATCCGCATCGCCTGTTCTTTCTGGTGGGCGACGTGAGCGGCAAGGGCATTCCCGCCAGCCTGTTCATGGCGACCAGCAAGACGCTGTGCAAGAGCATCGCGTTGCGCGGCGACATGGATCTCGGCGCGCTGATGCGGCAAGCCAATCGCGAGATCGCGCGCGACAACTCCGAGTTGCTGTTCGTGACGGTGTTCGCGGGCATCGTCGACCTGCGCTCGGGAGAGTTGGAATACGCGAACGCCGGACATGAGCGACCGTTCGTGGTCGCGCCAGGGTGCGCCCCGATCTGCCTCGATCACGAAGGCGGCCCGCCGCTTGGCATCGCCGATGCCGTCGAGTTCCCGGTCGCGCGGCACCAGCTGACGCGAGACGAATTCCTGTGCGTGGTCACAGACGGCGTGTCGGAAGCCACCGACCCTGCCGGGAAGTTCTTCGGCAAGGAACGTTTGATGGAAGTACTGACGACGGTACGCGCCGACGACACCGCCGCCACCATGCTCGATGCGATGATCGGCCGGGTGGATTCGTTCGGCGCGGGGACGGAGCGATCCGACGATGTCACCGCCCTGATGCTGCGCTGGCGAGGTGCGTCGTAGCAGTCAGCTCGACGTTATCGGACCTCGACCTCCACGCGACGATTGCGCGGCTCGGCCTGGTTGTCGGGTGTGGGTACGAGCGGTTCGCGCTTGCCACGCGCTTCCACCGTGATTCGTGACGCGTCGATGCCCAGCTTCACCAGTTCGGCACGCATGCGTTCGGCACGACGCAGCGAAAGCGCATCGTTGTGTTCGTGCGAGCCGGTCGTGTCCGCATGCCCGATGATGGTGATCTGCGGCGCGGGGCGACGCGTCATCTCCGCGGCGATCGATGCGAACTCGGCGCGCGACGCCTCGGTGAACTCGTCCTGGTTCTCGACGAAGAACAAGGTGAACGACGCCGCGCGCGGCGGCATCGCCCGCCGTGCCGCACCGAAGGTCTGCTCGACTTCGCGCTCGTCGGCAGTGAATGCGCCGGCCATCCCCGATCGCGTCGAACTGTAAGGACCTTCGAGTACGGTCTCGGTGCCGTCTCGCGCAACGACGATGCTGCCGCGATGGCCGTCGGAACTCGGCATCACCACGTACCATTCTCGTGGCGTGGCGCAGCCGCCGAGCAGGAGGCCGAGCAACATGCCCAGGATCACCAGGATCAGGCCTCGGCCCAAAATCGGGCTGGGAAGCGCGCCGGATGCGGCGCCGGATCTGCGCACGGAAGACCTATTCCGGCGCGTCGACGTGCACGACGAACTCGGTGCCGCGTACCCCGAGGATTGCCGTGGGCGTACGCACCTTCATCGCGCCTGGAGACTGCGTGACGAGCTTTCCCGAGATCGCCGACAGCGTGCCGCGCCGAATCGAGACGTCGAAATTGCCCGCGCGGGTAGACGGATCGTAGTTGAACGCGTCGAGCACGAGCACCGAGCCGGGTCCTGCCGACAGAATCGCGCCGTCGGCGAACGACACACCGACCGAACCGTCGCGGCCGGTCACGATGCGATCGCCGCGGTCGACCGGTACGCCGACAGCCGCGGGAATGCGCGCGCCTTGCCGCTCGATGGTGACCTCGCCCGCTTGCACCTTGATCAGTCCGATCGGCTCTGCGTGCACGGTCATGGCAACGAGCAAGCCGGCGATCGCCAGCGCGAATCGGCGTGTAGCAAACCGATGAAGATTCGAGGCAAAGGGCATGGTCATAGCCGAGGCGGGATTTCGAACCTATGATACGCGCCGAACCGAATTCTCAGGGAAAGTCAGGTCGTGAATCTGAACGAGACGAGCGATGGGACAGTGAAGGTGATCACGGTCAGCGGACGCCTCGACGGCACCTCCGCGCCCGAACTCGGCGAGCGCCTCACCAGCACGCTCAGCCCGTCGAGCCAGAAACTGCTGCTCGAGTTGTCGCAGCTCGAATACATCAGCAGCGCCGGATTCCGCGTATTGCTCATTGCCGCCAAGCGTGCCAGCGAAAGCAACGGCCAGATCGTGCTCTCGGGCATTGCCGGTCATGTGCAGCAGTTGTTCGAGATCGGCGGTTTTCTCAAATTGTTCCGGGTCTTCGGTACTCGCGATGAAGGTGTCAATGCGCTGCGCTGATCGGGTATGAAACGCCCCGACGGCTTCGCGTATTGGCTCGAGGACGTCCCGCCGCCCAGCGTGACGCTCTTGAGTGCGCTCCAGCACGTCAGCCTGATCTGCGGGCTGCTGCCGATTCCGCTGGTCGTCGCGCGCGAAGCGGGCTTGTCGCCCGAGGGCACGATCAATCTGATCGCCGTTGCGATGCTCGCGCTCGGGGCGACCTCGATCCTGCAGACCCTCAATCGTGGCTCGGTCGGATCCGGGCTGCTCGCACCCTCCTCGTTCAGTGGTGCCTACCTCGCACCTTCGCTGCTTGCCGTGAAGTCGGGCGGCCTGGCGCTCGTCTTCGGCATGATGATCTTCGCCGGCCTCGTTGAAGCTGTGCTGTCGCGCCTGCTCCGTTATCTGCGGCCGTTTCTGCCTGCCGAGATCGCCGGGTTCGTCGTCGTGCTGATCGGCTTGAACGTCGGCAGTCTCGGCGTGCGCTACATGCTGGGCATCGGTGCGGCCACACCGGTGACGTCGGGCGATATCGCCGTATCGACGATCGCGCTGTGCCTCATGGTGGGCTTGAATGTCTGGGGCCGCGGATCGGCCCGCCTGTTCTGCGCGTTGATCGGTTTGATCGGCGGCTATGCTGCGGCGGGTCTATTCGGTGTGCTGTCGCGAGAGGATTTCGCGCGCGTGCTGGCGGCACCGATGTTCAGCCTGCCGCATGTCGGCGCGCTCGGCTGGTCGTTCGATACGGCGCTGATCGTCCCGTTCGCGATCGGTGCGATCGCGGCATGCCTGAAGACGATGGGTGATCTGACCGCATGCCAGCGGATCAACGACGCCGACTGGGTCCGCCCCGATCTCCAAGGAATCAGCCGCGGCACGCTTGCAAATGCGATCGGCACATCGCTGGCGGGGTTGGTGGGAGTCACCGGATTCACCACGTCGTCCTCGAACATCGGCCTGTCGGGTGCAACCGGCGTCACCAGCCGCCGCGTAGCGTATGTAACCGGGGGCCTGCTCATCGTTCTCGCCTTCCTGCCGCAGTTCGCCAGCCTGCTGGCCATCATGCCGCGATCGCTGATGGGTGCGATGCTGATGTTCATCGCCGCATTCATCATCGTGAGCGGCCTGCAGATCGTTGCGGCGCGCTTGCTCGATGTGCGCCGGACCTTCGTGATCGGCTTGTCACTCATCGTTGCATTGGCCGTCGATGGCGCACCCGACTATTTCAGCGCACTGCCCGCGGTGATCCAGCCGCTGGTGAGCAGCTCCCTGGTCGCCGGACTGCTCTGCGCCATCGCACTGAATCTGGTGTTCCGCATCGGCACGCGCAAGGTGCAGCGGTTCGTCGTGCCACCGGGTCAGGTCGATCCGATCGCACTCGGCCGGTTCATCGATCAATGCGGGGCATCGTGGGGCGCGCGCCGCGACGTCATCGAGCGCACCAAGTTCAACCTGCTGCAGTCGATCGAAACGCTGCGCGGCAGCGATCTGGCCGGCGGACCGCTCGAGGTCGACGCCTCGTTCGACGAGTTCAACGTCGTGCTGCGGCTCTCCTACGAGGGTGCGCCACTCGCCCTGCCGAACGAGCGGCCATCCAACGAGGAAATCATCGGCTCCGAGGATGGCGAGCGCAGGCTTGCCGGCTTCATGCTGCGCCGCTTCGCCGACCGGGTTTCAGCCTCGGACCGAAATGGGCGCGCGACCGTGACGTTTCAGTTCACGCACTGATCGTCGCAGCGAATTCGCGCGCGGCGAAAGCCCCACCGGACATTCCGGCGCTATCGCTTAGTACTCTCAGGCGCGAACCCATACACGCGGCGCGCGGCTTCCGCCGACACCAGCCCGGCTTCCAGATCGGTGATCACCCGTGCGCGATCGCGCTTGTGCGGATCGCCGAATCCGCCACCGCCCGCTTCGAACGTGGTGAAGGTGTCGCCGGGCTGCAGCACATGCCGCCCCTTGGGGTTCACCGGACGATCGTTGATCAGGTACTCGCGCTTGCGTCCGGGCAAGCCACCGTGAAATCCCTTCGCCGCGAACTCGGTGCGCTGACCGAGGAACGCCACGGTCAGCAGATGCCTGGTGTCGTTGCGAAAACGGACTTCCTGCCCCACGCCGCCGCGGAATTCGCCCGCACCACCCGAATCACACAGGAACTCGCGCTTTTGCACCGTGATGTGGGTGAGGTTCTCCCAGATCTCGGTCGGCACCACCATCATGTTCGACGGCCCGGGCAACGTCGCCACGCCGTCGCTGCCTTGCACCGCACCGAACCCGCCCGCGAGGAAGAACAGGCTGGTGAATCGCTGTCCGTCGCGATTGGTGCCCTGCACGTTGAACACGTTCATCATGCCCAGATCGGCGACCACCCGATCGGGCAGCGCGCCGGCGAACGCACCCATCAACAGCGGCACGGTGAAGTGTCCGACGGCGTGCCGGCCACCCGTGGGGAACGGACGCTGCGCATTGAGAATGCAGCCGGCGGGCGCCTGCACCGTGATCGGCCGCGTCGCACCTTCGTTGTTGGGCAGGTGCGGAATGGTCACGCACTTCACCACGTACCAGCTCATCGCTTTGGTGTAGCAGAACGGCACGTTGATCGCGCCGCGCACCGGCTCGTCGGTGCCGGTGTAGTCGATATCGATCACGTCGCCCCGCACCCGTACCGTGGCGGCGAGCTTGAGCGGACGATCGATACCTTCGATGTCGATGGCGTTGCGGTACTCGCCGTCGGGAATCGCCGCGATGCTCGCGCGGATCGCCTGCTCCGACTGATTGCGGATCACCGCCGACAGTTCGGCCAGATCGGGCACGCCGTATTCGTCCATGAACTCGATCAGCTCGCGGCCGCCGACCTCGGTGCAGGTGACGTTGGCCATGAGATCGCCGATCACCATCTCCGGCACGCGCACGTTGGCGCGGATCAGATCGAGCAGCGGTTCGTTCACGCGGCCGCGATCGACCAGCTTCATGATCGGGATGGTGAGCCCTTCCTCGTATACCTCGGCGGCCACAGCGCTCATGCCCAGCCCACCGATGTCGGGCAGGTGGGTGATGCTGAGCGCGTAGCCCACCAGCCGCTCGCCGCGAAACACCGGCCGCAGCACGTTCACGTCGAACAGATGCCCGGTGCCCAGCCACGGATCGTTGGTAATGAGCACGTCGCCCGGCGCGAGCGTGTGCGGCGGGAATTTCGCGAGCATGTGCGCGACGGTCTGCGGCGCGGTGCCGGTGAAGCCGGGCACGCTGAACGTGCCCTGCGCGAGCGATGCGCCATTGCCGTCGAACAGCACGCACGACAGGTCGTAGCCTTCGCGTACGGTGATCGAGAACGACGAGCGCACCAGCGACAGGATCATCTCGTCGGCGATCGACACCAGCCTGTCCCACATGATCTTGAGCGCGATCGAATCGAATCGCACATCGCCACGCCGAACGTCGGTCATGTCGCCTCTCCGCGCAGGTCGGCAATCAGGCTGTGCTGCGCGTCGACCGTCACGCGATCACCGGTGCCGATGACGCAGGTGGATTCGTTCTCTTCGATCAACGCCGGTCCGTCGATGGCGTCGCCGGGATGGAGCGCATAGCGATCGTAGACCGGGCACTCGACGAAGGCCGCGCGTTCGGGGTCGTAAAGCCGTCGCGAGCCCTTGCGCGACGCGTCGGGCCTGCTCGCCGCTCGCTCCCTGCCTTGAGCTTCGTCTTTGCCGCGCGCGTCCTTCCCCTGCACGCGTTCACGGCTGAAGTGATACCCGGCGGCGCGCATCGGCGGTGGTCCGACCGCCTCGGCCTTCCAGCCGGCGATCTCGATCGGGGCTTGCGGCATGATCGACGAGTAGCGCTGCACATAGGCCTGCTCGAACAGCGCAGCCAGTCGATCGAGCACGCTCCCCGTTCCGCCGTCGGGTACCACTACTTCCACCTCGTGGCCCTGGCCGACGAAGCGCATGTCCAACCGCCGTACCACCGTGATTGCGGCATCGGATACGCCTGCATCCCGCAGCACCTGGCGCCCTTCGGCGACGAGCGGGGCGAAGGTCTCATCGAAAGTCGCGGGCGTCAGCGCGTCGAGCCGCACGCGCTGCGACCGGTATGTCTCGTAGGCCAGCGGACTCACCAGCAGACCCAGCGCGGAGAACACACCGGCACCGAGCGGCACGATCACGCGCCGGATGCGCAGCTTGCGCGCGATGCGGATCGCATGCGTGGGTCCGGCCCCGCCGAAGGCGACCATCGCGCATTGCCGCACGTCGAACCCCAATTCGGCAGCGTGCGTGCGAAACGCGCGGGCGCAGTCCTCGTTGATGATCTCGTGGATGCCGAACGCCACGCGCGGCACGTCCAATCGAAGCTGCTCGGCAAGGCCGTTTGTGATCGCCGCTTCGCTCGCGGCCTGGTCGAGCCGCATCGCACCGCCGAGAAAGAAGCCGGCATCGAGACAACCGATCAGCAGATCGGCATCGGTGAGTGTCGGCGTCGTACCGCCCTGTCCGTAGCAGACCGGCCCCGGCTTGGCCCCGGCGCTGCGCGGCCCCACGCGCAGCAACCCGCGCTCGTCGATTCCGGCCAGACTGCCGCCGCCTGCGCCGATCTCGATCAGATCCATCACCGGAATGCGCAGCGGCAACCCGCTGCCGGCCTTGTGCTCGTGCACGCGCGCGACCTCCACGTCGAATCGCTTGATCGGCTCTCCCTTGCGCAGCAGCGCGCCTTTGGCCGTGGTGCCGCCCATGTCGAAGGCGAGCAGATGCCCCGCGCCGGCCGCTCGCCCGAGGTGGCTGCTCATCAGGATGCCCGCTGCGGGCCCCGACTCGATCAGCCGCACCGGATAGCGACGCGCGAGCGCGGGCGTGACCGCGCCGCCGCTGGAGGTCATCACGTGAAACGTGCCGCGAAAGCCGCGCTCGGCCAGGCCGCGCTCGATCCGATCGAGATAGCGGTCGATCACCGGCTGGGTGTAGGCGTTGACCGTCGCGGTCGTCCAGCGCTCGTACTCGCGCATGAACGGCACGACGTCGGCCGAGCCGCTCACATAGAGCGATGGAAAGTGCTCGGCGAGCACACGCGCGGCCAGACGCTCGTGCTCCGGATTGGCGTACGAGTTGAGGAAGCAGATCGCGACGGCCTCGATCCCGCGTTCGTGCACGAAGCGGTGCAGTTGTTCGCGCAGGGCCAGCGGATCGAGCACGCACTCGATCGAGCCATCGTGGCGGACGCGCTCGTCGACCTCTAGCCGGTCGGCTCGCGGTACCACCGGCGCTGCGAACTTCAAGCGCAGATCGAACAGGTCGTAGCGGCGTTCCAGGCCGATGTCGACCACGTCGCGGAAGCCGCGCGTGACCAGCATGGCGGTGCGCGCGCCCTTGCGCTCGATCACCGCGTTGGTGACGAGCGTCATGCCGTGCACGATGCCCTGTACTGCGGTGATCGCCACGCCGCGCCGCGCCAGCAACCGCTCGACGCCCTCGAGCACGCAGCGCGACGGATCATCGGGCGTGGTCAGCTGCTTGTGGACGCTCACCTCGCCTGAATCGTCGTCGATCAGGGCGAAATCGGTAAACGTTCCTCCGATGTCGATGCCGATACGGTGGCGAGTCATCGTCGAGCGACAGGCAGCGACAAGCAAACTTCAGGGGAATTTCCAAGGGGGCGGCGTAACGCCGGCGGAAGCTGCCTTCTTGGAGCGTACACACCCCCTCCGATGTCGATGCCGATACGATAGCGAGTCACCAAAAAAATCCTCAGCTCCAGCAGATTCACGCGCTGCGCAGCGGGCCCGGCGCTGGGTAGAATCGGCTTCGTTTATCGGGCGATTATCGACTAGATTCCAATGTCGGGCGCCCGGCAAGCTCGACGCGCAGATTCAGGAGTCGCACGCATGATCCTCGGCCGCACCTACGAAGACAGCCAGACCTCGCGCAAGCACTACGTGCTGCCCAACGGCACCGGTTTCTGGAAGAGCGAGTACATCATCTCCGACTTCAAGCACGCGCCTGCGCCGCACGCGCTGCTGGTCGAGCAGGACCCCAATCAGGTGATCCTGCCGCACTTCCACGAGCAGAATCAGTTTCAGGTGATCATCAACGGCGGCGGCCAACTCGGTCGCAACGAGGTCAAGCCGATCACCGTGCACTACGCCGGCGCCTACACCGGCTACGGCCCGATCACTTCCGGCGATGAAGGCCTGTGGTACTTCACGTTGCGTCCGATGATGGACAACGGCGCGCAGTTCCTGCCCGAGTCGCGGCCGAAGATGAAGCCCTGGCCCAAGAAGCACTATCACTCCGCGCCGCTACATGCGTTGCCGGCCGCTGCACTTGGCGTGCTGGCAACGCCCGAATCGATCACGGTGCAACACGACGACGACGGCATGCGCGTCGAGACGATCCGCGTACCGGCCAACGCCAGCGCCACTGCGCCCGATCCCGCGCAAGGCGGCGGACAGTTCTTCGTGGTCACCGGCGGCAGCATGCAGCTCGAAGGCAAGCGCTACGGCCGCCTGAGTTGCGTGTGGGTGGCGCACACCGAAACGGCGATGAACATCCAAGCTGGTGACGACGGTGTCGAGCTGCTCATGCTGCAGTGCCCGCGCGCCGACTACCGGCCCACTTACGATCCGGCCTTGTACAAGTATCCCGACTAGCGATGCGCGCGTCGCCTCAGCAGCGACGCACGCTTGCTTGGCCTCAATTCACCGTCATGCCGTGCAGCCCGGCATAGTCGGCCACCGCGGGTGATCGCCAGCCGGCGAGCAGCTTGCTCTCGAGCGCGTACACCTCGACGTCGAGCGGGCGGCACACCTTGAGCGGATCGGTGGCGTTGGGCCCCCAGATCGGCACCGACATGTCGCCATGCGGGCAGGTCGAGATCGCCGCCAGCAGGTCGATCTCGGCGAAGAACTCGAAGTAATCGCCAGGTTTCGCCGGGCACGGTTTCACGTAGTACTGATGCGCGTCGTTGGTCATGCCGGTGACCTGGAACACGTTGAGCACGTCGTGCACGTCTTCTTCGGCGAGACGATGCGGTGCGATCGCGCGGATCAGATTCGAGTGACAGCAGCAGTCGAGCTCCTGCCCGGTGAGCAGCTTGTGCACGTACGGATCGCAGCGCGTGCCCAGCAGATCATGGCAACCGGCGCCATCGCTGTCGTAGCCGTAGCCGACCGTGTCGGCGACCACGGTCGCCATCGGACGCATGTACGGCAGGCACGACCAGAACCGATCGAACACGCGCATGTGCGCACTGTGCAACTGCTTGGTGCGCGACGCCCAGAAACGCTCGCGCGGGTTGTGCAGGCTCCACAGGTTGAGGTCGACCACCTGCGGCCCTTCGGACAACTGCAGTCGGCAGACCTCGCCCGCCTTCACCACCCAGGCGCGGCCCGAGCGGATCGGCACGCGAAATCGCTCGCGCAGCGTGCGGCCGGCGGTCGCATCGCCGAACGCACGATAGACATTCTGGGATACGGCCAGCGGTGATCCGGTCTTGGCCTCGTAGAGCGGTTTGGGCATCGATGTCTCCTTTCGAGCGGACATTATGTCGCGGGTCGATGCGTCTCGCGGATCGATTCGGGGTGCGTGCCCGTCGTCATCGGGCGCCGTTCGCGTCACCACGAGCCGGCTTGCGTCAAACGATGACCCGGGTCCATCATCGGGCCAAGTGCCGCGTCACATACAGAGGGGGAGTCCATCGTGCGCCGAATTGTTCGCCGAGTTGTTCGCCGGATTGTTTGCCCGCTTGTTCACCCGATTGTTCGCCCGCTGGCCGCCGCAGCCATCGTGGCGGCATCAGTCTCGATGGCCACGGCGCAAACCGTGACCTTCAGGTTGCACTCGTTCAGCGCACCGCAGGCGCTCGATCACACCAAGCACCTCGGTCCGTGGGCGGAGAAGCTCGCCAAGGAATCGGGCGGGCGCATCAAGGTCGAGGCTTACCCCGCCCTGCAGTTGGGCGGCAAGGCGGCCGATCTGGTGCAGCAACTGGAAGACGGCGTGGTCGACATGATCTGGACGCTGCCTGGCTTCACCCCGGGCCGCTTCCCAGGCATGGAAGGCGTCGAGTTGCCGTTCGTGAACACCGGGCTGTCGGCGACGATGAGCCCGGCGATCCTGGAGTTCGCGCAGAAGCATCTGCTGACGAACGAGTTCAAGGGCATCAAGATCATCTGCATCCACGCCACCGACGCCGCGGTGCTGCACACCGTGAAAAAGCCGGTGAAGTCGCTCGATGACTTGAAGGGCATGAAGATCCGCGTGGCCGGCCGGTTCATCGGCGAGGCGGTCAAGGCGTTCGGCGGCACGCCGGTGGGCATTGCGCTGCCGGGTGTGTACGAAGCGCTCGCCCGCGGTCAGGTCGACGGCATGCTGATCAACTGGGCGATCACGCAGCCGTTCCGCTTCTACGAAGTGTCGAAGGTGCACGTCGATACGCCGATCTTCCAGAGCGCGCTGATGACGTTGATGAGCCAGAAAGCGTACGACAAGCTCTCGCCCGATCTGCGCAAGGTGTTCGACGCCAACTCCGGCATGGAGTACGCGAAGTACATCGGCAAGGTGTGGGACGAAACGACCGAGCCGGCGAAGAAGGCGATCCGCGACAACGGCAACACGGTGTATGCGCTGTCCGAAGGCGAGCGCGAGCGCTGGAGAAAAGCCGCGCAACCCGCCTACGACGCGTGGATCGGCGAGATGAATCGCCTCGGCCGGCCTGGCAAAGCAATGTTCGACGATCTGCTGGCGATCACCGCGAAACACGGCCGCAAGTAGCCGCGACTGGTCCGGTAAGCGAGCGGTCGTTGCAGACCCGGAATTCGATCGCACCCAGGGCCGCACACGCGTGAGATCGTGAGGTGGGTAATTGAGCGCGCAGTCGCAGCCGCAGGATCGAAGCGAAGGTCAGCTCGGCCGCGGCCTCACCAAGGCGGCTGAGTGGCTCGCCGTCGCCGGCGGGCTCGCGCTCGTCGGCGCGATGCTGGTGACGATCGCCTCGGTGATCGGTGCGCGTTTCGGCACACCGCTGCTGGGCGACAACGAGATCGTCGAGCTGCTGGTGGGCATCGCGATCGCCTGCTTCATGCCCTACTGCCACCAGCGCGGCGCGAACGTGATCGTCGATTTCTTCACGATGAAAGCGCCGCTGCGTCTGCGCAGCCTGCTCGATGCGATCATGAACGTCGCCTTCGCACTAATCATCATGGTGCTCACCTGGCGACTGCTCGAAGGCTCGTACGATCAGTGGGCACGCCAGCGCGTCAGCATGTTCCTGCAGATCCCGCAGTGGTGGGGATTCGCGGCCGCGTCGCTCGCGTGCGTGCTCTGGGCGCTCACCAGCCTGCGCGTCGCAGCCGACCATCTGCGCCGGATGCGTAGACCCGAGTGAACGCGGCGCAATGAACAAGTTCGATATCGGTGTGTGGATGTTCTTCGGCGCGCTGCTGCTGATCGGCCTGCGCATGCCGGTGGGCGCGGCGATGCTGCTGGTGGGCGGCGCCGGCTACGCGGCAATCAACGGACTCAATCCGCTGCTCGCCACGTTGAAGACGCTCACCTACAGCCGCTTCTCCAACTACACGCTCTCGGTGATTCCGCTGTTTCTGCTGATGGGCGAGTTCGCCACCAAGGGCGGCATGAACGCGTCGCTCTATCGCGCGGCGCGCATGTGGTTCGGACACTGGCGCGGCGGACTGGCGGTGGCCACGATTGGCGGCTGCGCCTCGTTCGGGGCGATCTGCGGCTCATCGCTTGCCACCGCTGCGACCATGTCGCAGGTCGCCGGGCCCGAGATGCGCAAGCTCGGCTACTCCAGTGCGCTCGCCACGGGCACGCTCGCTGCCGGCGGCACCCTGGGCATCCTGATTCCGCCCTCGGTGATCCTGGTGATCTACGCGGTGTACACCGAGCAGTCGATCGGCGCGCTATTCATCGCGGCGATCATCCCCGGGCTGCTGGCAACGTTGCAGTACATGATCGTCGTCAATCTCTACGTACGCTTCGTGCCCGGCGCCGCACCATCGATCCCCAAGGCGTCCACCGGTGAACGGATGCGCGCCACACGCGACGTGTGGCCGGTGCTGCTGGTGTTTCTGCTCGTCGTGCTCGGCATCTATCTGGGCTGGTTCTCGCCCACCGAGGCGGCGGCGATCGGCGCATTCGCCACCGGCGTGCTCGCAGTCGTGCTGGGCGGCATGCGCTGGAAGGGCTTCTACGAAACGCTGCTCTCCACCGCCGAGACCACCGCGTTGATGTTCGTGATTCTGCTGGGCGCGGAACTATTCAGCGCCGCACTCGCGCTGTCGCAGATGCCGACCGAGCTGTCGCGCAAGATCGCCGCGCTCGACATGGCACCGCTCGCGGTGATGGCGATGATCATGGTGATCTACCTGATCCTGGGCTGCTTCATGGAATCGCTCGCCATGGTGCTGCTCACGCTGCCGATCTTCATCCCGCTGGTGCTTTCGCTCGATCTGGGGATGAGCCCCGCCCAGGTACTGATCTGGTTCGGCATCCTGGTGCTGGTGTCGGTGGAGGTAGGCATGATCAGTCCGCCGTTCGGACTGAATCTGTTCGTGATCAACGCGATGGCGAAAGACGTGCCGATGGCCGAGACCTACAAGGGCGTGATCGGCTTCTGCGCGATGGATGCGCTGCGGCTGCTGTTGATTTTGTTCCTGCCCGCCGTGACGCTTTGGCTGCCTGGAGTGAAGTAGCCGCCATTGCGGCGTGCAGTCAGCTCAATGCTTCGGATGCACCGGCAGGAACGCCGGCCTGAAGAGCCACCGACGCGCCACCTCCCAGTAACCGCGGAACACGTAGTCGCCGTTGTGCGCGAGCAGCTTGGCGCGATGCTCGCGATAAAAGCGTGGGATCTCGAACCACGGCATGCGCGGATGCAGGTGGTGCGCGACGTGCAGGTTGTTCCAGAGAAACAACAGTCCCCAGAACCAGTTCGACTCCACGCTGCCGGTGCGTTGGCCGGGCCGCTCGCCGTAGCGATGCTCGATGAACGATCGCACCCAGCCCAACCCGAACGCGGGCCAGGCGATCCACACCACGTACTGCCACCACGGCATGCCGCATACGCCGCTGATGTACCAGAACAGCGCCGCCACCAGCGCGATGTGGACGATCCAGTGCGGCACGTGCGAGAAATCGCTGGCGGCCAATCGCGCTGTTTCGCGAACCACCAGCTTTTCCAGCCGCAGCAGCGGACCGATCAGCACCCGACCAGCGAGTGTCTGATTGGCGATGAGCAGCGCCTTTCGCAGGCGCGTCATCTCTGCCCAGCGAGTTTGCGTCACGTACACGGACTCGGTGTCTTCGCCCGGCACGGTGAGCCAGGTGTTCTGGTGATGCTTGCGATGCGCGGCGTAGTAGAGCGGAAACGGCAGCCACAGCCCAAGCGGCGGCATGACGATCGCCCAGCGCAGCCAGTCGGGCACCGAGCGGAACGAGTGAATCGCCTCGTGCTGGAGCGAGAAATGCCAGGCGACGACGTACGTGCCAACCGGCGCCAGGATCCACCAGGGCAGGCTGGCGTGGAAGGCAATCAGCACGGCCCATGATCCGTACAGCGCGAACACCACCAGCCACGTCGGACCCTCGTGGCGCAGGAACAGCGTACGCATGGTGCCCATGAGCGGAAGTCGACGCCGCGCGCGGCGGGGTGCGGGCTATGCCTGCTTCGGCGCGACGTCCAGCCGCGCGACGATTCCCTGCAGATTCGCGTTCGGCGCGGGATAGCGCGCGAGCACCAGCGGATCGTGCCCAGGGATGACGTGCTGCGGCGACTCGGCGAGCTGGTAGGCGCGCTGATGACCGGCCAGCATGTCGTACACGTTGTAGACGATCGGGAACGGCCGGCCTTGCTCCATGTTGGCGTACAGGTGCGCCGCATCCGACGCGACCACCACCCAGCCGCGCTGCGTCCACACCCGCACCATCTGCAGGCCGGCAGTGTGTCCGCCGACGCGATGCAGCGTGATGCCGGGTGCGATCTCGTCGTCGCCATCGTGGAACGCGACGCGATCCTCGAACACGCGCTCGACCATCTTGGTGATATCGGCGGCGGTATAGGGCACGCGCAACGCCGGCATGCACATGCAACGGCCGGTGGCGTACTGCATCTCGCGATCCTGCAGATGAAAGCGCGCATTGCGGAACTGGCTGTGACTGCCGCAGTGGTCGTAATGCAGATGCGTGATGACCACGTCTTTCACTTCGGCCTCGTTCAGCCCCACCAGCGCGACGGCTTCACCGACGCTGCGATCGACGTGCCGGCCGCGCTTGGCCGCCTCGACGCGATCGAAGCCGGTGTCGACCACCCACGCCCGGCCCCCGCCCTTGATCACCCAGACGAAGTAGTCGATCGGCATCGGCACGTCGTGCGGATCACCGCCGATGAAATTATCGGCCGCCTTGCGATCGTGATGGCCGTACTTGATGGCGTAGATTTCGTAGGTGGGGATGGTCGACATGGCGACACTCCTCTCAGCTGTTGGCGCCCGCAATCCGCGCCGTCTCGGCACGTGCCTGGCCGACCTTCTCGCCGGCCGCGAGGATCTCGTTCCATGTGGTGATGTCCACCGGCACGCCTTCGGCCAGCCGCTTCTTCTTCCACTCGCGCTCCGGATCACCCGCCACACGAAGTTTGTCGAAGCCCGGCGCCGTCGGCGAGGCTTGCAGCCATGCCATGAACGCCTCGATCTCGCTCTGCAGGTGGCCGCTGGTGCCCATCCGTTCGGGGTCGATCACGATCGAGAGCATGCCGTTGAACACGCGCTTCTTGCCCTCGTACGGCTGCCGGCCGGTCTCACCGCCGGTGAGTGCGCCGCCGAGCAGTTCGGCGATCAACGCCAGCCCGTAGCCCTTGTGCTCGCCGAAGGGCAGGATCGCACCGAACGGCGGCACCACCGTGTAGCGCGGATTGGTGGTCGGCGCGCCCTTGTCGTCGATGATCGTGCCCGGCTCGAGCTGCTTGCCCTGGTTGTGCGCCACGCGCGTCTTGCCCTGTGCGATGCGGCTGGTGGCGAAATCGAGAATGATCGGATCGCCCTTGGCGCGTGGGATCGCGATGCACACCGGATTGGTGCCGAAGCGCCCGTCACCGCCGCCCCATGGCGCCACGATCGGCCGCGAGATCACGTTCACGAAGTGCAGCGAGATGTAGCCCGCTGCGATCGCCATTTCGGCCCATTGACCGATGCGGCCGATGTGATGCGCGTTGTACAGGCCGGTGATGCACAGGCCGTTCTGCCTGACCCGATCGATGGTGAGATTCATCGTGTCGTGGCCGATCACCTGACCGTAGCCCTGCTGGCCGTCCAGACGCAACATGGTGCCGGTGTCGAGCACGACCTTCGGCGCCTTGTTCGCCACCAACCCGCCTTCCAGCAACGAGTCGATGTAGCGCGGGATCATCCCTACGCCGTGCGAGTCATGACCCTTCAGGTTCGCCTCGACCAGATTGGTCGCGACCAGATTGGCTTCGCGGGCGTTCGACCCGCCTTTGGCCACGAGGGCCTCGATCGCCTGGGTGAGTTTCGGTGCGGAAAGAACGATTTCGTCGGCCATGTGCGTTGAACGTGAAGGGTATGAAGGGTGAAGGCGTGGAGCGGAGAGGAAGCGTAAGCGGCGGCAAAGCAAAGGGGAAGTAGAATTCGAACCATGAGTTCGATCCCCTCGTCCCCCACTCCCCCGACGCCGGCGCAGGCCCGCTTTCGCATCGCCAGCCACGGCAAGCTCGCCGAGAACGTCATGCACTTCGCGCGCGTGCTGCGTGCCGCGGGGCTGCCGGTCGGCCCGGCCAAAGTGCTTGATGCGCTGGCGGCCGTGCAGGTGGCCGGCGTCGACCGGCGCGACGATTTCTACTGGACGCTCGCCTCGGTGCTGGTCGACCGGCGCGAGCAGTTTCCGATCTTCGATCAGGCGTTCCACATCTTCTGGCGCGACCCGCAGCTGCTGGAACGGGTGATGTCGTTGTTCCTGCCGAAGGTCTACGGCAAGGCTGACGACGAGGCACCGCAGCCCTCGAACCGGTTGGCCGAAGCGTTCGCCCCGCCGCCGGACACCAAAGAAAAGGAGGAGCGCGAGGAGAAGGTCGACATCGACATGGCCTTCACCGTGTCGGAGCGCGAGGTGCTGCAGCACGCCGACTTCGAGACGATGACCAACGAGGAGCTGGCGCAGGCGAAGAAACTGATTGCCGAGCTACGCCTGCCGATCCCTGAGGTGCGCACGCGCCGGCTGGAGCGCGATCCGCACGGGCGCATCGTCGACATGCGCGCCACCATCCAGGCGAGCCTGCGCGCAGGCGGTTCGATCATTCCGCTGCGCCGCCGCTCGCAGGAAAAGCGCCATCCGCCGCTGGTGGTGCTGTGCGACATCTCCGGTTCGATGAGCCGCTATTCGCGCATGTTCCTGCACTTCATGCACGCCATCACCAACGATCGCGACCGCGTCTACACCTTCGTGTTCGGCACGCGCCTGACCAACATCACCCGCAACCTGCGCCATCGCGACGTCGATGTCGCGCTCACTTCGGTATCTGATGCCGTGGCCGACTGGTCCGGCGGCACGCGAATCGGCTCGAGTCTGCGCGATTTCAACCTGCGCTGGTCGCGCCGCGTGCTGGGTCAGAACGCGGTGGTGCTGATGATCACCGACGGCCTGGATCGCGATCTGGGCAAAGACCTGTCGGTAGAGATGGAGCGGCTGCACAAGTCGTGCCATCGGCTGATGTGGCTCAATCCACTGCTGCGTTACGAGGCGTTCGAGGCGCGGCCGGCGGGCATCCGCGCGATGCTGCCGCACGTGGATGCATTTCTCTCCGCGCACAACATCGAGAGCCTGAAGGAACTGTCACGCGTGCTGTCGTCGCAGACATCGTCGAAGCGCACGGTGACGACCGGGCGGGTAAAGGCAGCGTAGATCATGCGTCGCGCGTGAGTCGTCAACCGCGACGCTGTAACTGAAGCATTCGACAATCAGAAAAGGGGAGTCCGCATGGAAATGACCGGCGAGCAGTTGATCAGCCAATCGCAGCAGACGGTCTGGGAAGCGCTGAACGATCCGGAAGTACTAAAGGCGTGCATTCCCGGTTGCGACTCGATCGAGAAGGTGTCGGACACCGAGTACAAGATGACCATGACCGCAGCGGTCGGTCCGGTGAAGGCCAAGTTCGCGGGCAAGCTGTTTCTGTCCGATCTCAATCCGCCCACGTCTTACAAACTCGCATTCGAAGGCTCGGGCGGCGCGGCCGGGTTCGGCAAAGGCACGGCGGCCGTCAATCTCACCCCCGAGGGTAGCTCGACCACGAAGCTGAACTACACCGCCTCCGCGCAAATCGGGGGCAAGCTGGCGCAGGTCGGTGCGCGGCTGATCGACGGCGTGGCCAAGAAGATGGCCGACGATTTCTTCAAGGCCTTCACCAACAAGGTCGGCGGACCGGCTCCTGCCGTCGAAGCGGCGGCACCGGCAGCGGGCGCACCCGCGGTGCCATCGCCGACGACCTCTGCGCCTGCCTCCCCGTCTGCGCCCACGCCAGCCAAAAGCGGCATGAGTCCGATGACCATCATCATCGCCATCGTGGTGCTCGTGGCGATCCTGGGATGGTGGTTACGATAGTGTTGTCAGCGCCGGATATCTCGCGCCGCGCGCGCCTTGCCAGCGTTCACGGCACGGTCGTCACACCCGGCACGACGGCGCGGATCCACTCGATATAGGCCGACACCAGCATCCCGCCGCCGAGGGTGCCGAACGTGCTCGGCGCCTTGCCGGTGCCATGGCCGACGAACGTGTTGATGCCGATCACGATCCAGCGGCCGTGCCGGTCGCGTGCGAAGGACGGGCTGCCCGAATCGCCCGGCGCGAAGGTCGATTCCTCGCGATTGCCTAACGTCGCGTTCGAGACGACTGGCGGACCGATCAGGTTGCTCTCCAGCTCCGGCCCGTCGAAGTCGAACAGGAAGCCGATGCGCCGGTCGGCGTTGTCGCGCGCGAACACGAACTGATCGATGCGATTGGCGCCGACGCGCTTGACCGTCGGCGCAGCCGCGACGCGCACGCCCTCGCCGCCGAAGCCGCTCGCACCGTATCCCACGAAAGCAATGCGCTGCCCCACTCGCAGCGGCGCGTTGAGCAAAGGATAGGCGGGCACATTCTGCTCGACCGCTTCGTGCAGTTCGACGATGGCCAGATCGTGCTCCATGAGCTGGCCCGCCGCCGATCCGCGAAACTCCGGATGGACGTGGATGCGCGCGCCGTCGATCCGTTGCGATGCGTCGCCGCCGGCGTTGAGCACGTAGGCCAGCGAGTCGAGCGAAGCGTTGGCCACGACGTGCGCGGCTGTCAGCACGTGGCGAGGCGCGATCAATACGCCGCCGAATACGCCAGCCGACGTCACCAACGCACCGACGCCACGCCACGGCGAGTGCGCGGTGTTCGGGTCCACGCGCCGCTGCGGCGAGTCGTCCACTTCGCCCTCGGGTGAGCCGGCCATGACTGCCCATGCCGCCCCCGGAGTTGCACCGGCCAAGCCGATCCCAAGCATGTGACGCAACATCGCGCGGCGCCGCGCAGGCGCAGACGCATCGTGCGGACCGCGATGACGACAACCACCTGGCACAAGATCGATTGACATGCGCCGAGCGTAGCAGCGGCGCTCGCGCATGGATGCCCAGGACGATCGCGCCTTTGCGGCATCAGTGCGATGTGGCACATTCGCAGGCGCAAGGTCCCTCCCCCTCACGCCACGCTTGCGCGGAGCTTTCCGATGAGCCAACCCAACGAACTGTGCCGGCTGAGCGCCACCGAGGCCGCTCAACGTCTTGCGCGCCGTGAACTCACCGCCGAGCGCTACGTGCGCGCGCTGCTCGAACGCATCGACGAACGCGAGCCACAGGTGCAGGCGTTCGCCCACGTCGGGCGCGAGCAGGTGCTGCAGGCAGCCAAGGCGCTCGACGCCGGGCCGATCAGGGGGCCGCTGCATGGCCTGCCGCTCGGTGTGAAGGACATCTTTGAGACCTACGACATGCCCACGCAGGGCGGCTCGAACGTCTATACCGGTTTTCACGGTGCGATCGATGCGGCCTGCGTCGCCTCACATCGGCATGCAGGCGGACTGGTGATCGGCAAAACCGTCACCACGGAGCTGGCGACGTTCCCGCCGAACAAAACGCGCAATCCGCACAACCTCGAGCACACCCCGGGCGGATCATCGTCGGGTTCGGCCGCCGGTGTCGCCGACTTCATGTTTCCGCTGGGCACCGGCACCCAGACGCTCGGCTCGACCATCCGGCCCGCGGCGTTCTGCGGCGTGGTGAGCTACAAGCCGACCTACAACCTGATCCCCAAGAAAGGCGTGTGGAACAGCGCCGATTCGCTCGACACGGTTGGCGTGTTCGGCCGTACCGTGCCCGATTGCGCGTTGTGGGTGGCCGGCGTGATGCGCTACGACGCGCTGCGCGTGCCGCAGTCGGTGAGCGCACCGCGCGTCGGCATCTGCCGCACATTCGAGTGGGACCACGCCACGCCCGAGATGAAAGCGTGCCTCGAGGGCGCAGGCAAGAAACTCGCTGCGGCCGGCGCACAGGTGCGTGAGGTGAGCCTGCCGCAGGCGTTCGCCGGCATGCTCGCCGCGCAAACGCTGGTGGGATTGTGGGAGACCGGGCGTTCGTTCAGCGACGAATGCATTCGCGCCGGCGAGAAATTGCGCCCGGAACTGTTCGAGCGATGCGGCAAAGGCTTCGAAGTCGAGCCGGCCGACTATCACCGCGCACAGGTGCTGGCGCGGCAATGCCGCATGATGTTCCCCGACGTGCTCGGTGAATGCGACGTGCTGCTCGCACCCGCCGCGCCGGGCGAAGCACCCAAAGGCATGCCCACCGGCAATCCGGTGTTCAATCAGGTGTGGACGTTCATGCACGCGCCGTGCGTGGCGATTCCGGCGGGCAAGGGTCCCAACGGGCTGCCGCTGGGCCTGCAGGCGATCGGTCGGCTCGATGACGACGCCCGCACGCTCGCCGCGGCACACTGGATCCATCAGCATCTCGCATCGTGACTCGCTGAGCGACTCGTGCGCGACTCGAGCGCGGCTTGGCGCGAGATGCCCGGTCTCATCGCAACAAGGAGGTGGCCATGTTCAATCGTGCACTGACGAGCGTGATGCGAGCCCTGCTCGGGCTGGCGGTGAGTGCCGGCTGCGTGATGCAGGCCAGCGCGCAGACCTACCCGGTCAAGCCGATCAAATTCATCGCGCCGTTCCCGCCCGGTGGCTCCACCGACACGCTGTCGCGCCTGCTCGCGCTGAAGCTCGCCGATGGGCTGGGTCAGCCGGTCACCGTCGAGAATCGTCCTGGCGCGGCAGCGATGATCGGCCTGGAAGCGGCGGCAAAGAGTCCAGCCGATGGCTACACCATCACGCTCGGCTCCAGCACCATGGCCACCAATCCGCATCTGTACAAGCGCGTGCCGTTCGACGCGCAGACCGATTTCATGCCGATCTCGCTGGTGGCCTCCTCCGGTTCGGTGCTGGTCGTGCATCCATCGGTCAACGTGACCAGCGTGAAAGAGCTGATCGAACTGGCCAAGTCCAAACCGAGTCAACTCAATTTCGGCTCGGGCGGCAAAGGCGTGACCTCGCATGTCGCCGGCGAGATGTTCCAGACCATGACCGGCACGAAGATGGTCCACGTGCCCTACAAGGGCTACGGCCAGGCGCAGCAGGATCTGGTCGCGGGCCAGGTGCAGCTCGCGTTCGGCGACATGGCGCCGGCGATTCCGCAGATCCGCAACGGCAAGCTGCGCCCGCTTGCCGTCACCACCGAGAAGCGCCAGCCCGCGTTGCCCGACGTGCCGACGATGATCGAGGCGGGCATCCCCGGCTTCACCACCGAGATCTGGTGGGCGCTCCTGGTGCCGCGCGCCACGCCGCGTGACATCGTCAATCGGCTCAACGACGAGGTGGGCAGGATCATGAAACTGCCCGATGTGCAGACGCGCTACGAAAATCTCGGCTTGAACATCAAGCACACCACGCCGGAGTTCGTGCTCGATCTACTGAAGGATGAGACCGTCAAGCGCGGCGAGTTGCTGCGCAAGGCGGGAATACAACCGGAATAGAAAGAAAGTCCCGCATGCGCCTTGGATATTTCACGATGCCGGTGCACCCGTTGCACCGCAGCCATACCCAGACCCTCAAGGAGGATCGCGAGACGATCATCCTGGCCGATCAACTCGGATTCCACGATGCGTTCGTCGGCGAACACATCACCGACCAGGCCGAGAACATCACCAACAGCATGCTGTTCCTGGCGACGCTGATTCATTCGACCAAACAGATCAAACTGGGCACCGGCACTTGCAACCTGTCGCAGATCCACCCGACCATCATCGCCGCGCAGGCCGCGATGTTCGATCACCTCGCCGAGGGCCGCTTCATTCTCGGCGTGAGTCCGGGCGCGTTGCCATCCGATGCCGAGGCGATCGGCATCCTGCATGAAGACCGCAACAAGATGTTCGCCGAGGCGGTCGACGTGATCACGCAGATCTGGGAGCGCGAGCCGCCCTACGACATCGACATTCCCGGCAGCCGCTTTAAGGTGACCACGCGCACCACGCTCGATCCGAAGATCGGCACCGGCATCCTGCCCAAGCCGTTCCAGAAACCGCGCCCGGAGATCGTCGGCACGGTGGTCGCGCCGTTCTCCAAAGGAGTGATCCAGATGGGCATGAAGGATTTCCATCCGCTCTCGGCGAACTTCCTGCTGCCGCACTGGCTGCCTTCGCATTGGCAGAACTACGCCGAAGGCAAGGCCAAGGTGGGCATCAAGGCGAGCATCGAGGATTGGCGCGTGGCGCGCACCATCTTCGTCGCCGACGACGAGAAGGTCGCGGCCGACTACGGCCGCTACAACATGAACAGCCCGTATCGCTTCTACTACAGCCAGCTGCAGACCAAGCTCACCAAAGGCAAGCGGCACGTGGTGTTCAAAGAGTCCGCCGAGCAGCCCGATGAGGAGATCACCTACGAGTTCGTGCTCGACCGGTTGTGCATGTACGGTACCGTCAACAAGGTGGTCGATCAGATCCTGGCGTTGCGCGAGAAGATCGGCGATTTCGGTGAGCTGGTGTACGCGGGCATGGACTGGGTCGACGAGAAGCTCGCCCGGCGCTCGATGGAGCTGATGGCCACCGAGGTCATGCCGCGGGTCAATGCCGCGATCGCGAAAGAGAAGCACCAGCCGGTCGCGGCGGCAAAGTAAGCGCACAGCCTGGCAACGACTGCGCCATCAACACCCATTCCAACGGAGGAGGCCGATGTACATCCAAGCCAACGGCATCAAGTTCCACGTCGCGATCGACGGCCCTGAAGGCAAACCCTGCGTCACCTTCGTCACCGGCATCGCCAACGACCACACGCTGTGGAACGCAAGCGTCGCGCCGCTCGCGCGCGACTATCGCTTGATCCGTATCGACACGCGCGGCCACGGACTGACCGAGGCCACGCCTGCGCCCTACTCGCTCAAGCAGCTTGCCGATGACGTGATCGCGGTGTGGGACGCGATGGGCGTCGACCGCTCCACGCTGGTCGGTCTGGGTCTGGGTGGGATCGTGGTGAGCGAGGTCGCGCTTGCCCATCCGCATCGGATTCGCGGCCTGGTGCCGGTGAGCTGCCGGGCAAAGATGACGCCGCAATACGATGGCATCTGGCCGCCGCTTTTGGACGCCGCCACCAAGGCCGGAAGCGTCGAAGCGGTCGCCGACATGACGATCTCGCGCTGGTTCTCCGAAGCGTTTCGCACCGAAAACCCCGCAGTGATGAAGGAGGTGCGCGATGCCATTCTGCGCACCCGGCTCCAGGGCTATCTCGGCTGCATCGCCGCGATCCGCACGCTCGGACACTTCGACCGGCTCAAGGACCTGCGAATGCCGGTGCTGTACGTGAGCGGTGAACGCGATCTGGTCGGCGCGCCGGGCGAGGTGATGCAGGAGATGTGCAACGCGACGCCGAACACCACGCACGTCGTGCTGCCGGGTGCCACGCACATCTCAGTGGTAAGCAACGCGCCGGCGTTTACCGCGGCGATGCAAGCATTCCTCGCGCGAGTCTGAAATGGCACCGATCACCGCACAAGGCAAGGAATCGCTCGCCGCCGGCCTGGTCGCCGAGCGCGATGCGCAGTGTCCGGGTCTGCTCACCCTCACCATCGATCGCATCGACGATCTGAATCGTCTGACACCGGAGGCGCTGGCGAGCCTGGGGTCGACAGCCGAGCGGCTGCGCGAGGATCGCAGCGTCAACGTCGTGCTCATCACCGGCGCGGGCCGCGAGTATTTCTCGATGGGCATCCTCAATCCGGCGATCCGCGCGAGTTACAGCAAGGACGAGATCGTCACGCTGGTGCGCAACGCCAATCGCACGTTCGACGCGGTCGAGGCACTGCCGCAACTGGTGATCGCCGCGATCAACGGCACCGCGCTGGCCGGCGGCGTCGAGCTGAGCCTCGCCTGCGATCTGCGCTATGCCGCCGCGCACGCGTCGATGACCATGCCCGAGGCGACCTGGGGCGGATTTCCTGGCGCCGGAGCGCCAGTGCGTCTGCCCATGTTCGTGGGCCGCGCGCGGGCGCTCGAGTTGATCTGCACCGGCCGAACGATCGACGCAGCCGAGATGGAACGGCTCGGTATCGTGCAAGGCGTGTTCGCCAGCGCGTCGTTCAGCCAGGACGTGTCGAGCGTCGCGCGGCGAATCGCCGAGAGCGGCCCGCTCGCCGTGCGCGGTGCCAAGCGGATCGTCAGTGCGCGGCAGGACCCCGGCTTCAAGGCCGCACGCGAGCTGTCCGATGCGCTGCGTACCGCGCTGGAGTGGAGCCACGACGTCGACGAAGGCATCGCAGCCCACAAGGAACAGCGCAAGCCGCGATTTGTCGGACGCTGACCGTCGAGCGTTGATCGCCGGACACGGCTCGCGCGGCCCCGCGCCTCACTGCTGGTACAGCGTGTAGTGCATCCCCTCCTCCCCGTCTTGCGGGAGGATGAAAGTTCCCGTGAGCGTCACGTGCGTGAGGTCGGACTCGGCGTCGTACTGCGCCGCGACGATGCGCGCGTTCAGATCGGGGCAATGCTCGACGCTCGCGCCACTGCCGAGTTGCCGCGTGCAGGTGGCGAAACTCAGCGCAGTGGGCGGCACGACGGTGGTTCCAGCGCGCGTCACGCTCACCACCGGAAAGGACTGCTTGTCGAAGTAGCCTTCGGTGGCGGCAATGCGGTACTCACCGCAGCGCGAGCTGAAGGAGACGCTGCGCCGCTGCGGTTGCAGCAGGCTCGACCAGCCGATGCGCGACACCTCTGCGATCGAGCGCGCCTGCAGCGCACCGAAATCATCGCCGTGCACGATACGCAGCGACCGTCCGCCCGCTTCGCACACGATCCACACGTACTGACCCGGATCGCGCGCCACGGCGGCGCGGAATCGCAGCGTGCGCTCGAGTACATCATCGCTTGTAGCCGGCGCGGCATAGCCCGACACCATGGCGCGGTGCGCATCGACCATGGCGGGAATACGCTCGGGAACGTTCGCGGAAGTAGCCGCGGGAGCTTTCGCGGGAATCTGCCCGGGCATCGCCCCGGCCTGCACTGCGAATGCAGTGGCAAGCAGCGCCGCGCATCGAGCAGCAGCCCGTACACGCCCGCGCTTGGCGCCCATCGATTGAACATCGAGTTTCCGTGCCTGCATGACCGATCTCCCGTTCGCGCGCCCCGGCGGGACGCATGAGAGGCATGCTCGGCTCAGGTGATGCGCGCGCGACGGCGCAATTCGGTCGAAACGATGGCGCTTGCGGGTTTTTCCATGACTTCGACGCAGGCGTGTCCCGGCGCTTAGCCAATCGCAAGCCGGGGCAGCCACAGGCTGATCGAAGGCACGTAGGTCAGCACGACGAGCGCGATCAGCAGCGGCACGAGCCACGGCAGGATCGCCACCGTGGTGCGTTCCACGCTCAGCCCGGCCACGCGAGCGAGCACGAACAACACCATGCCCATCGGCGGATGCAGCAGCCCGATCATGAGGTTGAGCACCATGATCAAGCCGAAGTGCACCAGATCGACGCCTAGCTGTTGCGCGATCGGCACCAGGA
>CADEDU010000008.1:0-9275 GCA_902826155.1 uncultured beta proteobacterium
GGCGTCGGTCGAGGAGCGGGAGGGGCAGATCCTCGCGCGCCAGCCGGCTCGCGCTAGCGATGCCGCCGAACCCGGCACCGACGATCACCACGCGCGGGGCGCTTGCGCTTACGGCAATTGGGACGCCTGCCAGTCGCGGCCAGTGTCTGGCGAGCCAACCGTGAAGCACATGGTCGAGGGCGATCGAACCGGGACCGTTGATCACGATCAACCCGAGTGCACCCAGCCAGTACGGCAGGCTTGCAGCGAGCGCGGCATCGCCCGTTTTTGCGGCTACAGCGTCTGCAAGTACGGCTTGTGCGACAAGCGCGATCATCGCCACGGCCGCCGCCGCGCGCGATGCAAATCCAAACAAAATCGCGAGCGCGCAGACGACGATCATCGGACTTGCGAACGATCGCGCCGACTCGATCATCACGATCGTCGGATCGATCGAAAGCAGGCCCGCAGCACCGACGATCGCAAGCGCAAGCCAGGAACGCAGCGCCAGCATCAGCAACGGCAGGCCGATGCGCGTGAAGCCAGCGAGCAAGGAAACGCACGCACCGGCGAACGGCAACGGGCTATTGGCAAGGCCCTTGGCCAGGCGCCGGTCGAACGAAAGGGGCCCTGCCCCGCGCACGACGAACCAGGCACACAGCGCCGCCCACAACAGATGCTGGTCGAATGCGGCGTAATTGAACTGGATCACCAGCGCTAGCGCGAGCAGCGCGAGCGCCGCAGCGCGCGTACCCAGGCCGAGCGCCAGGAGCAACGATCCGAACAACTCCACCACGACGCCGACGTAGGCTGCGGTGAGCGGGTCCATCCAACTTACCGGGTACTCGTCGCGCGCGAGCAAGAGCGCCGTTTCCCAATTGACGAGCTTTACCACCGCCGACACGAAGAACACGCGCGCGATCACCAGGCGAAGCACGAGGTCGAATAACGGCCCTGCCCAGCGGATCAACGCGCGGGCGGCGCCGCCCGTCGTCTCGGCGACGTCAGTCAAGCAGGCTGCGATGCTGTTCATACGAGCCTGGCCGAACGCAGTGCCCGCTGCAGCGCGGGTGGAACGTAGCCGCAATGGATGCAGCGTTGCGTCGGAGCGTGATCGAGCTTGGCGCAGTCGAGCTGCTCACGCCCGCGCCAGCGCACGTAGAGCGTCGCTGCGCACAGCATGCCGAGCGGCGGAGCAACGAAATAGATCCACAGGTCGTGCCACACGTTCGCCGGCGCTGCGGAAGCGAAACTGCGCGCCGGGTTCATGCTCATGCCCGACACCGGCGCTTCCAGCGTGATATACGCAGTGACCAGCGCGCCGGCAGCCAGGCCCGTGAGCCGAGCCCAGCGATTCGCGTTGGAGATCGTGAGCACGCAGAACATCAACAGCGCGGAGATGAAGAACTCGGCGATCAGCGCGGCACGCCAGCCCGCCTCGCCCGGCGTGGTCACGACGAAGCGCACCGGCGGATCGGCGAAGGCGTGCCCGATGATCTGCGCCACGAGCACGACGCCCAACATCCCGCCCGCGAACTGCGCGAGCACGTAGAAGAGCGCATCCGCGCCGCGCACTTTGCCCAGTCGCCAGAACGTGAGCGTCACGGCCGGATTCAGATGCGCACCTGATCGCTGACCCCATGGCGAGTAGATGATGCCCACTGCGGTGAGCCCCATCGCCACGCCCATCAACACGCGCCGCGTCGTGGCATCACCGATGGCCTGGTGGACCGGCGATCCGGGATACTCCAGCAGCGTGCCGAACACGCCGGCGGAGATCATGAACAGCCCGAGGCCCCAGGCTTCGATCAGATACTCCGGCCAGTGGTGCGCAAGCGCCCAGCCGAACGTGCGAGACCCCTCCGCGTGGATGATTGCCATGCGTGCATCGCCTCAAGCCAGGACCGTCGTCGTCTTACGCTTCTTCGACGTCTCCGCGCCACCCTGTTCCTTCCAGAACCGCGGGATGTCGGTCCGATAGCGACGGAACACCAGATTTGCGATCAGGCCTGTCCAGCCGGTCTGATGCTGCGCACCCAGCCCCAGTCCGGTCTCCGCGTGGAAGTATTCGTTGAACAGCAGCAGATCGCGCCAATGCGGGTCGCCCTGATAGGGGCTGTCCGATGCAAACGCGGGCACCTTGCCATCGGCATCGCGGCGTACCAGATCGACGAGCCGGTCGGCGATCAGGTTGGCGATCTGCCGGAGCGACATGCGCTCGCCTTCGCGACACGGTACCGCCACCGTGAAGCCCTCGCCGTAGTAGCGATGGAACTTCTCGATCGCCTGCACCAGCAGGAAATTGGTCGGCATCCAGATCGGTCCGCGCCAGTTCGAATTGCCACCGAACAGGCCCGAGTTCGACTCACCGGGTACGTACTCGATCAGCGCGCGGCCGATCCCCGGGATCGACCCCAGATCGCGTCGCTCGGCGTGGATGCGCGACACGCTGCGCACGCCGTAGCGAGACAGGAACTCGTCCTCCGATAGCACGCGCGCCAGCACCTGCTTGAGGCGCCGCGGCCCCAGCAGCGAGAGCAGATGCTCCCCGCGCTCGTTCGTCTGCACCGGGCAGTGCGTGACCTTGTGGCCGTCGACTGCGCCTTGATAGTGCGATTCGAGCGCGGCCCGAAATCGCGGCGCGCCGGCGAGCAGGCGCGCATCGATCACCTCGCAGGCGAACAGCGGAATCAGTCCGACCCAGGAGAACACGTCGATGTGATGCCGCGCGCCGTCGGGCGTGACGATGAGATCCTTGAAGAACGCATCACGCTCGTCCCACAGCGAATGCCCGCCCGAGTGACCACCGATGCTGTTGGCGATCGCCATGAACTGCTCGTAGCACTGGATCGCGACATCCTCGTAGTCGTGGTTCTCGGCGGCCAGCTCCAGCGCCATGAGCGTCATGTTGAGCGCGAACATCGCGACCCATCCGGTGGCATCGGCCTGCTTGAGCGAGTAGCCCGGCGGCAGCGGCTGCGAACGGTCGTACACCGAGATGTTGTCCAGCCCGAGGAAGCCGCCCTCGAACACGTTGTTACCCTCGGCGTCCTTGCGATTGAGCCACCAGGTGTAGTTCATCAGCATCTTGTGGGTGACGCGCGCCAGGAATTTGTAGTCGCCCTGTCCGCGCTGCACCCGCTCGGCGCGAAACGCCTTGAGCGCCGCCATCGCCAGCACCGGCGGATTGACGTCGCCGAACGCCCACTCGTAGGCCGGGATCTGGCCGTTGGGATGCAGGTAGCGCTCCTTCAACAGCAGCTCGATCTGGTCCTTGGCGAAATCGACATCGACCAGGGCGAGCGCCGCGCAGTGGAACGCGAGATCCCATGCCGCGAACCACGGGTACTCCCACTTGTCGCACATCGAGATCACGTCGGCGGCTTTCATGTGCCGCCAATGCCGGTTGCGTCCGGTCTTGCGAGAGCCCGGCGGTTCGATCGCATCGCCGTCGAGCCAGCGCGCCACGTCATAGTGGAAGAACTGCTTGCTCCAGATCATGCCGGCCAGCGCCTGGCGCATGATGCGATGGTCCTCGGCGCTCGCATCGGGCAGCAGTTCGTCGTAGAAGATCGACGCCTCCGACTGACGTCGGGCGAGCAGCACCTCGCGTTTGTCGAACGGCGCGGTGAGCGGCCGCGCCGACAGCGCGAAACCGATCGCGCTCGATTCGCCCGGCGCCACCGTGAGCACGTGATGCGCACCGAACTTGGTGCCGAACTCGTCCGGATTCACCGCGTCGCGCTCGCCTTGAATGACGAAGCGATGGAACGCATCCTTCACGTAGGGTGTCGTGTTGGGCACGTTCCACAGCCGCTGCGCATTCGATTCGTTCTCGGTGAACAGCGGCTGCGCCGGATGCCGACCATAGAGCCAGTAGTCGCCCAGGCTCGGATGCGATGCCTGCACCGCCCAGGGCACGCCTTTGGGCGGCGCGACGCGACGCAGGCACGGCTTGACGCTGCCGTCGTGGATGTCGCCCGCGCCCTGGGCGCCTTCTTGCGCCCACGACCAGGTATTGCGAAACCACAGATTGGGAATGAGATGCAGCGTGGCGGTCTCGCTGCCGCGGTTGGTGGCGATCACGCGCACATGGATCTCGTCGTGCGCCGCCTTGAAGTACACCACCTCGACGTCCCAGTAGGCACCATCGGCGAACACGCCGGTGTCGGGAAGATTGAACGGCGGCTCGTGCCGGCCGCGTCGCGCGTTCTCCTCGACCAGCCAGCGGTACGGGTATTCGCGTTGCGGATACTTGTACAGATGCCGCATGTAGCTGTGCGAAGGTGTCGCGTCGAGGTAGTGGTAGACCTCCTTCACGTCCTCGCCATGATTGCCCTGATTGCCGGTGAGTCCGAACATGCGCTCCTTGAGGATCGGATCGCGCTCGTTCCACAGCGACAGTGCGAAACACAGCCGCTGCTGCTCGTCGCAGATGCCGGCCAGCCCGTCCTCGTTCCAGCGATAGGCGCGCGATCGCGCCTGATCGTGATCGAAATCCTCCCAGGCGTTGCCCCACGGGCTGTAGTCCTCGCGCACCGTGCCCCAGGCCCGCTCGGCGACATACGGCCCCCACAGGCGCCAGTTGGCCTTACCCGCGCGCTGCTCTTCCAGACGCAGACGCTCGGCATTCAATTCGATACGCGACGACATGCGTAGCCCTCCGGTAACGGCAATCGATGGATGAGTGCAGCGCGGCAGTCGCCGCGCGGTTCAGGCGGCAGCAACCAGTACCGGCTCGTCGACGCTGGACTTGAGCCGTGCTTTCTCCAGGCGCCACCATGCATCGAGCGTGCAGGCGACCGACCAAGCTTGCGACGGCGCACCGCGCGGGTGATGCGGGGGTGCCCCATCGAGAATCTCGCTGATCGTCCCCAGCCCCGCGTCGAGGAGGTGGTCGCGGATCGGCTCGAGCCGCTGCTGCGCAGCCGCCGCATCACCGGTCACACGGTGCTCGGCCAAGGCGTAGTGCCCGAGCAGCCACGCCCACACCGGCCCCTGGTGATAGGCGGCGTCGCGCTCGTGCGGTCCGCCGGCGTACTGCGCGCGATAGTCCGCGTGACGCGGCGAGAGCGAACGCAATCCGTACGAACTGAGCAGCTCGCGTGCGCATTGCCGCACCACGCTTTGCTGCACGTCGTGATCGAGCGGACTGAACGCCAGGCTCACCGCAAAGATCTGGTTCGGTCGGATCGTGGCATCGTGCCCCCGCGGCCCGTCGAGCACGTCGAACAGTCCGCCGGTCTGCGGATTGACGAAGCGCGCGAAGCCGCTGCGCGCACGCGCGGCGAGATCGAGGTAGTGCTCCGGCGCACGGCACAGCCCCTCGTTGAACCAAGCCATCGCGTTCAGCGCGTTGTACCAGAGCGCATTGAGCTCGACCGCCTTGCCCACACGCGGGGTCACCACCCAGTCGCCGATCTTGGCGTCCATCCAGGTCACCTGCACGCCGGGTTCGCCCGCGTACAACAGACCGTCGTTCGGATCGACCTTGATGCCGAAACGCGTACCGTCGACATACGCATCGATGACGCTCGCCAGCACGTCGTAGCTCTCGAGCAGCGCCATCCAGTCGCCGCTAGCCGCAACGTAGGCGCGCCAGGCTTCGATGAACCACAACGCGGCATCGGCGGTGTTGTACTCGGCACTCTGCCCGTCGCCGGGGAACCAGTTGGGCAGCATGCCTTGATCGACGAAGCGGGCGAACGTCTGCAGGATGCGTCTGGCAGCGGCAAATCGTCCCGTGGGCAACGTCAATCCAGGCAGCGCGATCATGGTGTCGCGTCCCCAGTCGCCGAACCAGGGATAACCGGCGATCACCGACTCGCCCTCCCCGGAGCCGCTCGTCCCAGCTGCGGCCGATGTCACGACGGGTTTGCCGATCGATCGTCGGAACAGGAAGCTATCGGCCGCGAGTACCAGCTGGCGCACCCAGTCGGGCGCGTCGACCAACTCCGGCGTCACCGACGCGGCGCGCGTCAACAACTCGCTGTCGTGCGTCGCGAAACGACGCATCGCTTCATCGAGATAGGGCGAAGCGTTGTCGGCGAGCGAGCCGACGATGCCCACCCACTCGCCGGCGCGCAGCTCCAGTTCGGCCTGTGCGACCAGCAGGTGATTGTCGCGATCGCCCAGTCCGCGTTCGCGCTCCAGGGGCAGATCGAAGTTCTCGATCCACACCGACTGCGGTGTCATCTGGCCACCCCGCGCCTCGAGCGTAAGCGCGAACCAGTCGGGCATACGCACCACCACGCGGGCACCTTGGTGTTCGATGCCCGGCGCGATGCCGCCGGCATGCATCGCACCGTGATGATCGCGCGCGTTGACCAGCAACCGCACGCTCAGCCGCATCGGCTCGCTTTGTACCGGCGAAATCAGCTTCCACGCCGCGTAGGTGGTATCGGCGCCGGGCTCCATCCAGATGCGATGCTCGACGACGATGTCACCGAACGCGTAGCGCCACACCGGCATGCGCCCTTCCAGTCGGAACGATTCGGCCAGCACGTGCCCATGCGGATGGACCACGCCGCCGCCCCAGCGATTGGTGTGGAGCGGCCATTCGTCGGTGCCGTCGTGCAGCGTGGCATCGGCCTTGGCGAGCACCAAAAAACGGCCAAGCGGGGGACTGACCGGCGCCACCAGTAAACCGTGGTAACGCCGGGTCAAGGTTCCGGCAATCGTGCCCGCGGCATAAGCTCCGCGCCCGTTGGCCAACCACCACTCGCGTCGTTCAGCCGATTCCAGCCCCCCCAGCACCTCACGTCCGAACCGGATGTGCTGCGGCAGTGAGTTCGAGGTCATCATCGCTTCTCCTTCTTTGTTCGTGGTACTGCTGGCGCAGGCGTTGTGCGGAGAGCGCATCGCTGCGCGCGAGCCGGTCACACACCCGCATCGACCAGGCATAGATGGTGAGCGCCGGATTGACGCGGCTCGAGCGCGGCAACACCGAGCCGTCGACCACATAGAGGTTGTCCAGGCCGTGGACGCGTCCGTCGGCATCCACGACCGAGGCACTCGGGTCCTCACCCGCCATCAAGGTGCCGCATGCGTGCGCGCTGCCTTCCAGGCCGATCGACTTGGTGAGCGGGAGATAGCCGCTTGCCAGCAGATCGCGCTTGAGCGAGCGCACCAGGCGAGCGTGCTCGTCGCGCGCTGCGGGCACGCGCCCGAGGTCGTAGTCGAGGCACCCCGCCCGCGCCGTGCCATGCACGCGATTGTCGGGATGCGAGCCGTCCTCGGTCTGGAGGAAGAACCCGTAGACCCGATCGCCGATGAACCGTGCCAACGGCGCGGGCAGCAAGGCCGGTGCTTCGGTGGCGAACAGTTCACCATCGATGTGCCCCAGCGGTTGTACGCTCGAGTGCGGCATCTTCTCGTTGGTGAACAGTGTGGTCTTGCACAGCGCGTCGGTCTTGCGATCGAGCGAGAAGGCGAGCATCGCGGTGAGCACGTGGAACTTGTAGTGCCGGCCGATCGCATCCGAACAAGCCAGACGGTTCGCGAGCCCGGCCGCATCGACGAACGCACGCAGCAGACGCGGTGAGTGCAACGCGCCGGCGGCCAGCATCACCACACGTCCGCGGAAGGTCTGTCCGCTCGTGGTCTGTACGCCGTCGATGGCGTGCGCGTTGAGCGGGGCCTGGAGCAGCCGCGCGACCGTCGCGCCGGTGACGATCTTCAAATTGCGCAGACCTCGAACGTGCGAAAGCAGCGAAGTCTCACCATCGCTCTTCAGGCCACGTGCCGACGCAAAGCCGTCGAAGCGGCGCGCTTCCACCGCATCGTCGGCGATTGCAGCGGACAGACCGAGGTTGAGCGGCTGCGCGTGCCAGTCGCCATTGCGCTGGCGCAGCCGACCGACGATGCCCTGCAGATCCGGCTCGATCGGAAACGTGCGCACGTCGAGCAACTCTTCGGCGCGCGCGTAGTACGGCGCAAGATCCTGGTAGCCGATCGGCCAGCCGCGGCACGCGTGAGCCGGATCAGGCCCGAACTCGTTCTCGCCGAATCGCAACAGTGCGGCGCCGTACCACTTGGTCTTGCCGCCGAGGTTGAACCGTTCCTGCGGCGCCAGCGGGTTTCCGCGGCGGTCGACCCACTGTTCCCGCGCCAGGAACTCGCCAGCGCCGAATACGCGCTGCACGTCGAGGGTCGAACCATCGCGCGGAAGCTCGTTGCCCCGCTCCAGCAGCAGTACATCCAAGCCCGCTCTGGCCAGGACGTACGCTGCGGCGGAACCGCCGGCACCGGAGCCGACGATGATGACGTCATGCATGGCGTTCCCCATGCGAACGATTCGCGGCGCGGTCCCATTCGTAGGGGTTGTAGCGTTTTGTCATCGCCTCAGCCTCCGCGCGCGAATTCGGGATACAAGGTCATGCCGCCGTCGACGTACAGCGTGGCGCCGTTGACGTAGTCGGAGTCGTCCGAAGCCAGCCACACCACCGCACGCGCGATGTCGTCGGTGATGCCGACGCGGCCGTACGGGATCAGCGTCAGCAGCTGGCGTTCAGCATCGGGTGTGGCCCAGGCGGCCGTGTTGATCGGCGTCTTGATCGCGCCGGGCGACACGGCGTTGACGCGGATGCGATGCGGCGCCAGCTCCTGCGCCATCGACTTCATCAGCATCGACACGCCGCCCTTGGATGCCGCGTAGTTGGCGTGACCCGCCCACGGAATGACGTCGTGCACCGATGACATGCAGACGATCTTGCCGGCCGCGTGCGATAACCCGGGGACGACACCGCGGCGCATGAATTCGCGTGTCGCGGCGCGCGAACAGAGAAACTGCCCGGTGAGATTGATCCGCAGCACCAGCTCCCAGTCGGCGAGCGTCATCTCGTGAAACGCAGCGTCACGCTGCAGACCGGCGTTGCACACGACGATGTCGACCGATCCGAATGCCTCGCACACCGAAGCAAACATCGTCTCGACGGCCGCTTCGTTGCCGACGTCGGCCTGCACCGCCAGCGCCGTTCCACCGACGCGCCGGATCTCGTCGACCACTCTGCTCGCCGACTCCGGCGCCGACACGTAGTTGACCGCCACGCTCGCACCCGCCGCCGCGAGCGCCTTGGCCACGCCTTCACCGATGCCGGAGTTGCCGCCGGTGACGATGGCGCGTTGCCCGGCCAATGGGCGCCGACCAGCTGCTGCGATATCGACCGCCCGAACCGCCGCGGGATCGACCGCCTGAACCGCCGCGGGAGTCAGTGCGCCCATTGCGCCTGCCCCGTGGGTTGCCTGGCACCCCAGATGCGTTCGATCCAGTGATCGAGCGCGATCTTGCCGCCGCC
>CADEDU010000008.1:9375-28979 GCA_902826155.1 uncultured beta proteobacterium
TTGCTGATCTTGGTCAGTCCGGACTTGAAGAACACGTTCGCCACCCACAGGCGCACGATCAAGTCGATGACCGGCTGCCCCGTCGCCAGTGCACTGCCGCCGGCGCGGATCCAGCTACTCAGTCGTTGCATCATTTCGAATCTCCGTTTGCGTCGCATCGCAACTCGCGATGGACTGCTCCACACTGCTCAGTGCAGTACCGCCAGACCGGCTTCGCCGCCGACCATCTCCGAGAGCAGCACCATCAGTTCGGTTTCGCTCACGTCGGCGTCGAGTTCGAGATCGAGTTCGTCGAACGGCGTCTCGACGTCGATCAACATGCGTTCAACGAGTTCACGGGTGTTCATGGTGTCGCTCCTTTGTGGAATCGGATGAGTCGAGATCGGGTGCCGCGCCCCCAAGGGGCTGCGCCGCATCAGTTGCCTCCGGCGCAGCCCCCGTGCATCAGCTTTTCTTGCCGCCGGGCAGCGCGTGCGGGGAGTTGGTCACCATGCCGCCCGCGATGCGCTCGCACAGGCCCTTGGGCAGATAAACCCACGCCTCCTTGTCGCGATCGACCTTCGAGGTGCCGGCACAGGAGCTGTAGCTGGTGCCGCAGTCGTTCTTGCCGGCTTTGACGACGCCGGCGCACTTCTCGCGGTCACCGCGCTTGTCGGCGGCCTGCAGCGAGCCGGCGGCGAAGCCGGCCGCGACGACCGAAGCCAGGGCGATCTGCAATGTGCGTTTGGAAGGTTTCATCGGGTGCATCTCCTTGAGGTTCGAGTTGGATCCAGTGCCATCGGCGAACCGGATTGATTGGTATCCGGTGCACGCAGTATTCGATCGGGTCGTGTCGCCGGCTTCACCGAATCTTCAAGAAACGCTCACGGCGTAACGCGAGGACTCATTGCAGCCGCTTCAGTGCAAGCCGACACCTCGCATCGTGCGTGGCGCACGTGACGCGCCGATGGCGCGTGGATCACGTTTTCGTAACGGCGATGGCGGCGGGCGCTCGCCCGCACATGAACTGCTCGCACAGTTCAACGTCGCGCGCGGATCCGATGACCAATGGACTGTGCTCGTGCAGCGAGTAGGCGCGCAGGTCGAGGATGGCGAGGAGGATGCACGAGGACGCGCGAGCGTCGCTCGTCTCTAACAAATCGATCACGGCAGGGTCGCGCCCCGGTCAATTCGTCGATGTCGCTGCCACTGGAGACGGTTTCTACGTAGTTCCGCGAATACCCTCGCGTGCGATCACTCAACAGAATCCGCGCCGTCGAACCAACAGACGCCACGCACAAACTGCCACGGCGTCCGATGGTCCCGACCTGGATTGGTCCCGACTCAGATTGGTCCCGACTTCATCCTGGTTCCGACTTCGTCTTCCACCACCCCATCAGGAGATCACCATGTTGAGAGCAGCTCTGGTAGCGACCACCCTGGCATTGGCCGGCACGTTTGCGTTTGCGCAAGGCGGCGGCGTCGACGAGAAGGCCCTGCAGCCGGGCATGGGCTTCTGCCTCGAACTGGCCAAGGCCTCGGACGTGAACCGCGACGGCATGGTTTCGCGCGACGAGTTCATGAAGATGGTCGATGCGCGCTTCAGCAAGAAGGACCGCGCCGGCAAGAACATGCTCACCCATCAGCAGGCGGCCGAACTGCTGCACTCGTTCAGCGGGTACTCGCCGCTCTGACCGACGTCGATGTCGAGCCGAAGCTCGCACGCCGTAACTGGCGTGCGGGCTTTCTCGCGTTCCGATTCGTCCGACAAGCTCCGCGCACTGGAGCCCGCAATGCGGCACCAAGTCGGACGCGCGATAGCGAGCGCCCGGCGCACAGCGGCGTGGAGCGCTCGATGCTGTCGCGGTTCAGCCGAGCGCCGCGCGGATGGGCGCGAGCATGTCCTCGGTCGGCGAAGGCAGGCGATGCTCCGTGGGCGTGAGCGCCTTCTGGTAAGCGGGGCGCGTTTTCACTCTTCGTACCCAGTCGGCGATGCGTTCGCCGGCCAACAACTGTTGCAGCCCGAGGTGCTCGATCCGGTCAATGAGCGGTGCCATTGCCGCGTCGGCCAGCGTGAACTCGTTGCAGGCGAGCCACTGGTGCTGCGCCAGCGCCCCATCGATACGTTCGACGATCACCTTGAACTGATTGACTGCCGCACCGACCGCGGCGTAATCGATCTTCTCACCGGCCAGGCTCACGTACTGCCGCGCCGCCTCCGGGCGCGGGTGCGTCGCCACCAAGGTTTCGATCTCGCGCGGCGACAGGCCTTGCATGCGCTGCTTGACCATGAGATGGAACGATGCCTGCCGCACCGCCGGGTGCACCGTGTCGTCCTCGTACTTCACCCACACGCGCATGCGCGCGCGCAGGAACGGGTCGGTGGGCTTGAGCGTCTTCTCCGGGAACACCTCGTCGAGATACTCGTTGATCATCGTCGATTCGATGATCGGCCGGCCATCGTGCACGAGCGTCGGCACGTACCCGTTGGGGTTGAGATTCAGATAGCCGGGCTGGATATGTTCGAACCCACCCAGATAAACGCGACGGCTCGTCCAATCCAGTTCCTTCTCGGCCAGACACATCCGGACCTTGAACGAACACAACGAATCCCAGTCGTGATAGAGCGCGAGCATGTTTGATCCCTCCCATCCTTTTCGCCTGGCTCCGGCCGTCGCCGAAGCCTCCGACTTCCCCAACCCGGCGAGGAACCCGCAACCTCCCCAGACGAAGCGCGGCGGAACGCTAGCGTACGCCGATCACGAAAGTATCACGGTGCCTTCGCCGAATGGCTTTCCTCCAGCTTGCACGCAACAAGTCGGGGCGCGTGCGCTTGATCGATCCTGCGACTCACGTCGAAGGGTGGAACTGGTCGACCGATCGCCCCGCGTGCTTGACCCGTCTTCGCCCTTCACTCAGAGTACGGCTCCTGTTTCCGCCCGACGCCCGGCGCTCGCGCCGCCGGCAAGCCTTACGCAGGAGTGTCGAATGCGGCCCCGTGTTCCCAGGGTGCTCGTCGTCGAAGACAACGCCGATATCGCGCGCCTGGTGAAGTTCAACCTGAGCGACCTGCCAGCCAGCATCACGATCGAAGCAGACGGGCCGCGCGGGCTGGCGTGCGCGCAGGCGCAACCGTTCGACCTGCTGGTGCTCGACCTCAATCTGCCCGGCCTGTCTGGTGCCGAGCTGCTCGCGCGGTTGCGCGCAGCAGGAAGCCGCACGCCCGCGCTGATTCTCACCGGCGAGGCTCCGGATCGCGACTCGCCCCTGCATCAGCTCGGCCCGATTGAATGGATACGCAAGCCCTTCGGCGTGGCCGATCTGATCGAGCGGGTGAGCCGCATGTTGCCGCCCGCACAATCCGCAGAAGAACAACACCTCGCCGATCTGGCCGATCACCCGGACATGCTCGATTTCGGTCCGCTGCAGATCGATACGCGCGCGCGGCGCGCAACGCTCGCGGGCGCGGGGCTCGAACTCGAGGCCAAGACGTTCGAGTTGCTGACGCTGCTCGCGCGCCATCCCGAGCAGGTGTTCTCGCGCCGCGAGATTCGCGATCGCCTGTGGGGCGCACACAGCGAGGTCGGCGAGCACACCGTCAACGAGATGATCTCGAAGCTGCGCGCCCAGATCGAAGTCGACCCGCGTGCGCCGCGATGGATCCTCCCCGGCCCGAGCGGCGGCTATCAGTTCGGCGGCCGACCTCACGTATAGCGAGCGCGCGCATGGACCGCATCCCAGGGGCGACCGGATCGAGCACGCAGCACGCGCGTTATCAGATCGTCGGCACCATAGCGCAGAGCACGCGTCATGTCGTGTGGGATGCCCGGCGCGTGCACGACGATGTCGCGGTGGCGATCAAGGCGATCGCAGGGTCACGTTCGGCGCAAGCGCGGCAAGGGCTGCAGCGCGAGTTCGATCTGCTCGGTCGCATCGACAGCCCCTGGGTCATTCGCGCGCTCGACCAGATCGAGGAGCATGAACACGTCGGGCTGGTGCTGCAACGGGTACGCGCACCGTCGCTGCAGCAGGTGTTCTCGGATGGGCCACTGCATCCGGCAGCGGTTCGGCAGCTCGCCATCAAGATCGCGCAGGCACTGGCCGCGGTGCACCGGATCGACCTCGTGCACACCGCCCTGCGGCCCAGCAACGTCCTGTTCGATGCCGATTCCGGCGCCATCACGCTCATCGATTTCGCGCAGGCCATCGCGAGCGGGGCGCGCATCACCGCAACCGCGGGGTTGCCCTCGGAGCGTGAAGCGCTGCTGTACCTCGCCCCGGAGCAGAGCGGCCGCATCCCCACCACGATCGATGAACGGACTGACCTCTACGCGCTCGGGGCCCTGCTCTATCACGCACTGTGCGCCGCGCCGCCCTTTCCCGACACCGACCCGTTGCTGCTCGTTCACGCGCATCTGGCGCGGACGCCGCTTGCTCCGCATCGCCTCGATCCCGCGATACCGCCCGCACTGGGTGCGATCGTGATGAAGCTGCTCGCCAAGGCACGCGAAGACCGCTATCAGAGCGCACAGGGGTTACTGCACGATCTCGAGCACTGCCCGGCGAGCGGGGATGAAGCCCAGCAAACATTCCGCCTCGGTGCACGCGACATCCCGCGGCAGTTTCGCGTGCCGCGCAAACTGTTCGGCCGCGACGGCGAACTGGCGCTGCTGATGAACGCGTTCGAGCGGATCAGCATGGGCGCGACCGAGTTGCTGCTGGTGTCGGGTGCGGCCGGCTGCGGCAAATCGTCGCTGGTGGAGGAAATCCAGGCACCGGTGCTCAGGCGCCTGGGGTACTTCGCGGTCGGACGCGCCACCCGGTTCGAACGCAACACGCCCTACAGTGCGCTGCGTCAGGCGTTGCGTCAGCTCGCGCACAAGCTGTTGGCCGAAAGCGAAGAAAGCGTGACGCAATGGCGCGCATCGTTCTCTGCAGCACTCGGGGCGCTGGCGCACGACCTCACCGAAGTGGTGCCGGAGCTGGCGCTGCTGCTCGATCCGTTGCCGCGGCAGGCCGATGTCGATCGCCCTGAGGCGATCCGCGCGCAGCAGAACGTGAACGCGGCGGTGGAACGCCTGTTGCAGACCATCACCGCGAGCAGTCAGCCGGTGGTGCTGTTCTTCGATGATTTGCACTGGGCCGATCCGGCGAGTCTCGCGACGATCCAGCGCATCGCCACCCAGCCCGCGCTGTTCAACGTGCTCATCGTCGGCGCGTATCGCGAGGCCGAGTTGCACGAGGGCCATCCGCTCACCCGCACCCTAACGGCGATCGAGCAAGCCGGTGCGCGGCCCAGTCGCATCGTGCTGAGCGCGCTGGAAGCACCGGCGATCGCCGCGCTGATTCGTGAAGCGCTGCACTGCGCGCCCGAACCGGCCGCCGCACTGGCCGAAGTACTGCACGCACGAACCGGCGGCAACGCCGCGCGCGTGTTGCGCATGCTGCGCTCACTGCACGATGCCGGGTTCATCGCCATCGAACACGGCGCACAACACTGGCGGATCGATCTGCCCGCAATCGAGCAGGCCACGGGCGGCAGCGAGGATCGGGCCTTGGAACCGGCGATCGAAGAGCACCAGCTCGCGCTGCACGACGTGGCGCAGGAGAGCGCTGACGCGGTCGTCGCGCCGGAGAGTCTGGCGGTGATCCAGGCAGCGCAGGCACTGTCGAGCGAGATCGATCTGGCCGAGCTGCTGCGCAAGCTGATGCGGATCGCTCTGGCGACCGCCGGCGCCAATCGTGGCAGTCTGGTGCTGGAGTCCGACGGACGCTGGTTCGTCGAGGCAGCGGCGCTGAGCGACGTGCAAGACGCCGCCGTGCTGCAATCGGTGCCGCTCGAACAGGCGGCGCAGATCGCGGTATCGATGGTGAACTACGTGCGCCGCACCGGCGAAGCATTGATCGTCGACGATGCCCCCGCAGACTCGCGATTCGCGCACGATGCCTATGTCAGAGGGAGCGCGCCACGCTCGGTGTTCTGCGTGCCGATCGTGAGCCGCACGCGATTGATCGGCGTGCTGTATCTGGAGAACCATCTCACCCGCGCCGCTTTCACCGCACGCCACACGCGGCTGATCACGCTGCTCTCGGCGCAGATCGCCATCTCGATCGAGAATGCACGTTTGTACGAAGCAATGCGCGCCGAGATCACCGAACGCGCGCGCGCCGAAGAGCGCATCCGCGAGCAGGCGATGCTGCTCGACAAGGCGAATGATGCGATCGTCATGCTCGACCTCGACGGACGCATCCGCTACTGGAATCACGGTGCCGAGCAGCTCTATGGCTGGACCGCGGTCGAGATGTACGGCAAGCACACGCGCGAAGCGGGCATCACCGCACCCGACGATGACGAGCTGCGCCACCGCGGCGTGCAGACCCGGGGCGGATGGAGCGGCGAAGTCCATCAGCGCACCAAGGCTGGCGTGCCGATGATCGCGCACAGCCGCGCCACCCTGATCCGCGATGCCGCGGGCGCACCCACCGGCACCCTGATCATCAACACCGACATCACCGAGCGCAAGCGCATCGAGACGCACCTGTTGCGGGCGCAGCGCATGCAGTCGATCGGCACGCTGGCGGGTGGCATCGCGCACGATCTGAACAACGTGCTCACGCCGGTGCTGATGGCCGTCGATACGATGAAGCTGCGACTGCGCGAGGCGCACTACGTCGAGCTGCTCGACATGATCCGCTCCAACGTCGAGCGCGGTGCCGGGATCGTCAGCCAGCTGCTCACGTTCGCACGTGGCGTCGAGGGACAGCGCACGCCGGTCGACCCTCGCGGCGTGGTCGCCGAGCTCGAACGCATCGTCCGGGAGACGTTTCCGCGCTCGATCATCCTGCGCGTCGACGCCCAGGCCGAGCTGCCGGTCGTACTGGGTGATCCGACCCAGTTGCATCAGGTGCTGCTCAATCTCGCGCTCAATGCACGCGACGCGATGCCTGCGGGCGGAACCTTGCGCATCGCCGTGGAACACCACGAGCTGAGCGATGACGACGCTTCGCGCCTGCCTGACGCGCGGCCCGGTTCGTTCGTCATCATCACCGTCGCCGACACCGGATCGGGCATCCCGCAGGAGCTGCTCGACAAGGTGTTCGAGCCGTTCTTCACCACCAAGGCCGCGGGCTCGGGCACCGGGCTGGGACTCGCGTCGGTTGCCGGCATCGTCAAGAGCCACGAAGGCTTCGTCGCGCTGGAAAGCACCCCGGGCGCCGGGACTACGGTGCACGTCTATCTACCGGCGGGCGAATCGGAACAGGCCGAGCAGATTGCGCCTAGCACCGTCGATGCGCCGGGCGCCGGCGAACTCGTCCTGGTGGTCGACGACGAGCCCGGCATTCTGCGCGCGGCGGCGAGCGCGCTCGAAGCCGGGGGCTATCAGGTACTTACCGCTGCCAACGGCGAGGCGGCGCTCGAGCAATACGGTCGGCGCGGCGACGAGGTGCGTGTCGTGTTGACCGACCTGATGATGCCGCGGATGGACGGCCCTACGCTGGTGCGCGCACTGGAGCAGGCCGGCACCCGCGCGAAGATCGTGCTGGCCGGCGGCATTCCACCCGCCCCGACCGACCCGAACGCCAAGGCGGCCCGCTATCCGTTCCTGCGCAAACCCTACTCCACGCAGCAATTGCTGGCGATGGTTGCCGAGACGCTGCACGCGCCTTGATTCGGCCGGCTTTACGCGCGCCCGCTAAGGATCGGCCAGACCGGGCAGCGGTTTCTCGAGCAGCATGCGCGTAACGTCATCGGGCGACATCGCCGCGTATTTCCGTTGCAGCGCGCGCATATCGTTCACCAACTGCGCCACCGGAAGGCCGCGAGCCTTGCCGGTGTTCATGAATTGCGTGACCGCCGCATCGAGTGCGCCGTTCCAGCGCGCGCGCTCCGGTTGATCGATCGCACTGGTTTTGACACCGCGCGTGGCCATCGCTGCGCGCGCCAGCAGCGCATCGCGATCGAAGTAGAGCTGCGCCTCGGCGTGGCTCGCCAGCTGCGCCCAGTGGTAGACGATTCGGCGCAGGTCGGGCGGCAACTTCGCCCACACGTCGCGATTGATGCAGTACTCGGCCGAGTACACCCACAGATCGGCGTGCGCGCGGTAACGCGCGAGTTCGGTCAGCCGCAGCATGTGCGCGGCCGCGTCGTGAATTGCCACCGCGTCGACGACACCGCTCTGGAACGCGGTGTACAACTCGGAGACCTGCGTGGCCGCCGGGGTCGCACCGAGTGCGGCGGCAAGCTGCGCCGACAGGCCGCCCGTGGCCCACAGCTTGCGCCCCTTGAGGTCCTCCAGCCGCGCGATCGGCGCCTTGATCGACAGGATCTGCACCGGCGGCGTCGCGGTCGTGCGCAGCAACCGCACGCCGCGCGACTCGTATTCCTTCTTGAAGTACTTCGGATACAGCTCGGTGGCCACGGCTGTCGACTGCACCGAGCTGTCGAAGATGTGCGGCAGGTTGAGCCCGAACGTGAGATCGAACCCGCCCGGGTTCATGATCGCGAAGCAGGTGCCCGTGTCGGCGATGCCGCTCTCCACGACGTCGAACGAGCCGCGTTGCGCGTTGCCCAACGTGGAGCCCCAGTATGGCCGCACAGTAATCTTCCCGCCGGTGTCGGCTTCGAGCCGCTTGAACGTACGGACCTGGAGCTGCGCGAGCGACGCAGTGGGCGGCAGGAACGAATTGAACTTGAGCGCGATCGGGGCACCGTGGTAGGCGAGCGGGGGCAATGCCGCTTTGATCTCGCCGTCGACCCACTGCTCGATCAGCGGTTTGGACTGCGCCATCGCCATTCCGGCACCGAGCATCAGCACCAGTGCCACCCATCCGCGCAACCGACCCTCGCGCATCGGCCCCCCCGCAGGGATTGTTGTAACGCCCGAAGGGCAACATACGCCCGCGCCGGCGCCTTGGCAATCCCTGACAGACATCCCGGGCCGCGCCCAACATCAGGCTCGACCCGGCCCCGGGTGCAGCCCAGCCTGACTATCGCGCGGAGGACGGCACCTCGAACGAGGCGCGGAGCAGTGCACGCACTTCGGCCGCCTCAACCGCCGGCAGCGCCTGAAGCTTTCCGGTCAGCTCGAGCAAGGCGCGCTCCAGCCGCAGCCGCGCGATTTCCACCCCGGCACGCGCGGTGAAGATCCGGAAGATCGAAGTGATCAGCATGCTGCTCGTCATCGGCTTGTTGTCGAAGAACGCCAGATGCCCCACCAGCTTGCCGCTCGGGTCGCGGATCGGCAGGCCCAGGTAGCTCTCGAACCCTTCGCCGCGCTCGATCGGAAACAGCGTCTCGACGTCGCGCGGATGGAATCGCATCTCGCCGCTTTCGAACACGCCTTCGCAGGGGGCTCCAGCGAGTTCGTAGGCCAGATCGTCCATGTACTTGCCGTCGCACCAGCACGCCATCGCCGCGACGCGCGAGGGCGGATCGCCGAAGCACTCGGTCACGAACGCCATGCGCACGTTGAGCGCGAGCGCGAAGTGGCGCACCAGAACCCGAAAGAACTCCCCGCCCACCGTCGCGGCGGTGCCCTCGGCCACGTGCATCATCACGTCTTCGAGTCGCTTGAACTGCGAGATGTCGGAGTCGATCCCCACCAGCCGATAGGGCGTGCCGTTGTTCTGTCGCAGCGCGATCCCGCGCGACAGCACCCAGCGGTGCGAGCCGTCGTGGTGGACCACGCGATGCTCGCTTTCAAACCGTTCGGCCTCGCCGCTCAGATGCGCACGCAGGAGCGCTTCCACGGCGGGCAGATCACCCGGATAGATGCGGCTCTTCCAGCCCTCGAGCGTGTCTGCAATCTCATCGTCGCCGAAACCGAGCATGTTCTTCCAGCGCGGCGACAGATGCATCGCGTTGGTTGTGAGATTCCACTCCCATAGGCCATCGCTCGCGCCCCGCACCGCCATCGCGTAACGCTCTTCGGTCTGCTGCAGTTTGTTGGTCAGTGCCTGCCGCGCCGCAGACTGCTCGGCCAGAGCCACGGTATCGCGAGCGCGCGCCTGCGCGATCGCCTGCAGCGCGCCGGAAACGAGCGCCCAGTCGGTGCCCAGTGGCGAAGGCGTCGCATCGGTCTCGCCGCGCACCAGCGCCTGGCCATACGCGGCGGCACGTCGCATCGGTCGCTGCACCAGTCGATCGAGCACGGCCCAGACGAGTCCGGCGACCACGACCAGCCAGCCGAGCACCAACGGCGCATCGCGTCCGACGAGAAACGCCAGCGGCAACCCGGCGACGACGATTCCCAGCGCGATCTTCAATCCAATCCCCATTGCCTTTGCCTTTTTTCAGGCTCCCGCCTGGGTCGGCACCGAGAACGTGAGCCGTGTCCCGACGCCGACCTGGCTGCTGACCGCCAGATTCGATCCGTGCAGTTCCACGATGCGCTTGGCGATTGCCAGCCCCAGACCGCTGCCGCCGGACGTTGCACTGCTGCGATCGAGCGTGAAGAAGCGCTCGAAGATCCGGCCGATCGATTCCGGGGCGATGCCCTCGCCAGTATCGATCACCTCGACCTGCACGCGCGACGGCTGCGCTGAGAGCACCACGCGCACCGAGCCGCCGCCCGGCGTGTGGCGCAGCGCGTTACTGATCAGATTCTGCAGCACCCGCTCGAGCAACCCGATGTCGCCGTGCACGAACGGCAGATTCGCGGGAACCTCGGCCGCGAGCACCACGCCGCGTTCGCTCGCATTCAGGGCGAGGCTCTGCACCACGTCGTACGCCAGCTCGGCGATCGAAAACGATTCGAACTGCGGCTGCACGTCGCGCGCATCGAGCTTGGCCAGATCGAACAGGTCGCCGACCAGTTTGCCCAACCGCTCGCTCTGGCGGGCCGCCGTTTCCAGATAGTGCCGCCGCTCGGATTCGCTCAGCCGGTCGTACTTGAGCAGCAGCGTATCGAGATACCCGCGCAGCGAGGCAAGCGGCGTACGCAGATCGTGCGACACGTTGGCGATGAGTTCGCGCCGCGTCGCGTCCACCACCTTCAGTTCGTTGACCTGGGCGCTGATCCGCTCGGCCATGGCGTTGAACTCGGCGCCGAGCTGATCGATCTCATCGCCCGGCCCACTGCGCGCATGCGGCACGTACTGGGCCGGCGCGCTGAAGTCCGAGCCACGCAGCGCGGTCATCGCCTGCGCCAGCCGCCCGAGGCGCTCGGTGTGCACGTTGAACGCGACGAATCCGGCCAGCAGCGCGGCAATCAGGCCGCCCGCCATGATCCAACCGGTGTGCCGGAACATCTGCCCGTCGGCGCTCACCCGCAACGCCCGCTCGCGCTCCTCGCTGGTGAGCACGAGATACAGGTAGCCGGATCCATCACCGGCCTCCCCCGGATCGCGGATCGGCGCCGCGGAAAACACGGTGCGCCGTCCAGGATGCCGAGGGTCGTCGCCGCGCAACGGATAGCGCACGTCGGGTCGCATGAATTCGTGGATCGGCGCGAGGGCTACGCTCTCGGCCAGGCGACGATCGGCCGGTGCCGCATGCGCGACGATGCGTCCGCTCGGATCGAGCCGATACGCTTCCACCGTCGGGTTGACAGTCATCACGGCGGAGAACAGCCGCTCATCGAGCCGGGCACTGTCGATCTTGCCGCCCGTGGAGGTGCCATATGAGCGAATGAGGCGCTCGGCGAGGTCTGCATGGAGCAACTGCATGACGCGCTCTTCCTGCATCATGAACGACGAGCGCAACAGCAGATAGAACATCACCGTCACCAGCACGAACAGCACCACCAGCGTGGCGACGAGCTTGCTGTAGAGAGTCTTGAACACCGGTGCGCGACGCCAATCGGGCGAACAGTCGGGATCCGCCTCGACCGTGCCGTTACTGCGTGACCGGAGCGGTTTCGGTGAACTTGTAGCCCACGCCCCAGACGGTCAGCACGAACTCCGGATTGGCCGGATCGCGTTCGACCTTGGCGCGCAGTCGATTGATGTGCGAATTGACGGTGTGCTCGTAGCCGCTATGGGTGTAGCCCCACACCTGATCGAGCAGCTGGCTGCGCGAGAACACCCGCCCCGGATTGTTGGCGAAGTGCAGCAGCAGATCGAACTCCTTGGCGGTCAGCTCCACTGCCTGCCCGGCAAGCTGCACGGTGCGCTTCTGCGGATCGACGCGCAGACGGCCGAATTCGAGCGGGCGATGGCCCTCCTCGGCTTTGGCGCCGATCGCATCGACACGGCGGAACAGCGCCTTCACGCGTGCGGTCAGCTCCATGACGCTGAACGGCTTGGTGAGATAGTCGTCGGCGCCCATCTCCAGGCCGAGCACCCGATCGATCTCGGTCGACTTCGAGGTGAGCATCAGCACCGGCGTGTACATCGACTTGGCCCGGATGCGGCGCAGGATCTCCAGCCCGTCCATGCCGGGCAGCATGATGTCGAGGATCACCAGGTCGTAGCGCTTGGATTCGGCTTCGGCCGCACCCGCCATGCCGTCGGCGGCAACGGTGACACTGCAGCCGAGATCGCGCAGGTGCACTCGCACCAGATCGGAGATGTCGGCGGAGTCTTCGACGACGAGAACACGGCGTTGCATGGCGGTGGTTTCCTGTGCTGAATCCGGCGTCGTGCTACATATTTCAATTGCCGTATATCAATGTTACTCGCCGAATCGCGGCGGCACGTATCGCCCGCGCGCGACGTACGCGATGCCGCAGTACATCGACTCCACCGCGAAGTCCTGCAGGAACACTTCAAGCAGATGCCACGGCCGGCGCAGGCCCGACAGCGTCGTCGTGTACGGGTACGCCTTGGCCAGGGCGACGATATTGAGCGGCGCGAGCCACCACGGGAACAGCTTCATCCCGGCGGAGACGACGCGCGCACCGGGACGCACGTCGCGGAACAGGTTTTCGAGCGCGACCGGCGCCTGCAATACATCGTGCGTGTAGTTGAACAGCACGGCATCAACCGGCGCGGGAACACGCGCGCGTTCCATCGACGACTCGATCAACGTTACGTTGCGCCAGCCCGCATCGTGGACGCGTTGCTGCGCGATGGCGAGCATCTCCGGACTGTGATCGATGCCGATGATGTGACCGCGCGGTCCGACACGTTCCTGCAGCAGCGCCAGACTCTTGCCGGTGCCGCAAGCAACATCCAGTACGGTGTCGCCCGGCCGCAACGCCAGATGCGTGACCGCTCGTACGCGCACCGGCTCCATGCGATGCGTGGTCTGATCGTAGCCGGCGGCGTGGTAGCGATAGCGGTCGATCGACAGGGCATTGTTGGGTTGACTCATGGTTTGCAGAACCTCCTTGGGGGATGACGTTTCTTGTTTCGGTTCGCTTCGGGTCAGCGTTGCACCAACATGACCGGATGACCATCGGGATCGAGCACGACCAGCGCCTTGCGGTACGGGGCATCGAGCATCGTCACCGCGCGCGGCGAGATGAACTGCACCTTGCGTTCGGCGAGCTTCGGTACCAGCGCATCGATGTCCGCGACTTCGAACACCGTCCTCGTGCTCAACGCGGCGGTCGGGTTGGGTCCCGGGTTGAGTCCCGGGTTGCGTCCATCGGGCCAGGCGCGGCCATCGGCAGGCGCGAGGTACTGCAGGAATTCCAGACCCGGTCCGTGCATGCGGCGCGTCGCCAGTCCGGTGATACGCACCACCGCGCCGGGCGCTGCATCGAGCCGCTCCTGCGTGACGCCCTGATTGAGGCTGGCACCGGCCTTGATCAGCCCGAGCAGTTCCTCGTAGAACGCCAGACTGCGCGCGGTATCGCCGACCGTGATGGCCGAGTGATCGATGCCCAGAAAGTTCGTGCCCGCCCTTCGCGCAGCCTCATGCCACTTCGGCGCACCCTTGTCGGGGGGAAACGACAGCAGCTCCAGCGGATGGCCGTCGGGGTCGCGGAATTTGTAGGCCTTGATGCCCGCGGCGGCCTTGTTCGACTCCGGAATGGTCTGCGGCTCGGCCGAGATCGGACGCGCACCGTGATTGGTCACCTGACGGTACGCCCGCTGCATGTCGGCGACGACGATCGCCATGTGCTGAAACCACAGGTCCTGCGAACGCCCCTCGACCGCGACCGGCTCACCATCTCCGCCGAGCGGCTGCTCCAACTCGATCGTCTCGCCACCCAGCTGCAAGGTCACACTGCGCACCTTGCTCGCCTGCACGCCAGTGAGCGCCGCGTAATCCTGATTGACGATGATGCGATCGGCGATGCGCTTGAACTCGAGCGCCGATTCGTAGAACGCCGTGGCGCGATCGATGTCGCTCACCGTCCGCACGAACGAGCGGATCTCCAGGACGCCGGCACGGGCCAGGCCGCTCAGCGACAGGCACACCAACGCGAGCAACAGGATCGCTGTGGCCATCGCGGACGAGCGCCTGCCCGGTTTACCCCTAGGGAAGGAGCGCAACGGGGAACCCAAACGCAAACCCAAACGCGAACCGAGGGGGAAGCCAACAGGTAAACGGCGCATCGGGCGGCTCCGGGGAATCGTCGTCAGGCTGGCAGTCTCGATTCCTTTGCTCCGCGCGCGCTCACGCAGTTCTCAAATTTCCATCACGCTGCGCCACACCGATTTTCCTGGGCTATGGTCCGCTCCCATCATGGACCGCGCCCTGCATCCCCTCAGCCGGAACCGACCGGCCACCCCACGCCTCGATCTGCGCGCGGCGTGCCTCGCATTGCGACGTCATGCCTTCATGCTGACGGGCTACGTGCTTGCCAGCGCCAGCGTGCTCGCGACGGTGCTCGGCATTGCCATGGTCGTGACCCGCGGCGAGGCCCAGGCCGGCGTGCCCGCGATGCCGGCATCCTCGCAACACGCGCTGGTGCTCTACGCCTTGGTCGGCATCCTCGCCCTGAGCGGACTGCTGCTCGCGCTGGCCAGCCATGAACGGCGCATCGCGCTGGCGCGGTTGCGCGTCAGCGTGGCGCAATTCCGCGCGCTGTCCGAACAGATGAACGATGGCCTGGTGGTGATCGACAAGGAGGGCGTCATCACCGCTGCAAGCGAACGCTTTGCGCGCATGCTCGGCTGCGCCGCCAACGAGCTGATCGGCACGAGCGCGGCGGCGATCGAACTGCATGTCGACGCGCACGCGCTGGCGCCTGGGCAGGCGTGCACGATCGAAGGCGATCTGCGGCGCGCGAGCGGTGAGGCGCTGGCGGCGCGCGTGGTGGCGCGCGCCCTGGCTCCGGTCAGCGGGGCACCGAGCGGGGTGCTCGCGGTGGTCACCGACCTCACCGAGCAACGCAAGGTCGAGCTGGCGCACCGCCTGGCCGAGGATCGCGCGCGTCAGCATCTGAATCAGCTCGCGCATGTAGCGCGGGTGAGTTCGATGGGCGAGATGGCGAGCGCGATCGCACACGAGATCAACCAGCCGCTCACTGCGATCGCAAGTTACGCCAAGGCTTGCATGCGATTGCTGAACGCCACGCCGGCACCTCAGCGCGATGTCGTCGACGCGATGGCGAAGATCGCCGATGACGCATTGCGCGCCGGGCAAGTCGTGCGCCACATCCGCGCCTTCCTGCAGGCAAAGGAGGCCGACATGATGCCGCTCGATGCCAATCGGCTGGTGACCGAAGTGATCCGGCTGGCACAACCCGAGGCCCGACAGCTCGGTGCAACGCTGCGCACCGAGCTGGGCAACCCGTTGCCGCCGATCATGGGCGAGCCGATCCAGCTCGAGCAGGTCATCCTCAACCTGGTGCGCAACGCCCTCGAGGCCATGCACGACGCCGGCGTCCGGCGGCGGGTCGTGACGCTTCGTACGGCAAGCACCGACGAAGGCGTTGCGATCTGCGTGCACGACACGGGCCCGGGCATCGACGCCGCTACGGCCGACCAGTTGTTCGAGCCGTTCTTCACCACCAAGGCCGACGGGTTGGGCATCGGACTGGCGATCAGCCGTTCGATCGTGACGATGCACGAGGGCAGCCTGCTCGCATCGAACGACCCGGCCGCCGGCGCCGTATTCACCATTCGACTTCCAAGGACTCACCTCGATGCTGAACGCCCCAGCTGAAAGCGCCGTGCAGATGCAACCGTGCAGGGCGCATTCGTCGGCCTGCGACAAAGGCGTTGCCTTCGTGGTCGACGACGAGCAGTCGATTCGCGACGCGCTGGTATTTCTGCTCAAGGCGGCGGGCTTCGATGCGTACGCCTTCGCCAGTGCCCACGCGTTCTTCGCGAGCTGGCGGGCCACCCGCCGCGCCTGCGTCATCGCCGACGTGCGCATGCCTGGAATGAGCGGCCTGGAGATGCTCGGCGCCATGCGCGACCGTTCCATCCGCCTGCCGGTGATCATGATCACCGGTCACGCGGACGTACCGATGGCAGTGCGAGCCATGAAGGCAGGCGCCGTCGAGTTTCTCGAGAAGCCCTTCGACGACGAGCGACTACTTCAAGCTGTGGATCGCGCGCTGGCGTTGCCGACGATCGGGCTGGCGGCGTCGCGCACTCAGATCGAAGCGGATATCGCAACGCTCACGCCGCGCGAACGCGAGGTGATGGTGTTGATCGCCGCCGGCAAACCCAACAAGGTGATCTCGAGCGAGCTCGACCTGAGCGTTCGAACGGTCGAGGTGCATCGCGCGCGTGTCATGGAAAAGATGCACGCGGAGTCGGTCGCTGATCTGGTGCGCATGAGCATCGCCACCGAGCTGCTGCCGCTTTGAGCGTCACGGCTGGCCCTAGCCGCAGGCGATCGCGCCTAGCCGCAGGCGATCGAATATACGTCCAGCACGCCTTCGGGCAACAGCGATTCGTTCCAGGTGCCGCCCGCATCGGTGGTGGTGAATACCTGTCCGCATCGCGAGGCGCAGACAATGCGCGCCGGATCGCGCGGGTGCGGTGCCACGGCCATCATGGTGGCCCGCGCCTTGACGCCGTGATCGAGCCGCTGCCAGGTCTCGCCCAGATCACTGCTGCGATAAAGCGAACCGTCCTTGCTCGCCGCGGCTGGAGACAGGCACGCCAACAGCACGCGCGGATCATGCGGGGACACGCGAACGTCACGCGCATAGGTGAGCGGCGAGAACCGCCCGACCTGCAGGTCTTGCCAGGTCGTGCCGGCATCGGCGCTGCGGAACAGCCCCATGCGCACCGCGATGAACACCGTGTCGGCGCGCGCGGGGCTGACACACAGTGCGTGCGCATCGAGCATGCCTTCATTCTCGGTATCGCTTTGCAGCCGGCTGCGCAGGTTCGCGTGGTGTTGCGCGAGATCCACCAGCGATTCGGCGCAATCGGTCCAGGATTCCCCGCCGTCGAGGCTGCGCATCGCCCCGCCCACTTCGAGCGCCGCGTAGACATGATCGGGGTGCGCCGGGTCGGCCGACAGACGCATCACGCGGCAGGCGAACGCCATCTTCACGCGCTGAGACGCCGGTACCGGCAGTTCGCGCCAGGTGGCGCCGCCGTCATCGCTGCGCAACACACCCACCGGCGATGTACCCGCGTACATCCGCTGCGGCTGGGTCGGATGGATCAGCACCGACCAGATCTGTTTGCCGGCGGGAGTCGGCAGTCGGTGCCAGTGATCACCGGCGTCGTCGCTGCGATAGATCCCGTCGGCCGCACCGACAAAGATGACTTGCGGTTCGTGCGGGTGCACGGTGATCGCCTGCACTGCCAGCGTGTCGGGCAGCCCCGCGGCGACACGCGTCCACCCACCATCGTCGTCGTGACGACGGAACAAGCCGCCGAGCGTGCCACCGGTCCAGCGAGCCGCGCCGACGTAGGTGTTCATCGCTGCACCGCCGTTGCGTAGAGCGAGACTCGCATGATCGTTCTCCTTTGTTGTCGGTGCGGCGCGTCTGTTCCAGCGTTGAGGTAGCGCAACGCAACGACGCCCCCCCCCAAATCCCCGATTGCCACCGTCAAGCGGCCCACCGTCAGGCTGTGCGCTAAACCGTCAGGCTGCGCGCTCCATCGGCGGCGCGCCGCGCAAACCGCAATTCGCGAACGCCGCCCGCACCTTGGCCTTTTCGTCCTCGGTCAGGTTGAGCAGCGGCCGGCGGCTCGGACCGCCCGCCTGGCCGAGCAACTCCTGCCAGTACTTTTGCTGCGGTTGCGGCTTGCCGTGCGGGCGCGAGTGCTTGAGCGCCTGGCGGACAGGCTCGAGGCTGTCGCGCACCTTCTTCGCCTCCGTCACCCGTCCGGCCATCGCCAGCGCGGTGTATTCGTTCATGCGCCGATCGGCCTTCGTCTGCATCAGGTAAGGCGGCGAGGAGCAGAGGTAGACCTGCCAGCCCAGCTCGACGATGTTGTCGAACCATTCTTCTTCGGACGAACAGCTGACGATCAGCTTGTCGCCCGCCAGCCGCGACAGGCGCGAGTAGGTTTCACGCGGCACGCTGTACTTGATCGCGACGATGTTGGGTATGTCCTCAGCCAGCTTCACGCACAGTTCCGGGCTGATCGTGTAGCCGCAATCGGGCGGCTGGTTCCACAACGTGAGGCCGATGTCGAGCTGGCTCGCGATATGCCGGTAGTACTCGTAGATCGTCGCATCGGAATGGGCGCCGAAATACAGAAGCGGCGTATGCACGACCACGTAGTCCGCTCCGATCGCCTGCGCATGCAGCGCGAGTTCGAGCACCGTGTCGAGATTCTGATCGGAGGCGGAAATCATGATGCCCCCGCGGCCCAGCCGACGCGCCTCTTCGACGGCGATCTCGTGCATGCGTTTCCGCTCCTGCAGCGTCATCGCATAGAACTCGCCCTGCTTGCCGCCGACGAACAGACCGGCGAGTTCCAGTTCACCGAGCCAGTGACGCAGGTTGTGACGCCAGCCGGCTTCGTCGACTTGCAGGTCTGCGGTGAACGGCGTCAGGGTCGCCGCCCACACGCCGCGCAGGTGCTCGCGGGCATAGGCTTTGGCGTCGGCTTTGCGGTATTTCATCGGCATCTCCGGAGGCGTGCGATCGGCGTGTCGTATCGGCGCGACGTCACGACGCGTACAACGGCGCCCCATCTCGGCACGTCGAATCCGCGCCTCGGAAGCACCGGCCGATCGGCACAATCGGCTCAATGTAGACGATTCACACGATCGCGGGCAATGCCCGGGCGCCGACGGGAGCGGATGTGGGGGCGCATGGCATTCGCGCCGCCATGCGCAGCAGGCCTTCGCTTACGACGCGTTCACGCTGAAGGCGTCAGCCTCCAGACCGGTGAGCCCGCAGCGGACAGTGCGGTCGGCGCCGCTCAGCTCTGGAAAGTGCGCAGATCGACGAACAACCGCGACAGCTTGGACGATGGCCGATACGTCCGCTCAGCACGGTCGAATTGAAGGTAACCGAGATTCACCAGGCACATCATCAGCATCGACGTACTCGACTGCGGAAAGCGCAAAGCACTGGCGATCTGCGAGATCGTCGCGGGTGCCGAGCGCTCGGCGAGGTACTCGATCACCTGCAGCGTGCGCACAGCCGACTTGACGGTCTTATGCGTTCGCGGTGCGACGACCGACACCACGTCGTTCGATGTCACTTCACTCGACAGGCTGTGATCGCTCATGGTCGTACCGATCGCGGTTAGGGAATGCGACGAAGACTGCGTCAATGAAGTAGAGAAGCGTTGCCGTAATGAAAGGTGCTCGGCCCGATGCTCAGCGCTCGACTGCTTCGAACATCACAGGCACTTCG
>CADEDU010000008.1:29079-139769 GCA_902826155.1 uncultured beta proteobacterium
AGGTGCTCGGCCCGATGCTCAGCGCTCGACTGCTTCGAACATCACAGGCACTTCGGCATCGGACTCGGACAACTGACGTGCAGCAGCCGGGGGCAGCATCGCGGGCGCGTGCCGACCCGCAGGCTCGCCGAGTGCGGCCGCCAGCGCGGGACGATCCCCACCGCCGATGTACTCCAGCCGATACCCATGTCCATAGGTGGAAATGAGATTCCAGCCCGCGGCGGGCACCAGATTGAGCTTCGATCGCACCTGCGACATGTGGGTATTGAGCGTGCGCATGTCGCGCCGCACCGGCAAACCCCAGACCGACTCGAAGATAGCGCCGCGCGACAGCGTGCGGCCGAGGTTGCGCAGGATGAAGCTGATAAGGCGGAACTCCTTGCGCGTGAGCGCGACTTCGGCGCCCGCGACGAATACTTTCTGCCGGTCGTGATCGATGCGCAGATTGCCCACCTCGATCACCGAAGCATTGGGCTTGTGCTGACCGCGGCGAGTGAGAGCCACCAGCCGCATCAGGAACTCATAGCGCTCGAGCGGCTTGGTCGAGCAGTCGTCGGCGCCGCGATGCAGCAGCCAGGGAATGCTGGCGCGCTCCTTCGGATCGACCAGAAACAGCGTCGGCGTCGCCAGGCCGAGGGTCGATCGTACCCAGCTGAGCACCTCCTCGCCGGACCGATCCCCGCCCGAGGTGGCGAGCACCAGCACGTCGAAGCTTTCCTGACTCACCAGACGGATGAACTCCGAGCCGGTGATCTTCCAATGACAGCTGTGGTTGGCCTCGTGCAACCAACGCACGATCATCTGACCGAATTCCTTGTTGCTGTCCATCAACGCGACGCGCAATCGCTTGGCCGCGTCGGCCTGCGGATCCTGGTATTCGTGGTTCATGGTGCCGAACAAGCGTCTCTGGTAGTAGCAGTCGCCTCCTTGTTCTTGTCGATCGCTCGCTCAGGACGCCCTCGACCTCCATCACCTCATCGAGAGCCGCGCGAGAGCCGCGCCTGGTCATTGTTCTGATTGCCTAGCGCCATCATCCATTCCCTAATGATTTCTTAGAGGGGACACGATGGCACGCGCCAATATTCACTTCCCTGAAACATTCTCGCAAGAAGAAATTGCGGACCATCAGCGCAGGAAATCTCCTACACCGAACTGATTCGAAAAGTTGTCTTGGGCGTCCGAACAATCCGCGCGTGCAAGGCGTGCACCGCGCGCCGCGTCTACTGCAACATGCCTACTGCAACATGTTGTAAGTGAGCGCGAGTCGGGTCAGATCGGCATTCGAATGCGAGGAGGTCTTCTCGAGCACGCGAGCGCGGTACGTGCCCACGGTCTTCACGCTCAGGCCGAGTTCATGACTGATTGCGGTGAGACTCTGACCACGAGCGATGCGGAGAAACACGTCGAGCTCACGCGACGAGAGCTGTTCGTGCGGCGCTGCCATCTTCTTGTCACCAACCGACGCGGCAAGCGCCTCGGCGAGCGTCGGACTGAGGTACTTGCCTCCGCTTGCCACCTTGCGCACGGCCTCAACGAGGAGATGGGAGGGACTCGCCTTGCTCAGAAATCCGTCGGCACCGAGCTTGAGACAGCGCACGCCGTACTGCGTCTCGGTGTGTCCACTGAAGATCAGGATGCGCGCCTGCGGCACCGTAGCCTTGAGTTCGGTCACGATGTCCAGGCCACTGCGATCGGGCAACCCGATGTCGAGGACGACGACGTTGGGAGCGAGGTCGTGCGCCAGCTGCAGCGCATCCTCGGCACTGCCGCATTCCCCCACGATCACCAAACCGTCCTGGTCAGTCAGTCGCGCGCGCATGCCGTCGCGGACGATCTCGTGATCGTCGACCAGTACGACTCGAACAGGATGAAGACTCATGCGACGTGAGTGCGAGTATCGACTCCGCAGGACCGCGCGCTGCGTGGCGTGCGATCCTGTCTCCCTGGCGCGATCGTGAGTCTCACGACTGACGATCCGCGGTTTGCAGCCAAGCTTGCGCCGCGGCCACATCTAACTAAATAGTTTAACGGACTTCTTAGCATTGTGACCGTTCGTCGGCGCTGATTTGCGCGCCGTCCGCTTGCTGCAATCACGATGCACCAAGAGCGTCCGGACGATCAATGGCGGCGGCGGAATCGCGCGGCGCATCATGACGATGCGCCCGCATCGCGGGGAAGCGACATGTTCCAACAGCACGTCCCGCGCTGTCGTAGACATGCGTACAACGTCGAGTCTCTCTATTCGGATGCTACGTGCGCAACGCATGCATCCTCTTATCTTTTCTTATCGATTTCGAATAGTCGCTTAACGTGCGCGCGAGCGGTGCGTGATCGACTGCCGTCCGACTTCCTCGCGCGACCTCCATAGTCCGCGCGGCTCGCTCCGCCGTTTCCATCGGGCGTGACGCCTCGCGCCCGAACTACCGAAAGCCGCGGCGCGAATCTCTACCTCGCACTCGCAACGAGCGTTGCGCCCCCCCACTCCGGTTCGAGCGAACCCTCGCTGACAGACGCCTCGGTTCGCCGCCTCTCCAACCTGAAAGCCTCCCTGATGATCGATTCCGCTGAACCGAGCCGCCAGCTCAATGCCATCGTGCTCGACGACGATCCGATCGCACGGCGCCTGGCGAGCGCCTCGCTGCGGGTGATCGGGGTGCATCCAAGCATCGAGGCTGCCGACGGCGGCGAGGCACTGAGCCGACTGCGCGAGCACGGCTCGGACATCAACGTGGCCCTGTGCGATCTCGAGATGGAAGGCATGGACGGCGTCGAATTCCTCTCGCAACTGCACGCCGAGCACGCGGACATCGCCGTCATCCTGGTCTCCGGCGCCGAACGCGCGGTGATCGAGTCGGTCGAGGGCATGGCGAAGAACCTGGGGTTGAAGGTGCTGGGGTCGCTGTCCAAGCCGATCGACCGCGACAAGCTCGCCGGTCTGGTCGCGCGCTTCAGCGTGGTGTGCGGCCTGCCCGATGACTATCCGCCCTTCGAAGGCCAGATCGCGGTGAACGACCTCGACATCGCCCTAGAGACGATGAGCTTCGTGCCGTTCTTCCAGCCCCGAGTGCTGCTGGCGAGCGGTGAGCTGATCGGCTGCGAATCGCTGGTGCGATGGCGGCATCCGCGGCTGGGGCTGATCCCGCCGCATCGGTTCCTCCCACTCGTGCGCGACGCAGGGCGTTCGGTGGAGATCACCTGGCGCATCCTGGAGCAGACCTTCGTCGAGTTGCAGAACTGGCGTCAGGCGGGGCTGGAGCTGTCGGTCTCGATCAACATCTCCGCGGAGTTCCTCGAGGAGATCGCGGTGACCGAGAACATCGTGTCGATGGCGCAGAACCATCGCATCCCGTTCAACCGGATCATCCTGGAAATCGCCGAGAAGAACGCGGTGTCGTTCGGCGGCGCGGTCATCGGCAATCTCGCGCGCCTGCGCTTGCGCGGCATCCACATCGCGATCGACGACTTCGGCACCGGCTACGCGACGATGGAGCAGCTCTCGCGCATCCCGTTCACCGAACTGTCCATCGACCGCTCGTTCATCTCGGGCGCGGTGCGCAATGCGAGCATTCGCGCGATCCTCGAATCGAGTCTGCATCTGGGCCGGCGGCTCGGCCTGCACACCATCGCCGAAGGCGTGGAGTCCGAGGAGGAACTGGCCATGTTGCGGCAGCTGCCGTGCGACTCCGCGCAGGGCCATTTGATCTCACCGCCGCTCGATGCCCAGGCGTTCTGGCAGTGGGCGGACTCATGGAAGGCCTCGAACCCGTATCAGGGCATGGCCGTCCGCGAGCATGCCGCATGGGCCTAGCGCGCGTCGCGACGACGATCGTTCATCGCGCGGTCCGGGCATCGCGCTGATCCACGCAGCCGCTCGAACATCCGGCCCGGCACCCACAACACATCATGGTGTGGCGAGTCCTCCTGGCGCTGACGATCCTGATCGCCATTCCGAGCGTGTGGCGCGTGTCGACGCGGGGCCCTGCGCCGCTGGAGTTGCTGGTGCCAGCGTACTTCTATCCGAGCGATCAAGGCCTGGCGTACTGGAACGACATCGCCAGCATGGCGAGCAAGGCACCGGTCACGGCCATTCTCAATCCCGCGAACGGGCCCGGCGCGCAGGCTGATCCGGCCTACTCTACGGTCATCAGCAACGCTCGTGCCGCCGGCGTCAAGGTGATCGGCTACGTGCACACCTCCTGGGGCAAGCGGCCGCTGATCGAAGTGATCCGCGACATCAACCGCTACATGACGATGTATGCGCTCGACGGGATCTTCGTCGACGAGATGGGCAACGACACCTCCGAGAAGATGGTCAACTACTACCTGTCCATCTACCACTACGTGAAGGGCTTCGACCAGAAGCATCGCGTCGTGGCGAATCCCGGCGTCAGCGCACCGGAGTTGTATCTGAGCCTGCCGGTCGCCGATTCAGTCGTGACCTTCGAGGCGGGATCGCGCCAGTACCAGCACAAACAGGTTGGAGGGTGGGAGCGCAACTACGGCAAAGAGCGCTTCGGCCACCTCATCCACGGCGTGGCCACGGTCGATGTGGCGCTCAAGTACATCGATCTGGCCGAGCAGCGACACGCTGGGTTGATCTACGTGACCAACAACCGCATCACCGGCAATCCCTGGGACAGCCTGCCGGCGTACTGGAACGATCTGGTACGAGAGGTGTGCCGTCGCAATGGCGGCAAGGATTGCTGAAGAAGTTTTGTGACTCGCCGCGGTTCGGGGAGCTGATGCGCGATGCAGAGCGCGGCCTATCTGGTGTTTTCGACGGACGCAGCAGGAACTGAACGCCGATCCGCGCGCGCTCGGTCCGCGCCTGTGTCGTAACGCACGATTCGCAGGCCTCGCCTGCGCAGCGACGGGCCGCGCATCGGACCGCACGCCACCCGATACCCGAGCTCGCGTGCCCCACTTCACGTTCGCACGCACGTGACACGCGCAATCAATCACGAACCGACGCTCGTGCACCTTGCCAGATACCCGATCCGCTTTCCACGGCTCACTCAAGTTTCCAAAAGTCGCATCCGATAACTTGGCTATCGGCGACGCAAACACGCTGCGAATGCCGGGGCCGGGACGATCCCCGGTATGTTCACCCACACTAGGGAGTAAGTCAGATGCAAGTCATCAACACCAACGTGGCGTCGCTCAACTCGCAGCGCGCCCTGTCCAGGTCGAACGAAGCCCTGAGCACCGCACTGCAGCGCCTGTCTTCGGGCCTGCGCATCAACAGCGCCAAGGACGACGCCGCCGGCCTGGCGATCTCCGAGCGGATGAGCTCGCAGATCCGTGGCCTGAACCAGGCCGCCCGCAACGCCAACGACGGCGTGTCGCTGTCGCAGACCGCTGAAGGCGCGCTCTCCTCGGCCGGCGACATCCTGCAGCGTATCCGCGAACTCGCGGTGCAATCGGCGAACTCCACGAACTCTTCCAGCGACCGCCAGGCGCTGCAGAACGAGGTCACGCAGCTCACCACCGAACTGGATCGCATCTCCACCACGACCCAGTTCAACGGCCAGAACCTGCTCGACGGCACGTTCACCTCGTCGGTGTTCCAGGTCGGCGCCAACGCCAACCAGACGATCACGCTGACGTCGGCCAACTTCCGCACGACAGCCTACGGCCTGAATCGCCTGAGCGGGGTAGCGGCTGCGGTCGACTCTAACGGCGGCGCAACGACTGTCGATGGTACCGACCTTACGCTGAACGGCTACCTCGGCAGCGCCACCGCCGCCGTCGCTGCGAGCGATTCGGCCAAGACGATTGCCGAAGCGGTCAACGCTAAGAGCGCGACGACCGGCATCACCGCCTCGGCCCGCACCGAAATCGACGTGAGCTTCACCGCCAGCTCGGCGTACTCGGTCGATATCGTGTCGAACAATTCCTCGGCGATCACGCTTGCGTTCTCGACCGGCACCAACGACGCGAACGGGCTGTCGGCCGCGATCAACGCGTTCAACGACCAGTCGGCGAAAACCGGTGTCACCGCCAAGCTGAACACCGCCGGAACCGGCCTCACGATCACCAACGAAAGCGGCGCGAACATCTCGCTCGACAACAACTCGGCCGTCGCCTCGTCGATCACGGTCGGTGCAACTGCAGTGGCCGGTGCTGCCGCCAACCCGGCCGTGGTGACCGGTCAGGTGACGTTCGATTCGCAGCGTTCGTTCAACGTGCTGGGCGGCGCGACCGACGGCGTGACCAACAGCGCCACGGCGGTTGCCGGCACGCTGAACGCGGTGTCCTCGCTCGACGTGACCGACTTCGACAAGTCGACCAAGGCACTGGCAATCGTGGATGCGGCTCTCGCCGCCATCAACGGCCAGCGCGCCAAGTTCGGTTCGCTGCAGTCGCGGTTCGAGACCACGATCACCTCGTTGCAGATCAGCTCGGAGAACCTGTCGGCCTCGCGCTCGCGTATCCGTGACGCCGATTTCGCCTCGGAAACGGCCGCCCTCACCCGCGGTCAGATCCTGCAGCAGGCCGGTACGGCGATGCTCGCGCAAGCGAACGCGCTGCCCAACAACGTGCTCTCGCTGCTCCGCGGGTAATAACGGCAAGCGGGGATGACGGTGCGAACCTCCATCCCCGCCGCCGACACGCGGGAGCCCGTCAGGGGCGCCGGATGACCCGACGCCCCTGACGGGCTCCCGATGCAGGTCTTCAGTCACTGAGTATTCGAGGTTAGAGGTAGCGCCATGAAGATTCACAGTCATAGCGAGCTCTTTCCTTCCCGAGCAGCGCCGCCGGCAACGGGCCCGCAAACAGGGCCGGCCAGTGGCAGTCAGGCTTCGTCAGGAGCCGGTGCACCTGCGCCGGCCGTGGCCGCTCGACAGCAGCCGCAGCCTGATCAAAACGCGGTGGAGGCCGCGGTTGAGGCCGTTAATCGAGCGATGGCGCTCAACGGTGCCCAAGTACAGTTCACCATCGACAAAGACCTCGGCCGGACCATCGTGCGTGTGATCGACACCGAGACCAAGAAGGTGCTGCGCCAGTTTCCCTCGGAAGAGATGATCGCCATCGCGCGCAACATCGACCGCATGCGCGGCACGAACATCCAAGACGTGGTGTAGGGCCGCGCCATGGCAACGATCGGTACCACCCAGAGCTCGATCGACGTTGCGAGCATCGTCTCGCAGCTGATGACGATCGAGCGGCGCCCGCTCACCCAGCTTCAGCAGAAGGAAGCCAGCTACCAGGCGCGCCTGACCGCGTATGGCACGCTGAAGGGGGCGCTGTCCAGTTTCCAGGGTGCGCTCTCGGCGTTGAACAGCCCCAGCGCCTATCAGGGGGTCAAGGCCAGCTCGAGCGACGAGGCACAGGTCAAGGTGTCGGCCAGCAGCAGCGCCGCACCGGGCAGCCACTCGGTGCGCGTGACCGCACTGGCGAGCAGCCACGTCGTTGCAAGCAACCGATTCACCGCGACCACCGACACCGTCGGCAGCGGCACGATCACCTTCCAGAAAGGCACGTTCAGCACCGGCACGTTCACGCCGAACGCCGACGCGCCGACCAAGTCGGTGACGATCGCGGCCAACCAGAACACGCTCACCGGCATCCGCGATGCGGTCAATGCCGCGAATATCGGCGTCACCGCGAGCATCGTGAACGACGGCACCGGCAACCGGCTGGTGTTCGCGTCCACCTCCGGCGGCGAGAACAGCCTCAAGATCACGGTGGACGACGACGACACCACCGATACGAACACCACCGGATTGTCGCAGCTCGCCTACGACCCGGCCGCAGCCGTTGGAGCCGGCAAGAATCTGGAGCAGGTGCAGGCGGCCCAGGACGCCACCGCGATCATCGACGGCATCACCGTCACGAGCAGTACCAACGTCGTCAACTCGGCGATCGAGGGCGTGACCTTCACGCTGAACGCAACCTCCAGCACGGCCGCGACGGTGAAGATCGATCGCGATACGGCCGGCATCAAGACCAAGGTCGAAGCGTTCGTCAAGGCATACAACGATCTGAACGGGCAGTTGAAGGAACTCGGCGGGTACAACGCCGAGACCAAGCAGGCCGGCCCGCTGCAGGGCGATTCGACGATTCGGCTGATCCAGAACGATCTGCGCCGGCTGCTCACTACCCCGCTCACCAGTACCGGCAAGCTGCAAAGCCTCAAGGACATCGGCGTCGCGCTCGATCGCAACGGTGTGCTGCAACTGGACAGCGCCAAGTTGCAAACCCAACTCGACGCAGACCCGGGCGCCATCGCCGCACTGTTCGCCAAGGCGGGCAAGGCCTCCGACAGCCGGGTTACGTTCCTCAAGGCAGGCACCGCCACCAAAGCGGGCACCTACGCCGTCGACATCACGCAGGCTGCCACCAAGGGCTCGCTGGTCGGCGCGCAGGCAGCCGCACTCACGATCACCGCCGGCGTGAACGACTCGCTCAGCGTCACGGTCAATGGCACTGCTGCCACGGTGACGCTCGCCGCGGCCACGTACGCGAGCGCCGATGCGCTGGCCGCGGAAGTGCAATCACGCATCAACGGCGCCACGACCCTGTCCTCGAACAGCCTCGGCGTCACCGTCACCAACAACGCCGGCACGCTCACGATCGCCTCGAATACGTACGGCGCCAGCTCGAGCGTCGCGGTATCGGGCAATGCCGCCACCGATCTGCTCGGCGCGGCGCCGACGGCCACCGCCGGACTGGACGTGCAAGGCACGATCGACGGCGGCGATGCGACCGGCACCGGGCAGAAGCTCGTATCGACCAACGGCAATTCGATCGGCATGGAATTGCAGATCGTCGCGACAGCGCCCGGTTCGCTCGGCACGGTGACGTACTTCGAGGGCGTGAGCGCCAAGCTCGACGCCCGCATCAGCGAACTGCTCAACGAATCCGGCCCGGTGCGCGCGCGCACCGACGGCATCAACACCTCGATCCGCAACATCGAACGACGCGCGCAGGTTCTCACCGACCGCCTCGGCCAGATCGAACAACGCTACATCCGTCAGTACTCGGCACTCGACACGATGCTTGCGCAGATGAGCAGCACCAGCGCCTACCTGCAACAGCAGCTGGCGCAGCTCAGCGCAAACATCGCGGGCTAACCACCTCCCTTCAAAGCACTCGCCATGTTCGGACCCCGCAGCGCCGCCACGACCTATGCCAAAGTCGATCTCGAATCGCGCGTCAACAGCGCGAATCAACATCAGCTGATCCAGATGCTTTACGACGGCGCCATCCTGTCGGTGGCGCAGGCGGTCAGCGCGCTGGAACGCAACGACATCGCCGCCAAGGGCGCCGCGATCTCGCGCGCGATCTCGATCATCGAGGACGGGTTACGCGCAAGTCTCGATCCGACTCAAGGCGGCGCGCTCGCCGCGAGCCTGGACGGGCTGTACGAGTACATGTCGCAGCGGCTGCTGCTGGCCAGCCTGCGCAACGATCCGGCCCTGTTCAGTGAAGTCAAACAGCTGCTCAACGAACTGCGCGAAGCGTGGGCGTCGATCGCCAATGCCGCAACGCAGCCAAAACCCGAACTCGCCGCCGTGGCCGGAGGCCGCAACCGGTGAACGAACCGCACGCCGCCTGGGAGCAAACCATGCGCACTTACGAATTCCTCGCGCAGAAAAGCACTGCGATGCTCGAAGCCGCCACCCGCAGCGAGTGGGATACGGTGATCGAGATCGAGCGCGAGTGTCAGACACTGATCGCTCAGCTGAAGGTCCACGGTGACGTCATCCCGATGGACGAGTCCGCCCGGCGGCGCAAGGTGCAGATCATCCGCCACATGCTCGAGCAGGACGCCGAGATCCGCGAGCTTGCCCATCCCTGGATGGCCGAGCTCAGTCGCGTGATGCGCATATCGCGGACGCAGCGAAAGGTCGAGAACGCCTACGGCTGAGGCCGCAACGAGCCAACGGCGCGCGGCAGGTCGCCCCGGTTCGTGATCCGACGCTCGGCCTGCTCGCCGCCTCGATCCGGCACTAAACATGGAACTCGGCTCGCTATCAAGATTGCTGCTGGCCAAACTGGCGACCGAGCTGCGCGGCGAGACCGTCGTGGGTCGCGCCGATCCGTCAGGCGCCCTGGGCGCGAACGGCACCCGATCGACGTCGGGCGCACTGCCGCAGCCGGTCCCATCCAAACCTGAAGCATCCGCGCAGCTGCCGGCGCCGTCGACGACACTTACCCCAACGGGCCAACTGGTCGCACGATTGCTGCGCACCGATTCGGGTGCCGACCCCTCGCCCGCGATCGCGACCGCGCAGCCGATCGTCGATGCGACCGGTTCGCCCGATCAGATCGCGCAGACGTTGGCCCGCGTGGTGACCGAGAGTGGTCTGTTCTACGAATCGCATCTGCTCGAATGGACGCAAGGCAAACGCGACCTCGATTCGCTGCTGCGCGAACCCCAGGCGCGTCTGCCCGATGGTCAGGGCACCGCACGTGAAACGAGCGCCGGAAAGCACACCGACGCATTGGTGAACACCGCCAAGGCGACGCACGAGTGGCCCCAGCGTACGGGGGATGGGCCGGGCGAACGCGCCAGCACCGATGTCATCGAACCGCGCGATCGACACATCTCCATCCGTGTCGGGGAGTCGGGCTCCGAACCTTCGTCACCGGATGCGCGCAACACCGCAGCCGAGCCACGGTTGAGCGCGGACGCCGCGCGGATCGTGCGCCATCAACTCGACGCGTTGGCCGCCGAGCAGATCGTGTGGCGGGGCGCGTTGCGGCCGGGCGAACCGGGAGAAATCGAAATCGGACGCGACCCGCACGCAACTGCCGAAGCCGGGCCTGAGGTCTGGCGCGCACGCCTTGCGCTGGAGCTGCCGCAACTGGGTAGGGTCGAGATTGCCATCGCCCTGGACAACGGCAACGTGGCGCTCGCATTTCGCACCGGTGCCGACAGCCGGGCCGAGCTGGCGAGGCAGGCAGGCGCGTTGCAGAGCGCACTCGCCGCCCAGGCGCTGCGTGTCCAGGGCATGCAGTTTCTCGAACCACGCCCGCTACCGGAGCGCGTGCCGTGAATCCGTTGCGCGACGCGAAATTGCCCCTGGCGGTTCGCGGCACGACGAGTGCCGCATCGACGCAGGCGCGCAGCGCTGCAGCGATGACCGCCGTGGCACTTGCGTACACCGAATCCGACGTCGCACCGCGCGTGGTCGCCAAGGGCAAGGGTGCGATCGCCGAAGAGATCATTCGCCGCGCGCGTGAGGCCGGTGTATTCGTCCACGAATCGGCGGAGCTGGTCGGACTGCTGGCGAAACTTGACCTTGACGCACACATCCCCCCCGCACTTTACTTCGCGATCGCGGAGATCCTCGCGTGGATCTACGCGGTCGAGCGCAACGGCGGCGCAGACAGCGGCCGTCCGCCTCAACGCGGCAGCGATGCTCCGGCCCCGGTCGTTCCACAACCCACTTCGAAATCGTAGCGACGCCTATGCAGGAAGCAATGAGCCCAGGTACCGGTACGCTCGCCGAGCCGGATCTGTTTCCGTTCACGGTCACCAATGCACGCGAGATCACCAGCATCCTGGTGGGACTGTGCAAGCACCGCATTCGCGCCAGCGTCTACTTCAATGCGCAACCGGGTTCGATCCTCACCTGCCTGCTCGCGGTGCAACCGAGCAGCAACACCCTGGTGTTCGACATCGACCGTGACGAGCGTCGCAACGCCGCGCTGGTGAGCGCCGAGAAGCTGGCCTGGCGCACCGCCGTCGACGGCGTGAAGATCGAATTCAGCACTGGTCAGGCACGCCTGATCGACTTCGAAGGCAGCCCCGCGCTCGCGGCGCCACTGCCCGCGCGCATGCTGCGGCTGCAGCGGCGCAATGCTTATCGCGCGCCGGTACCGGTAAGCCGCCCGCCGATCTGCCTCATCGATCTCGATGGCACCGGGAAGGTCGCGTTCAAGGCGCGCGTGCTCGACATCAGCACGCTCGGCCTGTCGGTGCTGATCGACTCGAACCAGGTGGACCCGACGCCGCTGCTCAAGCTCGCGCGGCTGTCGCTCGATCTGCCGGGTTTCGGTGAAGTGCAATGCTCGGCCGAGATCCGCTACGCGATCGATCCGGGCCGGCGTTTTCCGTCGAGCCTGCGCCGCTGCGGCGTGCAGTTCCTCAATGTCGCGGCCGCCGACGAAGTGCTGCTGCAGCGCTATGTGATCGCGCTCGATCGCGATCGGGTCAAGAACAAATTGACCGAGTAGCGCCGGCTCGCGCTGCCCTCGCCGCGTCGAACGACGCCGCGAACGCTTCGCGATGCCCGGTCCGGACGAACCCTACACGTTCATTTGCATGATCTCGCTGTAGACCGCAACGAGCCGTGCGCGCACCTGAACCGCCGCCTGGAACGTGATGTTCGATTTCTGCGCGGCGATCATCGTGTCCTCCAGGCTCACGTCGGGGTTGCCCAGCTGAAACTCCTTGGCGAGCGTGGCGGCCCGGTTTTGCGTACCGCTCACGTTGTCGAGCGCTTGCTTGAGCGCCGCACCGAAGTTGCCGCCCGGCTCCGTTGCACCAACGGCGCTGCCCGCCTGCGTTCGCGCAGCTTCGAGTGCGCGCAGGCTCGGCTGCATCGCCACTGGTTTCGTCGAGATGGTTGCCATCGTAGTTCTCCTCGCCGCCGCGCATCGGCAGCGACAATTTCTCACGTCGCCAGCGTACCGCTTTGCCATCGTGCACAGCCGCTCGAAATGATCTGAAAAGCCAGCGCTTTTCATTGGATTGGCGCGGCGCACCTGCTTCGATAATCCCGCGAGGTCGAATGACCGACATCGTCTTGGGTCGAATGACCGACATCGTCTCGGGTCGATCGACCGACATCGTTTCAACACGGGGGCTTCGAAAAGGATGGCAACGCAGGCTGCGAACACGTCGGGCGGCATCGTCGCGTCCGCGCAGGGGTTCGCCGAATTGCCCAACCGCTCGAAGCTCGGCCTGATGATCGGGCTGGCGGCGCTTGCCGCCATTGCCGCGGCCGCGCTGATGTGGATGCGCACCCCCGAATACCGCGTGCTGTTCTCCAATCTGTCCGACCGCGACGGCGGCGCGATCGTCTCTGCGCTCTCGCAGATGAATGTGCCGTACCGGTTCGCCGAGGGCGGCGGCGCCATTCTGGTGCCTTCCACTCAGGTGCACGACGTGCGCTTGCGCCTGGCATCACAGGGACTGCCCAAGGGCGGCAACGTCGGCTTCGAACTGCTGGAGACCCAGCGCTTCGGCCTGACGCAGTTCCAGGAGCAGGTCAACTATCAGCGGGCGCTCGAAGGCGAGCTCGCCCGCTCGATCCAGTCGCTCTCGGCGGTGCAGACCGCACGCGTGCACCTGGCTATTCCGAAGCAAAGCGTGTTTCTGCGCGAATCGCAGAAACCGACCGCCTCGGTGCTGCTCAATCTCTATCCGGGCAAGGTGCTCGAACGCGCGCAGATCGCCGGCATCGCCCATCTGGTCTCATCGAGCGTGCCCGAGCTCGCGCTCAGGAGCGTGAGCGTTGTCGACCAGAGCGGCGCCCTGCTCTCGACGCAACCGTCGGAGAACGAGGCGCGGCTCGATCCGTCGCAGCTCGCCTACGTGCAAAGCGTCGAAGCGGCGTACATGAAGCGCATCAACGAAATCCTCGAACCGATCGTCGGGCGCGGCAACCTGCGCGCGCAGGTGGCGGCAGACGTCGACTTCACCGTGACCGAGTCGACCGACGAGACGTTCAAGCCCAACCGCAATCCGACCGACGCTTCGGTGCGAAGCGAACAGAGCGCCGAATCCTCCAGCCTCGGCGGCAGCGGCCCGCAGGGCATTCCCGGCGCGCTCTCCAATCAGCCGCCCGGCCAGACCAACGCGCAGATCACCCAGCCGCCGAACCAACCGGGGCAGCGTCCGCAAGGCAATGACACGGTCGTGCGCAATCCGACCGCCACGCAACGCACCAACGCCGTCAACTACGAGATCGACAAGACCGTGCGTCACACGCGCGCGCAGGTCGGCTCGGTGCGCCGCGTCTCGACCGCGGTCGTCATCAACTACCGCAAGCCGGCGCAGGAAGGCGGCAAACCCGAAGCACTGAACGAGGACGAACTCAAGCAGATCGAATCGCTGGTGCGCGAAGCGGTGGGCTTCAAGCAGGATCGCGGCGACAGCCTGCGGGTTACCGCGGCGCCGTTCTCGGTCGAAGTCGTGCCGCCCGCGGTCGAACTGGCGCTGTGGCAGCGTCCGGAGATCATCGCGCTCGCGATCGAGGTCGCCAAATGGATGCTCGGGCTGATCGTGCTGTTCATCGTGCTGTTCGGCATCCTGCGTCCGCTGCTCAAGCAACTGGCCACGCAGCCCCGCGTGCTGACGACGCTGCCACCAGGCAGCGACGCCAAGGCAGGCGAGGCCGCCAGGAGTGAAGACGCAGTCGTCGCGTTGAGCGGTGCGCAACCGGGCCAACAACAAGCCCTCCCCGACAACACCGGCTCGCGTCTGGACAACGCGCGCGCGATCGCACGCGAGAACCCGCGCCTGGTGGCCAACGTGGTTCGCAACTGGGTCAACGGTAATGGCTGACGGCGAACTGGCCAACGCGCATCGTGCTCGTCCAATCATGGTGAGGGGCCATGGCTGACGAAGGGCTCACCGAAGGCGCCATCCTGCTGCTCACGCTGGGCGAGGAGGAAGCCTCCGAGGTGTTCAAGCATCTGGCGCCGCGCGAGGTGCAGAAGCTGGGCGAGACCATGGCCGCGCTCAGCAACCTCACGCGCGAGCAGGTCGACAAGGTGCTGGAGCGCTTTCACTCGGAAGCCTCGGCACAGGCCTCGCTCGACGTCGACACCGACGCCTATCTGCGCAATGTGCTTTCCAAGGCGCTTGGCCCCGACAAGGCGAACCTGCTCCTCGATCGTATCCTGGCAGGCGGCGATACCAGCGCGATCGAGCGGCTGAAGTGGCTCGACGGCCCGACCGTCGCCGAGATGATCAAGAACGAGCATCCGCAGATCATCGCGACCATCCTGGTGCATCTGGAACGCGACCAGGCCTCGCAGGTACTCGGCGCGTTGACCGCTCGCACCCGCAACGACGTCGCGCTGCGCATCGCCACGCTCGACGGCGTACAGCCGATCGCGCTGCGCGAACTCAACGAGGCGATGGCCAAGCTGTTCTCGGGCAACGACAACCTGTCGCGCAAGCCCTTGGGCGGCGTGCGCATGGTTGCCGAGATCCTCAACATGCTGCCCGGCGCGGTCGAGACCGAAACGGTCGACAGCGTGCGCGAGGTGGATGCCGATCTGGCACAGAAGATCCTCGACGAGATGCTCAAGTTCGAAGACCTGCAGAAGCTCGACGACAAGGCGATCCAGTCGGTGCTGCGCGAGGTGCAGGGCGACTCGCTGGTGCTCGCGCTCAAAGGTGCCGACGCCACGCTGCGCGAGAAGATCTTCAAGAACATGTCGCAACGCGCCGCCGAACAGATGCGCGAAGACCTCGAATCGCGCGGCCCGGTCAAGCTTTCCGAGGTCGAGGGGCAGCAGAAGGAAATCATCAAGATCGTGCGTCGCCTGGCCGAGGAAGGCACGATCGCCATCGGCGGCAAGGGCGACGACCAGTTCGTCTAAACACACGCCATGTCATCCGCGAAATCCACCCTCGATTCGCTGCTCATCCCGCCTGAGCAGCTCAAGGCCGCGAAACGTTGGAGCCCGGGCCAGCTCGACACGCGCTCTTCGCCCGGTTCCGCACGAGCGAACACCCGCGAATCGCCTCACGCTCTCCAGCAGGCCGCCGAGACGCGCGCCAGGCAGGCCGCCCTGCTCAAAGCCAGGGAGGACGGATTCGCCGCGGGCTTCGCCGACGGGCGTGCACTCGCCGAACACGAGGCGCGACGGCTGTCGCAGGTCGCCGTAAGCATGGAAGCGGCCATCGCCGGCCTGGAACACAGCGTCGCCGATCAACTGCTCAACCTCGCGATCGATCTGGCGCGCGCGGTCCTTCGCCATGAACTCACCGTTCGCCCGGAAGCGCTGCGCGAGTTGGTGCAGGAAGCGATGCGCGCGCTGCCCGAATCGATCGCCGGCGGCGAGATCCAGGTGCATCCATCGGACGTCGACCTGGTGAAGGACTACCTGCGCGACGCGGGCTACAACGGCGGCTGGCGCGTCGTCGCCGACACCCGCATCGACGCCGGCGGTTGCCGCATCACCACGCGCGCCTGCGACATCGACGGCACGCTGCGTACCCGCTGGGAACACCTTATGCATTCGCTCGGGCGCAGCGACGCCTGGAAGATCGCGGACCCCAATGGCTAGCCCGGCACCGCTCAAGGACGCGACGGCGCGCTGGCAACGCTACCTCGCCGAGTGCCGTGCCTTCGCGGGCGTGCCCACGCCGCTCAACGTGCACGGCCGGCTCACGCGCGTGGCGGGGCTGGTGATGGAAGCGGTTGGGCTGACACTGCCGTTAGGCAGCACCTGCATCGTCAAGCAGGACGGCGCGCAGCTCACCGAGGCCGAGGTCGTCGGATTCTCGGGCGAGCGGCTGTTCCTGATGCCGACGACCGAGATCCACGGCCTCACGCCCGGAGCGATCGTGATCCCGAGCGAGATGAATCACGCCGGGCCGCGCTACGGCAAGCCCGGACATCCGTGGCGCCGCATCGAGGACCGCACCCGGCACATGCCGGTGGGCGATGGCCTGCTCGGGCGCATCGTCGACGGCAACGGGCGCGTGCTCGACAAGCTGGGCGCGCTCAACGTCGGCGAGACGCGGCCGCTGCGCAGCCGGCTCATCAATCCGATCGATCGTGAACCGATCCGCACCGCGCTCGACGTCGGCGTGCGCAGCATCAACGCGCTGCTCACCACCGGCCGCGGCCAGCGCATGGGGCTGTTCGCCGGATCGGGCGTGGGCAAGAGCGTGCTGTTAGGCATGATGGCGCGCTACACCACCGCCGACGTCACGGTCGTGGGACTGATCGGCGAACGCGGCCGCGAGGTCAAGGAGTTCATCGAAGACATCCTCGGCGCCGAGGGCCTGGCGCGCTCGGTCGTCGTCGCCGCGCCGGCCGACGCCCCGCCGCTCCTGCGCCTGCAAGGGGCTGCTTACGCCACGTCGCTGGCCGAACACTTTCGCGATCAGGGCCGCAACGTGCTGCTGATCATGGACTCGCTCACGCGTTATGCGATGGCGCAACGCGAGATCGCGCTTGCGGTCGGCGAGCCCCCGGCGACCAAAGGCTATCCGCCTTCGGTGTTCGCCAAGCTGCCGCAACTGGTCGAGCGCACCGGCAACGGCACGGCAGGCGGCGGTTCGATCACTGCGTTCTACACGGTGCTTACCGAAGGCGACGATCAGCAGGATCCGATCGCCGACTCGGCACGCGCGATTCTCGACGGTCATATCGTGCTCTCGCGGGCGATCGCCGAGGCGGGCCAGTATCCGGCGATCGACATCGAAGCCTCGATCAGCCGCGTCATGCAGGTGCTGGCGAGCGATTCCGACATGCACCTCGCACGCCGCTTCAAGCAGCTCTACTCGCGCTTCCAGCGCAGTCGCGATCTGATCGCCGTCGGCGCCTACGTGCCGGGCACCGATCCGCTGCTCGACGATGCAATCGCACTCAAACCGCATCTGGACGCGTTCCTGCAGCAAGGCATGCGCGAGCGCGCGAGCCTGAACGACAGCCTGGCCGCCCTGCGCGGCCTGTTCGGCGCCGCGACCCACTGACCATGGCCAACGACACCAACGCACTGACCACCCTGATCGAGCTCGCCCAGAAAGCGAGCGACGAACGTGCGCGCCAGCTCGGCGGCGCCCTGTCGCGTGAATCCGACTCGAGCAAGCGTCTGGCGATGCTCGACGACTACCGGCGCGACTACCTGCTGAACTTCGACAGCGTCTGCAGGCGCGGCGTCTCACCAGCCGGGTTGGTGAACTTCCACCAGTTCCTGAACAAGCTCGATGTCGCCATCGCGCAGCAACGCCGGGCGGTCGAGCATGCCGCCCATGTCGCGGCAGGTGCCCGCGTGGCGATGCGCGAGGCCGAACGCAAGCGCCAGTCGCTGGTGACGCTGCGCGAACGCCGGCTCGCAGCGGGTCGCGCGCACGAGGCGCGCCTCGAACAGAAGTTGCACGACGAGATCGCGATGCAAATCGCGGTGCGCGAACCGCAGGGCTCCCGACACAGTTGAACCCGCAGTTGACCCACAAACGCAAGGACGACGATCATGAGCGAACCACGCATCGGCAACGTCACGGCGAAAGCGCCCACCACGCAGGCTTCGAACGCCCGGCGTCAGGGCAACGCCGCGGCATCGGGTTCCGGTAGCAGCGATCCGTTCTCGGCCTTGCTCGCGCAGTCGGTCGAGTCGCTGGATGCACGCGGCACCAACGCCGCCGACGCCAAGCCGGGCGACGACACGGGCGATTCGGCACGGGGCGAAGCCGACGGCTCCGCCGCCGCCGCAGCTGGCTCGGCTGCCGCGACGGATGCCGCGGCGGCCACGCAATCAACGCCATCCACGCAGGGCGACGCGAAGGCGAACGCCGATCCGGCGACGCTCACGAAGGAGCTGGTGCTCGACCCGGCTTTGCGCGGCGACGCGAACGTGCTCGCTGCGGGCTCACAAATCGCGGAGGGCAACACGCGCCCGCAATCGGCCGATGCGGCATCGGGTCGACTCCCGGGCGCACGCCGCAACGCTACAGCGGCGGGACAAGTGTTGGCCGCACAAGGCAATAGCCAACGCGCCACGGAAAGCGGAGGCGCTGCGGAAGCCTCGAGCGGATCGGCTGAAGCCCAGGGTGCGAAACCGGTGGAGGCCGGGCTGCTGCACGCCATCGAGCAGGCCGACCCGCACGCGGCGTTGACCGAGCGTTTCGCCGAACGATTCGAAGCCGCCAGTAGTGCGGTGAGCCCCAACGCGGCGAGCACCGCTGCGGCAAGCGGCAATCACGCCGCCTCCGGATTGGCCAACGGCTTCGGACTGCAACGCTACGAAGCCGCGCCCTCCTATGCTTCATTCAACATCGCCGCGCCGCTCGACACGCCAGCCTGGCCGGAGCAGTTCGGACAGGTGGTGCGCATCATGTCGCGCGATGAGATCAGCAGCGCCGAGCTGCGCGTGCACCCGGCCGAGCTCGGCCCGATCGAGGTGCGACTCTCGATCGAGGGGGATCGCGCCGAGATCAGCTTCTCCGCCTCCGCACCGGAAACGCGCGCCCTGCTCGAAGCGCACATGCCGAAGCTGCGCGAAGCGATGGAAAGTTCCGGGTTGCAGCTCTCACACAGCTCGGTGCAGGCAGGTCCCGACCGCAATCCCAATCAGTCCTCGTTCGCCTCCGGCTCTTCGGGCGGTACGGACCGCAGCAACGGCGAGCACAGGAACGATGTCACGACCGACACGGCCAGCGAGCTGCGCGTCACCCGCCGCAGCGACCGCATGGTCGACGTGTTCGCGTGATGCACTGCCCGGCGTCGGCAATTGGGTAGCGATTCGGCGCCTTTTCATGAGTTTCGCGTCGCGATCGCCGCTCGACAATCGATCTGAGGCGGCAGGCGCGTCCGCTGATCGGGTCCGCGCGCACTGCATGCCGACGATTTCGCATTCGCTCATGTAGCCCAACAAGCTCCAGGAACCTCCACCGTGTCCGCCCCAGCCGCCGCAGCCGCTCCCGAAGGCGCCGAAGCCGCCCCCAAGAAAGGCAAGAAGAAGCTCATCATCATGCTTGCCGCGGTGCTCCTGCTGCTCGGTGGCGGGGGTGGCGGCTATTACTTCTTCGTGATGAAACCGGCCAAGGAAAAGGCGGCGGCCGAAGCTGCCGCGGCCGATGAGGAAGACGACGAAGACGAAGACGCGAAGAAGGCCGAGGCGAAGAAGAAGAAAGCCAAGAAGAAAAAGAAGAAGAAAAAGGACGATGCAACGCAGGCCGAATTCATGCCGATCGATCCCTGGTTCACGTTCAACCTGATGGACAAGGACCCGGAGCGCTCCGGGCAGATCGGCCTGGTGTACGAACTGTCGAGCAAGAAGGCCGCCGCCGATCTCAAGTTCAAGATGCACGTGGTGCGCAGCCGCATCCTGTTCCTGCTCTCGGGCAAGTTCTCCAATGAGATCAAATCGCCCGAGGGCAAGCTGAAGCTGCAAGAGCAGATTCTCGAAGTGACACGCGAGGCCGTCGACACCGAGGCGGCCGCCGAAATCGAAAACGTGCACTTCTCGATCTTCGTCGTCCAGTAACCAGCGCTGAACCCGGACAGACCCGAGGACCGCCGCGGTGGAAGGCATCCTTTCACAGGACGAAGTCGACGCACTGCTCGATGGCGGATCCGGCGATGCATCCGCCGACGAAACCCCCGCGCAGGAAACCGGCGCTCGGCCTTACGACCTGGCCACCCAGGAGCGCATCGTGCGCGGGCGCATGCCCACGCTCGAGATCATCCATGAGCGCTTCGCACGCAACCTGCGCATCGGCATGTTCAATTTCATGCGCCGCACCCCGGAGCTGTCGGTGGGGCCGGTGCGCACGCTCAAGTACAGCGCGTTCATGCATGACTTGATCCTGCCCACCAACCTCAACCTGGTGGCGCTCAAGCCATTGCGCGGCACCGGCTTGATCGTATTCGAGCCGACGCTGGTGTTTGCGGTGATCGACTGCATGTTCGGCGGCTCGGGCAAGATCCACACGCGCATCGAAGGTCGCGAATTCACCATCACCGAGATGCGCATCATCCAGCGCATGCTGGAGATGACGCTGGGCGAGTACATCAAGGCCTGGGCGCCGGTGCACAAGCTCGAACTGGAATACGTGCGCTCCGAGATGCATCCGCAATTCGCCAACATCGTGCCGCCGAGCGATGTGGTGGTCGCGGCGAAGTTCGACCTCGACTTCGGCGATTGCGGCGGCGCCATCCATCTGTGCATTCCCTACGCGTCGGTCGAGCCGATCCGCGACGCGCTGTTCTCCAGCACCCAGACCGACACCGGGGAGGCCGATCGGCGCTGGCTGTCGATGCTCTCCTCCCAGGTGCAGACCGCCGAGGTGGAGCTGATCGCCAATCTCGCCGAGATCGACGCGACGATCCGCCAGGTGCTCAACATGCGCCCCGGCGACGTGCTCGCGTTCCAGCCGCCCGAGACTGTGCAGGTGAACGTGCACGGGGTGCCGGTGCTCGAAGGCCGCCCGGGCATCGTCAAGGGCAACTACGCCATACAGGTCGCTCGCCTGATCGCAGGCGACCATGACGAGGAGAAGGACCATGCAGTCCGACGCTGACAGCGCATTCGACCAGGCCGCGCAGCAAGCCGACGAGCCGACGATGATCGAGGAGCCCACCATGCTGCCCGAGGAGGCGCCGCGCGCGGCCGCCGCCGCGGTGTTTCCGCAACTGCCCGAGAAGGGTGCGGCGGGTCCAGCACACAACGACATGGAGATGATCCTCGATATCCCGGTGACGTTGACCGTGCAGTTGGGCCGCACGCGCATCCCGATCAAGCAGATCTTGCAGCTCGCCCAAGGCAGCGTGGTGGAACTCGACACGCTCGCCGGCGAACCAATGGACGTGCTCGTCAACGGCTACCTGATCGCCCAGGGCGAGGTCGTCGTGGTCAACGACAAGTTCGGCATCCGCCTCACCGACGTCGTCACGCCCTCTGAACGCTTGCGCCGTCTCAATCGATAACGACGGCCGCGACCCGCAACCGCGCGGTTCGTGGTTTTCCGATCACCCCCCTCCCCCCGATCCGACGATGATCATCCCCGACGCGCTTCGCCGCACCTCACGCGCATGGCTCGCGATGGCGATGGCGATGGTGTTGTGGCCGCTTCCAGCGCTGGCAGCCGACTCGACGTTCGGCGCCGCGCTGCAAGCACTCGCCGGCCTGGGGATCGTGCTCGCGCTCATAGCCGGCGCCGCCGCGCTGCTCAAACGCGTCACGCCCGGACGGTTCGGCGCGAGCAACCTGCTCAAGCCGGTGGCCACGCTCGCGGTCGGTCCACGTGAACGCGTCGTCGTGGTGGAGATGGGCGAGACCTGGCTGGTGCTGGGCATCACCCCGTCGAGCGTGACCACACTGCACACGCTGCCTAAGGGTGAGCTGCCGGTGCTGCCGACCGCGGCGGATGACCGCAGCGCCTTCGCGACCGTGCTGCGACGAGTGCGCGGCCAGAGTGACGATGCGCGCCGCTAGCTCCACCGCACTCGCGCTGATCCTGCTCGCGCTGCTGCCCGAGCTCGCCCTCGCTCAGCTCTCGCCGATCCAGATCAATAGCACGCCGGGGCCGGGTGGTGTGCAGACGTGGTCGGTGCCGGTGCAGACGCTGGTGTTCTTCACCGCGCTGACCTTCCTGCCGGCGGTGATCCTGCTGATGACCAGCTTCACCCGGATCGTGATCGTGCTCTCGCTCTTGCGCCAGGCACTGGGCACGCAAAGCTCGCCGCCTAACCAGGTGCTCATCGGGCTGGCGCTGTTCCTCACGCTGTTCGTGATGGCACCGGTGCTCGACCGCATCTATGTCGATGCCTATCAGCCGCTCGCCGATCAGAAGATCAATTTCAACGAAGCACTGGAGCGCGGCAGCAAGCCGCTCAAGGGCTTCATGATCAAGCAGACGCGCGAGCCCGATCTGGCGCTGTTCATGAAGCTGGCCAAGGCCGAGCCGGTGGCCACGCCCGAAGAGGTGCCGTTTCGCGTGCTGATGCCCGCGTTCGTGACCAGCGAGTTGAAGACCGCGTTCCAGATCGCGTTCCTCATCTTCATTCCGTTCCTGATCATCGACATGGTGGTGGCGAGCGTGCTGATGTCGATGGGCATGATGATGCTCTCGCCGATGCTGATCTCGCTGCCGTTCAAGCTGATGCTGTTCGTGCTCGCCGACGGCTGGACGCTGCTGATGGGATCGCTCGTGGCGAGCTTCGGCATCTAGCGCCTCCAGACACTCATGACCCCGCAGACCATCCTCACCGTCGGCCAGCAGGCGCTCGAAGTGATGCTGCTCGTCTCGGCACCGATGCTGCTGGTGGTGCTGATCGTCGGCCTGGTGGTGAGCATTCTGCAGGCGGCCACGCAGATCAACGAGATGACGCTCTCGTTCATCCCGAAACTGGTGGCGATGGTCGCGGTGCTGGTGATCGCCGGACCGTGGATCCTCTCGGTGCTGGTCGATTACATGCGCCGGCTGTTCGAGTCGATTCCCGGCCTCATCGGATAAAGCGTTCTGTTCATAAGGGATCTCCGACCCCTCATGACTCCCCGGAAGAAATGCACCCTCCGCGTGCGCGCGAGAGGTTACGCGGAGGCTCCCTAGACAATGCTGCAAGTCACCTCGCAGCAGCTCGAACTGTGGCTGGCGGCGTTTCTGCTGCCGCTGATTCGCATGCTTGCGTTCATCACCACCGCGCCGATCTTCGGACACATGAGTGTGCCGGCGCGCGCGAAAGTGGGGCTGGCGTTCATCGCCACGATCGCGATCGCACCGACGCTGCCGCAGCCGGCCTACACGCTCGCCTCGGGTGAAGGCGTGCAGTTGATCATCGAGCAGTTTCTGATCGGCGTGGCGATGGGATTCAGTCTGCAACTGGTCATCGCGTCGATCCAGCTGGCGGGCGAACTCATCGGCGTGCAGCTCGGCTTCAACTTCGCGGGCTTCTTCGATCCGCAGACCGCCAGCCAGGGCACGCCGATCGGCGCCTGGCTCGGCCTGCTCGCGTTGCTGATCTTCCTGTCGATCAATGGTCACCTGCTCGTACTGGACGCATTGGCCGACAGCTTTCGCACCCTGCCGCTCACGCCCGATGCGGTGCGGCTGACCGACTGGCGCAAGCTCGCGCTGCTCGGTGGCGAGTTATTCCGCATCGGCTTGTACGTCGCGCTGCCGGTGCTCGGTGCCATGCTGGTCTGCAACATCACGCTCGGTCTGCTGGCGCGCGTCGCTCCGCAGCTCAACGTGCTCGCGATCGGCTTCCCGGTCACCCTGCTGGTGGGATTCACGATCCTGCTGGCCTCGCTGCCTTTCATCCTGCAATTCATCGAGAGCGCGCTGGGGCGCGGGATTGCGATGAGCATTCTCAAGTGAACGCCTGAATAGCTGATCCAATCGGGCGCTATTCACGGCATCCCCGGCGCGGCGCGGCATCGACAATCAGGCGACCCCTGCCCCGCCCTGGAGCCCGCAATGGCCCGATCCGAGCCCTCTCCCCTGTGGTTGGCGTTCGATGCGCAAGATCTCGAACTGCCACCAGCGTCCACTGGTCAGCGATCCGCTGCCGACGAAGAACGCGAGCAGGCCGCGATGGTCGTGATCAAGGAAGCGATCGCGCGCCTCGAAGCGAATGTGCGCGACACCGAATCGACCGAATTGATTCTCGACCCCGAGACACCGGTCGCAAGCCACTCGATTGACGCGATCACCCTGCCCGATCTCGACGATCGGGGCGCGACCAGTCGCGACGTGCAACCGGACAACGTCGTGCTGGTGCGCGAAATGCACGCGCCCGCAGCGGCAACCACGCCGCCGGCGAAGACGAGCGCCCCGCAGCCCACGGTCACGCGCGACGAGGCCGAAGCCGCAGCGTTGCGCGAAACCGAAGCACGTGCCCGCGCCGAGGCGCTGGCCTCGCAGACCGCGCTGAATCGCGCCGCGGCCGAAACCAAAGTACGCATCACCGCCGAAGCACGCTCCGCCGCTGAGGCACGCGCCCATCAGCTCGCCGAGCAGCGCGCCGATGCCGAAACGCTCGCGCTTGCCAATGCGCAGGACAAGGCGGGCGCCCAGGCACGCGCCCTGGAAGCCCTGAAAGTCAGCGCCGCCCGCGATGCCGAGCTGCGCGCCACGCTCGAAGCACGCGCGCAAGCGGAAGCCGAACTGGCACGGCTGACTGAAGCGCGCATCACGATCGAGCGGCGCGCAGCACACGAAGCGCAGGCGCGCGCGCAGGCCGAGGCCGAAGCGACTCGTCAGGCTGAGGCACGCCAGGCCGCCGATGCCCAAGCCCATCGCGCCGCGCAAGCACGTATCGAAGCCGAGCAGGCGCTCGAGCGGGCCGCGAGTGAACGGCACGCAGCGGAAACGGCCGCAGCGAACGCCGCGCAAGAACGACGCGCCGCCGAGGCCAAGGCCGCTGTGGCGGCACAGGCTCGCGCCAACGCCGATCATGAAGCCACCGAACTTGCGACCCGACGCACCACCGTCGAAGCGCTGGCCATCGTCGAAGCGAAGGAACGCGCGCAGGCCGAGCAGGCCGCGCTGCGCGCCGCGCAGGCACGCACCACCGCCGAGACCGAAGCACGGCTGGCCGCCGAGCAACGAGCGCGCGCGGACCACGAAGCCACGAACCACGCACGCGCGCGCACACAAGCCGAAACCAAGCTCGCCGAAGAAGCCGCGGCACGCGCGGCGACCGAGAAAAAACTCGCGGCCAACACGCTGGCACGCGCGACCGCCGAGGCGCGCGCACGCGAAGCCGCGCAGGCGCGGCGGCGCAGCGAACGCGAAATCGAGTCGCTCGCGCATGAACAGGCCAATACCGATCAGGCAGCCGCCGAGGAGGCGTGCGCGCAGAACGCCGCGCTTACCCGTGCGCTCCAAGCGCGACGCGCGCGTGGCGCGGCCGAAACGCGAATGCGTGAAGCCGCCGAGTTACGCATGCGCGCGGACCTCGAGGCACGCCAGGCCGCCGAAGCCCGTCGCAAGTCGGAGCTGGAACTGGCCGCGATGCGCGCCGCGGCGGTCGAAGCCGACCGGACCGCTGCCGCCGAAGCACGCGCCAAGGCCGAGGCACTCGCCAAGCTCAAGGCGATGACCCTCGCGACGATCGAAGCGGACAAGGCCACCACCGCCGCCGCCAAATCGAAGCTGGTCGCGCTCGCCTCGGTGCGCGCCACGCAATCGCGCGGCCGCATCGTCATCGAACCGCCGCGTTCGCGTTCGCGCTCGAGCCGCTGATCACACCGGCGTTACTTGCGCCGCACAACGCGCGCGCGGCGGCGCTGCGTCTGCAATGCGTGCAGCCGCTCCCGGCAAGTCCACCCGCCCGCCTTCCACGCACCACCGTGGCACGGGAAATGCGCTGATCGGCGCGCGCACCAGCTAAGCGCCTAGCGCGCACCAACAAAGCGCAACGCGCGCGAAATCGATCACTGCGCGAATCGATATACCCCGCAAACCGCGCGCTTATTTCTGCTTTCAACCAGGACGGCGCGCGCCAACATCCTGTGCCACGCCGCAGGAGCTGCCGATAACAACCGGGCAGCCCTGAGCGACCCCTCCGCAAGATCGGTCGACCCGACGCTCATCACAACGAAAACCTGTCCATGGCAAGTCAGCATTCGACTCACTTCGACTCGTTCGATCCGCGCGGCGAACGCTTCGCTTCACTCAGCCAGCAGGCCGACTACGCCAACCAGGAGTTGGCGCGCCTGAACGAAATCCTCGACGAGGCGGTGAGCAAGCTGGTCGAGAGCTTCAGCGGCCTGGTGGCCGATCTGACGCTCTATCGCGCCGATCCGAACGCGCAGCCCGAGATCCCGATCAACGCGCGCATCGAAACGGCGCTGCGCGCACTGCAGTTCCACGACATGACCTCGCAGCTCGTGGCGCGCGTGCGCGATCGGCTCGAACGGGTGCACAACCTTTGCACCCTGCCGAAAGACGAGATTTCAGATGTCGAGGTGAAGCCGCTGCACTCGGTGGTGGCGCGGTCCACGCCGGCAACTTTCGACGCCGAAGCGGCTCACGGCTCGGTCGATCTGTTCTAAGGAAACGGAGCACTTTTTCATGTCAACGATTCTGGCGGTGGACGATTCGGTTTCCCTGCGCGCGGCGGTGGCGATGACGCTGAAGCAGGCCGGACACGAGGTGGTGCAGGCGGGCGACGGCCGCGAAGGCCTGGAGCTCGCGCTCAAGCGCAAGTTCGATCTGGTGCTCACCGATCAGAACATGCCGGTGATGGACGGGCTCACGCTGATCCAGAACCTGCGTGCGCAACCGGAGTACCAGCGCGTGCCGATCCTGATGCTCACCACCGAGTCGAGCGACGAGATGAAACAGAAAGGCCGTGCCGCCGGTGCCACCGGCTGGCTGGTCAAGCCGTTCGATCCGGTGCGCCTGGTCGACGTGATCAAGAAGGTCGTCAAGTAGTCGCGACCTCCCGCGCAACGCAACGCCTGCCGCGCACTACCTCCGGTTCACGCCATGACCACCCCCTCCAGTCAGACCAACGAAGGCAAAGACGTCGGCATCGATCTGGGCCAGTTCCACGAAGTGTTCTTCGAGGAAGCAAGCGAACACCTGGCCACGATGGAATCGCTGCTGCTCGCGATCGACGAGATGGCGCCCAGCGACGACGATCTCAACGCGATCTTCCGCGCCGCGCACTCGATCAAGGGTGGCGCGGCCATGTTCGGCTTCCGCGACGTCACCGAACTCACCCACGATCTCGAATCGGTACTCGACCTGGTGCGCAAGCACGAGCTCGGCCTCACCAGCGAGATGGTCGAGGCGTTCCTGCAAGCCGGCGACATGACCACCAAGCAGCTCGCGCGGCACCGCTCCGGCGAGGGCGCGCTCGAACGCGACGAGGAAGCCGAGTCGCTGCGTTCACGCTTGCAGGCGTTCAAGGCTATTCGTACCGGCAGCACCGGCGGCGCCGCGGCCCCGTCGGCACCGGCGGTGAAGAACGCACCCGCGGCGCCAGCCAACGTTGCACCGCAACCTGCGCCGGCGAACGTCGATCCGGCAGAGCAAAGCTACGCACGCGTCGTTGCCGCGGTCACCAACGGCAAGGCCGATGCGCCCGCCACCGATGACGACGTCCGCACGCTTGCCCAGCACGTCGCCAGCGCCAGCTCCGCACCGGCGGCCAGCCCAGCGCCCGCCCCGGAACTGGAAGGCGATGGATTCGGCTTCTTCGTCGACCCGGCAGAGGTGAAGGCCGGCGGCGCTGCCGCGGATACTTCGGCCGCTGCCACCGCCCCTGCACTGCCCGCGCCGGTCGAACCCGCCCCCGCAGCATCGAGCGAACCGACGAAAACGCGCGCGGCCGCATCGAACGCAAAGCCGGCTGCCGGCGGTGAATCGACATCGATTCGCGTATCGATCGAGAAGGTCGATCAGCTCATCAATATGGTGGGCGAGTTGGTGATCACGCAGGCCATGCTCACCCAGCGGGCCGAAGCGCTCGACCCGGTCGCCTATCAGGAGTTCGTGACCGCGATCTCCGACCTGCAACGCAACTCGCGTGCACTGCAGGAAGCGGTGATGTCGATCCGCATGCTGCCGATCTCCACCGTGTTCAGCCGCTACCCGCGCATGGTGCGCGACCTGGCCGCGAAACTGGGCAAGAAGATCGAACTCAAGATGGTCGGTGAAGGCACCGAGCTCGACAAAGGCCTGATCGAGAAGATCGTCGATCCGCTCACGCATCTGGTGCGCAACTCGCTCGACCATGGCGTCGAGTCACCCGACAAGCGACTGGCCGCAGGCAAGCCCGCCACCGGTACCGTGACCTTGTCGGCGTACCACCAGGGTGGCGCAGTGGTCATCGATGTTGCCGACGATGGAGCAGGCCTCAATCGCGAACGCATCCTGGCCAAGGCCAAGGAACGCGGCATGGCGGTACCGGACACGATCTCCGACGCCGAGGTGTGGAACCTGATTTTCGAGGCTGGTTTCTCCACCGCCGCTGTCGTCACCGACGTGTCGGGCCGCGGCGTGGGCATGGATGTCGTGAAACGGAACATCGGCGCCCTCAACGGTTCGATCGAAATTCAATCGAACCTGGGCAAGGGCTCGCGCATCACCGTACGCCTCCCGCTCACGCTGGCAATCATGGACGGCATGTCGGTGTCGGTGGCCGGCGAGATCTACATCATTCCGCTCTCCAGCATCATCGAATCGCTGCAGGTGAAGGACATGGCGGTGAAGACCATCGCCAACGCCGGGCGCGTGGTGCAGGTGCGCGGCGAGTACCTGCCGCTGATCGTGCTGGGCGATCTGCTGGGCATCGCCAAGTCCGAAGACGTGTCGCGTCTGATGATGGTGATCGTGGAGGTCAACGGCACCAAGACCGCGATCATCGTCGACGAGCTAGTTGGCCAGCAGCAGGTCGTCGTCAAGAGCATCGAGGCCAACTACAAGAAGATCCCCGGCATTTCCGGGGCCACGATCATGGGCGACGGCCGCGTCGCCTTCATTCTCGACATGCAGGGCGTGGTGCGGCTGGCGCTGCACTGACCCGCGTTCGTCGAGCCCATCGCACCGCATCACTCATTCATCGACACATCACCAAGACCTGGAGATGCCATGCAAGACATGACCGAACGCGCCGTCAACACCACGCCAGCCGGCGCCCCCAACACGATGGGGTTTGTTGAAGCCAACCGCGAGTGCTTGACCTTCCGGCTGAGCACCGAGGAATACGGCATCGACATCCTCAAGGTGCAGGAGATTCGCGGCTACGACGCGGTGACCACCATCGCCAACTCGCCGCATTTCCTGAAAGGCGTGATCAACCTGCGCGGAACGATCGTGCCGATCATCGACATGCGCATCAAGTTCAATGCGCCCAACGTCGAGTACGACCAGTTCACCGTGGTGATCATCCTCAACATCGCCAGCCGCGTGGTGGGCATCGTGGTCGACAGCGTGTCCGATGTGATCCGCCTCTCGGCCGACCAGGTGCGCCCCACCCCCGACATCGGCGTGGCGGTCGACACCACCTACATCCAGGGGCTGGCCACCGTCGATGAACGCATGCTGATCCTCATCGACATCGAGCGCCTGATGACCAGCGACAGCATGGGGCTGTTCGATGCGGTCGGCGTGTCGCAGGCACTTTCGTAGTACCCGGTTCTGTCAGTCGTAGCTTTTCGGATTCAAAGCGGGATTCAAAGCGAGCTTCAAAGCGGATTCAAAACGTCCAACAACTCTTCGAATAGCGAGATTTCAATGGGTTTTTTCAAGCGTGGCGAGTCGTCTTCTCAATCTGGTTCGTCGGCAGAAGAACTTGCCGACTTGCGCGGCCAGATCGCAGCGATCAACAAATCGCAGGCCGTCATTCAATTCACGCTCGATGGCACGATCCTCGATGCCAACGACAACTTCCTCAACGCGCTGGGCTACCGGCTCGATGAGATCCGCGGTCAGCATCACAGCATGTTCGTCGAGCCGGCTTATCGCCAGTCGAACGAATATCGCGCCTTCTGGAGCAAGCTCAGTCGCGGCGAATTCGACGCCGGCCAGTACAAGCGCATCGGCAAGGGCGGCAAGGAGATCTGGATTCAGGCCAGCTACAACCCGGTGATGGACGCGCACGGCAAGCCGGTGAAGGTGGTCAAGTACGCCACCGACGTGACCGAGCAGGTGCTGCGCAATGCCGATTTCGCCGGTCAGCTTGCGGCGATCAACAAGGCGCAAGCGGTCATCCAGTTCTCGCTCGACGGGCGCATCCTCGAGGCGAACGACAATTTTCTGAACACGCTTGGTTACCGGCTGGATGAAGTCCGTGGCCAGCACCACAGCATGTTCGTCGAACCGGCCTTTCGCCAGTCGGCGGAGTACCGCGCGTTCTGGGACAAGCTCGGCCGCGGCGAGTACGACGCAGCCCAGTACAAGCGCATCGGCAAGGGCGGCAAGGAAGTCTGGATCCAGGCGAGCTACAACCCGATCCTCGACCCGAACGGCAAGCCGTTCAAGGTCGTCAAGTACGCCACCGACGTCACGGCGCAGGTGCTCGGTGCACGCATGCTGGAGCAGGCAGTCGAACAGACGCAGGCCGTCGTGAGTGGCGCGCAGAACGGTGACCTCACCAGCCGCATTCCGCTGGAAGGTAAGTCGGGCCCCATTGAAGGCGTGTGTACCGGCGTCAATTCGCTGCTCGAGGCGATGGAAGGCATTGTTGGCCAGATCAAGTCGGCCACCGATTCGATACTCACCGCTTCCGCCGAGATCTCGCAGGGTAACCAGGACTTGTCCAGCCGCACCGAGCAGCAGGCCAGCGCGCTGGAAGAGACCGCGAGTTCGATGGAAGAGCTGACCAGCACGGTTCGGCAAAACGCCGAGAACGCGCGTCAGGCCAATCAACTCGCATCGAGCGCCAGCCAGATCGCAGTCAAAGGCGGCGATACGGTCAATCAAGTGGTCGCGACGATGGGTGATATCGCCGCCTCCTCGAAGAAGATCAACGACATCATCGGCGTCATCGACGGCATCGCGTTCCAGACCAACATCCTGGCGCTCAACGCCGCGGTGGAAGCGGCGCGTGCCGGCGAGCAAGGACGTGGCTTCGCGGTGGTGGCCGCCGAAGTGCGCAACCTCGCACAGCGCTCCGCCGCTGCGGCCAAGGAGATCAAGAGCCTCATCACCGAGAGCGTCACCAAGGTCGACTCGGGCAGCCTGCAGGTCGAACAGGCCGGCAAGCAGATGCAGGAGATCGTCGGCTCGGTCAAGCGCGTCACCGACATCATCTCGGAGATCGCCGCGGCAAGTCAGGAGCAGTCGAGCGGCATCGAGCAAGTCAACCAGGCCGTCACCAGCATGGACCAGGGCACGCAGCAGAACGCCGCACTGGTCGAGGAAGCAGCAGCCGCCGCCGAGAGTCTGCAAGAGCAGGCCAAGTCGCTCGGCGAGGCGGTTGCCGGATTCCAGGTGAGCACGTCGCCATCGAGCGGCAACGGCTGGAGCGGCCGCTCGGAGCGTCGCGGGCCCGATCGCGCGAAGAACGTATCGCGCATTGCGCCAAGCAAGCCGCAGCCGAAAGTGGAGCGCAAACCTGCAGCGAAGTCCGCGCCGGCGATGAAGACCGGCACGGGCGGCGATTGGGAAGAGTTCTAGAACCAGCAAACCGCAAGTCGGGCGCGAAACGCAGTGCCAAGCCGGCCGAATGCAATCCGTGGCGGTCGGTGCGTGACCGACGAGGTAGTTGATAGACGGGAACGCACGGCGTCGCTCTTGATGCCGTGTGGGATCGCGAGATCTGTGGAGACAGCATCATGAAAGCATTGAAGCAAGTGAGTCTGGCGAAGAAGCTGATCGCATCAGCGATGGTCATCGCCCTGGTCATCGGCATCCTGCTTCTTCAGGACTGGCGGATGGCAGGCGAAGCGATCGCCGTCACCGAAGTGGAACGCGACGGCCTGCGCGTCCATCAAGCCAGCCGCGCCGCGCTCGTGGCCATGCAACGCCATCGCGGCCTGGCCGGCATGGTGCTCAACGGCAATGCCGGAGCGCGCGGGCAACTCGACTCCGCCGCCGCCGATGCCGACAAAGCGCTCAAGGAAGCCGCCCAACTCGAGCAAGCGACCGGCAGCGCATGGAAGCCATCGGTCAAGCTAGGTGACATTGCCGCGCGCTGGCAGGAGCTCAAAGGTCGCCTCTCCGGCCTCAAGCCCGAGGAAAGCGCCGCCGAGCACACCAAGCTCATCGGCACCCTGCTTCAATACATGGACGATGTGGCCAGCGAAAGCGGCATGGCGCTCGATCCCGATGCCGACACCTATCGGCTGATGGAATCCATCGTCAACGCCCTGCCGCATCTGACCGAGGTGATGGGCCAGGCGCGTGCCTACGGACTGGTTGCGATCGGTCAAGGCAATGCCAACGGCAACGTACAGCGACGGCTCGACGGCCTCGCCGGCGGCCTGCAGCAGCGCGCGCAGATGCTCGAGCGATCGATGGCCTACGCGTACAAGGCGAACGCCGCGGTCGAAAGCAAAGTCAAAGCGAGCGTCGACAAGTCGATCGCCTCGGCGCGCGGCCTGCTGCAGCTGCTGGACGAGAAAATCATCAACGTCAAACAGATCGAGATCAAGCCCGACCTGTACTTCAGCACGGCCACTGCCGCCATCGATGAGCAGTTCGCGACCTACGATCTGCTGTCGAAGTCCTTCGACGAGCTGCTCGTGGCGCGCGTCAGCGCCAAGCAACGTACACGCTGGCTCACCGTCGGCGGTGTCGGAGTACTGATGCTCCTGATTGGCGCACTGATGGTCGTGGTGATGCGCGATGTGTTGCACCGGCTGAATCAGGCGGTATCGATCGCCTCGCGTGTCGCCGAGGGCAATCTGCGCGTCGACATCGATGCAGAGGGCAAGGACGAGATCGCCAGCGTGCTGCAGGCCTTCGCCAAGGTGAGGGACACGCTCGTCGCGTTCGAGAAAGCGCAGCACGAAATGTCGCGTGAACATGAAGCCGGTGCCATCGACTTCCAGATCGACACGTCACGCTTCGCAGGCTCCTACGCCGACATGGCGCGCGGGGTGAACGAACTGGTCAACGCTCACATCTCGGTGAAGATGCGTGTTGTCGAGATCGTGAGCCGCTACGCCCAGGGCGATCTTTCGGTCGACATGGACCGGCTGCCGGGCAAAAAGGCGCAGATCACCCAGGCCATGGACGCGGTGAAATCGCAGCTCACCGCGATCAACGGCGAGATCCAGCGCCTGGTCGACGCCGCGAACCGTGGCGACTTCACCGTGCGTGGCGACGAGAGCCGCTTCCAGCACAGCTTCCGGCAGATGATCGCCGCGCTCAACCAGCTCATGACGACCAGCCAGACCGGTCTGGACGAAGTCGTGCGCGTGCTCGGTGCGCTCGCCCAAGGCGACCTGACCGAGTCGATCACCAACCAGTATCAAGGTACGTTCGGCCGGCTCAAGGACGATTCCAACCGTACGGTCGAGCAACTCAGCACCATCGTCGGCCAGATCCGCGGCGCCACCGAGGCGATCAACACCGCATCCAAGGAAATCGCCCAGGGCAATCAGGATCTGTCGAGCCGCACCGAACAGCAGGCGAGCGCACTCGAAGAAACCGCCAGCTCGATGGAAGAGCTCACCAGCACGGTGAAACAGAACGCGGAGAACGCCAGGCAGGCCAATCAACTCGCCCATGGCGCCTCGACGATCGCCGAGCGCGGCGGCGAAACCGTCAAGCAGGTGGTGGCGACGATGGGTGACATAGCCGCCTCCTCCAAGAAGATCAACGACATCATCGGCGTCATCGACGGTATCGCGTTCCAGACCAATATCCTGGCGCTCAACGCCGCGGTTGAAGCGGCGCGTGCCGGCGAGCAAGGACGCGGCTTCGCGGTCGTCGCTGCCGAAGTGCGCAACCTCGCGCAGCGCTCCGCTGCCGCGGCCAAGGAGATCAAGAGCCTCATCACCGAGAGCGTCACCAAGGTCGATGCGGGTGGAACGCAGGTGCAGGAAGCCGGCGAGCACATGGTGCAGATCGTGAGCGCCGTCAAGCGCGTGAACGACATCATCTCGGAGATCGCCGCGGCCAGTCAGGAGCAGTCGAGCGGCATCGAGCAGGTCAACCAGGCCGTCACCAGCATGGACCAGGGCACGCAGCAGAACGCCGCACTGGTCGAGGAAGCCGCAGCGGCTGCCGAGAGCCTGCAGGAGCAGGCCAGGAGCCTCGCCGAAGCGGTGTCGGTGTTTCGCACCGGTGCACACGCCCGGATGGGTGTCAGCACGAGCGCGAGCCCGTCGGCGTCCTCCTCGTCAACGCCAGCGAAATCCTGGGACGCCACCACCGATCGCCGCGGCCCCAACCGCGCGAAGAACGTGGCACGCATCGCCAACAACGCCAAGCCGCAGAGCGAGCCGGTCAAGCGCCCGGCGCCGACCGGTGCCAAGACCGGCACCGACAACGAGTGGGAAGAGTTCTAGATCTCCGGCGCTGTGGGTCACAGCGCCGCCCTACCGTCGAGCATCTTCGTTCCATAACAGCAGACTCCGAGATTAATGAAAACAATTTCCCGACTAAGTATCGGCCGCACGCTGACACTTGCCTTTTCCCTGGTCGCTGCCGCAATCGCCGTTTCCAGCCTCCTCTCTCTGCACTTCGCGAAGCGCGCGGAGGATGCTACGCAGGCGATGATCGACCGCGACTATGAGCGCATCCGACTCGTCAGCGCGATCACCGAAGTGGTGAACGACAACGCTCAGTTCATGCTCGAGCTCTTTCTCGTGGAGGACGCGACAGCTGCAGCAAAGCGTGCCGCCACGCGAAGTGCGGCAAACGTGCAGAAGAACAACGAATCGTACAAACGACTCGAGCTCAATCTGGAATCGGCTGAGGAGCGCACTGTCCTTGAGCAGATGAAGTCGCAGCGCAAGCAATTCATCGAAAGCAGGAACCGAGTGATCGAGCTCTTGAAGCAAGGCAACAAGAACGAGGCGCGCACGCTGTTCGAGGCTCAAGTGGTGCCGGTTCTCGCCGGGTACAAGAATGCCCTCCAATCGATGCGCGACCTGAGCGCGAGACAAATGACTCAAGCGCGGGAGGAATCCAGATCCGCCCTTGCCAGCCAACGCCGCGCGCTCATGCTCGGGTTGGGAACGGTGATCGGATTGGTCATCGGCGTTACCGTGTTCCTGACGCGCTCGATTGCGCGGCCGATCCGACAAGCGATGCTCAGCGCCGATGCGATCGCGCGCGGCGATCTCCAGGTCACGATTGACGTTGCTGGCCCAATGGAAACCCGACAACTTGGCCAGTCGCTGCTGGCAATGCGGACCGAACTATGCAACCGCACCGAGAGCGACCGCCGCCTTATTGAACAGAACGATCTGGTGCGCCAAGCACTCGACAACGTCAGTTCACCTGTCCGTATCTGCGACAGTGACGGAACGATCGTCTACGCAAACAAGTCACTACTGCGTGCGTTAGAGCGCTCTGAGGCGCGCCTGCGCCATGACATTCCGCAGTTCGAGGTGCGCAAGCTCGTTGGATCCAGCATCGGAATCTTCTACGTCGACCCAGCCGCCGCCTTGCAACGCTTGCGCAATCTATCGAACGAAGCTCGTACGCAGTTAATGATTGGCGGACGCATTTACGATGTCGTCACCAATCCAATCGTTACCGAGAAGGGCGTACGACTTGGCTCAGTAGGAGAATGGCTCGATCGCACCGATCAACTCGCAGTCGAGCGGCAGATCGCGCAGACCATCGAAGCAGCGGCCCGCGGCGAATTGGATCACCGCATTGAGATCGAAGGAACGGAAGGATTTCAGAAGGCGCTGGCGGACTCGATAAATCGCCTACTCGAAGTCACGCACTCGGGCCTGGAAGACGTGGCAACAAGCATGGACGCTCTAGCGAACGGTGATTTGAATCGTCGGATTGATCGCACGTACGCGGGCATCTTTGATCGCCTTAAGACCAGCGCGAACCACGCGATTGAACAACTGAGCATTGCAGTTAGCCAGATTCGCGGCGCCACCGAGGCGATCAACACCGCATCCAAGGAAATCGCCCAGGGCAATCAGGATCTGTCGAGCCGCACCGAACAGCAGGCGAGCGCACTCGAAGAAACCGCCAGCTCGATGGAAGAGCTCACCAGCACGGTGCGACAGAACGCCGAGAACGCACGCCAGGCCAATCAACTCGCCTCCAGTGCCAGCCAGATCGCGGTCAAAGGCGGCGAGACGGTCGGGCAAGTCGTGGCCACCATGGGCGACATTGCCAGCTCCTCGAAGAAGATCAACGACATCATCGGCGTCATCGATGGCATCGCGTTCCAAACCAACATCCTGGCGCTCAATGCTGCGGTGGAAGCAGCGCGTGCCGGTGAGCAAGGGCGTGGCTTCGCCGTGGTAGCGGCCGAAGTGCGCAACCTCGCGCAGCGCTCCGCTGCCGCGGCCAAGGAGATCAAGAGCCTCATCACCGAGAGCGTCACCAAGGTCGATGCGGGTGGAACGCAGGTGCAGGAAGCCGGCGAGCACATGGTGCAGATCGTGAGCGCCGTCAAGCGCGTGAACGACATCATCTCGGAGATCGCCGCGGCCAGTCAGGAGCAGTCGAGCGGCATCGAGCAGGTCAACCAGGCCGTCACCAGCATGGACCAGGGCACGCAGCAGAACGCCGCACTGGTCGAGGAAGCCGCAGCGGCTGCCGAGAGCCTGCAGGAGCAGGCCAGGAGCCTCGCCGAAGCGGTGTCGGTGTTTCGCACCGGTGCACACGCCCGGATGGGTGTCAGCACGAGCGCGAGCCCGTCGGCGTCCTCCTCGTCAACGCCAGCGAAATCCTGGGACGCCACCACCGATCGCCGCGGCCCCAACCGCGCGAAGAACGTGGCGCGCATCGCCAACAACGCCAAACCGCAAAGCGGACCCGCCAAACTATCGGGATCGGCCGACGCTAAGACGGGCACCGATGGCGAGTGGGTGGAGTTCTGACCACGCACACCCTGTGCCGATTGGCTGGTCGCCGCTCGCGCAGGCACGCTTGGTGCTGAAGGCCGAGTCGTTGTACTTTCTGCTGCTCGGGGCCACGAGCAAGGGCGGGCTGGAAGATCGGCCCGCCCGCAGTTCGCCGATTCACCCAGAACCAGGCAGTGCAGGGGAAGAATCCAGTTGGGCGCTAAACCAACATCTCCGCGATGTGACGGCGCCGGGAGAAGCCGCGTCAAGCTTCACCCTGCGGGCCTACTTTGGCGGCAGCGCTTTCGTCCTTCGGCGTAGGCGCCGACACGCTCGGCATCGCGCGATTGCGCCACTTTCTCTGGGCCGGGTTGGTCTTCGTGCGCGCGCTCGAAACAGGTTGTTGATTACCCCCGTCGACATCGACCGCCTCAGCCATCTTCGGTGTCCCTGGTAACGCATCTGCGAGGACGGGATCGCTGCGGGGACGCACCGTTCTCGGTATCGAGTCGACGCGGTCAGCACTCATCGCCGAACCAGCTGTCAACGTCCCTCGATTCTCAACGTTCACTGGACTGCGCGCCCCGCCTGGAGCTCGCCTCGCCCAGAACGGCGGCGGCACAAAGGGCGGCACCGCGCCGCATGAACTCTCGACGGATGGTCACGGACGACTCGCTCCGGCTGGGTTTCACAAGTAGGGCGTGGCGGCTCAGGAGAGCACACAGCGAATTCCCCCAGCCGCGTTCGGCACATCGCCGGCGTTACGGGGAATTGGATGCATGTGCACATGCATTGCGGCGACATGACAATCAGAAGTCGCGAAGCCTCGTCCGGTCTTGGGCCCGATCGCCGGACCACGCTTTACCAGGGCCGCTCGTGAGCTGACCATCACGCTCGCCGCGCACCCATCGGTGAATGCTCGGTTCTGATTCACTATAGCGGACGATCAGGGGAGATGGGCTACGCGTGCGTGACCGCGGCAATGGTTGCTTCAGGGGTCACAAGCACTCGGGCGAGTTGCTCTTTACGGAACGGCTTGGCGAGATAGTCGTCCATTCCCGCAGCCAGGCAACGCTCCCGATCGCCTTGTACCGCGTTGGCGGTCAGCGCGACGATTCGCACGTGCGTGGCGCAGCCCGACTCCTGTTCGGTCTGGCGGATCGCAGCGGTTGCCGCGAAGCCGTCCATTTCCGGCATTTGGCAGTCCATCAGAACGACATCGTACCGGTGATTTGCAACGGCGCTGACCGCTTCAACACCATTCTTGGCGCAATCAACCTCCCAGCCGAGTTGCCTAAGCATTGACGTCGCGATGGTTCGGTTGACCATGTTGTCCTCGGCGAGCAGGACGCGCCCTGGCTTGTTCGTCTCGATTGGAGCAGCGACGTCGGCAGCCACTGCGAGCACCGCGGCCGGCGCATCCAGCAGCCGATGCAGAATTTTCTCCAACTGGGACCGACGCGCCGGTTTATTCAGATAGGCGACGATCCCGGCTTCGCGTGCGGCCTTCGCACCATCGGCGGGCATCACCGATGTCAGCATGACCAGCGCCGGCTCGACGATCGTCCGATCGTTGCGGATCGCATGCGCCAGTTCTATGCCGTTCATCCCAGGCATCTTCATGTCAATGAAGGCGACCTCGACTGCTTGAGCTTTCCCGCCCGCACGAAGGCTCGCGAGCGCTTGCGCACCGTCGCTTGCGGTCTCGACCGACAGACCGAGCGATTCGAGCTGACGCTTGACGATATTCCGATTGGTGCCGTGGTCATCGACGACGAGCACGCGGCGATGCGCGAGATTGCTGGCGGCGGCGCTGGTCGGCCAGCGCTCGTTCGACACGGTCGGGACGACCGGGATTGTGAAACGAAATATGGACCCCTTACCCGGTGCGCTCTCGAGCTCGATTGTGCCCCCCATCGCATCAACGAGCTGTCGCGAGATCGCGAGCCCCAGTCCGGTGCCGCCATACTTGCGCGTCGTCGAGCTGTCCGCTTGCGAAAACGGCAGGAAGAGTCGCTGCTGCTGTTCGGCGCTCATACCGATTCCGGAGTCGATGACCGAAAATCGGATCGGGCAGGCGCCGTCCGCATGCGTACACGCCTCGCCGACGCGCTGCACGACAATGCTGACCTCGCCCGCGTCGGTGAACTTGATCGCGTTGGCGGCGAGGTTGGTCAAGATCTGACGCAACCGCCCAGGATCGCCGATCGCGTTGATCGGCACATCCTCGTCGATCTGGCAGAGAAGCTCCAGGCCTTTGCCATGTGCCCGTTCGGCGAGCAACTCGCCCACGTCTTCGGCGACTTCCCACAGATCGAAGGGAATCGATTCCAGCTCCAGCCTGCCCGCTTCGATCTTCGATAGATCCAGGATATCGTTGATGATCCCTAGCAACGCTTCGCCGGAGCGATGCGCCATCATCACGAATCGACGTTGCTCCTCATCGAGCGTGGTGTCGAGCAGGAGATCGGTCATCCCGATCACACCATTCAATGGCGTGCGGATCTCGTGGCTCATATTGGCCAGGAATTGCGACTTGGCCAGACTCGTTTCATTGGCGGTCCGCTCTGCCCGCTCCAGCGCCTCTTGGATGCGCTTGTGCTCGGAGATGTCGATGACTGTGCCGATCATTCGTACGACGTTGCCAGCCACGTCGCGCTCGACGACTTTGCCGACCGACTGAATCCAAATCCACTCACCCGAGTCGGCACGAAAGCGCTGCTCGAGCTTGTAGTGATCCGTCTCGCCGCTCAGCACGATCGCCCGCATCTGACGCAGCTGCTCGCTGTCGTCAGGGTGCCGTAGCGGCGCCAGGTCTTGCATGCTGGTTTCGGTCACCCTGGCCGGCTTGCCGAGCATCATGCTGAACCGCTCGTCGAACACCAAACGGTCGGTTGGGACATCCCAATCCCAAAGACTGATACTGGCGGCGCTCAAGGCAATATCCAGCCGCTCTTTGGCGCGATCGAGCGCCGCCTCCATCTGCTTGCGAGCGGTGATGTCGCGGGAGATCGTCACGATGGTCCAACCGTCATGCCTGCGCAACGCGCTGCGCTGCAATTCGGCGATGATTCGGCGCCCACCGCCAAGAGTGGCGACCACCTCGGTTGCAACGCCATTGGGGCCATTCGCGATGATTTTGTCGAATGACTCCTCAATCGATTGCCGGTCCATCGACAACAGATCCTGCGGTCCCATTGCAAGCAATTGCTGGCGCGGATACCCCGATCGTCGACAAGCGGTTTCGTTTGCATAAATGAACCGCATGGTGGCGCGATCCGTAAGATAGATTGAGTCACCTGACATATTCATGGCGGCGCGAAAGTTCTTCAGTTCTTCGGTCGCGGCAGAAATCTCGATGGTCCGCGCAATAATGCGCCCTTCCAGATCGCTAAGCAGCGCGCGCAGGGACCGCTCGGCGCGGTTGCGACCACGGTCGACCCGGTGGACAACAAAGATCAAGACCACGTAAAGCACCGAAAACACGAAAGCGATCGATCCAAAAACTGACCACGCCCCCGCACGTGCCGCCGCGAAGAGCTGGGTAACGTCGTCGTAGACCTCGAAGACGGCGACGATCTCGCCATTGCCGTCCCGCATTGGAACGTACGAGGAAAGGAGATCGCGATCGAAGATCATCGCCTCGAATGCGCTGAACTGATTGCGGTGGGTGAGCTCAGAGACAACCGTGCCATCGCGGGCCTTCAGAAAGCCGCCGTTTCCGCTCTTGTCCTCGCCGATCTGACGGTCCTCGGTCGAGAAGACTGTTTTGCCGTTCAATGCGTAGATCTTGACCTTTGCAATGCCCAAACCACGCATCTTTGCGTGCACCGACTCCTTGAGCACTTGGGTCTCGGGGCGTGCTCGTAGCGCATCGCCATTGAGATCTCCAACTCGGTCGACGAACCTACCAAACTCGGGCCACATGGCGTTGGCAAACAACACGGTGAGCCCGACGTTGCTGCGTTCGACTGCGGAGATGAGTTGGTCTGCGGCAATGCGCTGCAGCATCGCGCCCAGGGCCACCGCCGCGACGAGACTGATAGCGAAGCTTGCTAGAACGAAGCGGCGAAACATAGGCGATGACTGCTTGTCGTGAGTGACGTTCACGTCAATTGCCCGCGCGCTGCGGCCGCCAGCCGCCACGTGGCGGGTCATTCGAAAAGAATCGCGACCGATCGAGGTTCATATAGGAGGTGGCAGTGAAACAAGCAATAAGGAGCTACAAGGGGGCCGCTTGTTCGCGCAAGACGCTTGAAGGCACTGCGCCAGCCGAAACTAAGACGCTATCCTTCGTATCGGTCGGTCGAGCATCAAATAAAACGGCGCTCGGCGCGCAGTTCGCAATGCGTGCTACACGCCATGGTGTCTGCAGTGACAAAAGTCTCGCGATGAACCGTCAGAACCTTTTGGCAATAGGAACCTAGGCGGCGAGGCTTGCCCGGTCACCAAGGGGTTTTGTCCGCGCAGAGCTCGGTGCCGTCGACCACGATGCAGAGCGGATCATCAGCGGCGCGTGCGCAAATAGTCACGCCAGCATCGGCATACTCCTCAAGTTTTGCCCTGCGGTCCCGCTTTGGCGGCAGCGCCTTCGTCCTTCGGCGTAGGCGCCGACACGCTCGGCATCGAGCGATTGCGTCGCTTTCTCTGGGTCGGGTTGGACTTCGTGCGCGCGCTCGAAGCAGGTGGCTGACTACCCGCGTCGACATCGACCGCATCGGCCAGCTTCGGTGTCCCTGGCAACGCATCTGCGAGGACGGGATCGCTGCGGGGACCCACCGTTCTCGGTATCGAGTCGGCGCAGTCAGCACTAATCGCTGAACCAGCTTTCAACGTCCCCTGATTCGCAACCTTCACCGGACTGGTAAACACCACCGTGGCCAGCCGGTGCGGCCCATAGAACGCACCGACCCGTGGCGGCAACGTCAGCAACGTATTCATCGGGATCAACGCCTCTTCCTGATCCCCCAACGTGCGCTCGCGCTGCCACACCTCACCGCCGACGTCGTTGACTTCGGTGCGTTCCATGCGAGCCACTTTGCGTAGCGCGGTACCGCTCATGTCGGCCGCCCAGCGCGCGGTGTCCGGATCGCATTTGTAGAGCAGCTTCATCTGGCAGTTGGCGCGCACGCTCGCTTCGATGGCGCGGGCGTTCAGCGTGCGATCCTCAGGTGCAAGCAGGTCCTGCACGCTTTGATGCAGCACGATCATGTTCACGCGGTTTTGCACGGTCGTGGCGAGCGCATTGGACAGTTCCTGGCTCACCAGAAACTTGAGTTCATCGATGGCGATGGTGAGGTGTCGATCGCGCTGCGCGGCCATGGTTTGCGCGAGCCGGCACGCCTCTTTGATGAATACCAACGTGGCTTTGCGCAGGATCGCCGAGTCGATATCGCCGGCGAAGTAGAGCACCCAGCCGTGCCGCAGAACGTCGGCAACTTGCAGCCCTTTTTGCTTCGGATTGAGGGCCGGCACGAGCGCGAATTCCCGCAGCCCGTCATGCAGTCGGCGCGCCTTCGCCTTGAGCGGTTCTCCGTCCGCATCCAAGGCTTCCAGCGCATCGAGCAATGAGGCGATCGAGCCGTTCGAGTGCGCCAGAATCCGATCGAGAATCCGCCGTTCCTGGCCTTTGTAGAAGTCGGCATCGGTGCCGGTGTCGGCCAACCCGAACGCGCTCACGATGCGCTCACGCCGATCGAGCAGCGAGCCCGCCATGAATGGGTGCCAGCCACCCAGATCGTTCAACAGGTCGACCACGACAAACCGCCTTCCGACCCGTTGCGCCGCGTCTTTCAGCACCCACGGTCCCCACTCGTCGTGCTTGGGATCGACGTAGATCACCGCGTGCCCGCAGCGCACCGATTGATCGAGCAGACACCCAAGCGCCACGCCCTTGCCGAAGCGCGTCGGACCGACGCACTGGAGGTTGGTCTTTCGGATCAGTTCCGCCGGTTCGTACACCGGCCGATCCTGCTGATCCAGACCCACAAAAAACCACCCGTCGCGGTAGTAACGCCGCGGCTCGAACGACTTCGGTTGTAGCGCGGTGATTGCCGCGCGCACATCGCTCAACACATCGACTTCGGTGCGCTGGCGCATCGCGCGCAACCAGGCACTGAACTCGGGCGCCACCCAGCGTTGATAGGTGAAACGGATGCCAGCGCCGATGGCCAGGCCCGCGGCCAGCAGCCACCCCCGATCGGCGAAGGTCTGCACCAGAAAACCCAGCGCCGTCCGTTCGGCCGCGGGATCGGTGCGGTGATGCACGAATCCGTACAACAACACCATCACACCCGGCAATATCACGCCCACCACCACGGCAATCGCACCGCACGCATGGCGGGTCACGATCAGCACCAGGTCGATCAACGTGGTGTCGATATCGCGGGCGCGTAGCGGGAACGGATTGATGATCGCGATCAACGCAACGATCGCCGCGAGCAGCGCGTAGCTGGTGTGCAGCTGAAGCTGCATCAACCAGGCAAGCGCGTCGGTGAGGGGCGAGAGCAATCCATCAGGCACGTCGATCACGGTGCCTCCGAGACGATTGAACCCCCGCCACCGATTATGCGAGCGCTTTGTGCCGGTGAGCGATCCGCCCGACGTTACAAGTCGTGCGGGACATCGTTCTCTGTCTGGCCGGTGTTGGCCGCGCCGGGCCAATAGCGACGACATCTCTCGTCACTTGCTCTGCCTGCAGGCTCGCCCTGTCGGAGTGACACTGGCGGTGACGCGCGCTTGCACGACGCATGATCCGCTTTGCGCCCGCGCACTAGGGCGCGCGAGCGCCGTGAGAGGGGGCCGCCCTCTCAATCGCTTGGTCGCCTGGACGTTGCCCAAGCGCTTGATTCACCCCGCGCCTTTCCCCTGGACGGTCCAAGGCTTGGAGGGCTACGCCCTCGCGCGGTCAGTGAGCCTCTGGACGAGTTCACTGCCTCGCGCTTCACCCGCCGCCGTCTGCGCGCTTCGCGCTTGACCCCGCCGCTCGCGGGCTGCGTCGCAGTCGGCCGAGCGGCCGCCTTGCGCCTGGTCCGGGCGTTCCGCCCGGAGGCCCTGGACGGGCCCCCGCGACCGTCGGGGTCAAGCGCGCGTGGACCGCGCGCTCGACGGCGGCCCCCGATCGCACGAACGCGCCGTGGGCGGCGACGTTCGCGCTGGCCCGCGCGTGGGCGCGCGTGCCTCGGGTCCGGGGCGTGTCTCGGGCTCGACTGGGGCGAGCCGCTCGCACGCGTGATCGGTGCGTGGGGCGCACCGATCACCCGAACGCGCCCCCGTGCCACTGGGGTGGCCCGGTGACGCTCGCGTTCGTTGGGACGAACGCGTCGGCCCCTGCGCGGCTAGGCCGCCGCTGCGCCCCGTCCACGCGCGTGCTGGGGCCCGCGCGGGCGGGTTGCAATCCGCTGTTGCAGCAACCCGATCGGGCGCGCCGCAGCGAATCCTGATTCGCGATCCTCCGCGTGCGCGGCTGCGCACAAACGAGTTTTTCGGCCGAATGCGATTGTTGCAGCGTGTTCGGCCCGCCGTGCCGCGCCAGCACGAAATCCGGGTGCGCGCGCCCCTAACGATCGCTAATCAGCGAGATCGTCGTCACAGGATCGCACGCGTGTAGCGAGCGCCGATCCACCTATCTGTCCAGAGGGCGGCCAAGCGCGTTCGAGCCGAGGGAGCATCTGCCAGCCCGACCGAGTTGACGCCGGTGCAGTCATCGCTCCGGTTCCTTTAGGGCACGGGGCGCGCGCTTGTCGCGGTACATGGCCTGGTCGGCCATTGCGATCAGATCCTCGGCGTTGGCGCCGTCCTGGGGGAACAAGCCGATGCCGACGCTCGCGCTGACGTGCAAGGTCAGCGCACCGCATCTGATGGGATGGTGTAACGACTCTGAGATGGCGTGCGAGACGCGTTCGGCCGTATTCGCGTTCAGGATATTGGGCAGGATCACCACGAACTCGTCGCCGCCCACCCGGGCCACCGTATCGTCGGCACGGACCGTCGCTCTGAGTCGTGCGCTCACTGCCTGCAAGACGCCATCGCCGATCCCGTGCCCGTGGGTATCGTTAATCGATTTGAACTGGTTGAGGTCGATGAATAGCACCCCAACCCAATGGCCACGATCGAGCGCAAGTTCGATCGCGTGGTGCAAACGCTCGGTGGCTTTCACCCTATTGGGCAGGCGCGTGAGCGGGTCGAGTAGCGCCTCTTGACGCGCGGCGTGTTCGGCGGCAACGCGCTCGGTGACATCGACCAATGTTCCGACCGCATGCAACGGCTCGGAGCCGGTGCCCCCCAGGAATCGTGCCCGCGCGTGAACCCAGCGGCTAACGTGCACGTTCGTAACCAGACGCGCGGTCCAATCGATGTCGGGAGGCTGTGTGCGCAACGCTGCCCGGGCGGCGCTGCGCACGGATTGGACGTCGCTCGGATGAATGAAGTCCAACAACGGACGCCCTAGAGATTCTTCAACCGAGTATCCCGTGAGCACGTGCCAGGCGGGATTCACGAACAGAATATGTCCGTGCGGGTCGGTGCGACAGACGATCTCCTGAACGCTGTCGATCATGGCGCGAAGTTCTTGTTCGCTACGGTGTAATTCCCGCGTCAAGCGCTCGCCCGCTTGCACGGCAGCATGTCTGCCGCGAATCAACCACACCAGGAGCATGGCGAGGCACAGGCTGCAGGCCATGCCGGCGACGAGAATGGCGTTCGGCAACGCGTACAGGTTGGCGGTTTCAATCTGGCGCTCGAAACGTAGCTGCCAGGTTCGGCCGCCGAAATCCAACATCTCTTGGCGTGCCAGCGTACGCACGCCATCGTGCCAGGCAATCGACGGCTGGCCCAGAAACACCAACCGGGCTGTCGCTGTAGCCGACATCGTCGATCCTGATTCGGGTGCGCTCGAGCAGTCGTTGACTGACCATTGCGCGCACCATCTCGGTGACGCTCACCAGCGCTGATACCTGGCCGACGAACGCTCTGGCGCGCTGCGCCGCGACGGAGCGGCGCTCCCCATTGCCAAAGATCGGCGCACGCAAGATGACGGTCGGCGCGCGTGCGGCGTCCTGCACCAGTTGCAATGGTGGCGAGGCCTGCGGTACACCGCGATCGCGGGAGCGTTCCATGAGTTCACGCCGCGCGGATTCGGCTACCTGATCGTGGCCGAACGCCGCCTCGTTACTGCGCATCGGTTCGTTGTAGAGAACCGGCACGTAGAACGTGCGAATGCCGGGTGGATGCACCGCATACGCCGGATAACCTTGGGAGTGCAAGGTGCGATCGGAACGCACGCCGCGCTCGAACTCGGCAAGCTCGGCGAGTCGCACCAATGGCGCGTACTGCAACGCTCGCAATGCAGGGTATTGGCGGGAAGCGTCCAGCCCGCTCACGTAGCGGTGAAAGTCGATGCGACTCACGTTGGTCGACGCCGCAAAGAACGCCTGCATGTTGCCGAGCATGTCCAAGTAGCGCTCGATCGACCGAGTGATGCCATCGACGGCGGCCTCGGTCTCCTCCCGAAACGCGCGATGCAACTCATTCTCTGCGTCCCGCAACGCCAGTCGCCACCCACCCACCGAGCCGGCCATGCCGATCAGCACCACAATCGTCGGCGCGAGCAGGATTAGCCTCCGACTGACCGTACCCCTGATGCGGATTCGATGGCGCAGCGCTGAACGGGTGGCCTGATACCTCTGATGCATCGTTCGTTCGTGTTGACCAGGCCGTAACGGCGGTTACCGCAGTATGTTGTGATCGAACGCCAGTCGTACCAGATCAGCATTGGTGCGCGCCCCCAGCTTGTCGAGGACGCGGGCGCGATAGGTCGCCACCGTCTTGACGCTCAATCCGAGCTCATTGCCGATCGCAGTGAGCCCAACGCCCTCGGCAATGCTCCGGAACACCGCGAATTCGCGTGGCGCGAGATGCTCCTCCGGCATGGCCATGCAAGGATTCCCCACCGCATCGGCGAGTGCGCCGGCCAGCGTCCCGCTGAGATGTTTCCGACCACGAGCGATCGAGCGAATTGCTGAAGCCAGTTGTTCCGTCGAGTCACGCTTGGAAACAAAACCGTCGGCGCCCAGCCTGAGGCTGCGCGTACCGAATTGGCGTTCATCGCGACCGCTGAAGATCAACACCTTCGGATGTGTTCGGGTCGACGTGATCTCCTCGATCAGATCGAGTCCGTTGCGATCGCGCAGATCCAACTCAATGACTGCCATGTGAGGCGGGTCCGATTGCAGTAGTTCCAGGCACTGGGCGGCGCTGTCGGTCTCGCCCGCGATTTCGATATCGGTAAACGGCGCCAGCATCTGACGCACTCCGCAGCGGACCACTTCATGGCTGTCGCACAGCACGATGCGTATGCCGGAATCAACCATGGCTTCGATCCTGGGGCGTGGCGGCGCGACGCAACACGTGGAGCAGTGCGTCGCGCAGCGCGACCTTGCGAAACGGCTTGGCGATGTACTCGTCGAATCCAGACTGCAGCGCTCGCTCACGATCCCCCGACAAGCTGTTCGCCGTGAGCGCAACGATGCAAAGGCGATCGCCCTGGCGCCCCAGTGCGCCGTGATTGCGTTCGATATCACGCAGCATCGCCGTGGCCTCGATGCCGCCCAGGACCGGCATATGCCAGTCCATCAACACGACATCGAAGCGTCCCGGGCGAACTTGCTCCAACGCTTGAGCGCCGTTCTCGACTGCTGTCACCTCGCAACCGAGCTCGCGCAACATGATCGCGGCGATCTTGCGGTTGATGGCGTTGTCTTCGACCAGAAGAGTGGTGCGGCCGGCGAGTGTTGCGATGGCCTGCGCCTGCGTCGCCGGCGGGTGATCGGCCGTCGGTTGTGCCGCATCGGATCGAACCAGCCGGACATCGAACCAGAACGTCGAGCCACGCCCGGGCTCGCTGGCAACGCCGATGGCGCCACCCATTAGCTCGACCAGCTGTTTAGAGATGGCCAGGCCCAGGCCTGTGCCTTCGTTGCTGCGGGTTGTGTCGTTGCCCACCTGGACGAACGGCGCAAACAGCCGCGCGAGATTGTCAGTTGGGATGCCGACCCCGGTATCGGTGACCGCAAACCGCAACGTCACGGACCCGCCGATCGGTTCATGAGTCCCGCTCACCGTAATCGCCACCCGCCCGTGGTCGGTAAAGCGAAGTGCGTTGCCAACCAGATTGGACAGCACCTGTCTCAATCGACCGGCATCACCGATCCAATGCTCGGTCAGGTGCGCTTCAACAGACTGGGTGAGCGCGACGCCCTTGCCGATGGCGCGCGCCTCGAACAGCGTCAACACGCTCTGCAGCAGTCGGCGCAATTGAAACGGCGCTTCGCATAGCGTGAGTTTGCCTGCTTCGATCTTTGATAGATCGAGCACGTCGTTGATCACACCGAGCAGTGCTTCAGCCGATTCGTAGGCGGCCGAGGCGTGCTCGCGACTGCTGGCGGGCAGCGCACTGTCCACCAAAATCTCGAGCGTGCCCAGTATCGCGCTCATCGGCGTGCGGATCTCGTGACTCATCTGCGCCAGGTACCGCGACTTGGCGAGGTTGGCCTGCTGCGCCGCGCGAGTAGCTGCCTGTAACGACAACTCGGCGCGTTTGCGCAGCGTGATGTTGCGTGCCACGCCGCGATAACCTTCGAATCGTCCACCGCGCCCGAACTTCGGCTGACCGCTGATTGAGAACCAAAGGCTCTCGCCGTGTCGATCCGGGCGTCGGATCTCGAAGTCGCGAAACGGCTGACGCGCCGCCAGCACTGCCTTGTGCGCCGCCCACTCCTCCTCAGTGACGCTGTCATCGGGGAGCTCCCAGCGCCGCTTGCCGATGAGTTGCGTGCTCTCGGGCATCGACTCCACCGGTTGGCGCCCTTCGATCACCGTGAAGCGCAGCTGTGCGTCTTGCTCCCAGTAGTAGTCCGAGGACAACTGGGCAAGCACGCGAAAGCGCTCCTCACGTTCGGCCAGCGCGCGTTGGTCGCGAATGCGATCGGTCACGTCGGAGGCGATCAACAGCACGCTTGCGCCGGCGCCCGTGGTGTCCAGCTCCGGGAGCAGAACCGACTCGAACACGCGTCGGCCGGCCGGCGAATTCAAGGTGAAATTGACGCGTCGCGGCCGCGCTTCGCCCAGGACTTCGGCGACATGTCGGCGCGCATCCACAAGTCGATTGGGTGCAAAGCTGAGCTCGCCCAGGTTGGTGCCGATCAGCTCGCGCGGGGCGCGTCCAACGATGCGAGCGGCCGCTGCATTGACGAACGCGAACCGCAGATTGCGGTCGATGCGCAGCACCAGATCGGGCATCTGGTCGTAGACCCAGTCGGTGCGGGCGCAATGCATGCACAGCAACTGCTCGATACGCGTGCGCTCGTCCTGCTCGACGCGCAGACTGAGTGTATTGGCCACCCCCTGCGCGAACGTGCATTCATCAGACCGCCACTCGGTGGTCGCAGACTCTCGTTCAACGCTCATCACCCCGCATAGCCTGCCGCCACGCACGACCGGGACAGCCACTAAAGCGGCCGCCGGCGAATCAGCCAGTTCGATCTCCCATAGAGTGCCCGCGGTCGCATCGGGTTGGGAGCGATAGGCGATGATCAGCTCGCCGCGCTCCAGGGCGCTGAACAAGGCCGGGTGATCGGCGACGGTTCTGGCCGGCCTGCTGACGAGACCGGGATCCGTAGTGCTGTAGTGTTCCAGGCACTCCAGCTTCGTGCCACTGTCGTCCATGCACCAGAAGCTCACCTGTTGCGCCTGCAGCACGTTGCAGAGTCGCGGGCAGAATTCTCGCAACACCTCGTCCAGCGCTCGGTTCTCCAGTGCGCACGCGCGTGTCAGCCCCTGCAGCAAGGCCAGCCATTGGCCGTGCATGCCTGTGTGATCCGGGCTATCGATGGCACGCGGCGAGTCGGTCTGCGCGCTCGGGCGATGGTGAGGATCGCGATTGGCGGCGATCCGATTGGCGTGGCTCATGGGTGATGCAGCCGGGACGCGTTGCCGCGTACGGCCGCTGCGAGGAGGGTTCAGCCCAATGTGCCAAGTCAGGGCTACCGAAAGGCTTCAATTGCCGCGCGGTTGGTCGCGCGCGTGGACGATTCCTCGCGCCAACGCGTTACTGTTTCCGCAGAGCTGTCGTGTGGTGGCAGCAGGCGTGCGATTGGTCACCCGCCGTGCGGGTACCTACCATTGCGGTTCCACACTCGCATCGAACACGTAACCCAGGCCTCGTTCGGTTCGGACCAGCTCGGGCTCACCGGGTCTCACGCGGAGCTTGCGTCGCAGGCGCACGACTTGAACATTGACCGATCGATCCAACACGTTCTCGTTGAAGCCGATTGCGTTGATCAGCTGTTCGCGCGTCAGAATGCGGTTGGGCGCGCGGCACAAGACGTGCAGCAGCTTGAACTCGGTGCGGGTGAGTGGGCGCTCCAGTCCGCCCTCGCCGATCAGTCGACGCGATGCCACGTCCAGGCGCCAGGCGCCGAAGCGATAAGCGCGTGGCCCCGTGGGTAAGCCCGGCTGCGGCACGCCCACGCTACTGCCGCTGCAACGCCGGATCACTGCGCGCATGCGGGCGAGCAACTCGCGCGGACTGAAGGGCTTGGGAAGGTAGTCGTCCGCGCCCGTCTCCAAGCCGGTAACCCGATCAGATTCCTGGGTGCGCACACTGAGCATGATGATCGGCAGCGTCGGCTCGCGCTGGCGTAGTTCCCGCGCCAGGTCCAGGCCATCGCCGTCGGGCAGAATCAGATCGAGAAGCACCATCGCAGGCGTGCGAGCCGCGAGTTCCTTTCGACCTGCAGTGAGCGAGCCTACGCAATTGAGCTCGAACCCATGTGCGCCGAGAAACCCCCCCAGCAAGCTGTGTAACGGTTGATGGTCGTCGATCAGCAAGACTGTATTGTTCATCGTCGAATGTCCGGTTAATACGTACTCGTGAAGTCGAACAGCTCAAGTCGATCGCGATTCGGCGCAGGTGCGCCGGCAAGCGCGATACATGGCGAGGCCGCGCTGCAGGTATCGGGAAATCGTTCGGCCCTGCGCTGAGTCCTTCTCAGGCCTCTTCCAAGGTGAGCGCAGCGGACTGTCGTGGTAAAGACGAGCGCTCGAGGCGCGGCAAGCAAATGGTGATGGTGGTCCCCGCTCCGGGCGTGCTTCGAATCCACAGCCTGCCACCGTTCTGGCCGACGATGCTGTGCACGATCGACAAGCCCAGGCCGATGCCCTGGCCGATCGGTTTCGTGGTGAAGAACGGCTCGATCGCGCGTTCAAGCACCTCGGGCGCCATGCCGGCACCGGAATCGCCAATCTCCAGTAGCACGAACGGTGCGATCTGAAGCTGCGGCAGAATCGCGCGCAGTGGATCGTCCGGGCCAATGTTGGCAGTGCGGATGGTGAACGTGCCGCGTTTGGCGATCGCCGCGCGCGCGTTGCATGTGAGATTTGACAATACCTGCGCAAGTTGAGCGTGGCTCATGCTGATCGGCCACAGGTGTTTTCCGGGGCGGAACTCGACCATCATCCGATCACCGGCCAACTGCTGCAGCGTCGAGAGTCGCTCGGATATCGATGCGTTGAGGTCAATGGGGAGGAGCTCGGCGCGATCCTTACGCGCAAACGCCAGCAATTGCTCGACGATGGCGCGTGCGCCTTCGCTCGTTCGCGCGATCTCGCGAAGATGACCGTTGAGTTCCCCTGCAGACTCGATCGCCTCACGCGCCACGTCGCAGTGCCCACTGATTACCGTGAGCATGTTGTTGAAATCGTGAGCGATGCCACCGGCGAGTCGGCCGATCGCTTCCAATTTCTGGGCTTGGCGCAGTTCGGCTTCCATGCGCAGGCGTTCTTGTTCGCCGCGCTTGCGGTGGGTGATATCCAAGGTCGTGCCGATTAACAGGCGCTCGCCGTGCTCATCGTGAAACGCGCGGATATAGGCCAATCCATCGAACGTGCTGCCATCGCGGCGGCGCCCGGTGAACTCGACGTGGGTGGCACCGGCTGCTTCGGTTTCTCTCATGATTCGAGCCACCACGCTCGAGCTGGTGCAAAGTTCGCCGATGCGGATTTCGCACAACTGATCCCAACCGATGAATCCGAACATCGTGATGAACGCGCGATTGGCATAGCGAATCCGGCCGACTGGGTCGACGATATAGAACCCATTGAGCGAATGCTCCAATGCCTCGGACCGTAGGCGCAGCTGTGCCTCGGCACGCTTACGTGCGCCGATATCACGCCAGCTCGATCGGCTGTAGACCGGGCGCCCATCGGCTCCCTGCAACAGGGTGACGCTCAGGCTGACGTCCATGACGCGCCCGTCGGCGCATATCACGCGCAACTCGACGTCGCGAACTTCACCGCGCTGGGCGAACTGCGCATAGGCCCGCTGTGCGGCAGCGACGCTGTCCGGCGCGTAGAGCGAGAAAAGCTCACGTCCAATCACTTGGTCGCGCGAATAGCCGGTCTGGCGCAGCAAGGTTTGATTGCACTGCACGACACGACGTGTAAGCGGGTCGATCGACAGCAGCATGTCCGGCCCGTTGTCGTAGAGGTCCTGGTAGCGTTGCTCGGATTCGCGCAAGCGCCGCTCGGCGATCTTCGCCGCGGAAATGTCACGCGATATCGAGGCGAAACCGAGCAGCCGTCCGTGCTGATCGCGCCTGGCTATGAGCACCGACGACACTGCGATCGAACGCCCCACGGGACCACGTAGCTCGCGCTCGCCACGCCAGACCCCCTTGATCAAGGCCACCTGGCGCGCGAGGTTGAGGTCAAGTCCGCTGGGGTAAAAATCGGCAATGCCAAAGGTGTCAAGAGCAGACGTTGGTGCCACGCCCAACGCCCGGCGCGCAGCATCGTTCATGAAGGTGAGTCGATCGGTCTGGTCGCACACCAGGATCATGTCGCTGGTTCGCTCTACCAGGTGCGCCAGGTCCTCAATTCGGGCGTGCGCGAGGTCGCGCGCATCGACCAGCGCGGCGAATGCGGCAGACAGCTCGGCTACTTCCGCGATCCCCGAATCGGGGATCGGCGGCCCGTCGTGCGCAGCAACCATCGCGCGCATCGCATGCGCCAGCGCGCGGACCGGACGGTCGATGCGTCGCGCGACGGCCCAGGCAAGTAGCAGCGCAAGCACGACCACCAACGCGATCAGATTGGTCTGGTTGCGGGACGCACGTGCCGCCTCGTGTCGAATCAGGTCCGAGGCAAGCGAAACGCTGATCAGCCAATCGTCGAAGCGGGTCACTTCCGTGACTTGCGCGGCGCCTTCGTCTGCGCGCCGGAGATCGAGTGAAGCCTCGACTGGTTGCAGGGCGACGGAAGAGTGCTTGACGCCTCCGGCAATCAAATGTCCGCTTCGGCTGACGAGCCGGGCGCTCGTTGAGTCGGGGTGGTGGGGGCCGGTCGATTCGGCCGATGGTCGTCCGATTCGCAGATTCAGCGTAAAGCGCTCGAGCAGCACGCCAAGGCTTTCAAGGTTGAGCGCGACTGCAACGAATCCGCTTCGATCGTTCAGGGCACGCGCAACCACGACGGTTTGCACGCCGTCGGCGTAGGCAAGCGGCGGCGAGACCACGATGTGATCGGTAGGCGTCTGCGCGAACTCGCGATGCCAGTCGATGGCCTTGACCAATGTTGCGCTGAGATCGTGCTGCCGGATCGAACAGATCCGCTCGCCCGCGGCGTTGAGCACGATGGCATCGACGAAATGACGGGCGAAGCGCGCCGGGTATGGCATGAGATACGCGCACTCGCTGCGATCGGTGCGCGCGCCGACGCTGGCACTGATGCCCTCGAGCGTGGCCAAGGCATCGGTGATCCGATCATTGACGCCCTCGGCACTGGCGTGAGCGACGGCCCGCGCGTCACTCACGGCCCGCTCGAGCTCGAGGGCTACTTGATGCTGATGGCTGTAGTACAGCAATCCAAGCAATGGCGCGGCGATCACCAGAACCAGCGTCGCGAGCGCGATCTTCAGTGACAGAGTTGGGGTGTTGTCGAACGGATGCTTCATCAGGTGGCGGGATGGAAAGGTGATGAAGACGGAGAGGCGATGAAGCCTCCTCCCCGCCGTAATGCTGCACTGCAGCGTGCGCGATGTTACTGATTCACCTGTGCATGTGCCTTGCTTGAGTGTCAGCATGGATGAAGCGGAAGCTACGCACGTAGCCTGCAGAGAATTCTCCACGGCCTGCGCAGGGGAATCGATCTACTGCGACGGCTACTTGATCGCTTCGACCGGCGTGTCTAGAACGTATCCGGCGTGACGCACGGTCTTCAGTAGCCGTTGTGGGTTGCTGCCCTGCGTGAGTTTTCGTCGTAGGCGCAGGACCTGCACGTTGATTGAGCGTTCATACAGGTCGTCGTGCAATCGGCTCGACGCCATCAACACCTCACGCGATAGAACACGCTGGGGCGATCGAAGAAAGCAGCTCAGCAGATTGAACTCCGTGATCGTCAGATTGACGATGGTGCCGTGCGGATCGAGCAATCGTCGTCGCGGAACATTCAACTCCCAGCCGGCGAAGCGGTAAATCCTCGTGACGTCCGCGCGCCCGATGGGTTCCGTCGTCGAGGCAGGCGCACGCCGACGTCCGATCGCGCGCACCCTCGCCACCAACTCGAGTGGGCCGAACGGCTTGGCGACGAAATCGTCGGCACCATTGTCCAGTGCGAGGACGCGGTCGGCCTCCTCTGAGTCGGCGCTCAGGACAATCACCGGCACGTCTGACTTTGCGCGGATTCTGCGAAGCAGATCCAATCCGTCGCCGTCTTCCAAGCGCAGGTCGACTATCACCAGATCGACAGCAGGGTCGTGCGCTGCACGAAGCGCGCGCGCGAAGCGATGTTCCACGCGCACTGCGATGCCGTGATGGGCGAGCGTCTCGCGCACTAGATCAATGACCCGCTCGTCGAGTTCGATGAGCAGGACAACAAAGCGCCGTGATCGGCGTGGATCCTCGGAATTTCCGTTCGTTGCCATTCGTGTGGCAATGGCCCATGGCTCTGGCGCTTCTCTAACACATCCGCGGCAATTTCAGTCGATTCGCGGAGGCCCTCCGACGCCGCTAAGAGCTGATAGACCTTGCCGATGACAGGAACTCTGAATCGACCATGCACCGTGCGTCTCGTGCCGAACTCCTGTCTCTGCGCTCAGAGAAGTCGGTGGGGATGTCGAGGACAGACAGTATTAGCTTGCTTCTCCGAATGTCGCCTGAATGTGGACCAGTGCGCGCGGCCGAGATCGACATAACCGGATTGAAGCCGGACCGTAGCGAACGGGCAACATATTGACGGGTCCGCAAGGCCCTCTCGGAACGAACCGCCCATGCACCTTCCTGCCGTGAGTGTTGCGCACCTCAATCTCATCCGCGAACACCTGGTCGAACTGACGCAGCACGTTAATCGCCTCCAGGCTGCTGAACGCAAGATGGTCGAGGGGCAGCTTCGCATGTGCGCACAGATGGATTTGGTCGCAGCGTTGTGGGCGGAACCCGATACGTCGAATGGCGATCTGCCGGGGTTGTTCGCGATGATGGCGCCACGAATTTGCGATATCGCACAACTCGGTCGGATCAGCTGGTGGGAGTTCGACGCGGGTTGCAGCACACTCGCGTGTCGGATGGCGCACGCGGTCTCGCGTGAGCGGGCGCTTCTGGATCGACGACGTGATCAGGCTACCCATGCGTCGTACCTCGCCTTGCTGGCACGCGGACAGTTGATCGCGATCCAAGACTGTGCCGAAGACGATTTGGGGGTGGCACTGGCGGCACAGGATCCACCGAGCTCGCGTATGACGGCGGTGCTCGAGGTGCCGGTTCGTGTGCGGCGTCGGTTGCGCGGCGTTCTCGCGCTCGAAGAGATCGCGCATCTGCGTGTATGGCAAGCCGAGGAGCGACTGTTCGCGAGGTTCCTCGGGCGATTGCTCGAGGTTGTGCTCGAGCGCGCCAATGTCAACGCGCTGGGTGACAACCCGATACGGTGAGGGGCGATCGAAACTACGCGGTAAGCCCAGCATAGGTTCTGGAACATGCTCAGATCGGTTCGAATATCGACCCAGTTGCTGTTGTCATTCGGCCTCATGGTGCTGTTGGTGGCGGCTGTCGCCCTGTTTGGCGTGCTGCAGTTGCGCGCTTTTCACGGCCAGGTCGATGACCTGGTGGGCAAGACCATCCCGCGTATCGAGACGATGCAGGCGCTGATCGACCGCATCAATGCGATCGGCCGGCAGGCACAGAATGCGATGATCGTCGAGCGTGAGGACGACGCCGGCAAGCACATCGAGCAGATCGAGCACCTCAAGCGCGAAATCGGGCTGCTGCTCGAACAGTTAGATCGACACCTCATCGCTGATGGACAGGCCGCCGAGACGATTCAGGCAAGGATCCAAAGCGACAACAGCGCATTGCTCGTGGGGTTGACGAAATTCGCGCGTTTCCTCAAGGCGAACAAGCGGGACATCGCGCGCCGCGTCCTGATCGATGAGGCGCAGTCGCGCATCGAGGCCATGTCCGCGACACTGGCCGAGTACAAGAATTTCGAGCTGACCCGCTTCCAACGAGTGGAGACAGCGCTGCGCGCGCGGTACCGCCACGCGTCGATACTGATGTCGGTGGCCGGCGCGGTGGCGGTGGTGCTGTCGTTGATGCTTGGCATGTGGATCACGCGGAGCGTGACCACTCCGCTGGCGAATGCAGTCGAGGCATTACAGGGCCTGGCGGGTGGTCAGGTCCGGGGCGAACTGCAGCAGGGTACGGCGCAGGAGGTGGCGTCGCTGCTGAACGCTGTGCAACAGGTACGCGATCGACTCGCGGCATTGCTCCAGTCACAGCAGGTGCTCGCAGAATTGCACGAGCAGGGTGAAATCGAGCATCGCATCGCGCCGGAGCGATTGCCTGGTGCGTACGGCGAGATGGCCAAGCGCATCAACGGAATGCTCGATACGCAGATCCAGGACACGGCGGCACTCGTCGATGCGATGCAGCAGTACGGACGAGGTCAGTTCCAAGTAACGCTGCCCGTGCTGCCAGGCAAGAAGGCCGCGTTGAGTAAAGCGATCGAACAAGTCAAGGTCAATCTCAGCGCGATCGCAGAGGAAATCCGCCGAATGGCGGAGGCTGCGGCGCGTGGGGACTTCACGCTGCGCGGTGAGGTCGGGCGCTTCGAGCACGCGTATCGCGCGATGGTCGAGGAACTCAACCGCCTGATGGATGTATGCGAGCGTGGCTTGAGCGATGCGTCGCGGATGTTTGCGGCATTGGCCCGCGGCGAACTGCGCGAACGTGTCTTGACGGAATACGCCGGAACGTTCGCCGATCTCAAAGACAATGCCAACTCGACGATGGAACAACTTGGTGCGTTGGTCCGCGGGATCCGCTCAGCGGCGGCAAACATCAGCCACGCCGTCGGCGAGTTGGCGCAAGGCAACGCTGATTTGTCGGCGCGCACCGAGGCACAAGCATCAAGCCTCGAGCAAACCGCAGCAGCCATGGCGCAGTTGACCAACTCCGTCAAGCAGAACGCCGACAACGCACGGCTGGCCAACGGACTCGCGGCCGAAGCGTCAGCCTCAGCCGAGCAGGGCGGTCAGGTGGTGACGAACGTCGTCGATACGATGGACCAGATCACGACTGCCTCGAATCGTGTGGCGGAGATCATCGCCGTTATCGAGGGCATCGCGTTTCAGACCAACATCCTCGCGCTCAATGCCGCTGTCGAAGCCGCTCGCGCGGGCGAGGACGGCCGGGGCTTCGCCGTTGTCGCTGCAGAGGTTCGCATGCTGGCACAGCGTTCCTCCAATGCCGCGAAGGAGATCAAAGCGTTGATCGATGACTCATCGCTCAAGGTACGGGAAGGCGCAACGCTCGTTGCCGCGAGCGGCGAGCAGATCGCCGGGACGATTGCGGCGGTGCGGCGTGTCGCGGATCTCGTTGGCGAAATCTCTGCGGCGAGTACCGAACAGAGTTCGGGCATCGAACAGGTGAATCAAGCCGTCGCGCAGATAGACCAGGCGGTGCAGCAGAACGCGGCGTTGGTCGAGCAGGCGGCTGCGGCCGCAAGCAGCTTGCACCATGAGGCCGAGCATCTGGTCGATGCGGTGCTGAAGTTCAAACTCGGCGACGAGTCGCAACGTTCGCACAGCGTCGCACGCGGCGAGCGCGTCAAGGCAATCCCAGCGAAATACGCTCCGGTGTGAGCCGATCGGGTCGCGGCTCGGCGCTCAAAGTCCACGTCGTCGGCGAGCGCAGCCAGGATGGCGGGGTACGTCGCCTTTGCTGAAGCTTTTGTTGCACGGGCGCCGCACGGACCCGTCGCTAAGCTGCTGATCTCGATCGGTCTGCACATTGCCGCAGTGCCATTCCATCTGCTCATTCGTCGCAACGGCCGGCTGTCTCGCGTGTCGGTCTGCAAACGATGAGTGCATCGGTCGGGTTGCGATGCGCTCTTACAGCATCCCGGGCCCCTGCTGTTGCTTCCACCGCCACCCCAAAGAGGGCGTGGTCGAGCAACCGTTGAGCTACCGCTTGCGTTCAGCACGCCGGGGTTGTGCGCCGCGGCGGCAGACCCTTTCTCGGCTGCACTTCGCAGGAGGTTTTGCTCGCGCGTCTGATGGCCGCGACGGTACTTCTAAGGAAACTCCGCAAGACCCTCGATGAGTCGAGTGCAGCTCGATACACAGCGAATCATGTGAGGACGGTGCGGAGCTGAACGTTGAACAAGCAACTGACGCTGGCGGCCAACGAGTTTGAGCGATTTCGCAAGCCGACCCGTCGCGAGCGATTTCTGGCCGAGATGCAATCGGTGGTGCCGTGGGGCGAATTGGTGGGGCTGATTGAGCCGTTCTACCCCAAGGCCAGCGCCGCAGGCGGGCGCCCGGCCAACACTGCCGATTGCAAGGTGATGGATCAGCTTCTGCATGGACAGGAAGGCCGCGTCTATGGCGATCAAGCCTACAAGAGTCAGACCGCGCGCATCCGCGCCAAGGCCCCTGGGGCGCGAGACTTCACCAATCGGCGGTGCAAGTGGAAGCATCGCACTGACGAGGCGATCAAAGCGGAGAACCAGACCAAATCGCGGATTCGGGCGCGGGTGGAACATTCGATCGGGGTAATCAAGCGGGTGTTCGGGTTCTGCAAGGTGCACTACAGCGGGCTGGCCAAGAACGGCAATCGGCTGTCCGTGACCGCGGCGTTGGCCAACATATTTATGGCCAGATATACGTTGCTGGGAGCCGTGCGTCCGCAGTGAGCAAATAGGCCAGGAAGAACTCGTTTTTCGCAATGAAATCACCCGAATTCATTCCAGTCGTGATCAGTCTCTACTTTCTGCCAACCGTCTCCCAGAATTTCTCTGGTTGTGCGGACCTTCCCCAATCTAAGCTCGTCGATGCTCGCTGAACCTCAGGCTGTCGCCTTACTCCCGGCGGCTTCACGTAACAGCCATTTCTCGACTGCGGCTCTAAGCGTGCGCTTGTTGATCGGCTTGGTGAGGAAGTCGTCCATACCCGCCGCTGCGCATGATCGCTCGTACTCGGTGAACGCGTGCGCGGTCAGCGCGATGATGGGGAGACGTCGACCGGTCAAGACTTCGTCGGCGCGGATACGACGCGTTGCCTCCAGTCCGTCCATGACTGGCATCTGACCATCCATCAAGACAAGACCGAACGCGCGTTGCCGGCATTGCTCGACAGCCAGGGCGCCGTTGCCGACGACGATTACCGTCAACCCGATCGCTTGAAGCATCGCGCGCACGACGTGCGCGTTCAGGGCGTTGTCCTCCGCGAGGAGCACGTCTCCTTGCAAGTGATCCGGTGCCGGCGGCGGCATACTTGCCGCGCCTGCGGCGGTCACGTTCGCCGCTTTAGCTGTCCGGTCGTCGGCCTTGGCGAGGATCGCCCGTCGTCCGGCGGCGCTACCCACGGAAGAGCGTGCGAGGAGCTTGCGCAACTCTCGAGCGAGCTGCTCTCCAGTGACCGGACGCGATAGCACCTGATCGATGGCCGCATGGCCGCGCAGGCTCGCGGTGTCTTCCTGGCCCAAATTCGCCACAAGCAGGATCGGTGCCTTGGCGCCGCGCGGATGGGTTCGAATGCGCTCGGCCAGCCTTGAACTCTCCTCGCCGGGCATACGGTGCGCGAGGATCACGGCGTCCAGCGTCGCACTCTGCTCGAGCTGTGCGTAGAGCTGCTCAGGTAGAGACGCGTACACGACCGTCGCCCCGAGCGTAGCCAAGTGCTTGCGCACATCCGATTGACCATCGACTTTCTCGTCGAGCACGAGGAAGGTCTTGTCCTCGAGGCGACGGTCCGTGGACCGGCCCGCGCCATCCTTCGCGCTGCCGATTGCGAGCGGCACGTGGAAGAAGAAGGTGGATCCAACGCCGACCGCGCTTTGCACGCTGAGCTCGCCACCCATGAGCTTGACGATCTGTCGCGAGATCGCCAGACCTAACCCGGTGCCGCCGTACTTGCGCGTCATGCTGCTGTCGGCTTGCGCGAATGCCTCGAAGATCGCGCGTTGCTTATCGGGTGCAATGCCGATCCCGGTATCGCGCACCGAAAAGCGCAGGTCGGCGAACTTTTCGGTGCCGCCGAGGCGCGCCACCATCAGGCTCACCTCGCCTTTCTCAGTGAATTTGAGCGCGTTGCCGATCAGGTTGATCAGCACCTGGCGCAACCGCACGGGGTCTCCCTGAACGATCTCCGGCACGTCGCCACTGACTCGCGCGTTCAGGCGAATCCCCATTGCGGCAGCGCTTTGGGCGAACATCTCCACGGTCCCCGTGACGATCTCGCCCAACTCGAATTCCTCGTGCGTGAGCTCCACGCGCCCGGCCTCGATCTTGGAGAAATCGAGTATGTCGTTGACGATGCTCAGGAGCGCCGTCCCTGACGAGTAGATCGTCTCGACCTGCTTCTTCTGCTTCGCTTCGAGCGGCGAGTCGAGCAGCAACTCCGCGATGCCGAGCATTCCGTTCATTGGCGTGCGGATCTCGTGGCTCATGTTGGCCAGGAACTGTGATTTGGCGTGGCTTGCGACCTCCGACGCCTCCTTCGCGCGCGCCAGTTCCTCGGTGCGCTTTTGGATCTTGACTTCGAGATTGGCCTGATGCGCATCGACTTCGGTACGGGCCTCTTGCAAGCGAATCGACATCACATTGAAGGAGCGCGCCAGATCGCTGATCTCGTCGCTCGTAGTCGGGACCCTGACCGCGTCGATGCGGCCGCGTGCAATAGCCCGGGTTGCCTTGGCTAGCTCGCCGAGCGGCGCCACCATGCGCCGTGTTAACCACACAGTGAGTGAGCACCCGAACGCCACCACAAGTAGCGTGACGCCCCCTATGAGGCCCATAAAATCGGAGCGCTGCTCGCGCAATTGCCGCTGGCTCACCGCGATCCGCAGGTACCCCACAGTTTGGGAGTTACTCTCGGCCGTGGTGGACGCGGAATCGAGGCCGCCGCGCTGGTTAGGTCCACTGGTTTGAATAGGTGCGACGACGTCAATGAACGCCCCCTCAGCGTCGGCTGAGGAGAACTCTCGATACACTGGCGCTGTTGCCGTTGGCCAGGCGCGCGGCGGCTCGGCCCGCGGAAAACCCTCGCGCGCGGTCGATTCGGCCAAGAGCCGCTGCTCGGCGTCGAAGATCGCCGCGTAGGCAATCTCGGGATTCTGCTTGGCACTGCGCAGGACCGCACCTAGCGCCTGCCCATTGCGTCCTGTGACCGCGTGCTCGCCGTACTGAGCGAGGATGCTTGCCAGCCGCGTACTTTGCTTGATGAGCTGTGCTCGAATCTCGTAGTACTCGAAGTAGATCGTGGCCGTCGCGATACCAGCCGCCGTGAGCACGACCAAGCCAACGACAAGTAGCCGCAACTTCAAACCGATGCCGATTCGATTCACGGCACGGCCTCGGCAGTCCTAGATTTGTCCGCGACCGCGTCCCGATCAAATCGCACGACTCGGTTGCGACCATTGCGCTTAGCTTGATACAAGGCCTGGTCGGCCCGGTTCACGAGATCGTTCGCGCCCGCGACATCGCTGGATAATGTCGCTACGCCCACGCTCACCGTCACGCGCAAACCTGGTATCCCGCGCACGCCCGCGCCGCACTGTTCTGCGATCATGGAACAAATCCGATTGCCGACCGTAACGGACATGTCGCTATCGAGACCCGGGAGAGCGACACAGAACTCTTCGCCGCCATAGCGGCAGACGACATCGACCGTGCGCGAGCTGGCCTCAAGCAGTCGCGCCACGCGACAGATCACGCGATCGCCGACCGCGTGTCCGTAAGTGTCGTTAATCTGCTTGAAGTGATCGATATCGATCAGCATGCAGGCAAGCGGTGTGGCCCGCTCGCCCGCCTCGGCGCACATGCGCTCGAGCGCCTTGAAGAAGGCTCCGCGATTTAAGCTGTCGGTCAGCGAGTCACGCGTCGCCATGCGATGCAGCTCTTCGTTCTTCTGGTTGATCTCTTCTTTGGAAATTGCCAGCTCGACCAGCGTCCCGCGCAAGCGCTCGTTCGTGCGATGCATCTCAGTGACATCGTCGAACGTGGCGAGGCATCCCTTCACCCGATCCTGCTGATCCAGAATCGGCGCGCAATTGATGAGCATGTGGCTCACCGTGCCCGAAGCGCTGCGGATCTCCAGCGCGTAGCCGGTCGACGGTGCGCCATCTTGCATCGACTGTACCCACGGGTGCAGAGACTCATCCGCGGGTAGATCGGCTTCGAGCCAAGGCATGGACGAGAGCGCCTTTCCCAGAAGCGATGCCGACAACTCGTCGCCCTGCAAGCGTGCGAATGCCTTGTTCGCCAGCATGATGCGACCGCGTCGATCCATCACCACGACGCCTTCAGTCATCACATCAAACGCCGCGCGAATGCGTTCGGGAATCACGTTGCTCGGGTCCAGGTGCTGCAGCGCGCGGGTCATGTAGAGCCAAAAGGCGAGCAGGCCAAAAGTCGCCAGGAACAACAGGACGATGACGACTGGCTGCGCAATCCAGCGGCTCAACAGACCGCGTTCCTCCGACCGGAACGCCACTTCGAGCGCGCCCCAGCGCTCTTCGCCAGTATTGAGCGCGATGTTCAGATGGGTGAGGGTCGAGCGGTCTGACCGTGGCTCGCGCCAGACTTGCTCGTGATCGCCGACTTCCGCGACGATCACGCCATCGACTCGACGCACCGCCGCAGAGCGCACGTCTTTGTTGCGTTCGAGCACTGTGCGCAAGGTCGCTTGCATCGAATTGCTGTCGTCGCTTTCCAGGAGCGCGGCGATTTGGACGGCGAGCGATTCGCCTAGCCCTTTCCTTACCTGCTTCGAAACCGCCCCCTGTTCGGGCAGGACGTCGAAGATCAAATCGGCGATCAGCACGAGTGCACCGGTCAGTGCCACGAGCGCCAGCGTCATGCGCAAGATCAGGCCGTGGCGTTTCATGGCAGTGATCCGGTCCGCTGATCTTGAGATGCGTGGCTTTGCATGATTTGTGCGACTGAATCCTGGGAGAAAACTGTTGCGGGTGACGCTTCGTGCGCATCGTTAGAGTCTGCCAGCGTGCCGTCGTCCTCATCGTCCTCATCGTCCTTCCCGAGGACGGGCAGCACATCGACATGGCGCCACGCCGGCAACCCCATGGCTATTGCGGCGGCCAGACCACCGCTGTGCGAGGCCCACCACACGAACCCGGCCGCGAAGGCGGCTCCTACCAGGCGCACCGGGTCCTCGAGGAAATTGCGCCGGGCAAGCTCGACGACTTCCTCGGCCGCGTCGCCCAGTTGCACTATCGCTCCCACGCTCACCGTCGTGCCGCGTGCGATACCAAACGAGTTGACAAGCGTGAGCTTGCCGTCCTTCCAGCCGAGCGCCTGAAGCACGACTTCGTCGGTTTCCATCGCATTCAGCGCAGGCGAGGATGTAGCGATCTCGTAGAGCACGGTATGACGGCGGAACACGTTTGCCACCAGTTCAAAACCCTCGCGAATGGGCTGCACTGGTGTCTCACGCGCTTCGAGCACCGCAGTCCGCAGCGGCGCCACAATCTGCCGTGACTCGGCCACGTCCGAGTCGCCTCGCGCGGCCGCCAAACGCCCTTCGATCGCGTCCGCATCTCCACCGCCGTTGCGGGCGACGGCGCCCGCTTCGACCGGCGTCTTCGAATTCGTAGCTGTATTGCCGGGGGATGCCGCGTTCGGATCCCCGTTGTCCTGCTGCGGAGCTGACGGTAGCGGGTTGATCGTGCCATCTGGCGCTGGTGCGCCAGCCACATCATTGACGTCGGACACCGCGATCGAAATCAGCTGGTCCACTGAGAGACCCGCCGCGTCCGTCACGCGGACGACTACGTTGTGGCTCGTCGCCGACTCGAAATCGAGCAGTGTCCCATTGGCGACTATGATCTGACCCGATGCCGAGTCGATCGTGAAACGCCCGCCGGCATTGTCGACAAGGCCGTATGTAAGGGTTTCCAGCACATCGGGGTCAATACCGGTAAGCGAGCCGACGACAGTACCTGCCGCAGCGTTCTCCGCCACCACGCCGCCTGTAATAGCTGCGCCCGTCGGCGCCTCATTCACACTGGTCACAGTGATCGCAATCGCCTGCGTGTCGGTGCCGCCATTGCCGTCGGATACCTGCACGGAGACGTCGTAGACGTTGTCGCCGCCCGCATCGGCGGGGGCTTCGAAGTTAGGTGCGCTGTTGAACGTCAGCGCGCCCGTCGTCGGGTTGATCGAGAAGAGCGAGGCGTCCGCTCCGCCCACGATCGAATAGGTGAGCGTGTTGGCGGGCGCGTCGGCGTCGGTGGCCGTGACCGTGGTGACGTTCGTGGCGCCCTCGGCGACGTTGATGTTCGCTGTGGCGCCGCCGCCGTTGCTGGTGATGACCGGGGCATCGTTGGCGTCAGTGACCGTGATCGCGATCGCTTGCGTGTCGGAGCCGCCATTGCCGTCAGCCACGTGCACGGTGACGTCGTATACGTTATTGCCACCGGCATCGGTCGGTGCTTCGAAGTTGGGCGCGGTCGTAAACATCAGAGCGCCCGTCGTCGGGTTGATCGTGAATAGCGCTTGGTCGGCGCCGCCCACGATCGAGTAGCTCGGCGTGCCTCCGTCGACATCGGCGCTGGCCACAGTGGTTACCGCAGTGCTGTTCTCGGCCACGGAGGTCGCGGCACTCGCGCCACCACCATTGCTGCTGATGATCGGGGCGTCGTTGGTGGCCTGCACACGCACGACCGCGACCTGCGGGACTGCTGTGCCCCCGTCGCCGTCGGTCAACCCGAACGTGATCTGGCGATCCAAGAGGCTCGGCGTATGCGAGCTGATGCTGAACTGAATGCTGCCCAGCACGGCCTGCACCGCGGGCACTGTCGCGTTGGCGTTAAACGCGACGATCAGCGGATCACTGCCGGTCGTGCCGCCACCGAACGAGCCGACGACTACTCCGCCGTACGTGACGTCGATCCCCGACGTGCCGACTTCGCCCGGGTTGGTGCCGAAATTGCCGACGGTCAGACGATCGTCGACCGTGCCGTTCTGCGACACCGTCACAGTCAGCACTCCGCCGTTGAAATCGGCCGAGTCGACATCGGACACACCGATCAGCGCGTCGATAACTTGGGCGGGACCGTCCTCGACGAACGTCACGCTCGGACCAGCGAGGGTCGCAACAGGTGCCTCGTTGACATTGGTGGCAGTCACCGCGATCGCCTGGGTGTCGGTGCCGCCATTGCCGTCAGCCACCTGCACGGTCACGTCGTAGACGTTGTTGCCGCCCGCATCGGCGGGGGCTTCGAAGTTCGGCGCGGTGTTGAACGTGAGCACGCCCGTCGTGGGGTTGATCGTGAAGAGTGCTTGGTCAGCGCCGCCGACGATAGAGTAGGTGAGCGTGTTGGCCGGCACGTCGACATCGGTGGCGGTCACCGTAGTGACGCCGGTGGTGTTCTCGGCTACGTTGACACTAGCCGTGGCGCCGCCGCCGTTGCTGGTGATGACCGGCGCATCGTTGGCGTCAGTAACAGTAATCGCGATCGCCTGGGTGTCGGTGCCGCCATTGCCATCGGACACCTGCACGGTCACGTCATAGACGTTATTGCCACCGGCATCGGCGGGCGCTTCGAAGTTGGGCGCGGTGTTGAACGTGAACGCGCCGGTTGTGGAGTTGATGCTGAACTGCGCCGCATCGGCTCCGCCCGAGATCGAATAAGTGAGCGTGTTGGCCGGCACGTCGGCATCGGTCGCGGTGATGGTCGTGACGGTGGTTTGATTCTCGACCGCGTTGACAGTTGCTGTGGCGCCACTGCCGTTGCTCGTGATGATCGGGGCATCATTCGCATCGGCGACGGTGATGGCGATCGCTTGCGTGTCGGTGCCGCCGTTGCCGTCGGCTACCTGCACGGTCACGTCGTAGACGTTGTTGCCACCGGCATCAGCGGGGGCTTCGAAGTTCGGCGCGGTGCTGAACGTGAGCGCGCCCGTCGTCGGATTGATCGCGAACAGCGCTTGATCGGCTCCACCGACGATCGAGTAGGTGAGCGTGTTCGCGGGTACGTCGGCGTCGGTCGTGGTCACCGTAGTGACGCCGGTGGTGTTCTCGGCCACGTTGACACCGGCTGTGGCGCCGCCGCCATTGCTGCCGATGATCGGGGCGTCGTTTGCATTGGTGACCGTGATCGCCATCGCCTGGGTGTCGGTGCCGCCGTTGCCATCGGTCACCTGCACGGTGACGTCGTAGACGTTGTTGCCGCCGACGTCGCCCGGCGCTTCGAAGTTGGGCGCGGTGTTGAACGTCAGAGCGCCCGTCGTCGGATTGATCGTGAAGAGTGCTTGATCGGCTCCACCGACGATCGAGTAGGTGAGCGTGTTGGCCGGCACGTCGGCATCGGTTGCGGTCACCGTAGTGATGCCGGCGGTGTTCTCGGCCACGTTGACATTGGCTGTAGCGCCGCCACCATTGCTGGTGATGATCGGGGCGTCATTCGCGTCGGTGACCGTGATCGCGATCGCCTGGGTGTCGGTGCCGCCGTTACCATCGGCGACTTGCACGGTGACGTCGTAGACGTTGTTGCCACCCGCGTCCGCGGGGGCCGCGAAGTTCGGAGCGGTGTTGAACGCGAGCGCGCCGGTCGTCGGGTTGATCGAGAAGAGTGCCTGGTCCGCTCCACCGACGATCGAGTAGGTGAGCGTGTTGGCCGGCACGTCGGCGTCGGCGTCGGTGCCGGTGACCGTGGTGACGCTCGTGGCGCCCGTGGCGCCCTCGGCGACGTTGATGTTCGCTGTGGCGCCTCCGCCGTCGCTGGTGATGATCGGGGCGTCGTTGGCGTCGGTGACGGTGATGGCAATCGCTTGCGTGTCAGTGCCGCCGTTGCCGTCGGCCACCTGCACGGTGACGTCGTAGACGTTATTGCCACCGACGTCGCCCGGCACCTCGAAGTTCGGAGCGGTGTTGAACATGAGCGCGCCGGTTGTCGGATCGATCATGAAGAGCGCCTGATCCGCTCCACCGACGATCGAATAGGTGAGCGCGTTGGCGGGCACGTCGGCGTCGGTCGCGGTGACGGTCGTGACGGCAGCGATGTTCTCGGCAACGTTGACGCTCGCTGTAGCGCCGCCACTATTGCTGGTAATGACCGGCGCATCGTTGATGTTGGTCACCGTAACGCTGATCGTTTGCGTGTCGATGCCGCTCGCACCGTCGCCAACCCGTACGGTCACCTCGTAGATGTTGTCGAAATCGGCGTCTGCGGGTGCCTCGAAATCGGGCGCCGTGAAGAAGCGCAGTACGCCTGTGACAGGATCGATCGTGAAGCGATCTGCATCGGCCGCGCCCCCCGAGGCGACCGGCACGATGCTGTAGGCCGGACTGAGGCCGTCCGGGTCGGTGCTCGTCACCGTGGTCACCGCGGTCGTGTTCTCGGCGACGCTGATCGACGCTGTCGCTCCTGCGCCGTTGCTGGTGACGACCGGCGGATCGTTGAGCGCGGTGATGGAGACCGTGGTGCTGCCGGTGGCCTGCAACGCACCGCCCGAGCCTTGCGCACCACCGTTGCCGTCGTCCAACGTCCAGTTGATTTGCACACTGGCCGGCGGCGTGTCGCTGACGTTGACGTAGGCGATCTGGCGCACCACGTCGTTCACCCGCGCCTGCGTGGCATTGGAGTCGAACGTTAGCACCAGGGTGCCGCCGCTGTTCGTCGTCACCGTGCCGATGGTGGTGCCGTTGACCACCAGCGCGCCGCCTTGCGTCAGCGCGCTGAGCGTTCCGGTGGCGGCGAACATGTCTTGCGGGTTGGCCCCGCCGTTGCGCGCGAGCGTGACGGTGGCGCCGTAGAAGTTGGTGGCGGTCAGCTCAACGTCGGCGATGGTCACGTTGCTGTCCAGCGCCACCGCTGAGCCGCCCTCGGTGAAGCCCGGCGTGCCGTCCAGTCCGGCAAACGCCGGTTGATCGTTCACCGCGCCGACGGTGATCGCGACCGAGTCGGTGTCGAACCCGGGGCTGCTCGCGGCCAAGCGGGCGATCTCTTGCGCCGACAGTGCGCGCCTGAAGATCGCCGCGTCGTCGATCTTGCCGTTGAAGTCTGTGCTGTTGTCGTTGTTGCCATGCCTGCCGATGAAGGTGTCGGCGCCCAGGCCGAAGTTGATCGAGCCCGTGAACGCCTCGGTGACCACGGCGACGCCATCGATGTACAGGGTGTGGGCGTCGTTGACTGTGTCCACGGTGTAGGCCACGTGGTGCCAGCCGGTGCCGGCGATCATCTGCCCGCTGTCGGCCACCGGCCACGTGGTGCCGTTGTAGGCGAAACCGCTCACGCCGATGACGCCACCGTCGAAGTAGTCGAGGCGGATCGCGACGTTGTCGCCGAGCGAGATGACGTCGGCGCCGTTGGTGTCGCGCGCGGTCAGGTTCACCCAGGCGGCGAGCGTGATGTTTGCGGGGCTGCCGAAATTCCCGGCAATCTGCACGTAGTCGTTGCCGTCGAGGTTCAGCACGTCGCCGCGCACGCCGTCATTGACGATGGTGGCCCCGACGACCGTACCGTCACCGGTGCCCAGCGGACTGGAGTCGTTGCCGGGATCGGTCGCGCTGAAGGTGTAGTAGCCGGCGAGCCCCGGCACATCGACCGTGGTGATCTGCAGACTGCCGCTGCCGTTGTAGTTGGCGGTGGGGGTGTAGATCAGCCCATCGAGCCGGGTGTTGATGGTCGCCACCGTGCCGCTGAACGTCATGGTGCTGTCGGCGCTGCCGTCACCCACGGTGAAGCTGAGCCCCGTCGTGTCCGGGATCGTCAGAGTGCCGTTCGTGACCGACAACGTGACCTCGACGTTGCCGCTCGCGTCGACGTCGGAGATGGAGATCTGATTGCCGTTGCCCGACGAGAACACCAGGTTCGTGTCTTCGTTGGTGTTCTGCGCCCCCGGCACGGTGTTCACCGGCGCGTCGTTGGTGGCCGTGATCGAGGTCGACAGCGTGGCCGTGGCGGCGGCAATTGCCGTCGTGCCGCCGTTGGTGGTGGTGTTCACCGTGACGCGCGTCTCGCTGCCGGCCGTCGTCGAGAAGGCCCCCGCGTACGAGTTGTCCAGCCCGCGCACGGTAAGCGCCGGCGGCGTGCCGCTGTAGTTGGCCACCGGCACAAAGCGGATCAACGACGAGCTGCCGACGGCCAGCGCCGTGGCGCCATCGGCTACGGTGCCGAAGGCGAACCAGTTCGTGCCGCCGTTGCTCGAGTACTGCCACGTGCCCTGCGTGCCGGCATCGGCGGTGTTGCCGATCACGGCAATGCCACCGAAGCTCGCGCCGGCGTCCGCGTCCGCAAATTGCCCCGCGAAGATCGTGGCGACGGTGGCTCCGGCCGGGCTTGCCGTGTCCTCGTTCACTGCGCCCAGCGTGCCGTTGCCGAGCGTGGGCGCGTCATTCACCGCGGCCACGCCGATGTTGCGTGTGCCGGTGTTGCTGTTGGCGCTTCCGTCGTTGAGCACAAACGACACTGTGCGCGTCAGGGTGCTGGGCGCCTCCGAAGTGTTGGCGTAGGTGATGCTGCGCAGCGCCGCTTGGTAGTCGGCCGCCGTGGCGCTGCCGGACAGCGTGAGCACGCCGGTGGCCGCACTCCAGCTGCCGGTGATGCCGTTCTGGTCGGTGAAGGCCAGCACGTCCTGGCCGCTGACGAAATTGGCACTGATGCTCACCGTCGCGCCCATCAGGTTGGCGCTGTCGATGTCAGCGACGGTGATGCCTGCATCCACCGCCGACGCGGACTGGTTCTCGGTGTAGGCCAGCGTGCTGCCGCTGGTGGCGACAACGGGCGCATCGTTGACCGCCGTCACCGACACGGTGAGCGATTCGCTCAGCGTGTTCACCCCGCCATTGGCCGTTCCACCGCTGTCCCCCACGCTCCAGCTGAAGGTCAGCGGGCCGCCGTTGGCATCGGGCGTTGCCCTGAACATCATGCCGCGCAGTTGCGCCAGGCTGTAGCTGGTGCTGGCGGTGACCACCGTCGTGCCGTCCGCCAACGTGATGTTGCCCAGCGCAACGGAAGGCACGGCGGTGACGGTGTAGGTTAGCGTTTGAGCGGACTCGTCGCTGCCCCCGCCCGGCGCGTAGGCCAGTGCGCCCAGGCCCAGCGAGGTGGCGCCAGCGTCTTCGGCCACCGTGAGGTTGGCAGCGGTGCCGGCGGTGCGCGTCGGCGCATCGTTGACAGCGTTGACGGTGACGCTGGAACTGGCCGACGCCGTGCTGAATGCGCTGCTGCCTCCCGCGCCGGTGGCGACGATCTGCACATCGTCGAAGGCCACGTAGATGGGCCCGCCAGCGCTCGAGCTGACGTCGAACTGGACGCGGGTGTTGTTGGACGAGTAGCCGGTGATGTCGAACGACAGCGATCCGCTGCCAGTGTTCAGCGTCTGCGAGAAACTGGCCAGCGTGGTGTAGGTCGCGCCGCCATCGCCGGACACGCGCACGCGGATCATCGGGTTGCCCGACGACAGTGCGTTGGTGTAGTTGAAGCTGAGGGTCGCGCCGCCAAAACCCGCGAGGTTGGCTTCGCGATAGATGCCGTTGCCCGAAGTGCCCGGGCCCACTCGCAACGCGCCGCCCGTCACGAGGATGTTGCCCCCAGTGGCTCCGCCACCGCCGCTGTCCGTCTCCACCCAGTTGCCGCTCCAGCTCGCACTGCCCGAGTTGTTGCTGTAGGCGGCGACGCCGAATTGGTCGAGAACGTTGACGGATGCGACTACGTTGGCCGTGCCACCAGCGACGCCGCTGGTACGGTCCCAGGCACTGAACGTGATGCCGTTGTTGACCGCGCCGTTCCAGTTGGCGTTGGGCACGAAACGCACGGACGTATTGGCATCGGCGGCGAGCAATCGGGCCGCCGTGGTGCTCGGCGTGCCGAAGTCGGTCCACAGGCCACCGCCGTTGAGCGTGTACTGCCAGGTGCCATTGCTGTTGTCCACTGCGGACACCGCGATGCCGCTCACGGCACCCGGATCGACGTCCGCGATGCGGCCTGCGATCAGTGTCGAGACCAGCGTGCCGGCGTTGGCCGCAGCGTCTTCGCTGATGGCGCTGAGGTTGTTCGCCCCGGAAAGCGTCGGCGCCGTGTTGGACGCGGTGACGACGATCGACGCGCTGGCAGCGGCCGCGCTGAAAGCAGTGGCGCCGCCGTTGGTGCTGGTGTCGGCCGTTGCACCGGCGCTGCCGCTGGTCTGGTCCCAGGCGCGGAAGGTCAGGCCGTTGCTGACGGTGCCGCTCCAGTTGGCGTTGGGCACGAAGCGCACGTAGGTGCTGGCGTCTGCGGCGAGCAGCCGCGCAGCGCCTGCGGAGGGCGTGCCGAAAGCGGTCCAGTTCGCTCCGCCGTTCGTGGAGTACTCCCACGCGCCATTGGTGTTGACGACGGCGGTGACGGCGATGCCCTGAGCGGCGCCAGCATCGGGGTCGCTCACCTGGCCCCCAATCAAATCGGCCACCAGCGTACCGGGGTTGCTCACCGGGTTGCGGTTGATGGCCGCAAGGTTGTTCGTGCCCGACAGCGCCGGCGCATCGTTGGTGGCGGTGATGTTCACCGTCACGCTGCCGCTCGCCTGCAGCGCGCCGCCACTACCTTGCGCGCCCAAGTTGCCGTCGCTGAATGTCCAGTTGATCTGCACGCTTGCGGGCGGCGCGTCGCTGCTATTCGAGTAGACGACGTTGCGCATCAACGTATCCACGCGAGCCTGCGTCGCGTTGGCGCCGAAGGTCACGACCATCTGGCCGCCAGTGAACGTGTAGGTGCCCACCTGCACGCCGCTGACCAAAACGTTGGCGCCGCTGGTTGTGACGATGACGCCGTCGAAAGCGAGCTGGTCCTGCGGGTTCGCGCCGCCGTTGCGTGCCAGCGTGAGCGTGCTGCCGCTGAAGTCGTTGGCAACGGAGAGTTCGGCGTCGAAGATCTGCACGTTGCTGTCCAGCACCACCGCCGCGCCGCCTTCGGTGAAGGTCGGCGTGCCATCGAGCGTGTTCGCCATGCTGTAGCGCGTATCGAGACTGCCGTCGACGTTGTAGCGGAGGATCGCCGCATCGCCGTTGGCGAACGTGCCATAGCCGCCGACGACGATCCGTCCGTCGGGTTGCAGCGCCACGGCCGCCGCGGAGTCGGTGGCCGAGCCCAGCGCCGTGGTGAGCCTGCCGTCGCCGGAGAACGAGTTGTCGAGCGTTCCGTCGGCGTGGTAGCGCAGCAGCGCAACGTCGTTGTCTGTGCCATTGAACGACTCGCCGGCGACGACGATCTTGCCGTCGGGCTGAATCGCCACGGCAAACGCGTGGTCGTACAACGAACCGATCATCGTGCTCGCGATGCCGTCGCCCGAGAATGTCGTGTCGAGCGAACCATCGGTGTTCAGGCGCACCACGGTGAAGGCGCTGTTGACGCCGGTGCTGTCGTCGCCGGCAATCACGATCTTGCCGTCCGACTGAAGCGCGACGGCATACCCGAGATCGAATCCGGTTCCGATCGCCACCACGCGCGTGCCGTCGCCGTCGAACGCCGCGTCGAGCGCTCCGGTCGACGTGTAGCGAACGATCGCGATGTCGGTGTCGGTGCCGTTGTGGGTGGAGCCCACCGCGACGATGGCGCCGTCGGTCTGGATCGCGATGTCGTAGATGCGATCCTCGCCGGCGCCGATCGACGTCGTGGCCTTGCCGTCGCCGCTGAACGTCGTGTCGAGCGTGCCGTCGCTGTTCAGGCGGGCGATGGCGAAGTCGTCGTTGCCGCCGATGTCGGCATAGCCGGCCACGATGATCTTGCCGTCGGCCTGCACGCGAATCGCCTGCGCGTTCTCGTGCGAGGTGGAGAACGCGAACGTGACGATGCCGGTGCCGCCGAAGGTCGTGTCGAGCGTGCCGTCGGGGTTGTAGCGCACGACGGCGAAGTTGTTCGTGAGCCCGTTGTTGCGCGAGCCGGCGACGAGGATCTTGCCGTCGGCCTGGATCGCGACGCTCTCAGCTGAATCGGCGTTAGCGGTGATCGCCGTGACGATGATGCCGCCGGTGCCGAAGGTGACATCGAGCGTACCGTCGGTGTGGTAGCGCGCGAGGAAGAAATCGATATCCGATCCGCCGTTATTCACCGAACCCGCGGCGATGGTCTTTCCGTCGGTCTGGATCGCGACCGCGCGGATGGCATCCCAGTTGGCGCCGGTCGAGGTGATCGTATTGCCGTCGCCGACGAAGAAACTCGGGGCGGTGTTCACCGCGGCGCTCGCGGTGACGTTAAGCGAGAACTCCGAGGTGTTGTTCGAGGGGTCTGTGGCGGTAGCGGTGACCGTGTCACCCACCACCAGTGAGCCGGCTGCGAAGGTGAATGAGAACTGCAGCGCGCTTGCGTCGGTGGTGCCGCGCACGCCGGTCATCGGCACCGTGCCGCGGCCGAGGAAGGATTGGCCCTCGCCATAGGCCCCGGCCGCGCTGTCGCTTTCGAAGAACTCCACCGTCGCGCCCGCGCGCGCTTCGCCGGTGATGGTGACTTGGCTGCCGGCGATCGTGACGGCGTAGATCGCCGGGAAGTTCTGCAGGTTATTGGCGCCGGCGTCGCCGTCGCCGGGGTCGTTGACCGTGACGCCGTTCCAATCCAAGTCGATGCCCAGGCCGGCGTTACCGGTGATCGAATTGCCGAGCAGCGCGTTGCCGGTGCTGGCGGCGCCGTTGACGACGATGCCGGCCGCACCGTTGTTGGCGATGAGGTTGCCCGCGCTGCCGCCCACAGTGCTCGCCGTGGATCCACCTTCGATGAGCACGCCCGGCCCGGTGTTGGCCAGCGTCGTGACGCCGTCGGCGGCAACACCGATGTAGTTGCCCTGCACGGTGGCGCCCGTCGATGCGTTGCCCACCAGCACGCCGTTGCCCGTGTTGCCGGAGATCACGTTGCGCGCCGCAACCGTGGTGCCGCCGAGGACGTTGCCGGTTCCGGCACCCCAGAACGAGACGCCGCCGTTCTTATTGCCCAACGCGACCTGGCCGGCCTGGTCGGTGCCGATGTAGTTGCCCTGTACCAGATTGTTCTGCGACGTCGCGCCGAGAATCTCCAGACCGTAGTGGTTGTTCCCCGAAATGACGTTGCCCGCGTCGCTGGTCGTGCCGCCGATCGTGTTGCCGCTCGACCCGTTGGTCAGATAGATGCCGCTTTGCAGCGTGTTCGACGTGGTGCCGTTCACGTCCCCCGTGCCCGCGACATCGGTACCGATGTAGTTGCCCGAGAGGCTGCTGTTGTCGACGTTGCTGAAGAGAATGCCCTGGTGCGCGTTGCCCGCGATGACGTTGCGCGCCGCGGCCGTCGTGCCACCGATCAGGTTGCCCGTGCTGTTGGTCGCGGCAATGCCGTTGACGCCGTTGGCTGCGGCGGCCATACCGGTGGCATCCAGGCCGATCCAGTTGCCCTGGATCGTGTGGTTGTTCGAGCCGCTGATCTCGATGCCGGATCCGGTGAAACGGTTGATGATCAGACCGCTGATCGTGCTGCCGTTGCTGCCGGCCCCGAGGTACAAGCCCTGAACCAGCGTACCGACGTTGTTGCCATTGAGCTCGATGACCGGTCTGCCCTGCGTGGCGAAATCGGGCTCGGTCGTTCCGTCGATGACGACCGGATTGGTGATCAGCGGCAGGGCATCCGGCACCGTCCCGGCATCGGCGCCATCGTAGGTCAGCGTGATCGTGTGCGCACCGCCGACCAGCGCATCGGGAATATTGAACCGGATTTGATCGGGCGTGCCGCCGATGTTGGTCGTGCGATTGGCAGCGTCGATCGCTTCGCGCAAGCTGATCTTGCCGTCGGCGCCCCGGTTACCCAGGAGCGAGGCGATGTTGAAGGTGGCTGTGCCGAAGCCAGCGGCATCGGCGGCATCGCTGGTCGTGTCGACAACGAGCACGCCCGCGCCGAGAAATGAGGGCCCGAACTCAGAAGTCGAACCGAATGTCGTTCCCGCGCCCCCACTCGTGTCCTGCGTTGCCGTGGCCGATATGCCGACGATGGCCGAAGGAGTCACGTTCGCCAACGCGCTGGTGAATGATGTGTAGCCAGCCGGGTTCGACGCGACGTTGATCGTCGCAGCGCCGAGGAACGTTCGCCCTTCGCCGAAGCCGGAGGGATCGGCGCCTGCGACGTTTTCGTAGAACTCGATGCGATACCATCCTGTCGGAAGATCGACCGAGAAAGTCACGTCGAGGTTGGCGCCGTTCTGAACGACGTTAGTGATGACAGGGAAGTTCAGGAGGTTGTTCGTACCCGCGTCGCCGTCTTCGAGGTCGTTGACAGTCACGCCGTTGGTGCCCAGATCGATGCCGAGTTCGGTGTTCGAGTGGATGGTGTTGCGCAGGATCGACGTGTTGGTCCCTGAAGTGACCCAAATGCCATCCCCACCATTGTTGGCGATGATGTTGGCCTCGCCATTATTGACGCCGCCGATGATCGCGCCGGTCGCGCTATTCCGCAGGTAGATCCCCGCAGAGGCGTTCCCGAGGGCCCCAGTGCCCGTCACCGTCGTGCCGATGTAATTGCCGCGAATAGTTGTGCCACTGGCGGAGTTGTAGATCTCAATGCCATACCCGTTGTTGCCGGAGATCACGTTGCGATCCGCCGCCGTGGCTCCACCGATCACCACGTTATTCGACTTGACTGCAATCGCGCCCCAGGGACCGCCGGTTCCGACCGTGGCATTGCCGTCCGCTATCGTGCCGGAGACATCAGTGCCGAAATAGTTGCCTACGATGACGGAGCTGCCAGCGTTGGTATCAATCTCGATGGCATTGTCCCCCGCACCGTTGATGACGAGACCTCGAATGGTGGAGGCGCCGGTGGTAAGCGCAATCGCGTTCAGGTCCCCGATGGGTGATGACACACCGGACGCGTCGATCTCGATGATCGGCCCTTTGGCCGAGTCGTACCCAGACTGCGTTGAGCCATCGATAATCACAGCCTGGGTGACATCCAGAGACGCACCCGTCAGAGAAATGCGGTACCACGAGCGTGCCGTACCGGCAACGTAGTCGGCATCGAAGTCTGTGATGGACGCGTCGGCCAGCGTCGTTGTCACCGGCGCGCTGAAGCCCGCGCCGCCGTTGTCGCGGTAGTACAGGTGGTTCGAATCGTTCAGCGCGATGTTGAACACGATCGTGTCGGTGCCAGCATTGGCGTTCGCATCGAGGATTGCTTGACGTAGCGATCCGCCACCGCTGTTGTTCGTATTGGTGACGGTGAAGGTGGCCAAAGCGTGATCCCAGGTAGCTTGCGTATCTACGCTGATCACCACGGCAGTCTCGATCGCTCCGGCACTGACCTCCAGCTGCCAGTTTCCGAATTCCGCGACGCTGCCAGTACGGTCCGTGCTCGCGGCCACATCGGCACCTGTCAGGTCAGCCAGCGTCTGGATGGCCGTGAGACCGGCCTCTCCCTGGCCAAAGTTGCAGCCGTAGACAAGGATGTCCGCGTTCTGGGAAAGACTCTGACCGATCCGGCGGAACTGTTCCGCGTAGGTGGTGGAGATGGAGTCTTGGGTCAGGAAGCTTGAGCCGAGATGGAGCTGTGCCCCACTCCCCTCGGCAATAAGATGAACCGCATCGACGTTCGTACGACCGGCCAGCGCTTCCGCCACCTGGAGCACGCCATCTCCTGTCGGATCAAGAACGTGCACTTCGACGTTGGGGCTGATGCCGTCGAGCAACTCTTGATAGTCGCGTACGCTGGGGGAGACGAACACGATCTCTTGGCGAACCGCTGCGACGCTGTCTTGTGTTGTTTCGGCTTGGGTCGCATCGAGCGCTGCGGTCCATCCGGTGAGTGAGGCACCGCTCGATGCCGTGCCGCCGACGTCAGCGCCCGCCGCGACATGCGCACCGGTCATTGCGGCCAGCTCTTGCATGAACGCTTGGCGATTCGCGCCGTCGCCGGCGTCGGCGCCCCAGATCAGGATGTCGGCATCTTCGGTGAGCGAAGCGCCCCAGGCGGGGATCTCGCCCGCGCGGCTGCGCAGCCCGTCGAGGTCGACGCCGCCGCCCCCGAGGTGCAGCGCACCGGAGCCACCCTCCGACAGGATGTGTACGGCGCTGATGTCCCGCGCTGCCGCCAACGCTTCGGTGATCTGCGTCAGCCCGTTCGCGTCGGATCGGATCTGGATCACGTCGATCTCGACGCCCGAGCCGCGCGTTTGAACGAGCTCCTGTACGCGCTCATCGGCATCTGCAAGCGCAGCATCGACGAACAACAGCTCGCGCGCTTGGCTCTCCCGCACCTGGACGATCGCCGGCGCCGCATGCTGAACCGTGACGCCGGTGGTCTCGACAGAGCCGACTTGAACCTGTTCGGTTGCCGCTTGCGTGGTGTCCGGCGCCGCTGCCGGATTCAAGTCCGCGGAATAGAGGATGCGCGGCTCGAGCTCTTCGACGACGGCTCGCCGCTCGCCTCGCTTACGGAAGAAATCAAAGATGCCCACGGTGGTCCATTCCTGCTCATCTACGTCCTAGCCACAGGCCGGGACGCGCGCAGAAATGCACACTTCGACGCGCCGAAGTGCGCGAATGCCGCGTCGCAGTACCAGTAAGCAGGCTCCGCGCCGATTCATCTTGATTTGTAGAAAGGTGTGCCTCATCTCACGGTGCTGGTGTCATCTGTAATCAGATCAACGCGGCGCGGCCCGCGTGCTGTAGGGCTGCGCAGCAGAGGCGGCACTCCGGTCGGCGTTCGGCTGCGCTGAGAAGGCATTCCCCGCTCGCGCCGCTGCCTTGACCGGCTCGGGCAACTTCACGCCGAGATCGACTTTGCAGCGCAGGCCTGCCGGGACGCTGCTCGCCGGATTCGGCAGCTCTAGCCGCACGCGGAACGTGTTGCTCGCCGCGTCAATCACGCGATCGACGTGCTTCACGATCGCCGTGTGCTCCTTCGGGTCGAGCAGCTCGGGGGTGACCACTCCCTTCATGCCCGGATGCACTTGGCCGAATGCCGCCGCGGGGACCAGCACATCGACGCGCAGCAGATCGATCCGCGCGATCCGCAGCATCGGCTTGTCGTCGACGTACTCGCCAGAGGCCTTGAAGCGATCGACGACGACGCCGGCGATCGGCGTGCGCACCGTGCGCAGGTTGAGCTGCGCCTGCGCGAGCTCGACTTCCTTGTTGGCGACGGTTCGTTTCTCGCGGGCCTGGTCGGTGCGACCCTGCGCCACGTCGAGCTCGGTCTTCTGCTTGTCCAGATAGTTCGACGACACGAAATTTCGCGCCTGCAGATCGCTCGCGCGCTTCAACTCGCGACTGGCGAATTCACGTGAACTCTGCGCCGCGGCCAGCTCGCCTGCCTGGGCCGCGCGAGCACGCGCCAGCCCCAGCGACGCTCGCTCGACATCCGCCTTGAGCTGCGCCACGACCTGGCCACGCTCCACCAGATCACCGCGTTCGACGAGAATCCTCTCGACGACACCCGGCGTCGGGCTGCCGAGCTGCACGACCTCGTGCGGCTGGATCATGCAATCGAGCTGCTGCGCGACCGCGCCGCACCAGGCTAGCGTGAGCACTGCAGCCGAGGCGATAGAGAGCAGGCGATGTTTCATGGTGATCGACTCCAATGAGCGTTCGTTGAATCTGTAGTGAGGCTGACTATTCGATGCCGCCGGAGAACGCGTAGTGCTCGTGCGCCTCGCGCTCGGCAATGCGTAGCTGGCGGCGGCGATAGAAATCGTTCCACTCCCGCGCGCGCTGCGCGATCCCGAACAGCGGTCGCGCGAGCAAGGTCCCCAGACCACCCTGGACCACCAGAGCGCCGATCGCGCGTCGCGCTGCCGGGGGCCAGAACTGCGCGACAAGCGGATCCTCGAGTGAGAGCATCTCCTCGACGCTGCCCGGATCGCCGTGTCGGGCGCAGCGTCCGGCGAGCTGGCGATCGATGCGCCGCACTCGATTGCGCATGCAAGCGATGACGTGTAGGCCGCCGATGGCGGCAACGCCTGCGCCCAGTTGAATGTCGGTGCCGCGCCCGGCGATGTTGGTGGCGACCGTCACGGTGCCGCGCTCGCCCGCGCGGCTAACGCGCTGGGCCTCCTCGGTGTCTTGCAGTGCGTTCAAAACCTGATGCGCGACACCCGCGTCGGCGAGCCGCCGCGAAAGTTGATGCGAAGCATCTACGCTGTCGGTGCCAACCAATACCGGGCGCCCCTGCGCATGCAGCTCGCGCACGCGCGCGACCACAGCCTGCCACTTGTGCTCGGTGGTGGGATAGATCGACGTGCCGATCCAGCGCCGCATACTGCGCTTGGCCAGCGGCACGCGCGCGACTGGGGTGCCGAAGAACACGCGCAGCTCGCGGCGTGATTCCGTGAGCGTCCCACTCATGCCGCCCAGCCGCACGTAACGCGGGAAGAAACGCTGATAAGTGATCCGCGCGATCGTCGCAGCCTGCTTGCTGAGCGCAACGCCTTCCTTGATTTCGATCATCTGGTGCAGGCCGCTGGACCAGATGCGGCCGGTTGCGATTCGTCCGGTCACTTCGTCGATGATCTGGATGCCGGCCTCGGTCACCGCATAGTCGCGATCGCGCTGGAACACGTGCCGGGCGGCGAGCGCGATCTCCACCAGCTCCTCGGCGCGCCGGCGCAGCGCGAGCGTGCCGTGCGCATCTTGAATCGCTCGCCCCACCGCATCGCGCCCACGCGTCGTCAAGCGTGCGCCGCGCGCTTCCAGATCGAGCGCGTAGTCGCGGTTGCGCCACAGTTTCGCGGCGATGGCATACGCGCCGCGAAAAGCCCGCTCGTCTACGGCCGCGATCGGCGCGGAGAGGACGAGCGGTGTGCACGCCTCGTCAAGCAGGATGCTGTCGGCCTCGTCGAGGATCGCCATGCATAGTCCGCAAAGGAGCGGTGCGTCGCTCGCGCCCGAGATCTCCCGCGCGCGCATCTGGAGTGGGTCCCGTTCGCCGTCGAGCGCGAGGTGATCCTTCAGGTAGTCGAACGCCACCTCCTTCGCCGTGGCATACGTCACGTCTTGGCCGTAGGCGTGGCGCCGTGCTGCGGCCGACATGCCGGGCAGCACGCACCCGGTGGTCAGACCGAGCGTGGCGTAGAACGGCCGCATCAGCTCGCGATCGCGCGCGACCAGGTAGTCATTGGCTGTAAGCAGGTGCACCGGTACGTCGCCGAGTGCCGCCACGGCCGCCGCGACCGCCGTCGCCAGCGTCTTGCCCTCGCCGGTGGCCATTTCTGCCAGGCGGTTCTGCAGGATGAGCCACGCTGCGTAGTACTGCGTGTCGTACGGAGTCTTGCCCAGCGCACGGGACATTGCCGTGCCGGCCAGTCCGAGTGCGGTGCCGGTCAACGCCGGTGTCAGGCCGTCGCGTCGCAACGCCCGACGCACCTCCTGCACGGTTCCAATCCACGCCTGCTGCGAGAGCAGCGCGAAGCGCTCACGTGCTCGCGTCAGGGCAGCTGCCACCGCGCGCGGCAGCCGCCCGGAGCCGCGCGGCGCGGACAGATCGGTCGCGCAACGCATCACATCGCGCAGCGTCGGTCGATTCAGCGAGACCTTTCGCTCGGGATACGGCCCCCAGGCGATGCCCGGCGATGGCAACACACGCGTGTTCATCGCTCGAAGTGCCGCAGAAAAATGCGGCGCAGCAAGGCAGCGAGCTGCGCAGCCGCGGTTACATCGCCATGCCGGAACGCTACGAGCACGCGCGCGCCGATATGCGGTTCGAGCTCCTGGGCCAGCCGCAGATCGAACTCGAACCACGGCTCACGCGCGGTACGCCCCGACTGATCTGCTGGATCGACCGGAACGGTCCCGCCTCCTGACTCGCCGAGCGCAGCGGTGGGTAAGGTGCGCGACGCCTGAGGTACCTCGCGTTCGAATCTCGCCGGATAAGTGCTCGCGGAATCGAACACGGGCGTCACGTCGATCGCGCCGGGTTGTGCGCGCACGAGCGACACGTCTTCATTGCGGACCAGCACCCGCACCAGCGGCGGCTCGTTCGTGAGCACGTGCGCGACGAGCTGACCCCGCGTGAGGTACTTTCCCAGCAGGTCGTCAGGCTGATGCAGCGCAATCCTGCCGGTGGCCGCGCTGCGCACGGTGAGCTGCTCTATCTTCTGCTGAAGCTGGTCGCGCTCGACGGCGAGGTGCGCAAGCTCGTCCCCGGCGAGCGCAGTGCGCAGCGCGTCCACGCCGAAGTTGGCCAGGCGCTCGGTCTGGTGCTTCGTGATCAATGCTTCGACGCGCTCCAACTCGACCGCCAGCGGTTCGTTGGCGAGCTCGAGAATCGGCGCGCCCTTTTGCACCGACTCGCCGTCACGCACCAGTAGCTGCGCGACGAAACCGTCGATGCCGGGTCGCACCATGGCCGTTTCCGGCAGCCACACGATTCCCATCGCCCGCGTGACATAGGGCAGCGGCAGCGCGAAGATCGCCACGCCCGCCGTGCCGAGCGTCGCCATGACGACGACCGCGGCGCGGGCGCGCCGACCGGTCAGCTCTGCACCGTCGGCGATGAATTCGATCGCGCGGAACATCGGCTTCGCGACCAGTGAGAATACGCAGAGCACTGCGACGATCAGTCCCGCAGTCGCGCTGTACTGCGCGACGAACAAAGTGATCACGCCCATCAACGCGGCGCGGTACAGCCACGACACCGGCGCGTAAAACACGAGCCAGGGCACCTCGCCGCGCACGCTCGCCAGGCGGCGCGCATGCCGGGCACCGAGCAGATAGCGCTTGGCAAGGAATTGCCAGTAGGCAGCGCTACGCATGCTCAGGTTCGGCAGCTCGAGGAGATCGCACATCGCGTAGTACCCATCGAACTTGAGCAGCGGGTTGCCGTTGACGATGACGGTGGAGATCCCGCCTACGAAGACGACAGCGAACGCGACTTCCCGTGTCAGACCCGGCTCGAGCATCAGCCAAGCGATCAGCGCAGCACTGGCGAGCACGGTCTCGATCATGATCCCGGCGAGGGCAACGGTCGCGCGTTCCGATTTTTCGGCGAAGGCCGCCGACGCCGAGGCGTCCACAAACGGCACCGGCGTCAGGAACAGCAGAGACAAACCGACTTCATGCACTTCGCCGCCGTGCGCTTTGACAGCAAACGCGTGCGCGGCCTCATGGAGCGCTTTCACAATCGGAAAAGCAAGCCACAGCACGAGCAGCGCCCGCGGGCTCGCAAAGAAGGTGCTGGCCTCCTGAATGAGCGCACCCATGTTGACCAGTGCGAGTAGCGCGCCGAGGAACACGATGGCCCAACAGGCGCGCACCGTCGAGCGGCTAAACAGCCGAACGGCAATCGCGCCGTGCCGCGACAACACCGACTCCGGGTCCCATAGCGGAACCCGAAACGCGAACGGGTTGGTGGCTGCCGCGCGGCGTCGACGTCGCATCTGGTCGCCGGCCTTGAGCGTCGCAGCCAGATCCGGCGTCACGTCGGTCGCCAGCAGATTCGCTGCGAACGCTTGCCTCAGCACCTGGATCGTGTCGTTCTGCGTGGGCGCGTCTTCACCGTCGGTGGCCACGCGCGTGGCCCAGATCTCGTCGACGGTGCGTGCGCCGTCGCAGGACGCGAGCAAGCGATACGCGACGTCGTTGAAGCGATGGTTGCGTCCGCTGGACGGATCGCTGAGCACATGCCACACGTCGCCGCGCACCGTTTGCCGCGACACGCTCACACCGGCGCGTACACGCGGGCGCAGGCTCTGCACACGATACCAGTCCGGCGACAGCATCGGATCGCGCGCGCTCATCCGGTCAGTCTCCAGAGCGTGCGCCGCAGCCAGTTGCCGCCGCGGTAGAGCCAGACCGACAGCAGGCTGCGCGTGTCGATGTCGACCTTGGCGACCCCTTGCAAGCCGGGGCGCAGCGCCCCTTCGATCACCGCACCGTCCGGTCGTGCCTCCACCTCGAAGAAGTTGCGTCCGTCGCGCGCGGTCGCGAGCGGCGCTACGCGGTGGACCTCGACGTCCACCGGCCGGCCCGACATCGACGCGAACATCACGCGCCCGCGCTGCCCGACCTGCAGCGCGCCGATGTCCTGCTCGTCGACCTCGACGATGACGCGGAAGACGTTCTCCGGCGTCAACGTGAGCAGCTCCTGACCGCGCTTGACCGGCGAACCGATGCTTTGCATCAGATCACCGCTGATGAGGACACCATCGAACGGCGCGCGTAGCCGCGTGCGCTCGAGCTGGCGCGTGGTGAGTCCGAGCTGCGTGTGCGCTTGATCGAGCTTGGCCTTGGCCACCACGATCTGCGCCGCGTCGTCTTTCGACAACGCCTCACGGTATTGCTTGTCGAGCTGCGCAATTTCAGCCTCCCACTTCGCCGAATCCAGCCCGAGATCGCGGTCCTCGAGCGTGGCGAGAAGCTGCCCTGCCGTTACGCGCTCGCCTGGGCGCGCGTGCACCTCGCGGAGAAATCCCTCGATCGGCGCGGCTACCACGCGTTGCACCGCGCCCTCGACGCGTGCTGGCGCAATCACGCGGAACGGGCTCGGCCACCACGCGGCAACGGCGAGGCTGAGCACGCCGGCGAGCATCAAGAGCTTGCCGACGGACACCTCCGGGCTGATCAGGTGCTTGCCGTGCGGCGCCGCTGCTTGCAGAAGGCGTGTGCCGATGGGCGCATCGAGCTGTAGCTTCATCTCGAGCACTGGTCCGACGAATACCGCGACATCCTCGGCAAAGCGCACCGCTTGCGGATCGAAGCCGCCACGGCGCTCGAGCGTGATGGCACCGAGTATCCGGTGCTTCTCGGCGATGAGCACCGTGCACACCGCGGCGCTACCGCCTTGTTCGGCCAGACGGGAATGCGCCAAGGTTGCCCTAGGCGAGACGCCGCGCGGCGTCGGGTGAACGATCGTTGCGTGCTGATCGAAGGCTTCTTCCATCGCCGCGGCGAGGGTTCGCACACTGCTTTGTCGCTGATGGAAATCGGCGGTGTTCGAGATTGCATGCACCGTCATGCGGGAACGCGTATAGAAGCCGATGCTCACGCGTTCGCAGGCAAGACTCGCCGCCAGCTGAGCGGCGACGGCAGCCGAAGCCGCGCGAAAACTCGACTGCGACAGCGCGCGTGCCTGCAAGGTAAGCAGCGCGGCGAGCCGCGCGGCGGTACTGCTAGTGCCTTGGCTCGCACTTGCCGGTCGTGCTCCCGGGGAGCGCGCGGGTGACGATGCCAACTGCGTGCTCGAGGCTGACTGGTCGGGTTTCATGTCGGGCGTATGCGCATAGGAATGTGCGCTTGAGGATCAGACCGGGGCACCGGCGTTCGCCGCCTCGGTCGTTGCGGCATGCGCGGTTTCCGGTGCCCACTTCTCGAGCGCTGCCACGAGCGAACGTTTTGTAAGCGGTTTGGAAAGAAAGTCATCCATACCCGCGCGCCGGCACGCGTCCTCGTACTCGGCAAAAGCGTGTGCGGTTAGCGCGACGATGCATTGGCGCGACCGACGTGTCGCCGCTTCCTGCCGGCGGATCTCACGGGTCGCGCCGAGCCCGTCCATGACCGGCATTTGCCCGTCCATGAGCACCAAGGCGTACACGTGATCCTTGCACAGCTCGGCGGCTTCAGCGCCGTTGAGGACATGCGTGGCGCGGAACCCGACAAGCTCGAGCATCTCGACCGCGACCTGCGCGTTGACCGGGTTGTCTTCGGCGACCAGTACGTGTCGATTGCCGGGTATCGCGGTCACCGGTTCGCTCGGCGTTTGCCCGCCCACTGGGGTGCGCTGCTTGGTCGTGGCGGCTGAGTGCGTGCGCGAGACCATTGCCGGCACATCGGCCGCCGCACGGGCATCGCTTGGCTTGTTGACCGTTTCCATGCGCAGCGTGAAATGGAACGTTGTGCCTTGCCCCGGCGCGCTATCGACTTTGAGTTGTCCGCCCATCAGCTCGACAAACTGACGGCAGATCGAAAGACCAAGACCCGTGCCGCCATATTGGGCGGAGGTGTTCCTGTCCGCCTGGGCAAACGGCTCGAAGATCGCCGCCTGTTTGTCGGACGCGATGCCGATGCCGGTATCGCGCACGCAGAAACGCAGCTCAGGGTGCGCGTCCGTGCCGGCGACGCGCGTGACGGCAATGACGACTTCGCCCCGCGCGGTGAACTTCAGCGCATTGCCAACGAGGTTGACTAGGATCTGGCGCAGCCGGCCTGCGTCGCCGCGCACTGCTGCCGGAACGTTGGCGGCGACGTGCGCGTTGAAGCCGAGTCCGGTGGCACGCGCGCGCTCGTAGAACTGGTCGAACACGCTCTTCGCAATGTCGCGCGGCGACAGTTCGGTCAAGGCAAGCTCGATGCGACCCGATTCGATCTTGGCCATATCGAGCACGTTGTTGACGATCGCGAGCAACGATTCGCCCGAGGTCTGGATGGTGTGTAGGAATTTGGCTTGTCGCTCATCGAGCACGGTCTCGCGCAAGAGATCGGTCATGCCGAGGACGTTGTTCATCGGCGTGCGAATCTCGTGGCTCATGTTGGCGAGAAACGTCGATTTCGCGCGGCTGCTCGCTTCGGCCGCGTCTTTGGCCTTTACCAGCGCGGCGGTGCGCTCGCCGACGGCGGCCGCCAGCTCGGAGCGCGATGACTGCGATGCAACCTGGCCGTCGCGCAACCGCGCGGCGATCTGATCAAGCGACCCGGCAAGCTCGTCCAGCACTCCACGCTCGGCCGTGCCGACTGCCGCGTCCAAGCGTCCTTTGGCCAGCGCACGCGCGACTTTCGCGATCGACTCGATCGGCGCGATCGCGCGCCGGTAAGCGCGATAGACGAGCAACGTAAACAGCGACGCCGCGGCGAGGGCCATGCCGCCGACGAGTAGCCCGAAGTCCTGCGTGCGCGCGACCATGCGCCGTTCGCCCAGCCCGACTCGAATATGGCCGGCAACGACACCCGCGCTCGCCGCGCGCGCTTCGCCTTCCGTCGCGGTCGGGCTGCGAATCGCAGCGACGAACTCGTGGAATCGGTCACCGCCGTTGGGGCCGTCGACAGTCGCGTACGCGGCGGTTACGCCGATCGGCCAGGCGCGTGGCGGCGTGCGGGCAGGAAAGCCATCGCGCGGATCGACCTGCGCGACGACGCGCTTGTTGGCATCGAGCACCGAGACATGCACGACATCGGGGTTCTTCATCGCCGCGCGCGCGAGCTCCAGCAAGGCGTCGCGGTCGCCACGCGCGAGCGGCACCTCGGCCCATTGCGCGAGCAGCCCGGTGAGCCGGCTGCCTGAATCGATCAGGCGCACGCGCTCACCGCCGGTATTCGCGTAGATCGCCACGGCGGCGATGCTCATGGCACTCAGTGTGAGTAGAGCGACGAACGCCTGAGCGAGTTTCGTTTTCATGAGCGGTGTTTTCGTGGTTGCGGGCGCAATCGAGATCGAGGAGTGGCAACTAGTCGCGGCCAAGCAGATCGCCCACGCCGGCCAGATCGGCTTCGGTGAGCGCGCCGGTGATCGCCTTCAGCCGCAGTCCGTTGAGAATCGCCTCGTAGCGCACCTTCGAGAGATCGCGACGGGTCTGGAAGACTTGCTGCTGGGCGTTGAGCACGTCGACGTTGATGCGCACACCGACCTCGTAGCCGAGCTTGTTCGATTCGAGGGCGGTCTCGCTCGACACCAGCGCCTGCTGCAAGGCACGCACCTGGGCCAGGCCGTTGGTTAGTCCGAGATACGCCTGCCGCGTGTTGAATTCCGCGATGCGCTTGGCACTGTCCAGCTCGGCCGTCGCCTTGGCTTGGTTGGCACGCGCTTCGCGTACCCGCGAGTCGACGGCCCCGCCGGCGTAGATCGGCACCGCGAGTTGCAAGCCAACAGCGCTCGATTGGATGTCGCTCTTCGAGGCGCCCACCGCCGGATTCGCAGTGAGGTTGCGGCCATGCGTCGCAACCAAATCGAGTGTCGGATAGTGGCCGGTCTTTTGGCGATCGACTTCACGGCGCGCGATCTCCAGCGCCAGCTCCTGAGCCTGCACTGAGTTGGCACTGCGGCGCGCGACATCGACCCAGCGCTCGAGGTCGATTGGTTCCGGACCGGGAATCCTTACATCGCCACGCAACGGCATGAGCGTGTCCATGCGTCGCCCCACCACTTGCTCGAGCGCGCGCAGTTTGATCTCTAGATCGTTTATAGCGGCGATCTCCTGGGCAGCGGCGAGATCGAACCGCGCCTGGGCTTCGTTGGCATCGGTGATCGTGGCAGTACCGACGTCGAAGTTGCGCTTGGCCTGCTCGAGCTGCTCGGCGATCGCCGCCTTCTGCGCGCGAATGAACGCGAGGCTGTCTTGCGCGGCCAGCACGTCGAAAAAGACTTGCGCCGAGCGGATCATCAAGTCCTGGCCGGCCTGCGCGTAGATCGCCTCGGCCTGCGCCATCGACAGCTCGGCCTGCGCGTACTGGATGACGTTGCCGGGCCGATACAGCGGCTGTGTGAGCGTAACGCCGTAGCCGCGACTGTTGAACCGGAAATCGCGATCGAGCGTCCGGTTGTCAGCATCGTTGTGCGTGTAGTTCGCCGTGCCCGACACCACCGGTAGCACGAGCGCGCGCCCTTGCGGCCCCTTCTCGCGTGCAGCCGCGAGGCTGGCGCGCGCTGCGGCGTATGTCGCATCGGACAAACGCGCCGTACGATACACATCGACCAGCATCGTCGGCGGGCTCGCCAACGAACTCGGCGATGCCGCTGCTAGCTGCTGTACACCCGCGGCCTCCCCCTCGATGATCACGATTGGTGGCGGTTGGATCGGAATGGGGCCGCTCACCGCAAGCTCGGTGATGCCTGGGGATTCATCAAGTAACTTGCTGGTTCCGTCGAGTCGAGCCGCACTGAACTGGTACAGCTGGTCGGGCCTCGCGGGCACACTTGAAACGTGTTGGGCGAACGCAATGGACGTAGTGGCGCCTGCGAATGCGATCGCTGCCGCCGCGCTCACCTTTGTCAGTGTTTCAGGGCTAACCATGCGAATGAAGTGCGATGGAGATCGAGGGAGAGATGTGAATTAGTCCGCTTTGCCGGTGGCTCCGCATCCTCCGGGCCCTCGTCTGGGCGCGATCAACAACCGCCGATTGGCAAGTGGGAGCCGCGTCTGGGCTCCGGATCATCCGGTATCCGTTCATGACGGTATCGTCGGAATAGCAACCGAAATTCAATGAAGTAGCGGGGTTGCCGTGCCAAAGTGCGTATTGGCTGGCCCGCGCTTGCGCAATTCATCAACATTGCGTCAGCTTCGGCGAATCAGGGTGCCGCGGTCGAAGCATGTACGCCCGGTCTCGTGTATCGGAAATGGCCTTAGCTCTGCTAATGAGAGGCGGGTCAGTTTTTCGACAATGGAATCAGCAGTTGCCGTCCATGCAAGAGGACGCGGGTGCTGGTTCCGATGCTCGACGAAGCGCTCGCTATCGCAACGCAATTCGCTAATCGAGTTGAACGAACCACGCCTGCGTCATCGTAGGTCCCCAGACGTAGAGCAGCGTAGGTACGCAGTAGGCGCAGCGGCGTACGCTTCGCCCATGGCCATCTTCGTGTCCTACTCGCGTCGTGACACCGCGTTCGTGTGCCGGCTGCACGAAGGCATCGTCGCCCGTGGACACCAGACATGGGTCGACTGGGAGGGCATCCCGCCCAGTGCCGACTGGATGCGCGAGATCCACCGCGCAATCGAGTCGGCCGAAGCAGTGGTATTCGTGCTCAGTCCGGATTCGATCGCCAGCGCCGTGTGCGCGCAGGAACTCGCGCATGCGCTCACCCATCACAAGCGCTTGATCCCGGTGGTGTGCCGCGAGGTCGAGCCGGCGAAGACGCCGCCGGGGCTCGCGCGGTTGAACTGGATTCTCTTCACCGCGCCTGCGTTCGAGCCAGCGCTCGAGACGCTGCTCACCGCGGTGCAGACCGACCTGGAGTGGGTCGAGGCGCACACCCGGTTGCTGGTGCGCGCGCTCGAATGGGATCAACGCCAGCGCGAAGCGAGTCTGACCTTGCGCGGCGCGGATCTGCTGCAGGCCGAGCGCTGGCTCACCGACGGGCCGAACAAGGCGCCGGCGCCCACTGAACTGCAGACCCGCTACATCCTCGAGAGCCGCTGTCAGGCCACCCAGCGCCGCTACATGCAGTTGGGCGCTGGCACTCTTGCCCTGGTACTGATCGCCACCTTCGGCACGCTCGCCTGGCTGCAGCGCCAGGAGACAGCGCGACAGGAAGCGGTCGCGGTGGCCAGACGCCTGGCCGCCGCCGCAGAGCGGGTGCGAGAAGCGCCGCTCGACTATTCCAACGACACCAGCCGTGCGCATATCGGTGCCGCCCTGGCGGGCGAAGCGCTGCGTCGTGTAGACGCAGTCGGGGAGAGGCTAGTCGAAGCCGATGTGGCGGTGCGTCGGGTGCTGGCGCGGCTGCCTGAGCGCGTCGTGCGTCTGGCTGGTGTGTCGCACGGCGCTGACTTCCAGACGTTGGTGTTCGGCGCCGGCGGTGAGCTCGCCGCGGCGAGCCCGGCGGCCAGTGCGCGCTGGACGCTGCCGATGAGCGATAGCACCGGTGCGCGAACCGAGTTCGCCGGTGCGGCTAAGGTGGTGCTGAGCCCCGACGGTGCCGCGCTAGCGGTGATCGAACCGAACCATCGGACCGGGCAGATCGAGGTGCGCGCGGTGGCCAAGCCCGACGTGCTCGGTGTCGTGCCACTCGCTGGCACGATCAGTCATGCGGCCCTCAGCAACGCAGGCGTGGAACTGTTCACCTCCAGTCAGCAGTACTCGCAAAGCGCTGGCTGGCACGGCGGGCTTAGTCACCTGTGGAAACTCGGGTCCGAGCGGCCGTTGATCGAAATGCCCTTCGTCACCGATCCGGTGATCAGCACGGATGGCACGCTGCTGGTGGGCGTGCTCCACAAAGCGCTCACCGTCTGGGCGCTCGAGCGCCTGCGCGACGGCGATGCGCGCCCGTTGCACGTGCTGGGTGGCGAAAGCGCAGAAGTGCGCCGGCCGCTGTTCAGTGCCGATGGCAAGGTGCTCCTGGTGATCCGAGGCGACGATCCAGGGCAGGCAGAGATCTGGGCGCCGCGCGAAGGCAAGCTGCTGCGTGCCTTCACGCCTCCAGCAGAGTCTTGGCCGGTGGCGGTGGGACCACAGGCGCATCACGTCGTCTTCGCCACCAGCGATGCGGCCGGACGCCCCGCGCGCCTGCTGATCTTCGACAGCGTACGCGGCTGTATCGGTGCCGAAGTCCCGAAGGAGGGCGCCGAGGCCGCTGCGGCGTTTGCGCGTGATGGCGCAACCGTGGCGGTGGCGGTGAGCGACGGGGTCGATGTGCTGCGTGTCCCGGCGCATTGCGGGGATGCCATGGCTACCGCCACTGTACCGGGCGCGCAGACGATCGCGTTTGCCTCCGACGAGCGCGCGCTATTCGTGCTCGCGAATTCGGACAACGCGACATCGCCGCAGACCGTGGCGCTCGACACCGGCCGTCTGGGTACCCCGATCGCCCTCGGCAGCGCCGGCCCGGCGCGCTTCAGCGCCGACGGATCGCTCGTTGCGGTCGCCACCGCCGATGGCGTGCGCTGGGTCGAGGTGGCCAGTGGCCGCGAGCGCGGGACCGTGCCAGTGAGGGGCGTCAACGCTTTAGCAATCAGCGCCGAAGCAGGCACGCTGGTGGCAGTGACGGATGCCAAGCAACTCCTCGCCTGGCAGCTCGATCCGGTGCGCGCGCTGTCAGCGGTCTCGTTGCCCGATCCGCTCGCGCCCCGGCCTGACGCGCTCACGGCCCATCGCCACGGCATCGTCGCGATCACTGAGGCGCGTGCCTCGCGCATCGGCCAGGCGCTTACCATGCGTACGTTTCAGTTGCCCTCGATGCAGCCCGGGCAAGCGCCGCCGATTGGGCGCGACCGCGGCGGATTCGCCGCGAACGTCTGTGGCCTGAGTTCGGATGGCACCCGCGTTGCGATCCATGCTGCGCGATCACGCATCACGGTGCGTGAGATCCGCAATGGCCGCGATCTGGGGACGGTGGAGGAGGCGGGTCAGGCCCCGCTGTGCGTGTTCAGCGCCGATGGGCGATTGCTCGCCGTGGGCGAGGAGGTGATCCGCGTCTGGGACGTCGCTGCGCAGAGCGAGCTCGCGCGCATCGAAGCACCCGCCAATGTGCGCAGCCTGGCGTTCAACCCTGGCGGCCGTTACGTCGCGGCGGTGTTGGGCGACGACTCAGTGGCGGTATGGCCGTTGCGGCCGCGTGAGCTGATCGGGCGGCTGTGCGCGCGCCTGCCAGGCGAACTGGCACAGGAAGATTGGGAGCGCTTCGTCGGTCGGGAGCCGGCGCAGTCGTTGTGCGCAGGTTCGAACAAACCGTGACTCGGCTGCAGGCACTACATCCAATCCGGCTATTCCTGCCCATGAATACGGTCGCGGCATTGTTTCCCCCAGCTTGATCAGCCGCGCGCGGGCACCCGACGGGGCGAATCACTCCGTTGCGAGTCGTCTGCGTTGCGAGTCGTAGTTGCCGCTGCGCACGAGATTGCCGCCAGAGGCTACTCAGCTAGTACCGTCCGCATCGTGTGGCGAGTGCATCGATCCGACCCCACGTCCGGCAGATTGATGCGCAGGCTCAGGAGCGTCTCGATCTGGCCGGGTGCGCCGAGTACGTCTCGCAGCTGCAGTTTCGCCTCGGCCAGTGGGCGCGGTACTTTCGCGCCGCCTTCCTTCGCGGGTTCGCCGTCGTCGACATAGTCTTGGATCCACCGGTCCAGGAACGTCTCCATGCCTGCTACCGAGTCGAATGCGCCGAAATGATGGGTCGACATGTGCGTCACGGTGCGCAGGAACTGCGTGCTCGTCAGCACGTGGGCCAGCCGCGCCGTGATCTCCTCGAGCGCGGCCAACTCCGGCTGATGGAAGCGCTTCGGTCGTTGCGCCGTGCGCGCGTCGCGGAGTGCGGCATGGGTGACGAGAAAACCGTGACGCGCCAGCGTGTCCTCCAGAGGATCCTGCGCGCGGGGCTGGGCGGCATCGCAGGGTAGCCGGCTGGCCTGCGTCCAAAGCCCGGTGTTCGCATAGACACCGACCAGCGCCGCGCCCGTGTCGAGCGCATCGCCGAATACCGTCAGTGCCACGAACCGGGCCTCGTCGCGGTTGCGCAGCGCGTGCCAGTTCGCATAGGGCCGGGTAGCAAACAGCGCGTCTAGGCGTTCCGGTGCGGGGAGCGCATCCGAATCGGCGGCGCCGAACATACGTGGCGCGGCGGCGGCGATGAACGGGCAATTCGCTTCTGCGCCGATCTTCGCGAACGCTTCGAGCATCGCCATGTCCGCACTGTCGGCAGCGAAGGAAAAGTCCACCAGGATCGTCGTGTAGGGTTCGCCACCGAAGGTGCCGAACTCGTCCCGGTAGATCTTCTTCCACAAGGCGGTCTCGTCGATGCCTCGCGACCTCTGGATATCGGCGGCGAGCTCAGCCTTGTTCACATCCAGTACGCGAATGCGGATCGAGGGGTCGGCGGCCGCCAGATCGACCAACCGCGCGAGCCGGTGGACCGAATTCCCCTGTTCCCGTGAACGCGCAAGGCGTTGGACATCCTCGACCTCCACCAGGACGAAGCGGCGCTGGCCGAGCGCTTGGCGATCCTCGGGCGAGGTCAACCCGAAATCTCCTATCACGCCGATCACTACCGGAATCACCACCGAAATGGTTTCCCCGTTCGTTTCGAGCGAATAGGCGAGTCGGGGGCCGAGCCGGTCATTCGGTCGAGCGCTATCAGCCATGGCCCGCCTCGCTCGAACTGACCTTCTTGTCCTTGTTGTCGGCCCGTGACCTTGCAGACATGCGCACCGCGGGGCCGATCACATCACCCAGTCGGGCGAGCAGTCCGTCGAGATCGGCGTATACGATCGGCTCCAGGAACCACGGGTAACGCTGGAACGAATCGAGCATGCTGGGCTCGTTCTGGCTATCGAGCAATAATGGCTGCACCGGCAATGACGGATAGTCAGGCACGATGCCCCGCAGTTCCTGTAGGACGCTCTTCGCGTCGGTGAGGTCGGCGATGACGAAGCGGGCCATGCCCGCCAGCGTGGCAATGGTTTCGCCGGTACTTCGGCTGACCGGTTTGTCGAAATCGAAAATGATCGGCACCAAGTCGAATTCGCCGCTGCGGAGCGCCTGACGCAGCGCGTCGAGCACCGGCTTGCGCTCCGCGGTGAAGCGGCCAAGGATCAGCACCACCTTCGAGGTGATGGTGTCGATGACCTGGCGCAGCCGCGCATTGTTCATGAGCAGGTAGATGAACTGGGCGACCTCGAGATCGTCAACAGTGATCGCCGTCTCGCCCTGGGGCGCGATATTCAGACCGCGCTGCTGCGACTTGTCGTCGAGGAGCAGGTCCCATGCGGAGATGCCGTACACCGAGCAGCCGTTCAGTCTTGCGCCGTGAAGCTGCGTGCTGAGCATGCGCGCCTCCTCGAGCACGGCCTCGGTGAGGTCGGCGTCCCTGAGGTCGGTTCGATTCAGATTTGCGCCGATCAGCGACACCCGGGTCAGATCGGCGTTGGCCAGGCATGCGCCGGCCAGATCCGCCCGGTCCAGCCGGGTTCGCCGATCGCTGCCGCTTCCCAGGGCTGCACCGCTCAGGTCCGCGGCGCGTAGGTCGACGCCGACCAGGTGCGCTCCCCGCAACGCGACGCGTGCCAACCTGGCATCGGCCAGGCACGCGGCGCCGAAGTCGGATCGGTCGAGACTGGCATTCGTCAGGTCGGCCCGCTCCATTCTTGCGCGGCTGAAGCGGGCGTTGCCGCGCGCGCCCACCAGCACGGCCTCGCGCAGGTCGGCGCCTTCGAAGCTGGCATCGTCGAGCGCCGCCTCAGAGAGGTCCGCCTCGGCCAGATTCGCCCCGGCGAGTTTCGCCCCGGCCAGCGACACGCCGCGCAAGTTGGCGCGGAACAGGTACGCGCCCGTCAGGTCGGCATTCCAAAGATCGGAGCCGACTAGATTGCAGCCACCCAGGTCGATGCCGCACAGATTCAGCGGAAGGTCGTCAGAAGCTGCTCGGAGCACCAGTTGCAGCGGCAATATCTCCGCGCTGGCACGACGCCGGTTCCACTCCGCGACACCGTTCTCGCCCGAGGCGATCAGCCGTTCGGCTTCGCTGCTTTCCATGCTGCCCGGCGTCCTTTGAGCGAGTCCTCTGATTGCAGCCAAAACCACGAGACGCGCGAGATGACGAACTACGGTTACTCGGGAGTCCGCAATTTGGGCGATAAATCGCGGAGCATCCTCGACTCAGGTTCCAGAGATTTGTCGTGCAAAATGCCGACGGCTGCGTAAGCGACATGTGTAAGCGACATGTCCACAAGCGACTCGACTGTAGGGTCAGTCTGTTGGGCAGTCAATCGAGCGGATCAGCACCACCGCGTCGCTGTGCTCGCCTTGCCTGGCGTTGGCCATCACGTCGACATGACCTGCGGCATGCACCTCGTCGCGTTCACCTGACAGCCAAGCACCGCTGAGTCGTTTCGCTAGTAGCCGAGCAAGCGTGGCAAGGCCAGGCTGGTCCACGGAAAGTAGGTCACCAGCGCGAGCACCGCGATCAGCGTCCACAGGAACGGCATCACCTCGCGGTACACGTCATTGATGCGCACCTGTGCGATGGTCGCGGTGGCAAAGACCAGCACGCCCAGCGGCGGCGTGAGTGCGCCGATCACCAGGTTCATCACCATGATCACGCCGAGCTGGACCGGGTCGATTCCCGCCTTCACTGCGATCGGCAGCAGGATCGGCACCAGAATCACCAGTGAGGCGATGAACTCCATCGCCAAGCCGACGATCAACAGAAACACATTCAATACCAGCAGGAACAACAACGGCTCGCGCGCCAGGCCACCGAGGTGCTCGGCCACCAACTGCGGAATTCGTTCGATCCCGAGTGCCCAACCGAACGGTGCCGCGGCCGCAACGATGGCAATGATGATCACGGTGTCATAGAAACCGTCGCGCAGAATGCCCGGTAGGTCGCGCCAACGGAATTTCTTGTAGGCGAGCTTGCCGATGATGATTGCGTACAGTACCGCCATCGCCCCTGCTTCCGAAGCGGTAAACGCACCCGCACGCATGCCGCCAACGATCAGAATCGGCACCAGCAGCGCAGGCATCGCATCACGCAGCGCGCGGCCGCGTTCGGCCAACGTTGCCGGTCGGGACGCCGCCTCGAATGCACGGCGCTTCGCTTGCCAGTGAACCATGATCATCAAAGCGGCCGCCATCAACACGCCCGGCACGATTCCCGCCGCGAACAGCGCGCCGACCGACACTGAACCGAGGGCGGCGAACACGATCAGGCCGATGCTCGGCGGAATGAGGTTGTCGATGGTCGAGGCCGAACTTGTCACTGCCGCGGCAAACGCGCGCGGATAGCCGCGCGCGGCCATTTCCGGGACCAGCACCTTGGCCGTCCCCGCGGCGACCGCTAGCGACGAACCGGACAGTCCTCCCATGACCGTGTTCGTGACGATGTTCACCTGTGCCAATCCGCCGCGCAGGTGCCCCACGAGTGCGGCCGCGAATCGCACCAGATGCTGGGTGATGCCGCTTGCATTCATGACATGCGCCGCCAGAATGAAAAACGGAATCGACAGCAGCAAGAACGAGTTGACCGACGAGGCGAGCGACTGCGAGATCGGCAGCAGCATCAGCTCGCCCTGGAAGGCGAATGAAGCGTAGGCGGCGATCACCAGACAAAACGCGATCGGCACATCCAGGAACATCAGCCCCAGGCTCACGATATGCAAGGTCCAGCCGACGTTCCAGGTGATGGGCAATAGTGGCCGTGCGCTCAGGAACAGTACGAACAACGCCGCACCGCATGCGAGGGCGAGCGCGCCGCCCCACGACCGATTCGATCCCAACGGTCGCATCCCAGCGACGTAGGCAAGCGTCAGCGCGGCGCCGACCGGTACGGCCAGGTACAACCAAGTTGAAGGAATCTCCAGTGCGCCGGTGGCGCCGGTCACGCGCATGGCGAAGTCGCCGCCGTGCACCACCATTGCGATCGACGCCGCCGCCACGATCGTCGTCGTCAGGAACTCCAATCCCTGCTTGGTCCGCGGCGAAACACGGTCAACCAGCAGATCGATGCGCATGTGCCGACCGCGTCCAGCCACCACCGCGATGCCGAGATAGATCGACCAGACGAACGCGAGCCGCGCAAGCTCTTCCGACCACGCGAGCGATGCGCCCAGGACGTAGCGAAAGATCACCTGAACAACGGTGAGAACCACCGTCGACGTCAACAATGCGATGCAGACGAGTTCGAGCGCCCGATCGAGCCGGGCAAGCGCGGAGCGGATGGTGCCGCGAGGCGGCGCCACGTACTGAGGATGAGCCATGGATCCTGCCGATTGGAGGTTGATCCGAGCCTACGGAAGTTGGGTGCGGGGCGCAAACCACGACGAACGTGCTAACTTGTTGCGATCCTGAGATCTCACTGTTCACTTGAGGAGAGGAGCAGACCATGACATCGCCCGTTTCTGCGCATCGCCGCCGTCTGCTGCAAGCCGTGCTCGCGAGCGGTACTGCGCCATGGGTGATCGGCAGCCACGCACAGCAGAAGATCGTCTGTCGCGTGGCTCACTCCGAAGCAATCGGATCTCCACTGACCGACGCGCTGCAACAGTGGGTGGATACGCTCAAAGCGAAGAGCGGCGGTCGCATCGACGCGCAGCACTTCCCGGCCAGCCAGCTCGGCAGCTACACGCAGTTGATCGAGCAGAGCCGTGTCGGCACGATCCAGGCCACGGTGGGCGGACCGGACACCGAAGAGTCGGTGGCGCCCGAGATCGCCGCGACCGGTGGAGCGCCTGGCTTCATCTTCAAAGACGAAGCGCATGTCGACAAGGTCCTGCTCGGGCCGATCGGCGGCGAGGTCTCGACGATCGCACGCAAGAAAACCGGCGTTGAATTCGTCGCGTTCGGTGAAGTCGGGTTTCGCCACCTCTTGTCGAAGCGCCCGGTGAACTCGCTCGAGCAGTTGAAGGGCCTCAAGATTCGCGTGCCCGAAATCAAGATCTGGGTCGACTTCTGGCGCCGGCTCGGCGCGAACCCCACGCCGCTGCCGTATGCCGAGCAATACAGCGCGCTGTCATCGGGTGTGATCGATGCGCTCGAAGCAGACTTCTTCTCGATTCGCGGTTTCAAGTGGTTCGAGCAAGCCAAGAATCTGACCTTGTGCTACCACTGGTTCCTGCCCAAGGCAGTACGGGTGAATTCGCGCTGGCTCGACGGCCTGCCGCAAGACCTGCAAGCCGTCGTGCGCGATTCCGCCCGTGACATCTTTGCCGAACAGCGCAAGCTCAATCGCGCCAAGACCAGTGACGCCCTGCGCGATCTGGAAAAAGCCGGGGTCAGTGTGCACCGCCTGTCAAACGACGAGGCGGGTCGCTGGTTCAACGCTGCCAAGCCGTTATTCGACGAATTCAGTGCGAAGAGCGCGGACACCAAGGCAATGGTCGGGCGAATCTTGGCGCTGCGCGGCTAGCGACATGGCCGGGTTCGGCGTGGCTGCGCAACCTAGGGTTCGGTCGTGCTGAGCCTGTGGTGAGTGCGCCAGACGTGTTTACGCTTGACGAAGAGCGCGTCGAGCTGCCTACGGGCGCGTGGGCCCGTACACGCCGGCGCATGTTGCGTCGAGGCGGGCGGGTTGTTTTCGGCCTGACCAGCGGCATCTTCCGGCCCTATCTCTTTCCGGTGTACACGCCGGCGGGCTTTGCAGTTACCACCGAGTCCCCCGCCGACCATCCTCATCACCATTCAATCTGGGTCGGCGCCGACCACATTCATCTGCGCATGCCGGCGCATGAGGGGCGCGACGAGATCTACGCCTACAACTGCTACGTCAACGATGTTTTTCAAGGTCGCGCGCCGGGGCAGGTGATCGAGATCCGGGCTTCCGGCTGCGCCGACGGTGACGCCTTTCGAATCGATCAGGCGCTTGAATGGTTTGGCCCGGTTGAGTGGGCCGCTCCGCGCGGGCGGCTGTTGCTGCGCGAGACGCGTGCGATTCATGTACGCCAAGTCGAACGCGCGTACGTCATCGATGTCGAGTCGCGCATCGACGCGGCGGATTTCGATATCGATCTCGGGCCCACCCGTCATGCCTGGTTCAACTTTCGGGTCGCCCCCTCGCTCAGCGTCGAAGCGGGGGGTGTACTCGTCGACCAACGCGGCACGCACGGCAATGCTGCGCAGATAGATGGCCGCGCACGCTGGATTGCCGCGTGCGGCCCGGTCGGTGGCGGCCAGTTCGCAGGTGTAGCGATGGCCCCACGCCAGGACGGCCCGGCCTGGTGGTGGTTCGTTACCGACTGGGGCGTGGTCACTGCCAGCCCCTGCCGCGATGCGGCAATCAAATTGCCGCGCGGTACCGGGACCTCGTTAGGCGCCCGATTCGTGGTTCACGACGGGCCATGCGATCCGGCCGCGATCGACAGGATGCTTGAGAATGGCTGACGCCATGATCATGCGTGTCCTTGCCGGCAGCGCGCCGCTGCCAGTCGCCATTGCCGCCATGCCGGTCGGTGCGACCCGAGCGCTCGGCATGTGCGGACAGCTCGGACAGTTGCTTGCGGTACATCAGGTTTAGCGTTGGTTGCGAAAGGGACGACAGTGAAGATAGCCCGCTACCAGTTGAACGGCTCGAATGACGTGCATTGGGGTGTCGTCCGCCCCGACGGAGACTATGACCGCCTCGCTTCGGTGCCCTACGAAGGCATCGTGCGCACCGGCACGCGTGATCCTCGCGACAGCGCCCGTCTGCGTGCGCCAGTCGACCCGGCGCACATCTATGGCATCGGCCTGAACTATGTCGCCCACGCCAAGGAAGCGAATATGGAGCTTCCGCCGATTCCCATGATCTTCATGAAGCCGCTGTCAAGCCTGGTCGGGCCGGAGGATCCGGTGGTGTATCCGAAAGAGGGCGGCCGCGTCGACTACGAATGCGAACTGACGGTGGTGATCGGCCGTGGCGGACGGCGCATCAGGGAAGAAGACGCGCTCCAGCATGTCCTCGGCTATACGTGCGGCAACGACGTGAGCCATCGTCCGATCCAGCGGGTGGAAATGAAAATGGGGACGCTGTTGGTGGGCAAGGGATTCGACACCTTCTGCCCGATCGGCCCGGTGATCGAGACCGAACTTGCCTGGGACACGCTCGACATCAAGACCCGCTTGAATGGACAGATCAAACAGCACAGCAACACCTCCGACCTGCTCTATGGCGTGCCCAAGCTTGTGTCCTACCTTAGCCAGGCGGTGACGCTCCATCCCGGCGACATCATCCTCACCGGCACGCCGGCGGGCATTGGTCCGATGAATCCGGGCGACGTGTGCGAAATCGAAATCGAGGGCATCGGCATCCTGCGCAATCGCGTCATCGCCGAGAACGAGATTTGATTCGCACCGTTGACCGGTAATTTGGGCGACAAATCCTCCTGGCGCAATTCCCGACCGGGCTGCACGGGTCCTGGGTGATCAGCTGAACAAGCGGTGGGGGCAGCCGGTCGTGGTGGTGAATCGGCTCGGCTCGGCGAGGAGATTCTCGCTGGACGCACGCAGCTGAAGGACATCGACCGGGAGCGTGTCCATACCATCACGCTCGAAGATCACGTGGCGATGGCGGGGCAGGGACGCATCACGAATCGCGATGAAGAAACGCTCGGCAAGAGCGATCGGGCGATCCTCGTGCTGAGAAAGCTGTGGGAGCGGGAATTGAAGACGTTCGCCGAAGGCCGGCCGACGACGCGGTGGGTGCGCACGCCTGACCTAAAGCCAAGCGAGTGGCGGGATACGGGTACCGTCGCCGGCTGAACGCCCGCTCTTAACGGTGGGTTCCGTACCGATTGTTCGATCGCGTGTTCTTGTAGTCCCCACCTTTGTGGGACTGTCCCTGGCCGCCACGATAGTGGCCGCTATGGCTCGAAGTGTGTTTTCCACCGCCATAGTGCGGGCGACCACCGCCACCACCCTTCGCTTCAGCCACTACTGGGTGTACCGCGACAATGAACGAAGCGGCGAGGGAGCAAAGTCCAAGGAGCAGGCGCATCGATTCGATCCCAGAGTTCGCGACCAGTAAACGATAACAACGCAAAACCGCGGGCGCTTTCGGTCTTACGGACTAGGCCCGTGACGGAAGTCTCACTAGAGGCGGATTCTCTGGTGGAGGGACTCGGGAGGAGTTGGCCCTCATAGTTGCACGCCATAGAGAACCAAGGAGTGCCTTTTTTAAGGTGGAGGTTGTTGTGGGCCAAGGATATGTGCGACGCCCATTTGACCAGACACTCTGCAGTAGGCGACGACGCGATCCGGATCAGTGTCGGCCCGCGAAACTTGGAGGATGCAAGGCGCTCTAGTCCAATTGATGTAGGGCGCGCACGATGTGAAATCGATCACAGTAGGATCGTTTTCCAAAGACGTAGCTTTCAGCGCCGCTTAGCGTTGAAAGGCTCATTCACATGTTCAGTAGGATCGTAGGAGGCTTACTGCTTTTGTTCGTGGTCAGTGGTGCGGTTAGCGCCCATTCTGGCGGCACCGACCGCAATGGTTGCCATCGCGACCATCGGACCGGTGATCGACACTGCCACTAGAGGATCCGCGAGAAAAGGGGCGCGACGTCGCCGCGCCCCTGAATAATTTCCCTCGTGGGTAATGCCAAGGGTTACGCTATCCTCGCGAGCGCTTCGGGTCGTGCACAAGCTATCGACCAAGCTAGACCAGTCGATCGACATGTGTACCAACTACCGACCCACCTCGATTGAGCGCGCCCGACAGTTTATCGGGATCGATCCACCGCCGTTTGCGTTTCGCGACGAGGTGTACCCCGGCCATGCAGCGCCAATCTTGCGCTGGGGTGAGAGCGGGATCGAGTGGCGCTCGGCGCTGTTTGGCTTGATTCCGCCGTGGTCGAAGACGGGCAAGGATTTCCGGCACTGCTACAACGCCCGCACTGAGACGGTGGCCACCAAGCCCTCGTTTCGGCACGCATGGCGCAAGCGCCAGTTTTGCGTTGTGCCGATGGACGCGTTCTACGAGCCTAATTACGAGACAGGCAAGGCGGTGCGTTGGCGCATTCAGCGGCCTGATGGGAATCCGCTGTTCGTCGCGGGGCTGTGGGAGGTATGGAAGGACCCGGTGCGGGACTGGACGCCGTCGTTCACCATGCTCACCATCAATGCGACCGGTCATGAGGTGATGCAGCGCTTCCATGCCCCGGAAGATGAAAAACGCATGCTGGTGATGCTGGAGCCGGCGCAGCTCGAAGCGTGGCTGCACACCGACGAAGAGCACGCACCTGCCTTTTTCGAACGCTTTCCCGCCGAAAGACTCACCACTTTCGCCGAACCCCGCCCGGCGATCCGCAAAGCATAGTGCAAGCTCGAAGATCATCGAGCGGCCGCCGAGTCCGGAGCGGCTGGCAGTGTGCTACCGCGAACTGTATGAAGACCCGCGGAACGTCAGCTGGGCTTCTGCGGAATTCATGCGCCGATGCGGCATCGAGACACCCTTCACGACGGGGCCAGAGTTGTGCATCGAGATCGCCTCGCCATCGATTTGAGCAGGCTGTTCGACTAACGTCTGCGCGGTCTCTGCCGCCTCGAATTCAGTTAGGCTCTTCGTTCCGATTCGCCAGTTTTTCTTCGGTGGTCCGCGCGCTACAGGCCACTCGTCAGGCTACGGCCCCGCCATACTTGGCGTCCGCGTGCGACACGATGATGGTGTGATGCGAACGCAAGAGGCACGATCCTCCGTCGGTGATGGACTGAATGCGGCTAGGCGCGTTCCGGGTCGGCGCGCGCCACAAGACCTGGCGGCAGCCAACCCGCTGCGTCTATTCATCTCCTACTCGCGCCGCGACAGTGCGCTAGCCGATGCCCTGGTTGTCGATCTCGAGCACGCCCAGTTCGACGTTACGATCGATCGGCGCGATTTGCCGTACGGCGAAGAGTGGCAAAAGGAGCTGGGTGATTTCATCCGGCAAGCTGATATCGTGGTGTGGCTTGTCTCGCCCGACAGCACGAGCTCGAAATGGTGCAATTGGGAGCTAGGCGAAGTCGCGCGTCTCAACAAGCGGCTGGTGCCGATCCGCATTCGCGACGTGGCCCCGGAGTTGCTGCCCGAGCATCTTGGCAGGATTCACCTGCTGCCCGCCGAAGGGACGTACCGCGCGAGCGAACATCTCGGCACGCTCGTCGACGCGCTCAAGAGCGACCGCGCGTGGGTGAAAGAGTCGACGCGATTGGCCGACCGCGCGCGCGAGTGGCTGGGGCGCAATCGCGACAGTGCGATGTTGCTGCGCGGACGCGCGCTACGCGATGCCGAGCGTTGGTCGACACGCACCCCGGCCAGTGCACCTGGCCCGTCGAGCGACATTCTCGAGCTCCTGCTTGCGAGCCGACGTGGCGCGGTGCGTCGCCAGCGCTGGGCGGTGGTCGGTGCGCTGGCGGTAGCGGGCTTGTCGAGCGCGCTGGCCGGGATCGCGTGGCAACAGCGCCAACGTGCGGAGCGAGAGCTGCAAACCGCTACCGCTGAACGCTTGGCGGCGATTGCGCGCGCGGCAATCGTTGAATCGATCGATGAGGAGCGGCCCGGTGCGCCCGATCGGCAGCGTGGGGCATTGCTCGCGCTCGAATCACTGAAGACGCAGGCGACATTGCAAGGCGACGCCGCACTCAGGGAAGCGTTGCGCAGGTTGCCCGGACCGACGCGCGAGCTGAAGCTCGAGGAGGACGATCGGCTGCTGCAGCTCGGCCCGCAGGCGCAGTGGGTGGCGATCCGCCGTGGCGAGCAAACGCTGATTCTTGATGCCGGCACGCAGGATTGGCGCGCCCCGCAGCCGGACGAGATGCCCACGCTTGCCGCACGCGCGGCCAGGGAAGACACGCCGGCGGAAGGCACATCCGTATGGCAAAGCCCGGATCGGCGCGTAGTACTCAAGATGCTGGAGCCGCAGGAATCCTCGGAGAGCCCGGAACAGAGGGACGGCTTTTCCATGGGGCCGCCCGTCCATCTCATGCGGGCCGCCGACGACAAACTGCTGGCGGTGCTCGTGCATGAATGGGGGCTGCGTACCGCGAGGTTTCGACGCGACGGGCGGATGCTCTTGACGGTGACCGGCACGGTCAGCATGGATGCGTCCGAACCGGCGGCGACGCGGCTGGTCGGAAGCACGCTGCGAGTGTGGGAGGTGCCTACGGGCAACAAGCTCAGCGAAGTGGCGCTCGCCCACTTGGGTGGGATAAACGCCCTGGACGTCGATGAGACCGAGAACTGGGTGGCGCTTCAGAGTCGGAGTTCGCTGCTCATCATGCCGATCTGGCCCGACCACGCGCGTGAAGAGGCATGCAGACGCCTCTCGCGAAACCTCTCGCCCTCGGAGTGGGCGGGGCTTGTGGGAAGCGGGCGGCAGCGTGAGACCTGCCCCGGGCTGCCGCAGACGAGCGAGTAGCGTCTCTCTCGTTGCCTGGCGAACTAACATGAGGCAGGTGGATTCGCACGGGAGTGGCACCTGACGCCGGGATGAACGCGGTGTTGATCGGGTTCATCGCGGTGGCGCGGCCTTGCCTTCTTCCTCGCGCAGCCGGCGCGCTGCATCATTGCGGTACAGCCTATCAAGCTCTGCCGCGATTCGATCGGTTCGAAGGCTCGTTTCACGTCGAAGCTCGTCCAGCAGATCCTCGGCAGCGGGATGCTCTGCGTTGCGAATGAGCAGATCGTAGTAAGCCGCCGCCGCTTCCTCACGTCCTGGACCCCATTGATGCTTTCGCGCTTGCTCAAGCAGATTGCGCTCGCGCTGCGGGTCACGATCTCGCTCCAGTCGGGCTAGCGTGACCAAACCCGCCGCGGACAAGGCTGTCGCATCGAAGGATCGGAGGTCTTGTTCGAATTGCTCACTTTCATCGGAGTTGCGAGCGAGGAAACTCACAAATGCATCGGCGACTCTGGTGGGCGACAATGCCATCGCTCGAACAAGCACGTTGCGACATTCCGCGCGATGTCCATAGCGATTGGTCTTTTCCAGGAGATTTGCGAGCGCCACACCCGCCAATGCCGCATCTTCGGCGCCGGGGAATAGCGGTCCGGAACCAGGCGCTTCGAGGGCGGTTCGATAGCGGATCGCGGCGGCCTGATCGCGGCCGCTGCGCTCGAGCAGCTTACCCGCCCGCAGCATTGCCGTCGCAGTGGCATCGCCTTGCCGATCCAATTTGCTGGCGAGGGCATAGGCGGCGAGGGCCGCCTTTTCGTCCTGCTCTTCCTCTTCTTCCAGCACGCCAAGGCGCACGGCGGCGTCGGCGCTGCGCATACGTATCGCTGCTTCGTAGGCTCGGCGCGATGCCGGAAGATTCTTCATCTGGCGGCGAAGGTTACCGGCAAGAATCGCCGCGCGGATCGATCCGAGATCGAATGCGGCCCGATAGGTTCGCACTGCACGCTCTCGCAACGCGTTGGCATCGACACCCGTGGCCGCGCCCGCGCTTTCCTCATAGTGCGCGGCCAGGAACTGCGCCGATAGCTTGTCGCCACGACGAAGGCCCTCCTCATAAGCGGAAACGGCACGTTGTCGATCGTGCGGATTGGCACGTGCGTCCTGCATGAGGCGAAGCCCCATGGAATGCGCTGCAGAGGCATCACCCAGCCTGAATGCTCGGCGTAGGTATAGCCGCTCCGCGTCGGTCCGATCTTGTTTCCTTGCGGCGTAGGCGGCCCAGCGCGCGGATAGCGGATCACCCAGGCGAGCGCCGCGAGCGTAGGCATGCATGGCCAGTTGCTGTTGCGTTGCGGCTTCCGCTGTGTCGGATGCATGGGAGGCTTTCCTCGCAAGATGATCGTGCAGACCACCAAGGAGCCAGGCGGCATTCGCATGTCGGAGTGTGTACGCAGCGGTGTGCAATCCTTTGATTGCGAGTGGGGCATCGAGCCAGCGTAGCTCCGCGCTGATCTGCGTGATGGACACTTTGTCGCGGGCACGCATCGCCTCGTCCAGCTTTCCGGCGAGAATGCTCCGGTCAAGCGCCTCTAACGTGGCACCGGCTCCGCTGCGGCTCAGACGCTGAACAAGCGTCCGGAATCTCGGAACGCGATTGGCGCCGAGCAAGGCCGACACCAGCAGTAGTGCGGCGACCGCGGCGGCCCAAGACCCACCAACCGTATGCATAGCCACAAGGGCGGCGGCGACGGGGCCCGAGAACATCAACCAAAGGCATGGCGGACCGATGTCGAAGGGTTGTCCCGCAAAGTAGGTGCGAAGTTCGCGTTGCTGCCAGACGATCCAACTTGCAGCAAGCAAGGCCCTCACGATGGCCCACACGGCTAACGCGGCGATCCACCCAAAAGCCGGCGACAGCCACGCGAAACGCTTGACCGCCTCGTACTCCAGCAACGTATCGCGCAGCCCTAGCAACCAGGTGGGTTCCTCGGCCGTCCAATGACTACCGAGCACGAGCGCGACAATCACCAGCACCCAGCGAGCGACAACGAAGCATCGCGTACGCCAAGCGCGTCGGCGTGCCCCCTCTGGGTTGACCGCACGCGAGGCGAAGCCAGGCCCATCCAGCCTTAGAACGTCCACGAGATTACGCGCCACTCGCTGCACAAAATCATCGGCGCTGTGCCAGTAGGATGTGTGATCCGACAGCAACGAATGACTATTGCAGACGCGCGCGGCCAGAAGATTGTCGGGTTCGAAATGGTCGAGCAATTGGCCATTCGAAACCGGATCTGCCGAGGCGTAGTAGTCGAACCAGCGCATATCAGGCCGATTGCGCAACTCGAAATAGTCCAGGAAGAGGGCGCGATCCAGTCGTCCCTGTTCCTCGACATTTGCGGATCGATGCGAGCGGCGCTGCCAGATTGACACCGTCGCGTGCGCCCCGGCCAGGCCGACGATGGTCAACAGTTGCGGCAGGGTCGCGAATATCGCAGCGTGCAAGCTCGCTGACCCCAGAAAAGCAAGGAGCAGGCAGACGACCCAGGCGGTGGCGACGAAGCCCGCCGCAGCTGGCCAAGGCGAATCGATTGCTCCCGCGCGGCCGTTGGCTCCGGCGTCACGGTCGGCCTGGCGCATCGCCGCGTACAAAAGCGCGAGCATCCCCAGTTCAATGACGACGAGTACCGACATCGCCCCGCTAAGCACGCCGCCCAGGCCTGGCGAGGACGTCCACGCCGCCCGCAACATCCAGATGACGCCCGCTGCAGCAACTGCGGCGAAGCCAATCGCGCCCACCATCCAGCCTTGAGCGTGGCGTTGCGCGCCGCGCTCGATTTCCGTGAGCTTCGACAGGCCCGATCCGAACGTGATCAACAGGTCGCACGGTGCGGTAACCGGGTCGCGAAGGACCCGGTGCGCCACGGCTGCACCCTGCGAGTGCGCGACCACGGCGATGCGGTTGCAGCGAGCCGACAGCCATTCCAGACGGCGTCGCACACGCGCGCAGATCGTTGCGCGGGTGATCGACTGATGCATGAATACATAGCTGTCGCCCACGGTCGCCGCCAGCAGACGCTGGGCATTGGCGGCAAGCTTGTGCATCGAGGCAAATGGCAGGGCGCCGACGACCAGAATCAGCAGGATGACCAGGAGCGCGAGCGGAGTCAGCGCCAGAGCGAGGGCGACCGTCAGTCCTTCGCGCATGGTTGATACCGCGGCGCGAAGGGCGTCGAGAACCTCGATGTGACCGCTCAGCGCGCGCGAAAGTGCAAAGCTGGCCCGGCGGAATCGACGATCGAAGTGCACCAGCAAGGTCGCAGGTAACACCCCTAGCGCCCAGGACAGGAACTCGCGGTATGTCGGTGTGGGGAAGGTTTCGGCCCACCAACCCTCAGCCAACAGCCAGCGGCTCCGCAATGGGCTACCTGGGCCGCTGCCTCGGGCTGATATCCCGTCAATCTGAACTTCGGCGCGTGCCGGACCGCCGTCTTCGGGCGCAGTCAGCCACGCGGCGCGAACGCTGGCGCTAGCGTTTGTCGGGCCACCCCCGGATGGCGGTAGCAATAGCTCGCGCAGGTTGTCGAGCAGCGGCTCCCCGAATCCGAGCAACGTCTGTCCCTGGGTACTCTCGCCAATGCCATGCACCAGCAACACACCCAGATCGAACTGTTCATCGGGGATGTCGGGCAACGGCATTGTTGTTCGACCACATTCGCGAAATTGGACAGGGCTGCGACGCCAGCTGCTGGATAATCGTCAAGGGTGACTGAGTATCCAACAAATACGATGGGCAAAGCCGTCCAGGTGGGTGCGATCGCACAATCGATCGAGCAGCCCACCTACGGCGTCGCTGCACTGCGTCATCCGATACGCCCCGGGGAGTCCACCTTGTGGGGCCGGGGGAGCGTGAGTAAAGTCGGGGAACGTGTGGGGCTACATGAAAGCCTGAATCTCGGCACCACCAGCCCCAAGCCCTTAGTCCTCCATGATGCATCAGATGCCGTCACAAACGTCGCCATGCAATCCGTCATTTCGGGCAATAGACTTCTAGTTTAGCTCCACTAAGATACTCTTCGAGATGCGTAAGGTTCTTAGCTTCGTTGCCCACGCCATGCGCGTACAGAAGCTCGCAGGTCAACTCGGTTGGTACCCTGGTGCGAGATACACGAATCTCCGGGATATTCGAGACTCTCAGTTCAAGAATCGTGGATTCCTCGACATAGATTGGAGAAAGTACAACTTCGACGCCCACCTTCAAGCAACGCGCACAACGAATCCGCTGCTTACTGTAGCCCGAGATATCGTATCAATATCCGAACTTGATTCCGTTCTACGTGAGGCAGAAAAACTCGCCAAATACGCGAAGCACGTGATCATCGTTCCGAAGGACCGGAGGTTACAAGGAAAGCTCAACAGGCTCATCCCAGCACATTTGCTTCTCGGATTTAGCGTCCCAACTCGGTATGGCGAAACGCCAATTCCTCCCGCCGAGTTTGACCGCCCAGTTCACCTACTCGGTGGTCGCCCAGAAATCCAACGAGCGCTGGCAAACGAGATGCCAGTTGTATCAGTGGATTGCAATCGCTTCACGTTAGACGCGGCGTTCGGTGACTACTTCGACGGTGAAAAATTCCGGCCACACCCAAAGGGCGGATACTTGAGGTGCCTACGTGAATCCATACTCAACATCAATCGGCTATGGTTATGCTATCGCGTCAAACACGTCCGCGGCATAGAACGGCCGAAGATGCAAAGAAAACTCCCCGACAAGAGTTCTTGATCGAGATGTACAAGCAGATGATGGCGGACATCAATCGACACATCATGGTTGTGTGGCAAAGCGTCGGCGTCCTCGTTGGCGCTTTGGCTTTGTTCTCTCTAGTTGAGAAGAACGTCATCTCTCTGGATATCGCTGCATCGCTTATCGTATTGCTTTGCGGGTGGCTCACTGCACATTTGCTCGACGCGAGCTACTGGTATAACCGCAACCTAGTAATCGTAGCTAACATCGAGCGGCAGTTTCTGCGCGAAATCGATTTGAAGGAAATACACTACTATTTTGGCAAGCATCGAGTGAAGAACAGAATGATCACTCACCTGCGGATACAGATGGCTCTCGGCGTGGGTTTGTCAGCATTCGTCGTTCTAATTCACTTCCTCGAACGTGTGGCACCTGGCCTATCCGCACCAATGGCTAATCTTGATCTGAAAAGATCCCTACCTTACGCAATGCTCATATGCGTATTGATTTACGCGTGGCGCGTAAATCGCCACAGAGATCGGTCATACGATGAGTTTGTGGAGCACTCGCCCGGAAAGCTGGTTGATACGAGAGGGATCGCTTATCGACACGGACACGGTCAGCGCTGGAGTGGCGCCTGACCAGCGGCTGCAGAGGGAAGCCTGCCGGCGTCCCTCTGCAGCCGCTGTTTGTTAGCTGTGGACACGCATCGAGGTCAAAAAACAAAGGAGGGGTTAGCTGAGGAGTTGAGCTTGTCGAAAAAAGTAGTTTTCGGGGGGCACTTCCCCCTCTGATCTTCGCAATGAGAGTTTTTGAACACCTTTTCTGATTTGTCGCCGTTGTGGCGATTGAATTCGCCCGCGCAAATCCCTCTCCGGTGCCTTCTTAGTGCACCTTGCCTGGCAGCTTTCCGTACCTGGCGATCTTCTCGATGTTGTGCACCAGGCAGAACAGGTGCCACTGCCCATCGACCTTGTCCTGCCCGCGCAGCGTGAAGCGCCGTAGCCCCTTGTTCTTCAAATTGCCGAACACCGGCTCGACGATGCCCAGCCGCTGGCTGTACAGGAACCGGCCCTGGTCCGAATCGATCCTGGCGCGCATCTTCGCGCTGTAGTTCTGCTTGGCGTCGCGCTTTAGGTCCTTGAAGAACACCACCTGTCGTGTCGGTGTGGTGTCGGGCTTGCGCAGACAGCGTTGACGCTGATCGCACGGCACGCAGTCGCGCTTAGTGCCATGGAACTTGAACGCCTCGCGCCCGTCGATCCACGCGCTGTTGCCGTTGCGATAGAGCGGCTTGCCCGCCGGGCACACGCAACGCATCGTCGCTGGATCGAACAGGAAGTCCTTCGGCCGGAACTGCGTCGGCGGCTTATGCGGCTTGAACCGGTCCCGCTCGGCAAAGCGCGGATCGCGCTTGCGGAACATCGTGTCGGCGATGGTCGCCTCGATGCCCTGTTCGTAGGTGAGCTGCACGTTGGCTTCGGTGTGGAACCCGGCATCGGCAGCCAGCTTGGCCTGGGTGAAGATGTCGGCATCACCCAGCGCCTGAAACCGTTCCCGGGTGGCCTCGATCATCGGAATGAGCAGCGCATGCTCCTGCGGCTGGCCGAACGCTTGGGCGCTGACCACAATCTGGTGCGCGCCGTCGACCACCGCTACCCCGTCGTAACCCTGGATGGTGCCGTGGCTGGTCTTCATCTTGGCACTCTCAGGGTCGGTGAGATTGCTCTTGCGGATGTTGCCGTTGGGACCGAGCCGGTCTTCCGGATGCTCATCCAGCCACGCCTTCACCTTCTGGCTGGCCGCACGCAGCGTGCCGATCTGCTGTGAGCGGGCTGCCACTTGGCCGGCGTCCTCGGCGGCATCGCGCTGGCGGTGCTTGGCCAGGAGCACCACCTTGAGCAGCACCGCGGGGTGGTAGGCGCTGGCCCCGGTCAGATCGT
>CADEDU010000009.1:0-12888 GCA_902826155.1 uncultured beta proteobacterium
CCGGCGCCGTTGGCGGCGAAGCCTTGCTTCATCGCGGGGTCGCGCACCACGGCATTGATCTCGGCATTGAGCCGCGCGACGATCGGCGCCGGCGTCGCAGCCGGGGCGATGAAGGCGTACCACACGACGAATTCGTACTGCGGATAGCCCGACTCTGCGACCGTGGGCACATCGGGCAGGCCCGAGAATCGCTGCTTGCTCGTGACCGCGAGCGCCCGGATCTTGCCGGCGCGCGCCTGCGGCAGGGTGGTCTGCACCGGATCGAACAACACCTGGATCTGACCACCGATGAGATCGGTCATCGCCAGCGCGTTGCCTTTGTACGGCACGTGCGTCATGTCGACACCTGCGGTGCGCTTGAATAGTTCGGCGGCCAGATGCGCCGAGTTGCCGATGCCGGCCGAGCCGAAATTGAGCTTGCCGGGCTGCGCTTTCGCATGCGCGACCAATTCCTGCACCGATCGCACCGGCAGCGACGGCGTCACGTCGAGCACGAACGGCGTGGTGCCGGCGCAGGCGACATACGCAAAGTCCTTGAGCGGATCGTAGGGGAGTGACTTGTACTGATGCGGCGCGAGCACGAGCGGCGAGGTGCCCGAGATTGCGAACGTGGTGCCGTCCGGCGCAGCCTTGGCGAGAGCCTCATGCGCGATCACGCCGGTGGCGCCGGTGCGGTTCTCGGCGACGATCGGCTGGCCGAGCGCACTCTGCATCCTCTCGGCGAACGCGCGTCCGAACAGATCGACCGAGCCACCCGCGGGGTAGGGCACGATCATCTTCAGTGGACGTGACGGGTATGTCTGCGCGCCGGCGAGGATCGGGCTGGCCGCGAGTGCGGCGCCGACCAACCAGTACCAGTACGCGGTGCGAGTCCGTCGGTTGCCACGTTCGTACATCTGCTTCTCCTCGCTGATTGATCGAAGCGTTGGAGCATACGCGCTCGGGCTCGGGCGCAATACACCTGGGGTCACCGGGGTTGGGCACGTCGTAACCGGAGTTCCATGCGGGAGCATTGATGCCGCGCTCGGCTGCGCGCACAGGACAACCCCTCCACGACGTGAACTGGGCGCGCTCCGCTGCAGACCCGTACTCGCCTTCCTTGCCCAGGTTCGGTATCCTTACCAACTAGATCGAGTAAGGAAAACGGATAAAGTAAGGGGGTCAGGATGGAAGGTACAGTTACCAGCAAAGGTCAGTTGACGCTGCCCAAGCGCGTTCGCGACCAGCTCGAAATCAGCGCCGGCACCCGGCTCGCCATCGAGGTCGCCAAAGACGGCAGCATCGTCATGCGTAAGCTCTCGGGCCGGATAGGCGATTTCGTCGGGCTGCTCGGCCGGTCGCGCGGTCGGCCGCGAACCACCGGGCAGATGAATGAGGCAGTGAAGCGCGCCGCAGTGGCGCGCTATCGACGATCCTCGCGCAAGTGATCGGCGTCGACACCAACGTCCTGGTCAGGCTCGCGCTTGACGATGGTTCGCCCGAGGTGCGGCGTGCGCGGTCGCTCGCGCAGGGTCTGGATCGCGCGGGCGAGACCATCTTCGTCAACCTGGTCGTACTGGTCGAGACGACCTGGGTGTTGATGCGCGTCTACGGAATCGATCGAGCCGGCATCGACACGTTCGTCCGTTCCCTCGCTGAGAACCGTGCCTTCGAGATCCAGGAGCGCGACGCCGTGCTGATCGCGCTCGATCAACACGCGCGTGGTCGCGGTGAGTTCGCGGATTGCCTGATCGCAGCGTTGAATGCGCATCTGGCGGATGCCGATACGCTCAGCTTCGATCGGGGGATGCGACGCTTGCCGCGTGTGCGGATGGTTTGACTCGCGAAACGAGCATCCGAAGTCGATCTCCGTCCTTGGGTTGTGCGGTGCGCGCCACCGATCCAAGCCGTCAGCGTGCGGATCCGAGCACCTGCACCGTCCGCACGATCACAGCCAGCGCATCGACCGTGCCGTCGGCCTCGCCTTTCTCGAAATCCTGCTCCACGCGGCCCATCTGATTGGTCACGTGCGCGAAGCACACCACGGGCTTGCCGCGCACCTGGGCGAATGCGTAGAGCGCGGCGGCTTCCATCTCCACGGCCATCAGCCCGCGCGCGGTCATCGCTGCGATCCCCTCGGGCGTCTCGCGGAACGGCGCGTCGGTGGTCCAGGTGCTGCCGCGATCGACCGGCACGCGCATATCGGCGAACGCTCCCTCCAGCTGCGCGAGCAGCGTCGGATCGGCATGGGAAAGTTCGGCAGGCGGCAGGTAGTGATAGCTCGTTCCCTCGTCGCGCAACGCCGCATCGATCAGGATGAAGTAGGGCGGCGGGCGATGCGACACGAGCTGGCCCGATGAGGTCACGCTCACCAGCAGCTCGCAGCCCGAGGCGAACAACTCCTCGGCGATCAGCACTGCGAAGGGCGCGCCCACCGCGCAGCCGATGAAGCCGAGCTCGATGCCATCGATCACGCCGCGAAACAGTTCAGTGTGGTAGCACGCCCACGCCGGATCGACCGCGATGCGCCCGGCGGCACGCAGTCGCCGCACCATGTCGCCGTCGGGATCGAGCACGCAGGTCGCGGGCACCGTGCTTGTCGGCAGATTCTTCTGGCGCCGTGCTTCGCGCAGCAGGGCGTCGGGTTCGAAGGCCGACGCAACCGCGTAGTGCTTGTGGCGCAGAATCGGTGTGTCGGACATGGCCTCCACTCAACAGGGCTTGCGACGACGATCGATGTGTTATTGAATCGGGTCACACCATACCAGAGGAGGATGTCATGGCGGCGCGATCGATTCGCACGACGCACGTGGGCAGCCTCGTGCGCCCGCCCGATCTGGTGGGGTTTCTGCATCAGCAGGATCAAGGGCTGCCGTTCGATCAGGGGGCGTTCGACACGTGTCTGCGTAACGCGGTTACCGACGTGGTCGCGCAGCAGTGCGACGTCGGCATCGACATCGTGAGCGACGGCGAATTCGGCAAGACGATGAGCTGGTCGCGCTACATCCTCGGGCGGCTCGGCGGCTTCGAGGAGCGGGCCGCGGCAGTGGCCACTGGCGTCACGAAAGCGATCGCGGGCAAAGACCGGCGCGATTTCGCCGAGTTCTACGACGAGTACGAGGGTTCGTTCGGTTTCGCGGGCATGGGCACACAGGCCCGGCATCTGGGCACCTGGGTGGTCACCGGTCCGATCACCTACACCGGGCAGCACGCGATCCAGCGCGACATCGCCAACCTGAAGGCTGCGCTCAAAGGCAAACGTGCGGAGGGTTTCCTGCCGGTAGTGGCGCCGGCGAGCGTGGCACCCAATCGACAGGACGAGTTCTACAAGAGCCCCGAAGAGGCCTTGTTCGCGATCGCTGCCGCGATGAACGCCGAGTACCGCGCGGTGGTCGATGCCGGCTTCGTCGTGCAGATCGACGATGCGTTTCTCACCTCAACCTACGACATGATGGTGCCGCCCGCGACGCTGCGCGAGTACCGCAAATGGGCAGCGGTGCGCATCGATGCCCTCAACCACGCGTTAAAGGGGATTCCGGAGGAGCGCAGTCGCTATCACCTGTGCTGGGGCAGCTGGAACGGGCCGCACAGCAACGATGTGGCGCTCGCCGACATCGTCGATCTCATGCTCAAGGTGCGTACCGGTGGCTACTCGATCGAGATGGCCAATCCGCGCCACGAACACGAGTGGCGGGTGTGGGAATCGGTGAAACTCCCCGCCGGCAAGACGCTGGTGCCCGGATTGATCTCACACGCGACCAATATCGTAGAGCATCCGCAACTGGTGGCCGAACGCATCGTGCGCCTGGCGAGGCTGGTGGGGCGCGACAACGTGATCGCGAGCACCGACTGCGGTTTCGCGCAGGGGCCGTTCGCGCGTCGCGTGCATCCGAGCATCATGTGGGCCAAACTGCGCGCGTTGGTGGCCGGTGCTCGCCTGGCAAGCAAGACGCTGTGGCAGCCGACGAAGAAGGCAGCGGAAAAGAAAGCGGTCGCGAAGCAGACTGCAAAGCGATCAACAGCCAAGCCAGTGAAACAATCGATTCGATCGAGATCGTCATTCACCAAGAGGAGGAAGTCATGATCCGTTCCACGATCGCCGCCGCGCTGGCGCTTTCGTTTGCGACCGCTGCGGTGCAGGCGCAGGACAAGCCGATCAACTTGCGGTTCAGCTACTGGATTCCTCCCAAGCACCAGCTCGTGCCTTCCACGCAGACCTGGGGCGAGTCGCTCACCAAGGCGAGCAACGGCACGATCAAGGTGACGATCTTTCCGTCGAACCAGCTCGGCAAAGGGCCTGATCACTACGACATGGCCAAGGACGGCATCGCCGATTTCGTGCTCACCAATCCCGGCTACACGCCCGGGCGCTTTCCGGTGATTGCCGCGGCGGAATTGCCGTTTCTCACCAATGGCGCGGTCAACGGCTCGCCCGGCTTCGACGAGTGGTACCGCAAGTACGCCGCGAAGGAGATGAAAGAGGTCTACACCTGCATCACGTTCACGCACGAGCCGGGCACGTTCCACATGGTGCGCAAGAAGGTCGAAGTGCCCGATGACGTGAAAGGCATGAAGATCCGCACCGGCAACGCGACTTCATCCCGCTTGATCGGTCTTTTGGGTGGCAGCTCGGTCGCGGTGGAGATCACCGAGGCGCGCGAGACGCTCGCCCGCGGCATCGCCGACGGCGTGATGATGCCCTGGGAGGGACTCACGCTGTTTCGCATGACCGAGGTGGCGAAGTTCCACATGGAGAATCCACTGTACGTGTCGATCTTCACCTGGAACCTCAATCGCAAGACCTACGATTCGATGTCGGCCGCGCAGAAGAAGGCGCTCGACGACCACTGCACCACCGCATGGGCCAAGCGCATCGCGGCCGAATGGGCCGAGCGCGACTTCACCGCGATCAAGCAGGTGAAGGGCATGAAAGACGGCCGCACGGTCTACTCGATCAGCCCGCAGCAGGTGGCGCTGTGGCGCAAGGCGGCCGAGCCGTTGAAGAAGCAGTGGGCCGACGAGGTGACCAAGGCTGGCTACAACGCCGATGAGGTGTGGAACGAGCTGACCACCGCGCTGAAGAAGCACGACGGGCTCTATCAGTAGCGGCAACCGAGGCGTGCGGCCTGTTCGCGAGAGCCGGGGCGACCGCAGTTGACGACGCACGCCGCTCTGCACTGACGTTCTGCATGGATCGTTTCATCGCCATCGTCGAGCGCATCGCCGGGATTTTCCTCGGGCTGGTGGCGGTGATCACGTTCAGCGAAGCGCTGCTGCGCTACAGCCTCGCCAAGCACATTCCCGACGGCTTCATCCTCGGCCAGATGCTGCAGGGCATCGCGATCTGCTGGGGCATCGCCACGGCGACGTTCGCCGATCGCCACGTGACGGTTGATGCGCTCTACACGATCGTCGGTGCGCGGGTGCAGCGCGCCTTCGACATCGCCGCCTACACGATCAGCCTCGCGTTCTTCGTCGCGTTCGGCGTGATGATCAATTTCAAGGTGTACGACATCCTCAAGGCGGGCGAGCGCTCGATCGATCTCAATCTGCCGATCTGGACGGGCTACCTGCTCGCCGCACTCGGCATCCTTGTGACGATGGTACTGGCCGGCGCACGCTGGTGGCAGGTGATATGGAACAGCAGACGATCGTCGCCCTAGTCGGTTTCGCCGCGATGCTGGCGATGATGCTGATCCGCGTGCCGATCGGCGTGTGTCTCGGCGTGGTCGGCATCGGCGGGTTCGCGTGGCTGAACGGGTGGTGGCCCGCGCTCGGGCTGCTGGTGCATTCGCCGATCCGCACCGTCACCGATTTCAATTTCAGCGTGATCCCGATGTTCATCCTGATGGGCGTGGTGGTAAGCCGCTCGGGGATGAGTCGCGAGCTGTTTCGCGCGGCGGCCGCGTGGCTCGGACATCTGCCCGGCGGCATGGCGATCGCGACGGTGTTCGCTTGTGGCGGGTTCGCTGCCATCAACGGCTCGGCGATCGCCACCGCCGCAACGATGACTTCGGTGGCGCTGCCGGAGATGCGTCGCTTCGGCTACGACCCTGGTCTATCAATGGGCGTGATCGCGGCCGGCGGCACGCTCGGGCCGATGATTCCACCCTCGGTGCTGTTCGTGCTGTACGCGATTCTGGTCGACGAAGACATCTCCCGGCTGTTCATCGCCGGCGTCTTCCCTGGGCTGCTCGCGATCGTGCTCTATTGCGTGGTGATCCAGATCGTCTACTGGATGCGCCCGCATCTGCTGCCGCGCGGCCCGCGCGTGGCATGGGAGGAGCGCATCGCTAGTCTCAAAGACATCTGGGCCACGGTCCTCTTGTTCGTGGTGGTGATGGGCGGGATCTACGGCGGGTTCGTTACGGTGGTGGAGGCGGCGAGTCTTGGCGTGATGGGCGCGTTGATCATCGGTATCGCGCGCGGGCGGCTGCCGTGGGCGACGATCGCGGAGTGTCTGGTGGAAGCACTACGCACGTCGGCGGCTATTTTTCTCCTCATCATCGGCGTGTTTCTGTTCCAGTACTTCCTCGCGGTCACGCAAACCTCCCAACAGCTGGCCGCGTGGCTCACGCAACTCCCGTACACGCCGATCACGATCATGTGCTTCATCGTCATCGGGTACCTGCTCGCCGGCACGTTCATCGACGAGGTCGCGACGATGCTACTCACGGTGCCGATCCTGCATCCGGTCGTGACGCAGCTCGGCTTCGACCCGATCTGGTTCGGCGTGATCGTGGTGATGACCGCCACGATCGGCATGATCGCCCCGCCTGTGGGCATGATCTGCTTCATCCTCAACTCGATGGAGCGCAGCGTCAGCCTCATGCAGATCTATCGCGGCGTGCTGCCGTTCGTGGCGGCAGATCTGGTGCGACTCGCGCTGGTGATCGCGTTTCCGGCGATTGCGTTGTTCCTGCCTAAGACGATGGGGTAGGGAGGTAAGGCTGCCGAAGCCCGCGGGCCCTGAGCGCACCGCGGGGGCGGCGGGCACAGCGCCTCCTAAGACCGGGGTCCACTTTCGTGGACTACCCTGCGGTGCTCGCACGGCGAGGCGGCTGCGGAATTCGGTCCTCGCTGTCGGCACCGGATTGGAACGCCGGATCAGTGAGGGCGAGGATCCGAGAAAACCGCAGCCGACGACCCCTCGCCGCGCTGCGCGCCTCGGCCCGGCCAAAGTCGGCGCTGCGCCCGCCGCCCCCGCGGTGCGCTCAGGGCGGGCGGGCTTCGGCGGTGTTCGGGCGGTGCGGGGAGGACATCGCCCAGATGCGCGGATGGTTGCGCGGATTCGGTGGGCGGACGCCTCATCTGCATATACCTACGATAACCGGCCCATAGATTTGATAACTGGTTTCTGGTATTGGAAGCGCTTATCGTGAAAGCTACTTCTCGTTAGGCATCGCGATGCGGCATCGCACCTGCATCACTGCACGGCTCAACATTCGAATGAGCAACCTAGTCACCGTGGCGGGATGAAGCAAAAAAATGAAAAAACCTACCAAGCGCCCTCGCGCCATAGATCCCGACAGCAAGCGCGCTCAACGCATCCCACAGACGCCAGAAGAGTGGCGCCCGTTTATTGGGCGCGGCGCGCAGGAATGGAATGAATGGCGGTCCGCAACTGGTTACAGTCCGTTGAATTTGGAAAATCTCTTCCTCGCAGACATGACCTCCCTGGCTGGCATTGACTTCAGCGGTTGCAACTTGGCATACACGGATCTGCGCTGGAACAATTTGCGAGGAGCTAACTTTCGCAACTGTGGGCTAAATTCGACGGATCTAACCGATACGCAACTTGGAGGGTCAGATTTTTCAGGAGCACGATTTGCATCAACGATTCTCGGGGCAACCGACCTCTCTCAAGTAAATGGATTGTCCAACGTGACCCATACGGGTCCCAGTGTTATTGGAATTCAAACCTTGTTGCTATCGGGAAAGGAAGTTCCCGAGTCGTTCTACCTTGGGGCAGGCGTTCCTCAAGTTGTTATTGACTATATCCCGTCGCTCGTAGGGGCACTATCGCCCATACAGTTTCAGTCCTGCTTTATCAGCTACTCATCTAGTGATGAGGAATTCGCAAAAAGGCTGCATCAACGCCTTAGATCAGAAGGTTTGCGCGTTTGGTTCGCACCAGAGGACATGCAAGGTGGCAAAAGAATATTCGATCAACTCGAGGATGCGATACACATCCACGATCGCCTACTCTTAGTCCTTTCTGACGCGAGCATGTCCAGTGGCTGGGTAGCAACGGAAGTTCGCAACGCTCGAAATACCGAGTTGCGTGAAACGCGAAAAAAGCTCTTTCCTCTTCGCGTCGTACCCTACGAAAGGGTGCAAACGTGGCGGTTACAAGATTCCGATCGCGGTGTCAACCTTGCGGCCGAGGTTCGAGAGTATTTCATTCCTGACTTTTCGAACTGGAAAGATCATGACGCGTTCGAAGCAGCATTTGCTAAGTTACTTCGAGATCTACGCAGCGATGCCTAACAAGCCGGGCAAGCTGACGGCCGCGAGCCGCTACGGCTCGGTCGCGGTTCCCTGCGGCGCGGGCGCGCCTCCGGCCGCACCTTACCGGCAGCGTTAGGCAACGAAGATGCTTAAGACTTTGATGGCGCATCTACGAACGATCGTGCCAGCTCTCGGCGCCCATCGAAACGCAGAGGCAACTTATGCTGTACTTCGAGATCTGTGCGCATCAAAGCTAGCGCCGCTCGGATTTGCGTCATTCGAGCAAGGGGGTATGGGCAAGGCCGCGAGCTTCAGGCGCCCCGGAAGGGGAATTCAGCTCATATACGATCTACGTGAATTCGGATTCTTTCTCGATATTGTCGATCCGGGGCCACCTACAAGGCTCGTTGAGCACTTCATCCCAAAACACGACGCGCAGAATAGCGATCAAGAACAGCTTATTCTTCGAGTAACGTCTGCACTAGAGGCGTACGTGCAGAGTCTGGGAAGCCATTAGGTTGATTTCCTTACACGAATCACCATTGTTGCCTAACTGGCGCGTCGAGCTGACTATCGCGAGCGCGCTTCGCTGGCTCGCGAACTCCTCGCCACGTAGTGGCGAGGCAGCAGCTCACGCACGGCGTTGAGCTTCAACAAGACAGCGCCACGCCTTTCCTTCACATCGCACCGACGTGCCCTGCGGAAGCCCATTCGCCCTGAGTGCGCCGAAGGGGGACGGCGGGCGCAGCGCCGACTTTGGCCGGGCCGAGGCGCGCAGCGCGGCGAGGGGTTTTCGGCTGCGGTTTTCTCGGATCCTCGCTCGCACTGAGCCCGCATTCTTCCACGGTGCTGGAAGCGAGGACCGAATTCCGCAGCCGCCTCGCTGCGCGAGCACCGCAGGGTAGCTCGCGATAGCAAGCCCCGGCCTTAGGAGGTGCTGTGCCCGCCGTCCTCCTCCGCGTCACTCAGGGCCCGTGGGCTTCGGCAGCTTCAACGGTGCATCCCTCGCAACGGATGGGTAGCATGTGTTTCCCCGCGCGAACCCGACGCGCACAAACCGGACCCCGCATGAACTTCGAAACCCTGGCCATCACCGAAGCCGATGGCGTCGCACACATCGAACTGAATCGCCCCGACAAGGCGAACGCGCTCAACGGGGCGATGTGGAAAGAGTTGAGAGCAGCGTTCGACTGGTTGCGCAGCAGTCGGGCTCGGGTAGGCGTGCTGAGTGGTCGCGGCAAGCACTTCACGGCCGGGATCGATCTCGATCTGCTCGTCGCGATGAAGGCCGAGATCGGCAGTCTGCCCGAAGGGCGGCGGCAGGAACGCCTCAGGGCGCTGATCGTCGAGTATCAGGAAGCCATCAGTGCCGCGGAGTCGTGCGGCAAGCCGGTGCTGGCCGCGATTCACGGCGCGTGCCTCGGTGGCGGGATCGATCTGGTCACCGCTTGCGATATGCGCTACGCCACCGCGGATGCGAGGTTCTCGGTGAAGGAGGCTGACCTCGCGATCGTGGCTGATGTCGGCACGCTGCAGCGGCTCCCACGACTGGTCGGAGAGGGGCTCGCGCGCGAACTTGCGTTCACGGCGCGCGAGTTCGACGGCAATGAGGCGCACGCGATGAAGCTGGTGAACCGCGTGTTTCAGGATAAAGACAGCCTGATGAAGTTCGTCATGGAGACGGCCACCGCGATTGCCTCCAAGTCGCCGCTCGCGATTCGCGGCACTAAGGACACGCTCAACTACAGCCGCGATCACTCGGTGGCCGAAGGGCTGGCGTACGTCGCGGCGAAGAACGCAGCGATCCTGTTCTCGGCCGATCTCACCGAGGCGATGGTGGCAATGAAGGAGAAGCGCAAGGCCCGGTTCGACGATTGAGCTTGGTCGGGCGTCGCCGGGCACAGTCCGTCTCCGCCGCGTCGAGAAGCCCCTAGAATTCGATCTCGGATCTGTTCCGTCGTATCCGCTCCGGAGATCGCCATGACTGCCCCCCGCATTTCCCGCCGCGCATTCAACGCCGGCGCGCTCGGTGCCGCACTCGCGCCGATCAGTCGCTTGAGCTTCGCGCAGACGCCGCGCGCCGGCGGGCGGCTGGTGGTGGCGGCGGAGTCCGAGCCGCGCAATCTCAATCCGGCGATCGTGGCCTCGAACGCGGTGTTCCATATCGCGGCGAAGGTGATCGAACCGCTCGCCGAGATGTCTTACACGGGCAAGGGCGGGCTCGAGCCGCGCCTGGCTACCGCGTGGAGCGGATCATCCGACGGACGCAGCATCACCTTCACCTTGCGCGAGGGCGTGAGCTGGCACGACGGCAAACCGTTTTCCTCTGCCGACGTTGCGTTCTCCGCCATCGAAGTCTGGAAGAAGCTCCAGAACCTCGGCCGCGTCGTGTTCAAGGATCTCGAAGCGGTCGACACTCCCGACGCCAAGACCGCGATCTTCCGCTTCGCGCGCCCGACGCCGCTGCAGCTCATCCTCAATGCGTTGCCCGGGTTGTCGAGCGTGCTGCCTAAACACCTGTACGAGGGGACCGACATCAACGCCAACCCGGCCAATGCCAGGCTCGTCGGCACCGGGCCGTTCCGATTCGCGGAGTATCGGCAGGGTCAGTTCTACCGGCTCGATCGCAATCCGAACTACTGGGACAAGGGCAAGCCTTATCTGGATTCCATCGTGTTCCGCGTGTTGCCCGATCGTGGTGCGGTGGCGGCGGCGATCGAGGCGAACGAGATCCAGCTCGCGCCGTTCTCGACCGTGCCGCTGGGCGACCTCAAGCGGATCGGCGCGGTAAAAGGTGTAGTCGTGACCGGCAAAGGCTATGAGGGGTTGACCTACCAGCTCACCGTCGAGATCAACCACCGGCGCAAGGAGCTGGCCGACGCACGAGTGCGCCGCGCGATTGCCCACGCCATCAACCGCAAGTTCGTGGTCGATACGATCTTTCTCGGCTACGCCACTGCTTCGAACGGACCGGTGCCGAAGTTCGACAAGCAGTTCCATCTCGCTGATGCGCCGACGCCCGATTTCGATGTGAAGCGCGCCGAAGCGTTGCTCGACGAAGCCGGCTACAAGCGGGGCGCCAACGGCATGCGCTTCGCGTTGAACATCCTGCCCGCGCCATGGTTCGAACAGACCCGCCAGTTCGGCGACTACCTGCGTCAAGCGCTGCGCACCATCGGCATCGATGCGCGCATTGTCGGGAACGACGCGCCGGCACATATCAAGGCGGTGTACACCGACCACGCGTTCGATCTGGCGGTCGGCTCGCCGGTGTATCGCAACGATCCGGCCATCTCCACCACCATCCTCTATCAGAGCGGACTGCCGGCGGGCGTGCCGTTCTCGAACCAGTACGGTTACGCGAGCAAGGCGATGGACGACATCATCGCGCGGGCGGCGGTAACGGTCGACCCTGCGCAGCGCGCTGCGCAGTATCGCGACTTCCAGAAGATCGCCGGCGCCGAGCAGCCGATCGTCCATGTGGCCGAGTTCACGTTCATCACCGTGGCGCGCAACAGCGTGCGCAACCTCGCCAACAACCCGCGCTGGGCGACGTCGCATTGGGCCGATACCTGGTTGCAGGCGTAGCGGCGTCGCAGCCGCGAGCGAATAGCGACGGGGCATGGCGATGATCCGCGCGCTTCGCCTGGTGCGCCGTCGTCTGCTCAACGCGCTGGCCGTCATTGCGCTGGTGGTGCTGGGCACGTATGCGCTGCTCGAGGCGGCACCGGGGGACGCCGCCGACGCCTACCTCGCGCAGACCGGTGGCGATGCGGGGCTGGTGAAAGAGATGCGTGAGCGCTTCGGCCTGGGCCAGTCGTTCGGCACGCGACTGCTGCACTATGCCGGCGCGCTCGTGCGGCTTGACTTCGGCTACTCCGTCGCGTTCTCGCGCCCGGTGCTCGACATGGTGCTGGAGCGCTTGCCTAACACCGTGCTCCTCATGACCGGTGCGATCGCACTAGCGTTCGGCGCAGGCACGCTGCTCGGCATTGTCGCGGGCGCACGTCCAGGCAGCTGGCGCGACCGGCTGCTGTCTGGCACCTCGCTGGTGCTGTATGCCATTCCCGGTTTCTGGCTGGGGCTGATGCTGATCATCGTGTTCGCGGTGAAGCTCGGTGCGCTACCACTCGGTGGTATGGAGACAATCGCCTCGGGCAAGGAGGGTTTCGCGCGCGGACTCGATATCGCGCGGCATCTCGTGCTGCCGACGTGCGCGTTGGGAATGATCTACCTGGCCTTGTACCTGCGCCTGATGCGAGCCGGCATGGTCGAGGCATGGCGCAGTGATCACGTGCTGCTCGCCCGTGCCAAGGGGTTGCCACGCCGGCGCATCGTCTTGCGACACGTCGCGCGCAACGCGTTGCTGCCGGTGGTGACAATGCTCGGATTGCAGGCGAGCACCTTGCTCGGCGGCAGCGTCGTGATCGAAAGCGTGTTCGCGATTCCCGGCCTGGG
>CADEDU010000009.1:12988-35548 GCA_902826155.1 uncultured beta proteobacterium
GCGGTGTCGGTTGCTGCAACCCTTGGTGCGCTGCTGATCGGTATCACCATCGGCACGCTGGCAGGCTATCTCGGCGGCTGGATCGATGAGTTGTTGATGCGCATCACCGAGGCATTTCAGACCGTGCCCGGTTTCATTCTGGCGCTGGCACTGGTCACGGTGATGGGCGCATCCGTGACGAGTATCGTCGTGGCGATCGCGGCGAGTTCATGGACTGGTCCAGCACGGCTGGTGCGCGCCGAGATCTTGAGTCTGCGCCAGCGCGATTTCGTCGATGCGTATCGCGCGCTCGGCATGCATCCGGTGGCGATCGCGTTTCGCGAAGTGCTGCCCAACGCGCTGCCGCCGACCGTCACGCTTGCTTCGGTGATCGTGGCGAGCGCGATCCTGATCGAGGCCGCCCTGTCGTTTCTCGGAATTGGCGATCCGAACGTCGCAACCTGGGGCGCGATGATCGCCGAGGGGCGTGGTGTGCTGCGCTCGGCGCCATACCTCTCGTTCATTCCCGGCGTGGCGGTGGCGATCACCGTGATCGCGGTGAATCTCGTGGGCGAAGGCATCAACGAAGCGCTGGCGCCGCAGCGCGCCAGGGCGTAGTGGGATGAGTAGAGCGGGGATGACTCGAGCGGAGATGACGCGAGCGCCGCTGCTGGAGATCGACGCGCTGTCGGTGAGCTTCGGCGCCGTGCGTGCGGTGCAGTCACTCAGCCTCGCGCTGCACGCAGGCGAGCGCCTCGGTCTGCTGGGCGAAAGCGGATCGGGCAAGACCATCACCGCGCGTGCAATTGCTGGGCTGCTGCCCGAGGAGTCGCAGGTCTCCGGTGCGATCCGCTGGCCCGGGCCCGGCGCGCCGCCGGTTGCGGGTCGTGACATCGGCTTCGTGTTCCAGGATCCGATGTCTAGTCTCAATCCGGTGCTGACGGTCGGCGAGCAGATCGGCGAAGTGCTGCTGACCCACGGCATCGTCCCGCCGGCGCAGGTGCCGGGTCGTGTGATCGAACTACTCGATCGTGTGGGCATTCCCGAATCGCGCGCGCGCGTCGAGGCCTATCCGCATGAGTTCTCCGGCGGGCAACGACAGCGCATTGCCGTTGCCATTGCGATCGCCGCGACACCGCGCCTGCTCATTGCGGATGAGCCGACCTCGTCGCTCGACACGGTCGTGCAGGCGCAGGTGATGGCGCTGCTCGATACGCTTACGCGCGATTCGGGCATGGCGTTGCTGCTGATCACGCACGATCTGGCACTCGCGGCGCGCTCGGTCGATCGGATCGCAGTGATGTACGCCGGACGGCTGGCCGAGGTGGGCCCGGTGGCTGCGCTGCTACAACAGCCCCGGCATCCGTACACGCAGGCGCTGCTCGCCAGTCAACTCGCTGTCGACGCGGGACGTGGCAGCGAACCTCCACCAGAGGTAGATGCGACGCGAGAAGAGCGACGTCCGCGTTTGCCTGAAATTCCCGGTGCGCTGCCAGCGCCAGGTGAAGTGGTTCGCGGGTGTCCGTTCGCTGCGCGCTGCGCGCAGGTGCGTACTGAATGCGGCGAACGATTTCCGGCGTGGCGAGGCGATGCGAACGAGGGCGTCGCGTGCTGGGGCGTGGGAGCGGTCGCATGAGCCACGCACTTCTCCAAGTCCGTGGTCTGACCAAGCGCTACGGCGGCTCGCACGGGCGCATCGTGCTCGACGGCGTCGATCTCGATTTGCACGCGAACGAAACCCTCGCGTTGGTGGGTGGATCAGGTGCGGGCAAGACGACGCTCGCGCGCATCGTCGCGCGACTGATCGAGCCCGATGTGGGCCGCGTGCACTTCGATGGCATCGATCTGCTCGCAACGCGGGGCGGCAAGCTGCGCGCACTACGGCGCGGACTGCAGATCGTGTTCCAGGATCCGCTCGCTGCGCTCAATCCGCGCGCAACCGTCGGCCGACTGCTAGCCGATCCGTTGCGTGTGCATGGATTGGTCGCGGATCACGAGCGGCCCGGGGCGGTTCACGCGCTGCTCGCACGCGTCGGACTGGACGCGCAGTTCGCGCAACGTTACCCGCACGAGCTTTCCGGCGGGCAGCGCCAGCGGGTCAACATCGCACGCGCGCTTGCCACGCGGCCGCGATTGCTGATTCTCGACGAACCGGTCTCGGCGCTCGACGTTTCGGTGCGCGCGCAGATCCTCAATCTGCTGCTCGACGTGCAGCGCGAAGAGGGGCTCGCCTACCTGTTCATCTCGCACGATCTCGCGGTGGTCCGCGCGATCGCCGATCGCGTCGCGGTGATGGCAGACGGGCGTATCGTCGAACAGGGTGCAGTCGAGTCCGTGTTCGATGCGCCGCAAACCGCCGCGACGCGCGCGCTGGTTGCGGCCGTGCCGCGCTTGCCGATTCGCCTTGACACGGGCCGGCACTCCCAACGCGACGGGGATTGAACGAACGAATGAACGACAGGCAAGCCCATTCGGTTCAGCAAGGAGCCACGCGATGAACGACCGGACGATCGACACGCTGCGCCGCGAACTGGAAGAAGCGTTCCGAGCGCGCGCACATCTGTATCGCACGATCTACGACGAGCTTGCGGCCGATCTGGGTGCCGAGCGCGCCGAACGGCTGCTCAGTCGCGCGATCGAGAAGCGTGGCGCGGAGGTAGCGGCAACGTTGTTCAAGGACACCTCGCGCAACGCAAAAGCGATCGGTGCGAAGTTCCTCTCGGTGAGTCCGGACGGCGGACGCATGTATCCGTGCCAGGTGGAAACGCGCGCGAGCGGCGTGACCATGCGCGTCGATCGATGTCCGCTGAAGGATGCGTGGGCCGACGCCGGATTGTCAGACGAGCGGATGGCGACGCTTTGTCGCATCGCTGGTGCGTTCGACAAAGGCTTGTTCGAAGCGGCTGGGGTGCAGTTCGGCAACGAACCGTGGACGCCGGCGCGCGGCGGCGGCTGTTGCTGGATTCACCTCAACGATCGCGTACCCGACGCGAATTGAGCGCGCTATGCGGCGCCTCAGCGCAGGTTGCCGAGCTGTTCGAGCAAGCGGCTCACCACCGCGCTCCAGTCGCCGATTCTCGGTTGACGGAACAGTCGCGCGCTCGGGTACCAGGGCGAATCGTCGCGATCGATCAACCAGCGCCAGTCGGCGCTGAACGGCAGCAGGATCGACACCGACCGGCCCAGCGCGCCCGCCATGTGGGCAACGGCGGCATCGACACTGATCACGTGGTCGGCGGCGGCAATCAGCGCGGCGTTGTCGTCGCAGGTGAGCAATTCGTCGCCGAGCGAGACCACGTTGCCGTGCTGGGCGAGCAGCGCGCGTTCCTGTTCGGTGGCGTCGCGCTGCATGCTCACGAACAGCCACGGCTTGGCAGCGAACAGCGGTTGCAATTCGGCAAGCGGCATCACGCGGTTCGGGTCGGCCTGATGCGGCGCCTCGGCCTTCCAGCTGAAGGCGACCACGCGCGTATGCTCGGCATGCAGGCGCCGATGCAGCGCCGCAGCTTTCGCGACGTCGGGCAACAAATACGGGAAGGCTGCGGGTATCTGGCTTTCGGCGGCGATGTCGAGCGCGTGCGGAACGCTCAGGAACGGCAGGCGGAAGCTGACCTCGGGCGGGCTTTCGCCGGGGTTCAACATCTTTGCCATCGGCAGGCTGCGCTCGGCGATCGACTGCAGCGCGGGCTGCACCTGCACGTAGCAGCGCGCACCCATCGCCGCGAGTTGCGGCACGAAGCGCAGGCATTGGATCGTGTCGCCGAGGCTTTGTTCGGGCAGCAGCAACATGGTTCTGCCGTCGATGTCGGCCTCGCCCTGCCAGATCGGAATGCCGGCCGGCCCGGGAATGGCCAGCTCGCGCACCTTCCAGCGGGCTTCGTGATCGTGCCAACCCTGCGCGTACTGTCCGAGCGCGAGATGCGAAAGCCCGCGATGCCGCTGTGCCGCGGCCAGATCGGGTTTGGTCTGCAGCGCCTTGCTGAACGCTCTGATCGCCTCTTCGTGTCGATTGAGGGACTGGTACGCCATGCCCAGGCTGGCGTGGCCCACGGCATAGTCGGGTCGCAACGCGACTGCCTTCTCGAACGCGGAGGCGGCATCCTCCGAGCGGTTGAGCCGGGCCGAGATCGCGCCCATGCTCGAATAGGCCTCGGCGAAATCGGGTTTGAAGCGGATCGCCGTGACCAGATAGCGGATCGCGCGGTCGAGCCGGCCCTGCTCGAGCTTGCACACACCGACCTGGTAGTAGCTCTGCGCGTGGCGCGGATCGAAGCGCAGCACCGTCTGAAAGCTGAGCACCGCTGCGTCGAAGCGGCGCAGCGCCATCAACACCTGCGCCAGCCTGAAATGCGCGTCGATGTCATCGGGCATGACCGCCACCAGCCGCTCGAGCCAGGGCAGTGCTTGATCATATTTGTGTTGCTGAATCAGGAGATCGGCCAGCCCGCTCAATGCTTCCGGATTGTCGGGACTGGATTCCTGCACGAACGGCATGTACATCGACTCTGCCTGCGCGTACTTGCCGATTCTCGCCAGCGTGCTCGCCACGGCGAGCTGGTGGCTGGGTTCCCTCACCATCTAACCTCCGACCATCGCGTTACGCGACTGTGAATGCCGCGTCGCCTTGTGTGGATCGGAATGATAGGCTGCGGATGAACGCGCGAAGGTGAAACTTGTTGTCGGTTCACATCCCTGTTTCACGACGGAAAAAAGGAGACGAGCGGTGAGCAAGCCAATGACTGGTGGTTGTCTGTGCGGTGCGATTCGCTATGAGGTCAGTGCACCGATCGAGAAGGTGGTGGCGTGCCACTGCACGAGTTGTCGGCGTATCTCCGGTGCGGGCTCCAGTCACAATGCGATCATTCCATCGGCCGCCGTGAAGTTCGTATCGGGCACGCCGAAGCGCTATCAGGACACTTCGGCCGCAAGCGGAAATCTGCTGTTCCGGCACTTCTGCGAGAAGTGCGGCTCGTCGCTCTACAGTCAGCGCGAGAAAAACCCGGAGATGGTGGTGTTGAAGGTGGGCACGCTCGATGACGCCTCTGGTCTCAAGCTCGCGATGAACGCGTGGACCGACAGCGCCTTGCCGTGGATGCATCTCGACCCGGCGGTCGAGCGTTATCCGCAGAATCGGCCGCCGGCGAAGGCGTGAGCGTGTGCGACGGACCGACTGGTTCGTTCAGGCGGCCTTGGCCAGTTCGCGCAGGCAGTTGTCGGCCAGCGGCACCAGCGGCGTGAAATCGCGATTGGCGTGATGCGTGGCGCGCACCAGCTTGGTGATCTTGTTCTCCACCGAATTCGCGTTCACGTAGACGATCGTCCTGCGCTTCGGCGTGAGGTTCTCTGGCGAGGCGTGCACCAGATTGCAGTTCATGAACATCACGCTGCCGGCGTTGAACGTCATCGCGCGGATGCCATGCTCGGCCACCAGTTTTTCGATCGCAGGACGCTCGATGTCGGCCACCGTATAGCCGGTTGGATTGCGATCGGGCTGGATCTCGTCGACGTGACCATGGTGGTGCGAACCGGGAATGACGAGCAGGGGCCCGTTGGTGGCGTCGACATCGTCGAGGTAGACCGCGATCATCAACGCACGCGGCGTGGGCATGCCGTCTTCGAGTCGCCAGGTGCCGTAGTCCTGATGCCACCAGAACGGCTCGCCGTCGAACGCGGCCTTCGGATTGATGCGCAGCTGGTGGATGTAGACGTCGCTGCCGAGCAATTGCCTGGCCGGCGCGATCCAGCGCGGGTGCAGCGACAGCCGGCGGAACGCTTCGCTGTAGCGGTCGGCGGCGTAGATGAGCCGCGGCGCTTCGGTGCCACGGCGCTGGATGTGGATCTCGGGGCGCTTCTCGTCGATGAAGCGATCGAGCGCGGCGTTGAGCACCGCCACCTCGTCGCGACTGAACAGGTCGGCAATCGCGACGTAGCCGTCACGGTGGTAGGCGTCGATCTGGGCTTGGGTCAGCTGCATGGCGGCAATGACGAATTGGGTCGTGGACGAGGTTGGCGTGTCGGCACCCATCGGTGCTGGGGAGAGTCTGCCACAGCGGCTTGGCTCCGCATGATGAAGCGAGCTGATTACACTCGCGCCGCTCGTGGCGTGAACCAGCGGCGTTGATGACGCGAACACGATCACGTGCCCGAGATTTCGACCCCACGATGTCGCGGGCATCGATGTAAGGAGCGAACCGATGAATCTGGAAGGCAAGGTCGCGATCGTCACCGGCGCCTCGCGCGGGGTAGGGCGGCGTGCGGCCACGCGATTCGCCGATGCCGGCGCAAAGGTCGTGTTCGGCGCGCGACGCGCCGAGCCGTTGCAGGCGCTGCAAGACGAATTACGTGCACGCGGGCGCGAGGTCGCGAGCATCACCGCCGATGTCGCGCAGCACGCCGACTGCGAGCGGCTGGTCAACACTGCGCTCGGGTTGTGGGGGCGCGTCGATGTGCTGATCAACTGCGCCGGCATCTCCGGGCCGCAGAAGCCGATCGGTGACTTGCAACTCGCCGAGTTCGACGAGGTGATGCGCGCCAACCTGTACGCGATCTACTCGATGATCCACTTCGTGTCCAAACCGATGATCGCCGCGCGCGCGGGCGCGATCGTCAACATCGGTTCGGTCACCGGCAAGCGCCCGCTTGCGCTGCGCACGCCGTACGCGACCTCGAAGATGGCGCTCGTCGGGCTCACCCGCACCGTCGCGCTCGAACTCGCGCCGCACGGCGTGCGCTGCAACACCATCAGCCCCGGACCGATTGCCGGCGAGCGTGTGGAGGAGGTGGTCGTCGCCACCGCCAAGGCGCGCAACCTGCCGCTCGAGCAGGTGCGCAAGAGCTATCAGTCGTGGTCGCCGATGAATGAGATGGTCACCGAAGACGAGATCGTCGACATGGTGATGTTCCTGTGCTCGGATTCCGCTCGGCACATGACCGGGCAGGACATCAACATGAGCGCCGGTGCGGTGATGTTCTGACGGATGAATGGAGAGCCTGCCATGCAACCCGAAGAGATCCTGAACGGTATCCGTCGCCGGTATGCGGAGGTCGCCTGCCAGCCGCAGGGGCAATTTCCTTACCCGATCGGCCGCGAGAGCGCGGTGCGCCTCGGTTATCGGCCTGACCTGCTCGCCTCGATCGATGAAGCGGTGCTCGATCGTTTCGTCGGCGTCGGCAATCCGTTCTCGCTCGGTGAGCCGGCCGAGGGCTGGCGCGTGGTGGATGTGGGATGCGGGGCCGGGCTCGATGCACAGATGGCGGGGCGCTATGTGGGCAATACGGGTGCGGTCATCGGTGTGGACATGAGCCGCGAGATGCTTGGCGCCGCTTGCGCTGGTCTGCATGGTGATACGCAGAACGTGACGTTCGTGGAAGGCGAGGCGACCGCGTTGCCGGTAGCGTCGGGCTGGGCCGATCTGGTGATTTCCAATGGCGTGCTCAATCTCGCTGCCGATAAACCCAAGGCGTTTGCCGAGATCGCGCGCGTGCTGCGTCCAGGCGGACGGCTGCAGGCGGTCGATCTGATCCTGGTGAAGCCGCTCCCGTCGGATCTGAGCGACGACGCATTCGCCTGGTCGAATTGAATAAGCGGTGCGATCCCAGGTAGGTCCTACCTGGACATGCTCCAAGCGGCAGGCCTGGCGGAGGCCGGCTTCAGCGGAACGAGCGGCTATCAGACATCGGCGTTCACCCAGGCGATGTACGTGCAGGCGCGAAAAGCCGGCCGTCCTTGAGCCAGGTCGACCTTGAGCCCCGTTTCGCGTGATGGCCCAATTGCGCTCATCCCACGGCAAACACGGGCAAATGGCGGTCTAGTTCGGGAATTTCTATTGATCCAGCAAGAGCAGACTCGTCGCACCAGTCCGGCTATTTGGTCTGATCATTAGCTTGACGACATAATTTGGCTGTGAAATATTTGCGGCATGCAGGATGCCCAGAACCTGTCGACCGATCCCTCGCGCGGCGCGCTGCCGCTCGGGCGAGTCAGCGTACCCAAGGCGTCCGACGTGCTCGCCGAGGCGCTCCGCACGCGCATCCGCGCTGGTGAGCTGAGCGACGGGCAGTCGCTGCCGACCGAGCGCGAGCTGGTGCTGCAAACCGGGCTGAGCCGCGCATCGGTGCGCGAGGCGCTGCGCATCCTCGAGGTCGAAGGGCTGATCGAAACGCGCGTGGGGCGAAGCGGCGGATCGCGCGTGCGCCGGCCGGCCGGGCGCGAGTTGTCGCGCCACCTCGATCTGTTCATCTGGGGGCGCAATGTCGGCCTCGAGGAACTCACCGAGGTACGCGAAGCGCTCGAAACGGTCGCGGCGCAAGGCGCTGCGCGGCGACGCACCGATGCCGACATTGCCGAGCTCACCGCGCGCACCGTTGCGGTCGAAGCCAACGTCGACGATCTCGAGCGCTATCTCGCGGCCAATCTCGCCTGGCACATGGCGGTGGTGCGCGCCAGTCGCAACGATCTGCTGATCGGCTTCATGGAAGTGCTGGCCAACGCGATTCACCAGGAAACGTCGCTCGATGCGTTCGATTCACCGGCAGTGCGGGCGGCGACTTTGAAGATTCATCGCAGCATTCTCAACGCGATCGTTGCGGGTGATGCCGAGGCGGCACGCCGGCGCATGGCACGCCATGTCGGCGAGGCGGGGCGACTGGCGATCGCGGCCGGCGCAGGGGACCGCGCAGGCGGCAGCAGGCGTTAGCAGGCACGAAGCGTCCGGCCGTGAAGCCGGCACGGCGTTGCACAGACAAAGGGGTAGGAGACAGATGGGCGCAGTAGTGGGCATCGATGTCGGTGGCACGTTCACCGACCTCTACTACACCGACGCGGCGCGCGGCATCGAGAGGATTCTCAAGGTGCCCTCGACGCCGGATGATCCGTCGCGCGGGCTGCTCGATTCGCTGCAAGCGGCCGGCATCGCCGCGGGCGAGCTTGATGCGCTGTTGCACGGCACCACCATCGCCACCAACGCGGTGATCGAGCGTAAGGGCGCGCGTTGCGCTTTGCTGACCACGCGCGGCTTTCGCGATCTGCTCGAACTCGGGCGGCGCGACCGGCCGACGATGTACGGACTGACCGGTGTGCATCAGCCGCTGATCCCGCGTGATCGGCGCTGGGAGGTCGACGAACGCCTCGACCGGCACGGCAAGGTGCTGGTCGCGGTCGACGAGGCGCAAGTGCGCGCGCTGGGCGCCGTGCTGATGCAGCAGGACGTCGCGGCGATCGTCATCTCGTTCATGCATTCGTATGCCAATCCGCAGCACGAAGAACGGGTGCGCGAGCTGCTCGCGGCGATCAACCCCGCGTGGGAGATCGTCACGTCATCGAGCGTCATCCGCGAGTACTACGAGTTCGAGCGCACCAGCACCGCGGTGGTGCAGGGCTACCTGCAACCGCTGGTCTCGCGCTACGCGAAGAATCTGCACGCCAAGCTGGCGGAGTGGGGCTTCCGGCGCGATGTGCTGATCATGCAGTCGAATGGCGGTGTGGCGCCGCTGCCCGAACTGGGCCGGCGCTCGGCCTACATCGTGCGCTCCGGGCCGGCTGCGGGCGTGATCGCCGCGGGTGAACTCGCGCGCCACGCCGGCTTCGACAAGATCATCACCGCCGACATGGGCGGCACCAGTTTCGACGTCGCCGTGGTGATCAACAGCGAGCCGCGCATCGCCGAGAACACGCTGCTCGAATTTCGCGTGCCGCTGCGGCTGCCGATGATCGATGTGCACACCATCGGCGCGGGTGGCGGCAGCATCGCCTCGCTCGATCGCGGCGGCATCATGCAAGTGGGGCCGCGCAGTGCGGGTGCCGTCCCGGGCCCGGTCTGTTATCGACGCGGTGGTACCGAGCCAACAGTCACCGACGCGAATCTCGTGCTCGGCCGCATCGACGTCGACAGCCCGATCGGTGGCAGCGGCAGTCTCAAGGTCGCGCTCGATGTCGAGGGGGCGCGCAAAGCGGTGCGCGAGCTTGGCGCGAAGCTCGGTCTGTCGATGGAGGAAACGGCCGAGGCGATCCTCGCGGTCGTGAATCAACGCATGGCCGGGCGCATCCGCCTGATCTCGATCGAACAGGGTCTGGACCCGCGCGAGTTCGCGATGGTGGCGTTCGGCGGCGCGGGTCCGATGCATGGCGCGGCGCTGATCCGCGAGGTCGGCATCAAGACGCAACTCGTGCCGCCGTATCCCGGCGTGTTGTGCGCGATGGGCTGCGCGATCGCCGACATCCGCTACGACCTGTCGCAGACCATCGAGCAACGCATCGATCGCCTCGATATCGCGACATTGCAGCGTGTTTTTCGTACGCAGCGCGAACAAGGCGAGTCGCAAGTCAGGAAGAGCGAAGCGCCGCACGACGAGGTACGCGCCAGGCATTTCGCCGATATGGCGTACGTCGGGCAGATCCATGCGCTGCGCGTGCCGGTGCAACCCGAGTGGGATGCCGCGCAATTCACGCAGGCGTTCCTGGACGCGTACCGGCGCGACTTCGGCAACACCCTGGGCGACATTCCGGTGGTGATCGTGAATGCGCGGACCACGGTGCTTGGCGTGCGCGGTGCGCATGCGGCGAAGCCACAGGCCACAACACGAGCCGCGGCGCCCAAGCCGATCAAGCGGCGTCCGGTGTACTTCGGCGGCTGGACCGACGCGGCGATCTATCGTCGCAGCGATCTCGCACCGGGCATGACGTTCGAAGGACCGGCGATCGTCGAGCAGGACGATGCCACAACCGTCGTCGAGCCCGGCATGGTCACGCGGGTGGATGTGCACGGCAACCTCCTGGTGAGCGTGAAAGAGGCGGCGTCATGAGCGGAGCAGCAGGGGCCACACGAGGCGGGTCGACCATCGACCCCGTTACGCTCGCCGTCGTGCGCGGATCGCTCGAGCAGATCGCTGACGAGATGGATCTGCACCTGATTCACGCCGCGCTCTCGCCGATCATCTCCGAGACCAACGACTGCGCGCACGGCATCTTCGATCCCGACACCGGCGAGACGATCGCGCAGGGTCGCTACGGGTTGCCGGTGTTCCTCGCGAACATGCAGTTCACCACGCAGAACGTGGTGAAGCTCGCCAAGGCGCAGGGCGGATTCAAGAAAGGGGATCTTTGGATCCTGAACGACCCGTATATCGGCGGCACGCATCTGCAAGACGTGCAGCTGGTCGCGCCGTATTTCGTCGGTGATCGGTTGGTTGCACTGCTTGCAAGCACGGGCCACTGGATGGACATCGGCGGCAGCGTGCCCGGCGGCTGGGCGCCGAAGGCCACCGAAGTGCACCAGGAAGGGCTCCTTATTCCGCCGGTGAAGCTCTACGACCAGGGCAAGCTCAACGAACCGCTGGTGCAGATGTTTCGCGCCAACGTGCGGCTACCGGTGCAGATCGCCGGCGATCTCGCCGCGATGACCAACGTGTTCACGATCGCCGAGCGCGGGCTGAACCAGTTGGTCGAGCGCTACGGCGTCGATCGATTGCAGGCATGCGTCGCCGAGATGATGGAGCGCTCCGAGCGCGAGATGCGCTCGTACATCGAGGAGATTCCCGACGGGGTCTATCGCTGCGAGGACATCATCGACAACGATGGCATCGTCGACGCGCCGCTCAAGATGGTGCTGACGCTCACGGTGCAGGGTTCGCAACTCACGCTCGATTTCACCGGTAGCTCGCCGGCGGCGCGCGGTCCGGTCAATCTGTCGCGCAACACCACGCTGTCGGCCTGTTACGTCGCCATCAAGCACATCTTCCCGGAGGTGCCGGTCAATGGCGGCGCGTTCCGGCCTGCGACCTTCATCGTGCCCGAGAAGAGCATCGTGGCGGCCGAGTACCCCACGCCGGTGGGCGGCTATCTCGAGGTGCTCGGGCGCGTGATCGACCTGGTCTTCGGGGCGCTATCGCAGGCGATTCCTGATCGCACGCCGGCGGCGGACTTCGGCACGGTGGGCGTGTGCACCATCGGCGGCCGGCACCCGGAGACGGGCAACTTCTTCGTCGGCGTGTTTCCGTATCCGGGCGGCTACGGCGCGTCGAAAGCGAGCGACGGATTGGTCAACGGCAATCCGCCGCTGTCGATGGCCAATTTCATGTCGCTGGAGATGTCAGAGCACCGCTATCCGGTGCGCTTCGAGTTCTTCCGGCTGCGTGAGGACTCCGGCGGCGCGGGCTGGCATCGCGGCGGCTGCGGCACCCAGTACCGCTTCAGGGTCTGGTCGGCCGGCGTGACTTCGGTGTTGGGCGATCGTGTCGACTACAAACCATTCGGTATTCATGGTGGCGGCGAAGGTGCGCCGAACGTGGTGCTCATCAACACCGACAACAAGTCGTGGACGCCTGAGTTCCGCAGCAAGATAGAGAAGCAGCCACTCGCGCCGGGCGATGGCGTCCAGGCCGCGTCGCCAGGTGGCGGCGGCTATGGCAATCCGCTCGAGCGCGACATCGCCGAGCTCGAACGTGATCTCAACCTGGGCTACGTGAGCCGGGCCAGCGCCGAACGCGATTACGGCGCGGTGGTCGCCGACGTGAAGCCGCTGGGAGATCGGTTCATCTATCGCGTCGATACGCCGGCCACGCTTGCTGAGCGCACACGACGGACGAAGGCGCAGCCATGAACTCGCACTCTCGGTTGCTTAAATTCTCGGAGAAGCGCGCCGCGGTGAGTCGGTCCGAAATGAATCGATCTACGACAAGCATTTCGTATTGAAGGAGGCATCAACAATGAACGCCCCACACGGTGCAGCCAACTCGCTGGGAAGCTGGGAACTGCCCGAAGAATTGCGCATGCTGCGCGACACGGTCCGCCGCTTCATGGACAAGGAAGTGAAGCCGGCCGAAGCCAACGAGGCGCACGATTCCTACGAGCTGCCGCCGGAGAAGCTGCTGCCGCTGCAGGCCAAGGCGAGAGCGCTCGGGCTGTGGTGCGTGCAGACCCCGGCTGAATACGGCGGTGCGGGCCTGAATCTGCTCGGCCAGTGCATCTTTGCCGAGGAGGCGGTCAAGTGCAAGATGGGCGCGTACATCGCCGGCTGCGGTGCGTTCGGATTCGATCCGCCCAACATCATCTTCAAGGGGCGCAAGGATCAGATCGAGAAGTACGCCATTCCGGTGATCGAAAACGGCGACAAGACTTTCGTCGCCATGACCGAGCCGAGCGGCGGCTCGGATCCGGGTCGGGCGATCCGCACGCGCGCCGACAGGAAGGGCGATCGCTACATCCTGAACGGCACCAAGATCTTCATCTCCGGCGTGGGCCAGTCGAAGTGGGGCATCGTCTTTGCGCGCACCGGCGGACCGGGCCGCAACGGCGTGAGCGCGTTCATCGTCGAGCGCGACAAGCCCGGCCTGCGCTGGTCGCCGTTTCCGGTGATCCGCTCCTACTACCCGTACGAACTTTCCTTCGAGGACTACGAAGTCCCGGCCGAGAACATGCTGGGCGAAGAGGGCAAGGGCTTCTCGTTCGCCGAGGAGTGGCTGATCCACGAGCGTGCGCCGTATGCGGCAGCGACGATCGGACTGGGTCAGGCGGCGCTCGACATGGCAGTCGAATGGGCCGCGCAGCGTGAGACATTCGGTGCGCGGCTCGCCGATCGGCAGGCGGTGCAGTGGATGCTGGCCGACTCCGAAATCGAGCTGCGCGCGGCGCGCCTGCTGGTGTACGAGGCGGCATGGAAAGCCGATCGCGGCGAGGAGAGCAAGCTCGAGGCGTCGATCTGCAAGGTGTTCGGCACCGAGACGGCGGGGCGAGTGGTCGATCGCTGCATCCAGGTGTTCGGCGGCATGGGCGTGTCGAAGGAGCTGCCGCTCGAGCGCTGGTATCGCGAGCTGCGCATCAAGCGCATCGGCGAAGGGCCTTCCGAAGTGCATCGCATGGTGGTGGCGCGCAACCTGATGGGCGGGCGCCGGTCGCGCGACTGAGGCATGTTCGATCACGGCTTGGGCGGAATCGCGGCAAACGCAAGAGCGGCAAACAGTTCAAAAGGAGGATCGCATGTCCATCGACGTCACCATCGACGCAGGCATCTGCACCATCGTCATCAATCGTCCCGAGCGGCTCAACGCGATGGACGCCGACCACTATCGCGATCTGTCGCGGGCCTGGTGCACCGTGCGCGACGATCCGGCAGTCCGCGTGGCGATCGTGACCGGCGCGGGCGACAAGTCGTTCACCACCGGTGCCGACATCAAGAGCTTTCTCACCGCGCCACCGAGTTTCGGCGAGATGTGGCTCACCCAGCGCGACCAGATCCTCAATCGCGGGTTGGAGGTGTGGAAGCCGGTGATCGCGGCGATCAACGGCTACTGCCTGGGCGGCGGCGTGACGCTGATGCTCGCCACCGACATCCGCGTCGCCTCGGAGAACGCCACGTTCAATCTGGCTGAGGTCAAGCGTGGCATCGTCCCGGGTAACGGCGGCACGCAGCGCATCCTCGATCAGCTACCGTATGCGATCGGCATGGAGATGCTGCTCACCGGTGATGCGATCGATGCCGCGACGGCCGCGCGCTGGGGCCTGGTCAACAAGGTCGTGCCGCGCGCCGAGCTGATGAGCGCGGCGCTGCACTACGCGGAGCGCATCGCGGCCAACGCGCCGCTAGCGGTGCAAGCGGCCAAGGAGCTCGCGGTGCGCAGCCGCGACGTCGATCGCGCCACCGGCCTGCGCGCCGAGCAGATGTGGAACCGGCTGCTCATGGAAACCGAAGACGCGAAAGAAGGTCCGGCCGCGTTCGCCGCCAAGCGCAAGCCGAACTTCCAGGGCAAGTAGTCGCCATGCGCCGCGCAGGCTGGAACGCAAGCCGATCTGATCGAGCGGAGTCGTCCCGATGAATCCCCATCTTCCGCTGACCGGCATCACCGTCGTCGATCTCGGTCAGATCTACAACGGCCCGTACGCCACGTTCCTGATGGCGATGGCCGGGGCGCGCGTCATCAAGATCGAGCCACCGGGTGGTGAACATCTGCGTCGCCGCGGTGTGGTCGGCGGCGCGGCGTTGCCATTCGCGATGCTCAACGTGAACAAGCACTCGGTCACGCTCAATCTCAAGAGCGAGCGCGGCAAGGCGCTGTTGATCGAGATGGTCAGGCGTGGCGATGTGCTGTTGGAGAACTTCGCGCCCGGCGCGATGGACCGACTCGGGCTGGGTTGGGACAAGTTGCACGCGATCAATCCAAGGCTGGTCTACGGGTCGGGCACCGGCTTCGGCTTGAGCGGACCGAAGCGCGACTATCCGGCGATGGATCTCACCGTGCAGGCGATGGCGGGTGTGATGAGCGTCACCGGCTTTCCCGATCGTCCGCCGGTGAAGGCCGGACCGGCGATCTGCGATTTCATTACCGGCGTGCATCTGTACGGCGCGGTGGTCACGGCGCTGTTCGAGCGCGAGAAGACCGGCGTGGGGCGGCTGGTCGAAGTGTCGATGCAGGAGGCGATCTACTCGTCGCTCGCCTCCAATCTGGGCATGTGGTACGGCTCGAAGGGCGACATCCCACCGCGCACCGGTAATCAGCATGGCGGGCTGGCCGAGTCGCCCTATAACGTCTATCCGACGAAGGACGGCTACATCGCCATCATCTGCGTGGGCGAGCAGCACTGGAAATCGCTCACCGACGCGATGCAGCGGCCCGACCTGCGCGACGACTCGCGCTTCACCACGCTCAAGTCGCGCGTAGCCAACATGGTTACCGTCGATGCGATCGTCGGCGAGTTCACCGCGCGGTTCGACAAGCAGCCGCTGTTCGAATTGCTGACCAAGCACCGCGTGCCGTGCGCGCCGGTCCGTGACCTCGACGAGGTGATCAACGATCCGCATCTGCACGAGCGCGGCGCGCTGCAGTGGCAGGAGCATCCGCAATTGGGGCGTATCCCGGTGCAGGCGTCGCCGTTGCGCTTCACCGGCTCTGATCCGCTGCCGATCACGCCGAGCCGCGTGCTGGGGGCCGACAACGATGCGATCTACGGCGACTGGCTCGGTTTGTCTCAGGCCGAGCGCGACGGACTCGTCAAGGAAGGAGTGATCTGATGCGCGGCAACGTGGTCATCGCGGGCGTCGGGCAGACCGCATTCGGCAAATTGCCCGGACGCGGCACGATCTCGCTCAACATCGAGGCGTGCCGCAATGCGCTGGCTGATGCCGGCGTGGAGAAAAGCGCGGTCGATGCGCTGCTGGTGAAGCCACCGACCTCCAACCCGGAGTTCATGTACGGCTCGACGCTCGCCACGGCGATGGGGCTGCAGCCGCGCGTCGGCGGCAGTTGGGACCAGGGCGGTGCGGCGAACATCAGCCTGATTTCATTCGCGGCGATGGCGATCGAACATGGCCAGTGCGAGATCGCGTTGGTGACCTACGCAGACAATCCGCGCACCGGCAGTCGTCACGCGTACGAGAAAGCGTGGGGCGACGATGCTGCGTACGGCTGGTTCGGCGTCCCCGCGGGTTACGCGATGCTCGCGCGCCGTCACATGGAGCAGTTCGGCACCACCAGCGACCAGCTCGGCGAGATCGCGGTCGCGATCCGCAATCACGGTGCCGCGAATCCCAACGCGCAACTGCGCCAGCCGCTCACGCTCGAGCAGTACCGTCAATCGAAGTGGGTGGTCGATCCGCTGCGCCGCGATGACTGTTGTCTGGTCTCCGATGGTGCGGCGGCGGTGGTGCTAATGAGCGCCAGGCGCGCCAGGCAGATGGGCGTGAAAAAGCCGGTACCGATCCTGGGCTTCGGGCAGGGGCAGACCTCGTGGGAGGTGCCGCAGCGGCTCGATCTCACCCACACGCAGGCGGAGATCTCGGGCGCCACGGCACTGAAGATGGCCGGCCTGTCGGCCAAGAACATCGACGTCGCGCAGATCTACGACTGCTTCACCATCACCGTGCTCATGACGCTCGAGGCGTACGGCTTCGCACCGAAAGGCCAGGGCGGACCGTTCGTGACGGGTGGTCGCCTCGCGCATGGTGGCGCACTTCCAACCAATACCTCCGGCGGACTGCTGTCGGAGACCGGCATGCCCGGCCTGCAACTCGTGCTCGAGGGCGTGCGTCAGATGCGCGGCGAGGCCACTACGCAGGTGAAGGGCGCCCGAACCTGCATCGTCTCCAATCAAGGGGGAATCATGCACACCCACTCGACGCTGGTGTTGGGAGAGCCGTCATGAGCGCCGCGCCTGAAGCCCTCGAGTTTCCCGCGCCGGACATGACCGGTCTGGGCGCCTACTACTGGGGCGCACTGCGTGAGGGTCGACTGGAGTTCCAGCGCTGCGGGGCGTGCGGCAATGCGTGGCTGCCGCCGCGCAGCGAATGCCCGAAGTGTCTATCGCCGCAGTGGAAGTGGCAGGCGGCCTCCGGCAAGGCCAAGCTCATCAGCTGGGTGGTCTATCACCACGCGTATCACCCGTGGTTCGCGAAGAAGGTGCCCTACAACGTGAGCGTGGTGGAACTTGCCGAGGGCCCGCGGCTGATCAGCAATGTCGCGGACGAACGTCCACTCAAGATGGACATGCCACTGCAACTGTCTATCGAGCGCGAGGGCGAATTGGCGCTCGCGCGGTTCAAGCCGGTGTAAGCAGCCGCACGACGCGGCTCGAACGCCAACCCGACAACGCAACTCGACGCACGCAATCCGACCGCAATCGAACAAGGAGGGCAGTATGAACACGACGCGAAGAACGCTGTTGGCCGCCGCACTGCTGGGCGCAAGCCTGATCGCCGGACACGCGGTGGCGCAGGATGCAATCCGCATCGGCGCAGTCAATCCGTACAGTGGGCCGCTCGCGCTCTACGGCGACGAGCTGGCGCGCGGCTACCAACTCGCGATCAACGAGCGCAATGCCAAGGGTGGCGTGCTCGGCCGCAAGATCGAGCTGATCCGTGGCGACGCGGGCAATCCGCAGCAGGGCATCGCCGCGGTCGATCAACTCGTAGCGCGCGACAAGGTCGACGTGCTCGCTGGTACCTACATCTCCGCGGTCTCCAACGCCGCCAGCGACGCGGCGCTGCGGCATCAGAAGCTCTATTGGGATACCAATGCGATCGCCGCGGAACTCACCGAGCGCAAGCTGCCCAACTTCGTGCGCTCCGGACCGCACGGTGCATTCTTCGCCGAGATGAGCGTGCGTGCGATGGTGGAGATGATCGCGCCGGCGCTGGGCAAGAAGCCCAACGAGCTGACGGTGTGGCTCGAGCATGAAGACTCGATCTACGGCAAGACAATTGCCGATGTGCAGAAAAAGGAGCTGGAGGCCAAGGGTGTGAAGGTCGTCGGCATAGGCGCGCACAATTTCCGTGCTGCTGACCTGACCGACGTGGTGCTGCGGGCGCGCAAGGCCAATCCCGACGTTTGGGTGCAGACCGGCTATGTGCCCGACGGCAACCTGATGCTCAAGACCGCGCGCGAGCAGGGCTACAAGCCAAAGGTGATGCTGTGGGTCGGCACCGGCGACACGTTCGAGACGCTCGATGCGCTCGGCGCGCCTTACCTCGAGGGACTGTTCGTCGTTTCTTACCCGCGCCCCGACGTGGCGGAGAAGTTCGGGCCGGGTGCGGCGGCATATCTCGATGCTTATCGCAAGGCGTACAACCGCGAGCCCGTGGCCCCGCAAGGCATGGCCGCGTTCACCGGCATGCACATGCTGCTCGATGCGATCGCGGCTGCCGGCACGACCGAGATGAACAAGGTGCGCGCCGCGGCGATGGCGATGGACAAGCCGCTGTCGAGCTACCCGACCGGATTCGGCGTGAAGTTCGACGACAAGATGCAGAACACGCGCGCTTATCCGACGGTGATCCAGTGGCAAGGCGGCAAGCAGGTGACGGTCTATCCGGACCCGGCGCGAGCAGCGAACGCGAAGGTCGTGAACGTGCCGCGGACGCAGTAGTGAGCGGCTGAGTGGGGCAGGGCTTCGCTCGCGGGAATCAGACCGCGGCGCGACCCTCGCCCCCGCCCGGTGCCTCCATGGAAACCCTCCTCAACGTCCTCGTCGTCGGCATCCTGCTCGGTGGGATCTACGGCCTGGTGAGCATCGGGCTCAACCTCATTTTCGGGGTGATCCGCATCGTCAACTTCGCCCAGGGCGAACTGGTGATGCTGGGGATGTACGGGGCGTTCCTCGGTTTCTCGCTGCTCAAGCTCGATCCGTACGTATCGTTGCTGATCGTGGTGCCGGCGATGTTCGTGGTCGGCGTGATCATCCAGCGTGTGGTGATCCAGCCGCTGCAGGCCGAGTCGTCGATGCAGATCTTCGCGACCTTCGGCCTGCTGACGGTCCTGCAGAACCTGGTGCTGGTGTTTACGCGAGGCGAGGGCTACAGCGTGAACACCGCCGTGGCCTCGCTCGGCGTGAGCGTGGGCGAGATTCGCATCACGGCCACGCGCCTGATCATCTTCATCGCGGTGACGCTGATCGCGATCCTGCTGCACTTATTCCTGCAAAAAACACTGCTTGGTAAGTCGATCCGCGCGGTCACGCAAGATAGGCAGTCGGCGCGACTCATGGGGATCAATGTCGAGCGCACGTTCATGATCACCTTCGGTATCGGTTCGGCTCTGGCCGGGCTGGCCGGCGTGCTGATTGCGCCGATCTACACACTGTCGCCGGGAATCGGCGGAAACTTCATCCTCGCGGCGTTCGCCGTGGTCGTGCTCGGCGGGTTGGGCAGCGTCGCCGGCGCGTGGGCCGGCGGCATGATCGTGGGCATCGTCGAAGCGTTCGCCGGCTACTACATCAATCCCGAATTGAAGCAGGCGGTGTGGTTCCTGATTTTTCTGGCGGTGCTGATCGTCAAGCCATCGGGACTGTTCGGCCAGGTGGGCGCCGAAGAGATCGGCTTTCGGGAGCAGTCTTGAGCGCCATTCCCTCCACCGCGCGCGTCTGGTCACTGTTTGCCCTGGGGCTGCTGCTCACACTGCTGCCGCTCGCGCTGCTCGCGGGCGATCTGTTCTGGGTCAACATCCTGATCTACACGTATCTGTTCGCCGGTCTGGCGGTGGCGTGGAACATCATCGGTGGTTTTGGTGGCCAGTTTTCGCTCGGTCATGGCGTGTTCTTCGCAGCCGGTGCCTACATGACCGCGCAGCTCTATCTGCGCTGGGGGATTTCGCCCTGGCTCGGGTTGATCGCACCGGCGCTGCTCTGCGCGGTGGTGGGGGCGTTGATCTTCTGGCCGACGTTCCGTCTCAAAGGCTCGTTCTTCGCCATCGCCACGCTGGCGTTCAACGAAGTCGGTCTGGTGATGGCGAACTATCTGGAGGCCATAACGGGCGGCCCACGCGGGCTGCAGATTCCGTTTCGCGCCGCGCTCGCCAACATGATCTTCGCCGATCAGCGCGTCTGGGCACTGCTCATGTTCGCGTTCATGGCGCTGTGTCTGGCGGTGGCGATCGTCCTGATGCGCAGTCGCCTGGGCTACTACCTGCTCGCGGTGCGTGAAGACGAGGAGGCCGCGCATGCGGCAGGCATCGACGTCACGCGCGTGAAGCTGCTCGGCACCGCGCTCAGCGCCGCACTGGCCTCGGTCGGCGGGAGCCTGTTTGCCATGTATGTGCGCACGATCGATCCGCCGACCGTGTTCTCGCTCGCCGACATCGGCGTGAAGTTCGCGCTGCTCGCGCTGATCGGCGGCATCGGTACCATCACCGGGCCGGTGCTCGGGGCGTTCCTGATCATTCCCGCCGAAAGCTATCTGCGCGCTTCGCTGGGCGGCGGACTACCGGGCATGCATCTGGTGGTGCTGGGCCTGGTCATGCTGCTGGCGGCGCTGTTCATGCGCAAAGGAATCGCCGGAGCGATCGAGGCGGCGTGGCGTCGATGGCGCCGGCCGGCCGTGCGATCGCCGCAACCCGGCGCGACTACGCCGGCCAGCGAGGCGGGCCGCGCATGAGCGAGCCGTTCTTCAGCGTGCGCAACGTCACCAAGCGCTTCGCCGGCCTGATCGCCGTGGACGACGTGTCGTTCGATGTGCGCAAAGGCGAGATCGTCAGCATCATCGGCCCCAACGGCGCGGGCAAGACCACGCTGTTCAATCTGCTCACCGGGCAGCTCGTTCCAAACGCCGGCGAGGTGCGCCTCGACGGACAGGTGATCAACCGATTGCCACCCGATCGGCGCGCCAAGCTCGGGCTCGGACGCACGTTTCAGATCGCCAAGCCGCTCATCGCGCTCACCGCAATCGAGAACACCATGATGGGCGCGTTTCTTCATCACCGGGGGTTACGCACCGCGGAAAGCAAGGCGCTCGCCGTGCTCGAACAGGTGGGGCTGGCAGCGCGGGCGAATGTGCGTGCCGGCGAGCTCACGCTTTCGGAGCGTCGGCGACTCGAAGTGGCGCGCTCGCTCGCGCTCGAGCCGCAATTGCTGCTGCTCGATGAGGTGATGGCGGGGCTCAACCCAAGCGAAGTCACCGAGTCGATCGCGCTCATCCGGCGGCTGCGCCAGACCGGGCTGACGATCCTGCTGATCGAGCACAACCTGAAGGTGGTGCGGGCGTTCTCCGAGCGGGTGATCGTGCTCGACCATGGCGCCAAGATCGCCGAGGGCGACGCCGAGACGATCCTCAACACGCCGGCGGTCGTCACCGCCTACGTCGGTCAACGCAAGCGGGCGTGAACATGGCGAACACCTGCTCGATCTTCCGGTTCGCTCAGTCATGAGCGCGTTGCTCGAACTTCGCGGGATGTGTTCGGGCTACGGGCTCACGCCGGTGTTGCACGACATCGATCTGCACGTGCAGGCCGGCGAGGTGGTGTCTGTTGTCGGTGCCAACGGCGTGGGCAAGACCACGCTGCTGCGAACGATCGCCGGACTGGTCGCGCCGACGCAGGGAACGATCGCGTTCGACGGCCGAGCTATCGGCGGCACGGTGGCGCACGACATCGTCGGCCACGGTATCGCGATGGTGCCCGAGGGCGGACGGCTGTTTCCGTTCATGACGGTGCAAGAGAATCTGGAATTGGGTGCGTTCGCGCCGGGCGCACGCGCGGCATCGCACGCGACGCTCGATGAAGTGATGGCGCTGTTTCCGATCCTCGGCGAGCGGCGCGAACAGCTTGCGGGCTCCCTTTCGGGCGGCGAGCGACAGATGTGCGCGATCGCGCGAGCGCTGATGAGCCGGCCGCGGCTGCTGATGCTTGACGAACCCTCCGCCGGTCTCTCGCCGGTGATGGTGGAGCGCGTCTTCGAGCTGCTGCGCTCGGTCGTGGCATCGCGTAAGGTGACGGTGCTGCTCGTCGAGCAGCACGTCGAAGACGCGCTGGAGATTGCCGGCCGCGGTTACGTCATCGAACGCGGGCGCATCGCCAAGACCGGCAGCGGTGCCGAGTTGATGCGCGATCCCGACGTGCAACGTGCCTACATGGGTCTGTCATGAGTGCTCAGCCGACCACGTTCACCCTTGGTGCCGGCGCCGGATTCGCCGGCGATCGCGTCGAGCCCGCCGTCAACATGGCGCGCTCGGGTCAGGTCGATGCGATCGCACTCGAATGCCTTGCTGAGCGCACGCTGATCGCCGCGCTGCGCGCCCGGCAGGCGAACAGGGACTCCGGCTTCGATCCGCGCCTGCGCCGGCGGCTGCGCCCGCTGCTGGCAGCAAGCGGCAAGCGCTGCAAGGTGCT
>CADEDU010000009.1:35648-65632 GCA_902826155.1 uncultured beta proteobacterium
ACGCTCGGGCATCTGCTCGAGTGCTCGGGCCAGCTCTCGGGCGGCAATCTCACCGAGCCGCATCTGCCCGATCTGACGCCTGCCGAGTACGCGCGCATCGGCTATCCGGTGGGCGAGTTGCATCGCGACGGCACCGCGATCATTCGCTTGCTCGACGGCGAGCCGGGGCGGATCAATCCGATCGGCTGCACGCTGCAGTTGCTGTACGAGGTGCACGATCCCAATCACTACATCACGCCCGATGCGGTGCTGGATTTTTCCGGCGTCGAGTTCGAGCAGATCGGCCCCAACCGCGTGCGGATGAGCGGCGCAAGCATGAAGCCGCGACCCGAGCGGCTCAAGGTGATCGGCTTTCTCGCGCGCCGCGGCCTGGTGGCCGATATCGAGATCGCGTACGCGGGCTCCGGCGCGCTGCAACGCGCGCGCAATGCGGCCGACACGCTGCGTCTGCGCCTGGGCGAGCAGCTTGCGCCGAGCGATCTGCGCATCGACCTGGTCGGCGTGGATTCGGTGTTGGGTGCCGCCTCGACGCCGATGCAAGCGGAACCACCGGAGCTGCGCGTGCACGTCTCGGCACGTTGCGATGACGCGGAACTGGCGCAGGTGATCGAAGACGAGGTCTACACGCTCACCATCTCGGGCCCGGCCGCAGGCGGCAGCGTGCGCAGCGAACGGCGGCCACGCATCGAATCGATCACCGGGTTCGTGCCGCGTGATTCGGTGCGGACGCGCGTGGAGTGGGCAACCTGATTCTCGAAGGAGCGAGCCAGTCATGAAAGTCGGCGACATCGCGGCCGGACGCTCCGGCGACAAGGGCGACGTGCTCGATCTCACCATCGTTGCGTACAGCCAGGCCGACTATCAGCGGCTGCTCGGCGTACTCACGGTCGAACGCGTGGCGCAAGTGCTGGAGAAAGTGGCGCCGAGTCCGGTCTCGCGCTACGAGCTGCCGAAGCTGCGCGCGCTCAAGTTCGTGGCGCCGCGCGCGCTGCCGGGCGGCGTGCACGCTTCGCTTCATGCCGGCCTGCACTGGCAGAAGGCTGCGGCCTATCTGCTCTTGGATCTGCCGCTCGACTCGTTGCCGGATTGAGGCCAGTCGATGCCGTTGCATCCACGCATCGCTGAGGCACTGGAGGCAGCCGCGAAGCTGCCCGCATATCACACCCTGCCGCTTGCGCAGGCTCGCGCGATGGCGAAGGCGGGCTATCCGCCGCGCGTGCCCCCGGTTGCCGTGCGCGCGGTGGTGAATCGGCAGGTCGACGGTCCGCGCGGGGCGATCCCGATTCGCATCTACTGGCCCGAGACGTCGCCTGTACCCGAGCCGGGGACTGCGATGCCGTTGATCGTGTTCTTCCACGGCAGCGGCTTCGTCGTCCTCGATCTCGATTCGCACGACGACATCTGCCGGCGGCTGTGCAGTGGCGCGCAGGCGGTGGTGGTGTCCGTCGACTACCGTCTGGCTCCTGAACACAAATTCCCGGCCGCGCCAGATGATTGTCTGGCGGCGACGCGCTGGGTGGCCGCGCACGCACGTGAACTCGGCGGTGATGCGTCGCGGATCGCGCTGGCTGGCGATAGCGCTGGTGCGTGCCTCGCGGCAGCAACGGCGTTGCGTCTACGCGGCGAAGCGGGTTTGAGGCTCGCGGCGCAATTGCACTTCTATCCGGTCACCGACTACTACGATCCGCCGACTGACTCCTACGCAGCATTTGCCGAAGGCTACGGGCTCAGCGCAGCCGGCATGCGCTGGTTCTGGGACCACTATCTCGAGCATCCCGGGCAGGCCGACGATCCGATCGCCGCGCCGCTGCGCGCGCAGTCGCTGGCAGGCCTGCCACCCGCGTGCGTGCTGACCGCCGAGTACGACGTGTTGCGCGACGAGGGCGAAGCATTCGTGCGGCGTCTGAATGAAGCGGGCGTGCCTGCCGCGTTGCGCCGTTGCGAAGGCCTCAACCACGGCTTTCTGCGGTGGGGGGACGAGATCGACGAGGTGGCTGCGTCGGTCGCGTTCGCGTGCGAGTGGCTGCGTCGCGCGCTCTGAGTCGGGGGCCGCGCTTTCGACTCCAGCGACCGCCGCGCCGGCGCTGACTATTTCGGCTCGATACCTGCCGCACGCACGACCGGCGCCAGCATGTCGTAGTACTTCTTCGACAGCGCCATCGTTTCGGGCAGCGAATCGATCGGATAGGGTTCGAGTCCGATCTTGCTCAGGCGCTCCTCGAGATACGTCCGATCGGCGACGACCTTACCGATCTCGGCGTGCAATTTCTGGATGATCGGCTGCGGCGTGGCGGCCGGGGCGAACAGCGCGTACCAGGACAGATACTCGACGCCCTTGATGCCCGATTCGGTCACCGTCGGCAGATTGGGGAACTCCTTGGTGCGCTCGGCTGCGGCCACCGCAAGACCGCGGAATTTGCCCGAGCGCAGGTGTGGCGAGAACGAGGAGGGCAAGCCCATCGCCATCTGGATGTCGCCGCGCAGCAGGCTGGTAACGGTCTCGCCTGAACCTTTGAAGGGCACGTGCAGCAGCTTGATGCCTGCGGCGGTGGCGAACATCTCGGTGACGATGTGGTGCGGCGAGCCGACCCCGGAGGTGCCATAGGCGATGCCACCGGGCTTGGACTTGGCGAGCGCGACCAGTTCGGCCACGTTCGTGACGGGCAGCGTCGGATTCACGCTCAGATAGAAAACGCCTTTCGCCACCGCGCCGACCGGCACGAAATCCTTGACGGTGTCGAAGGACAGGTTTGCGTAGCTCAGTGCGACGAGCGGGGCCGCCTCGCTCCAGAAGATCAGCGTGTAGCCATCCGGCGCCGCGCGCGCGACGGCAGCAGCGCCGATGGTGGTGCCGGCGCCAGCGATGTTGTCATTGACGATCGCCACGCCGAGATTGCGCGCGAGCCGGTCGGTGGTAATCCGCGCCACGATGTCGAGCCCGCTGCCGGCGCCGACCGGAATGACGACGCGGATCGGGCGCGACGGGTAGTCCTGCGACCAGCTCGCTCCCACCCACAGGCAGGCGGCGAACATCAGGCACGCGCCAAAAGATCTCGACATGGTCATGCCTGCTCCTCCTCGGGGTGGTTCGTCTCGATGTGCTGCGTCACGGCGTGCGAGCGCGCAATCATCGGTTGCGAGGAGCGTTCCCGCAAGGGGATCGTCAGCGCTTCTGCAGCAGCACGCCCGGCACCTCCGCCACGCTTGCGAGCAGATGGGTGTGCGGTTGGGTGAGCAGTTCCTCGCGGCCGTGAGCACCGGAGAGCACGCCGATGACGAAGCGCACCGATGCATTGTTCCCGGCTTGCAGATCGAGCGTGGTATCGCCGATCACCGCGACGCGATCGACGCGCAGCGCGCCTACCGCTTCCATGCAGCGAAAGATCAGATAGGGCGCGGGCCGACCCTGCAGAACTTCGTCGCCGCATACCACCGCATCGACCACGCCATCGGGCGCGCCGCGGGTCCAGCCCAGGGCCGCGAGCAGCATCTCTGTCGTATCCCGATCGAACCCGGTGTTGAGCGCGACCTTGACGCCGCGTGTGCGCAGCGCTGCAAACGCATCCGCGGCACCGGGAATCGCGCGCACCCCAGCGTCGTACCGCCGAGCGAGATGCTCGCGAAACGTCGCGTAGACGGTCTGGGCGTGCGCGGCGCGATCACCGCCAGGCGGCAGCAGATCGAAGATCGCCTGGCGCTTCGAGGCGCCGCGGATCGCACGCACCGCCTGCGCGGACACCGCGATGCCATGTGCAGCCAAGGCCGATGTGAAGGCAGCGGGTACCTGGCCGTCGTCCTGCACGGTCGTGCCGGCCATGTCGAAGACGGCGAGGTCGATCGCGCTCATGCCGGCTTGCCATCGATGCCGTCGGCGAACGCCATCACCAGATCGGCGAACGCCTCGGGTGCATCGCGAAACGGCAACGCGCCGGCGCGGTTGATCACGTGCATCTGCGTGACGGGCTGTTGCGCGGCGATCAGTTTGAACAGCCAGAGCGACTGATCCAGCGTCGTCAGCGGATCGTGGCTGCCGGCGATGATCTGCACCGGCACGGCGATACCCGCGCCGCGACACCGTTCGTACAACCTGGCCTTCGCTTGTGCAACGGACGCACGGAACTGGTCTGCATGGTGCGACATGCGCTCGCACGCGTCGCGGTGCGGCTGATTCGCGGCGGCCGCCACGCAGGCCTCGACCAGAGTGTGGTCGATCCAATGATGCGAGTGGGCGACGCGTTCGAGCGCCCAGGCCTGTGAAGTACGTGAGAAGAGCGGACGCGGCGGATGGGCGAACGTGAGGTTCTCGACCAGATCACCCGAAGGCGCGGCGGCGGCGCAGGCGAGCGCCGTCACTGCGACGATGCGATCGGGCGCGGTCGTGGCGAGATCGAGCGCGACCAGTCCGCCCAGGTCGTGGCCGATCAGATGGACGCGCTGTAGTCGCTCACCCGCTGCGTCGCGCGCATCGAGCAGCATTCGCATGCCGGCTGTGAGCGTCTCGAACGTGAACGCGCTCTCGCCGATCGTGCTGCCGCCCGCGCCGGGCAGATCGAGCGCCACGACGTGCCGGTGCTTAGCCAGTTGTTCCAGCGCGCTGCCCCAGATGTGCGCGCCGCTGCAATAGGGCGTCAGCCCCGGCACACCGCCGTGGATGAATGTCAGCGCGGGTGCACTCCCGGTCGGACCGCCGCGCAACATCCGCACGGTGCGCTCGCCGATCGTGCTTTCGATGACGCGCAGCGCGCTCACGATGCTTCCACCGTCGCCACGAAACGGGCGAGCAGTGCGTTGAAGCGCTGCGGATGTTCACGAAATGGAAAGTGGCCCGACGCGTTGATGAGGTGGAGCTGCGCACGGCGTTCATGGCGCGCGAGCATCTGGAACAACTCGATCCCGCCTTCGAGCGCGGCCGTGCGGTCGTTGCTGCCCCAGATCACCTGCACCGGCCGCTGCAATCGGCCTTCGGCCAGCCATTGCAGTGTTTCGCCTTTCTGGCGAGCGAGTTGCGGCAGGAACAGGCGGGCACCGAGCCGTTCGCCTTCCACCTTGCGCACGCTGTCCTGATACTTGGGCAGCGCCAACGTGTCCATGACCGACTCGACCCACGCTTCGGTCACGACCTCATTGGAGAAACTGTAGTTCTCGTACACCCAGCGCACGCACTCTCGTGTGCCGCGCGGGTGCGGCGGACGCGACAGCACCACTTCGTTGGTGCCGACCCGCGGAGATAGCGTTGCGGTGTTGACCAGCGTGAGCGAGCGCACCAGATCGTGATGTTCGAGCGCAACGCGCGCCGCAGCGTAGGCGCCGCGCGAGTGTCCGACGAGATGCACCGGCGGCAGCTTCAACGCGCGTACGAACGCGGCGGCGTGCTGTACCACGGCTTGCATCGTGTACGCGTCGTCATTGCGCGGATTGTCGGTCTGGCCCTGGCCGAGCTTGTCGAAGGTGATCGCACGGAACCGGTCGGCGAGCGGCAGCAGATTCAGGTTCCAGGTGTAGGCGCTCGATGCGGATTCGCTGGTGCCGAAGTTGCCGCCGTAGATGAACACGATCGGTGCGCCGCTGCCGGCCTCGAAGTAGCGCGTGCGCGTGCCCTCGACCTCCAGCCAGCGCCCCTCGGGCATCGGCACATCGGCGCGCGACCCGACCCTCATTGCGGCTTGAACCCCATGCGTTTGATCACCGGGCCCCAGACATCGCGTTCTTTGCGGATGTAGTCGGCCAATTCTTTCGGTTGCATCGGTCGCGGATAGATGCCGAGCGTCGCCATGCGTTCGACGATCTCGGCGCGCGCGATGACCTGACCGAGGTCGGCGTTCGTCTTCGCGATCACCGCTTCAGGGAGTTTGGCCGCGCCTACCAGCGCAAAGAATCCGACTGCGCCATAGCCTGGGACGACTTCGCTCGCGGCCGGCACGTCCGGATGGGTAGTGAGGCGTTTGGAGGAGGTGACCGCGAACGGCCGCAACGAGCCTGCCTTGAACGCCCCCGCCAGCGCCGAGACCCCTTCGACGACCATATCGATGCGGCCGCCGAGCACGTCCTGCAGCGCCGCGGCCGAGCCTTTGTAGGGCACGTAAGTCATGTCGGCGTTCGCGCTGTGCAGCAGGAACGCCGTCGCAAGATGCGGGAAGGTTCCTGGGGTGTTGGCGGCGTACTGGAGCTTGCCGGGATTGGCTTTGGCGTGATCGAGCAATTCCTTGAGATTCGTCGCGGGCACGCGCGGACTCACGCCCAGCACCAGCGGAATCTCGCCGCCCATCGCGACCGGCGCGAAGTCGCGATCGACGTCGTAGGGAAGGTTCGCCTGCGTGTGCGGCGTGATCGTGAGATACGAGCCTGCCGATAGCATGAGCGTGTAGCCATCGGCCGGCGCCGAGAGCAGCGCCTGACTGGCCAGCACGCCGCCCGCGCCCGGACGATTGTCGACCACCACCGACTGTTTCCACATCTGACCCAGCGGCTCGGCGAACAAGCGCGCCATCACATCGCCCGAGCTGCCCGGGGCGGCGCCGACGATCAGACGCACCGGTTTGGCGGGCCACTCTTGCGCAATAGCGCCTGCCGCGGCCGCCCACAGCACGAGCGCGCCGGCGACTGCATGGAGCGGGTGCGTCATGACACTCTCCTCGGTTATGGCGTGATGATTGTGCTGCAAGCATACTTGTTGTGTCGGCTTGGTTTGGAGCGGCGGGCAAACTCGACCAGGAGGAGAACATGGACACCACGATTGGCGCTGACGGTTTTCGACTCGACAGCGGCGGCAGCTCGATTGCGCTCGACAAGCTGATCGGCCGCGCGCTGCCGGCACCGAAGCAGACCGAGGGGCAGCGCATCGAGCTGCACTTCCACGCGCTGCGCAACTTCATGCAGATGTTCGACATCCGCGCCGACGATCGTCTGGTGCTGCTCACCGACCGGCTGATCGATGCGCGCGTGATCAACGCGATCACCGGCGTGGCCGTGGCGCAAGGCGTGCGCCCGGTCGAAGTGACCATGCCCACTACGCAGATCAACGAAGTGCCCGAGGACGTGAAGCCGATTCTCGCCAAGGCGACCTTCGTGGTTTCGACCTGGTTCTGCTCGGTGATGGATCCGTACTGCGTCGCCCTGCGTCGCGACCAGGGGCAGCGCTGGGTGAAGATCACCTACTTTCGCGACCTCGATCTGCTGCACGCGCCGCAGGCGCGCTTTCCGGTCGAGATCATGTCGAAGCTGATCCAGAACACCGCTGCCCGCTATCCGCGCGGCAAGCCGTGCACGCTGCGCTTCACCGATAAGCGCGGCAGCGATCTGCGCATCGATCTCACTGCGCGCATGAACGACGGCAATCTGAACACCAATCGCTGGCGCGGCGAGCTGCTCGCCAACAAACCCGGTGCGTACGTGCACTACATCCCGACGCACGGCCCCAACCTGTACGAACGCGGGCCGGCTGTCGAGCACCCCGATCAGGTCGTGCCGGTCAACGGCGTCATCTATCCACAATGGGCGGTGGGCTTCGAGCGGCCGTTCGTCGATCGCATCGGGGTGCGCTTCGCCGACGATCGCATCGTCGAGGTCATGGGTCAGTCGGAAGAGGCGAAGATCCTGCGCGACATGCTGATCGGTGCGCGGCTGATCGAGCTGGGCTGCGGTTTCAATCCGAAGTGGCCGCGTCATTCGATCTATCCGGCGGGCTCCAACTCACCGGGCGTGCTGCACTTCGGCGTCGATCTGGCCAAGCCTTCCGACTACATCCGCAAGACGATGCCCAATTGGGAGGAACCGCCGATCCACATGGATCTGGTTTCGTTCGACACCACGGTCACCTGCGGCGACAACCGGCTGATCACCGACGGTTTGCTCGAAGCGTTGCGTGACCGCGATGTGGTGGAGCTGGCCAGCCGGTTCGGCGATCCGGTCGATCTGCTGGAGAACTGGCCGGAGTAGGCGGGCGGTGTGGTAGGGCGGCGGTTTCGACGCCGCCCGGCGTCGACTGTGGCTGGCGCGCGGACGGATTATCTGCGACCAGCCGCGCGCAACAGCGGCGCCACCCGGTCGCGGATCAGTTCGAGCTGCTCGCGTTCATCGCTGATCGGGGTGATCAGGTACGCATCGGGCGCGCGATCGACCGCCGACATCGTGTGCAGCATCTGCTCGACGATCTGGTCCGGCGTACCGATCGGATAGGTGTTCAATGCTTCTTCCCAGGTGCCGGTGAAGAACGTGCGCACCGCCTTAAGCGCGCGCGCCTGGGCATCGGGCTTGCCGTCGAGCACGTAGATCCAGTCGGAGTGCACCACGTCGATCTCGGCCGGATCGCGCCCCACGCTCGCCGCACCCTCCTGCACGATCTGCCACGCTTGACCCATTTGCGCCGGGTCGATGCGGCGTTTCGACGAAGCCGAGTAGGTGAGCGGTGCCCAGCCGTCGGCCAGCCGCCCCACGCGTTCGAGCGCGCGGCGGATCGGCGGCGGAAAGCCCGCGCTGAAATCGAGCGAGTGGCTGGGTGCGAACGAGGCCATCCAGATCGGCGGGCCATCCGGTTGCGGCGAGGGCGGCGCGATTTGCACGTCGACCAGCTTCGACCACTTGCCCTCGAACGTCACCGCTTCGCCGCGCCACAGGCGGCGGATCAGCGGGATGGCTTCCTCGAAGCGGCTGCCGCGGTCGGCCATGTTCAAGCCGAGCGCTTCGAATTCCTTCGGGTTCCAGCCGACGCCTGCGCCCATGACGATGCGCCCCTTGGCGAGCGTATCCAGCGACGCGAACGTCTTAGCGATCTGGAGCGGCCGGCGGTACGGCACGATGTAGACGAGCACGCCGACCTTCACCCGTGAAGTGCGCGCGGCGATCGCGGCCATGATCGTGGTGACCTCGATCATCGTCGCGGCGTACACGACCTTGTCGCCCACCTGCGCCTGCGACAGCATGCGATCGCCGACGAACACGCCGTCGAAGCCCATGGCCTCGATCAGCTCGGCGTACTGCAGCATCGCCTCGACATCGTCGACGCCGAACGCGAACGATGGGCGGATGTTGATGGCGGGCGTCGCGGGTCGGTCGCTGCGGCCGGCGCGGGGGCGATCTTGCATGCGGAGGATGGTGGGGGTGGGAGGAACGAGGGGTGCAAGCGTCGGATTGCGCCGCCAATCTTGCATCGAACGGCTGTGTCGCGATGCCGCACGATCATGCGTCGACGCAAGCGGCGAGTCGGCTTACGCTGTGCGTCTTGCGACTCAACGAGGCATGGGAATGAAGACGATTCTGACCGATCGCGGCACTTTCGAGGTGACGCCGGGCGAGGGCTTGTGGCTATCGGCCGACGAGGTCGAGCGTGTCAGCGGCTGGACGCTCAAGCCCGAAGGGATGTGTCAGGCCGACGAATGCGTGCCGCTGCCCGCCGATGCGATCCGCTCCGGGCGCGTTGACCTCGCAGCGTTCTGGGCCCGGCTCGACGCACCGATCGCGCGCAGCGATGCGGGCGACGCATGGGTGCTCGGCACGAGTGCGCAAGCCCGCAATCGCGCGTTGGCTGGCGAGTTGGCGCCCGATTTCACCTTGCCTGATCTCGACGGCACTCCGAAAACGCTGTCGAGTCTGCGCGGACGCAAGGTGTTCCTGTTCACCTGGGCGAGTTGGTGAGGCTGTCGCCTCGACCTGTCCGTGTGGCAGGCGCTCTACCAGGAATTGCAGGACAGCGGCTTCATGGTCGTGGCTGTCGCGCAGGATAGTCGCGGCGCCGAGCGCACGCGTTCGTGGATCGAACAGGCGAAGGCCACGTACTGGACGCTCATCGATGTCGATCATCGCGTCTCCGATCTCTACGGCATGGTGAACGTGCCGCAGGCGGTGTGGATCGATGAGCGCGGTCGCGTCGTGCGTCCTGCCGAAACGGCCGGCTCGACCGATCATTTCCGGCGCATGGATCGCAAAACGTTTCAGTACGATCCGACCGAATTCGCCAACCGCAAGGCTGCGCACGACACCTACGTGAACGCGGTGCGCGGGTGGGTGAAGACCGGCGCGCACGCGCTCGAAGCCGATGCGGTGGTGCGCAAACAGCCGAGGATCTCGCCCGAGGTCGCCCGTGCGCAGGCGCTGTTCAAACTCGGGGTGTGGCTGCGTCGCAGTGGTCGCGCCGAGGAGGGCGATCGGCACCTGCGCGCGGCGATCGAGCTGCATCCGGACTCCTGGTGCCTGTATCGGCAGGCTGCCGACCTCGATGAGATCGGCAAGGCAGTCGGTCAGGCGTTCTGGCAACGCGTGGATGCATTGGGGAATCGTCCTTACTATCCCCCGCCTGATATTCCTGGTTTTCGACCTGCCTGACGCGCAGCTGCGGCGAAAGCGCCCCGCTGTGGCACGTTGTGCCAGCGCAATCGACCGCTCGGCAGGCCACGCTTGCCGCAGCGATCGGGCTGCCTAGACTGCTCGCAGCACTCATTGAGACCGCGATGCGGACGCGGCGATGAGCCCTCCCGGGTTCTGCCCCCGTGCGACCGTGCGCGTTGCTCCTGCGCTGCGCTGAAGATGAAAACAACAAGCGCGCGTCGTGAGTGCCAAATACCAAGCGAACGCCAAGCCACAGAGAACAAGATCAAAAAGGAGATCTCGCATGGCTGCAATCTGCTGCGCAGTATGGTCCAGGGCGCTCAGTTCGGTGCTCTGTCTGATTGCGTCACTGTGCTGCGTACAAGCAGCGCTGGCGCAAGTGGAACTGCCGGTCGGCATGGCTGATACCCAGGCCACGCTTCCTCCCAAGGCCGACGGTTACTACAACCTCGACAGCCACATCACGGTGTTCACGCATGAAGGCGCCGCGACCGCGGGCTACTTCTGGTCGCAGCAGTTCGCGTTCACCAATGGGGACGGCGGCTACATGGGTCTGCAGACCAACGGCAGGAACAACAACAATGATCGACTACCGCGGTCGGCCGTCTTCAGCATGTTCGACAACCAGGCCAGCGTTGCGCGCGGCGTGGTCTCGGCTGACGACACCCGCTGCAAGAACTTCGTGACGTCAGGCGGAGACGGCACCTTCGTGTCGTGCATCGTTCCGTTCGATTGGAGTGAGGGCAAAGAGTACCGCTTGCGCATCTGGATGCACGGCGATCCCACCGCCAGCACCAGGCGCTGGAGCGCGTGGGTCCAAGACACGGCTACCGGCGCCGAGACCCTCATCGGCTCGATCGACGTTCCCAAGGATTGGGGCTGGCTGAATACGTTCGCCAGTTCGTTCGTCGAGTACTTCGGCCCCGCGATCGCACGCTGCGCCGATATTCCCTACACCTTCGCTCGCTGGCGCAATATCACCGCCAACAACGGCGATCCGATCAAGGCGCGTGCCCGACCAGGTGAATATCCGGGCTATCCGTCGGGCTACGAACGGTGCGTGGATTTCGCACGCGCCTCGACGATCGACGGCTCGATGTTTCTGGAGACCGGCTTCGGCAACACGCGGCGCGACGGTGTCGATCTCACCATCGGCCATTTCTACCGTTCCGGGCTGGCGCGAAACGCCGACGGTCCGGGATTCGCCTACTGGCGCAGCATCACCCGAGGCACGGGGCGAGGGGAACAGTGTGCGGCAGCGCTCAAGTACGTTGCGCAGGGTTTCATGACCAGCTCGGAGTTCCTGATGCACTGGCCGGATACCGCACAGCGCGTCGACCGCCTCTATCTCACATTGCTGCACCGTGATCCCGATGATTCCGGACGCAACTACTGGATCAATCGGGTCAACACGCTCGGCAACTGGGCGATGCGCGTCGTGGAGTTTCTCGCCGCGGAAGAAACGCAGGCCAGACAGGCGGCGATCTGCCGCTATCGCTGAGCGAAGCTCGGGTAAGCTCCCCGCCGTTCGGCCGCACGGTGGCGGCCGCGATTCGTGGAAAGGGGAGTCATGTACTACGAACCCGGCAAGACGCCGCACGGCCTGCCGTTCGACCCGTTCAAATCGTGTGTGGTGCCGCGCCCGATCGGTTGGATCTCCACCTCGGGCGCCAACGGCATCGACAACCTCGCGCCGTTCAGCCAGTTCCAGAACGCCACGTTCGATCCGCCGATCATCCTGTTCTGCGCGAACGAGGGGGCGCCCGGCCGCGCGAAGGACACGGTGGCCAACGTCGAGCGCACGCGCAATTTCGTCTGGAACATGGCCACCTACGATCTGCGCGAGCAGGTGAATCTTTCCTCCGGTGACTATCCGCCCGAGGTCGATGAGTTCCAGGTGGCTGGACTCACCAAGGCACCGTCGCGATTGGTCAGCGCGCCACGCGTGGCCGAATCGCCAGTGCACTTCGAGTGCGAGTATCTGCACACCGTGCATCTGCCCGGCCGCGATCCGATGGGATCGGTCGACGTCGTGTTCGGTCGCGTCGTGGCGGTGCACATTGCCGATTCGGCGCTGGTGAACGGCCGTATCGACATCACGACACTACGGCCGATCGCGCGGATGGGTTATCTCGACTACTGCGTGGTCGACAAGGTGTTCACCATGCCGCCGCCGGGCAGCGCCGCCAACGCCGCCGGCATGGAAGGATCGACCGAGAAGATCAAGGCGGCGCTGGCGAAGTAGCCGCTAGCGCTTTGCGCGTTTTTTTGCCGCGGACTTCTTCGCTGTCTTTGCGCTGGACTTGCCCGCCGGCTTCGCGCGCGATTTGCCGGCAGCCTTGGCAGCGGGCTTCGTCGCTGACTTCGCCGCTTTCTTCACGCTCCTGCCGGTGCTTGGTTTCCACAGCACCTTGCTTGCGATGCGCGCGCCGGCCGCCATCGACTTGAATTTCTCCCACACGACGGTCGGGTGGACCTCCGGTTTGTAGTTCGCCTGCGAGGCGAAGCCGCAGTCGCCGCCGGCCATGACGTTGTCGCGCCCGCCCAGCCTGGCGAAGCGGATCAGCCATTCGGCGATCAGCTCCGGATGCTCCACGATGTTGCTCGCGTGCAGGATCATGCCGGGGATGATCTTCTTGCCCGGCGCGAGTTTGAACTTCTCCCAGATGTGGTACTCGTGCTCGTGGCGCACGTTGGCGTGCTCGAAGCTGTAGGCGCCGGCGTTGATCTTCAGCATGTACTTCGCCACCTGGCCCATGGGCGCTTCATTGAGACGCGGCCCTTCGTTGATGCCGTAGCAGGTGTGGAATCGGATCTTCTCGGCGGGCAGCCCCTTGATCGTCTCGTTGATGGCGTCCACGTACATCCAGGCGGTGCGGTCCTGTTGTTTCGCATCGAGGGACGGGTCGACCAGGATGTCGCACAGGAACGGATCATCGACCTGCAGCATGAAGCCCGCATCGATGATCGCCTTGTACTCGGTGCGCATCGCCTGTCCGACGGCGTGAAAGTACTCCTCCTGGGTCTTGTAGTACTCGTTCAGCCCGACGCCACTTGGCGCCACCGCGGGGATGAAGGCGTCTTTGACGCCGGCAGCCGTGAGCGCGGCTTTCAGGTTGGCGATGTCGTGCTGGAGCGGCGCCAGGTCGCGATACTTGACCGGGCCGGTGCACACCAGCGGCACGAACGGCATCACCATGCCGCCCAGCATCGCCTCCTTGAAGTACTGCGCGTAGTACTCCGGAAATTGCGCCACCTCGGCGGCGAACAGATTGAGCTTGCGATCGGCCTTCGGCTCGAATCCGTCGAGCCGCTCGCGCACGTAGGTGAAAAAGCCGGGCTTGGACTGCTCGCCGTCGCTCACGACATCGATCCCGCACTCGGCCTGCTGCTTGACGCTTTCGCGCACGGCTCGGGCGACCCGCGCGTCGTACGCGGCGGCGTCGTAGGCTTGGCCTGAGAGCTTCGCTCGCATCATGTCGAGCAGATCTTGCGGCCGGGCCAGGCTGCCCACGTGCGTGGTGAGAATTCTTCCGGCGGATGCCATGGGGAGGTGCTCCTTTGTTGGTGGACTTCGGTTCGTGCGCGATATTGACGCTTTCACTGCCCTCGCGCTAGCGTCGGCGCATGCACGATGTTCCTGTCCTCATTGTTGGTGGCGGCGGCTGTGGGCTCTCGCTCGCTATTTTCCTGCACGATCTGGGCGTGCGCTCGCTGCTGGTGGAGCGCAATCCGGGCACGACCGATCTGCCGCGCGCGCACATCCTCAATCAGCGCACGATGGAGATCTTCAGCCAGCACGGGTTGGCCGAGCAGGTGTACGCCGAAGGCTCCAGCCTCGAGCACATGGGGCGGATCTCGTTCCGTACATCGCTCGGTGGTGACGGCCCGTTCGACCGGCGCAAGATCGGTGATCTCGATGGCTACGGGGGTGGGGCGCTCGGGCCGCGCTACGCCGCCGATTGCGCGTATCGCGCCACCAATCTGCCGCAGATCCAGCTCGAACCGCTGCTGCGTCGCGTGCTCGATGCGCGCGCGCCCGGGACCGCTCGCTTTCATCATGAACTGGTGGGCTTCGAGCAGGACGCAGATGGCGTGACCGCGCGCATCGTCGACCGCACGAGCGGCGAGCACTACACGGTGCGGGCGGGGTATCTGATCGCGGCCGACGGCGGCAAGACGGTCGGGCGCATGCTCGATGTCCCGTTCGAGGGGCCGCGCCGCTTGCGCCGTATGGTCAACGCTTTCTTCTCGGCGGATCTGTCGCGCTGGGTCGATGACGACACGGTGCTGCTGTTCTATTTCATCACGCCCGATGCGTTGGGCGCCTGGGGCGGCGGCGGGTTGCTCAAGGCCGGGCCGACGCGCTGGGATCGTCACTCCGAATCGTGGGTGTTCATGCGTGAGGTGCAGCCCGACGACCCGGACGTGATCGACGAGGCGAATGCGGCGCAACGCATCCGCGAGATCCTGCGCGTGCCGGACCTGCCGCTGCAGATCCACAAGATCGGCCGCTGGGAAGTCGAAGGCGTCGCGGCGCGCCAGTACCGCTTCGGACGCGTGTTTCTCGCCGGCGACGCCGCCCACCGCCATCCGCCGGTGAGCGCGCTCGGGTTGAACACCGCGTTCGGCGATTCGCACAACCTCGCCTGGAAACTCGCGCTCGTGCTGCGCGGCGCAGCCGGGGAGGGGCTGCTTGATTCCTACGACAGCGAACGCCGACCGGTCGGTGCGCGCGTGGCCGAGTGGGCGCTCAATGGCTTTCGCGTGCGCGGCCTGATCGACGCGGCGATCGGCATCGAACCCGGCCGTCGTGATGCAACACGTGCCGCGTTCGAAGCGTTGTTCGCGCCGACGCCGGGTGGTGCGACGCGCCGCGCGATCCTCGATGAGGTCATGCGGATCCAGCGCATCGGCCCGCAGGCGCACGACATGGAAATCGGCTACGAGTACGGCGCTGGTGCGCTCGTGCCCGATGGCACGCCGGCGCCGGAGCGCGATCCGATGGCGAGCGTCTATCAACCCAACACCCGGCCCGGCGCGCGCTTGCCGCATGCCTGGCTGGAGCGCGCAGGTAGGCGCGTGTCGACGCACGATCTGATCGGAGTGGGGCGCTTCGCGCTGTTCGTGGGCGCGCAGGCCGAGCGCTGGCATGCGGCAGCAATCGAGGTCGCTGCCGCCAGTGCGGTGCCGATCGACGTTGTGGTGATCAACGTCGGGGTGATCAACGTCGGGGTGATCAACGGCGGGGCGATCAACGGCGGGGCGATCAACGGCGGGGCGATCGGCGCGAGCGAGTCCGGAGCCGATGTCTGGCGCGATGTCGATGGCACCTGGGCGGCCCAGGCCGGCGTGGCCGGTGATGGCGCAGTCCTCGTGCGACCCGACGGACACATTGGCTGGCGCGCAGCTCGCGCGAGCGAAAACCCAGCGGCTGCATTGCGCGAGGCGATCAGCGAAGTGCTTGGGTCGTCCCCAATCAATTGATGCGGCACTGACAGCTGACGCGCTGACAAGCTGCTCAGCGTACCGGTTGGCGTGGCTTGGGATTGCGCCCGGTTGATGCAGGCTGCTATACCTTCGCCACGGGTCGGTACGCGGGTTGGTACACCATTGCGCACTCGCAGCCGGGCCCGCATCCATTGGAGGAGATCCATGTTACGCACCGTCATTGGCGCGTTGCTCGCTGCTTCGGCAGCGCTGCTCGCGCTCGCCGCATTGCCCGCGCATGCACAGGGTGTCAATCTGCGGCTGATCTCGGGCTGGACGCCGAACAATCCCAACGTGCCGCTGATCGAGACGGTGTTCATCAAGAACGTCGCCGAAGCCTCGCAGGGCGCGATCAAGATCCAGCGCAGCGGGCCCGAAGTGGTGCCCGCGTTCGAGCAGTTGCAACCGGTCTCCACCGGCGTGTTCGATTTCCTGTTCACGACGCCGGGCTATCACCAGGCGCAATCGGGCGTCGCCAACGTGTTCGACGCGATGAAGCCCGAACCGGACAAGCTGCGCGAGGCTGGGCTGACTGCCTGGGCCGACGAGTACTACCGCAAGCGCTTCAATCAGCGCATCGTCGCCATGGTGCCGGCGCCGGGCAATCACTTCGTGCTGCGCGAGCCGCTGGGCGCTGACCAGTCGCTCAAGGGCCGCAAGATCCGCGCGAACGCCACGTTCGAAGGCGTGGTGCGCGCGTTGGGTGGAACGCCGGTGAACATGCCGCCGGCCGAGGCGTTCTCGTCGATGCAGAAGGGCGTGATCGACGGCATCACCTTCCCGACCTTCGCGTCGGCGGACTACAAGCTCTACGAGGTCGGCAAGTTCATGACCCGGCCGGTGTTCGGCTTGTCGAATGTGATGATCTCGATGAACACGAAGAAGTTCGATGGACTCTCGCCCGCGCATCAAAAGATCATCCTCGACCAGGGCCGGCGGATCGAAGCGCTCGGCAAGCAGGCGTTGATGGACTACGACAAGAAAGACATCGACACCATGATCAAGAACGGCGTCAAGCCGATCGAGTTCGATGCCAAGACCGCCGCGACGCTCAATCGGCTCTACAACGAAGGCATTCTCGCCACCGCCAGCAAGTCCTCGCCCAACGAGGTAAAGACGCTGTTCGAGATGGCCAAGTCGAAGAACCTGCTGAATGAGTAGCGCCGGCGGGCCTGAGCGCGCCGCAAGCGTCACGTTACGCAGGATCACCGACGCGGGCGCATTCATCGGTGCGCTGTGCATCGGCGCGATGGCGCTGTTCTACACCGCCGAGGTCGTGGCGCGCTACGTTTTCGGCGCGCCGCTCAACTGGTCGGGCGACGTCTCGAGCTACCTGCTGCTGGTATGCCTGTTCGCCGTGCTGCCGAAGATCACCATGGAGTCCGGACACGTCGCGGTGGCGTTCGTGCAGGAGCGCATGAGCGCGCCGGTGCGGCAACGCTACGAGCGGGTGCTGTCGCTCCTGACCGGCCTGTTCTGTCTGGTGACCGCGTATTTCGTCGGCGCGGAGTGCGTGCGTCAGTTCCAGGAAGGGGTGCTCACCTCGCAGGCCACGCAGATCTCCAAGTGGTGGCTCGCCGCGGTCGCGTGCGCGGGGTTTCTGCTCGCCGCGATCCACTTCCTGCGGGCGCAACGGCCGGCGATCCACGCGAACGATGCGGGCGCATGATCCGGCAAGCACTGCGGCTCCCGCGGATATTTCGGCGCACGCGGATCAGCGCGTACCGGTGATCCGATGAGTTGGTGGCTCACGCTCGGCCTCATCTTCGGACTGTTGCTGCTGCTGCTCGGCTCTGGGCTGCCGATCTTTGCCGGCTTTCTGCTGGTGAACGTGATCGGCGCGATGTGGCTCATGGGGCCGGCGGCGATCGGTCTGTTCGTCAACAGCGTGCTCGATACCGCCACCACCGAAGCGCTGGTAGCCGTCCCGCTGTACATGTTGTTAGGCGAGCTGCTGTTTCGCACCGGCGGAGTCGAGGTGCTCTACAACGCGCTCAACCGCCTGATCGGTGCGATCCGCGGCCGCATGTACGTCGTGGCGATCGCGCTGTCATCGTGTCTGGGCGCGATCTCCGGCTCGGCGATGGCCTCGGTGGCGATGCTCGGGCGCTTCGTCTATCCGACGATGATCCGGCGCGGCTGCGACCGGCAGCTCTCGATCGGCATGATCCTCGCAGGCGCCACACTCGATCCGATCATCCCGCCGAGTGTGCTCGCGGTGATCCTCGCCACGCTCGCGGGGATCTCGATCGCCGACTTCCTGATCGCGGGAATCGGCCCGGGCATTCTGCTGGCGGTGGCGTTTGCCGGCTATGCGGTGGTACGCACGCTGATCGATCCGCGCTTGGATGCGCACGCCGCGCCGCAGGAAAGCGCGGGCGGCTGGCGCGAGGTGCTCGCTGCGGCGGCGCAGCTCGTGCCGTTTCTGCTCGTCATCTTTCTGGTGCTTGGTCTGATCATGCTGGGCATCGCCCAGCCGACCGAAGCCGCCGCCGTAGGCATCGTCGGTGCGCTGCTGCTGTCGGTGCTCTACCGCACGTTCTCGCTGAAGCTGATCTATCGCGCCTGCTACGGTGCGGCAATCACCACCGCGACGGTATTGATCATCATTGCGTGCGCCAAGCTGTTCAGCCAGTTGCTCGCCTTCACCGGTGCCACCGGCGGGCTGATCGAGCTGGTGTCCGGGTTGGGCGTGAATCGCTGGATCGTGTTCGCGGCGATGATGCTGTCGATCTGGGTGATCTGCATGTTCATCGACGAACTGGCGGTGATGCTGATCGCGGTGCCGGTCTTCACGCCGATCGTGCAGCAGCTGGGCTTCGATCCGGTGTGGTTCTGGATGATGTTCCTGATCAACATCACGCTCGGCGGCATCACTCCGCCGATCGGCTATACCAACTTCGTGTTCAAGTCGGTGGCGCCTGCGGGCACGACGATGGGCGAGATCATGCGGGCGGCCTGGCCGATCGTGTTCATCGCGATCGGCTGTATCGTGTTGATGTGTTTCGTCCCGCAGATCGTCACCGGACTGCCCGCGGGGCGGGTGGTGCGCTGAAAGCGGTGCTCGCCCTGCCGACGCGCGACGCGCGATGCGCGTTTCGCTCAGCGGTAGCGCTGCGCTCCCATCATCGCGTGATATTCAATTCCTTCATCAGCTTGCCGTAGCGTGCGCTCTCGCGGCGCACGTAGGTCGCGAACGCCGCCGGGGTCATCGGCGGGGCGAGATCAACGGCCAGCGCCTTCATGCGATCGAGGAAAGCCTGTTCTTTCATGATCGCCGCAACCTCGCGATTGAGCCGGTCGACGATCGCGGGGGTGGTCTTGAGCGGCGCGTACAGGCCGAAGTGCGGACCGCCGTCGACGCCCTGCACGCCGTTTTCCTCGAGCGTGGGCACGTCGGGAAAATCCGGATGCCGCACCGGACCGGCCACCGCCACCATGCGCAGCTTGCCCGCCTTGGCCTGACCCAGTCCGACGCCAGGGTCGAAGGCGAAGTCGATGATGCCGCCCAGCAGATCCTTGAGCGCCGGCCCCGCACCTTTGTACGGCACGTGATTAAGCTTCACCCGCGCCTCACGGCTGAACACTTCGGTAGCGATATGCGGTGAAGTGGCGTTGCCAGGGCTGCCGTAGTTGAGCTTGCCCGGATTGGTGCGGGCGTAGCCGAGGAACTCGGGATAGTTGCGGATCGGCAGATCGGGCTTGACCAACACGTACAGCGAAACGCGGCCGGTGGCGGCGACCGGAGTGAACGCCTTCACCGGATCGAGATCGGCGCGATTCACGACGTGCGGAGCCATCATCACGCTGGAGCCGGGGGAGAACAGAAAGGTGTAGCCGTCGGGCTCGGCGCGCGCCACCGCTTCGAAGCCGATGTAGCCGTCGCCGCCGGCGCGGTTCTCGACGATGAACGGGTGGCCGAGCCGCTCGCCCAGGCGTGCACCGATCAGCCGGGCCATGATGTCGGCGACGCCGCCGGGGGCGACATTGACGATGATGCGTGCCGGTTTCGCTGGCCATTGCTGTTGTGCCTGGGCCGTGGCGCACAGCAACGCTGCACTGGCGAATGCGATCAGAAGACGCCGCAACATGGTTATCCTCTCCTTCGGTGTGAACGGAGTGATTATCGTCGCAAATCGACGCGGCAAACCGCGGCGAGCGATTCAGTCGCCATGCACGTCGCTCGTAGCGATCGATGTAATCGCGCGTGCCGCGTTCGATTCGATCGCGCTCAGGGCCGCACGACCACGCGACCTTTGATGCGCCCCGCCTTCAGCTCATGGATCACCGCGTTGATCTCCGCGAGCGGACGCGTGGCGACCGGCAAGGGCGGCAGGGCGCCCGACCGGGCGATCGCCATCAGCTCGCGCATGTCGTCGGGGCTGCCGACGTACGAACCGGTGATCGTCGCCGCCTTCATCGCCACCATCGTCGGCGCGAACGGCGTGGCACCGCCGAACAGGCCGACGATGATCAGCTTGCCGCCCTTGCGCAGCGCGTTGAAGCCGAAGTTGAACGTGGATGCCGCACCGACGAAATCGATCGCCACCGCCACGCCGCCGGTGGACTTGAACAGATTCCGACTGGTATCGGCCGCGCTCGGGTCGATTACGTCGGCGGCGCCGGCCTGGCGGGCGACGTCCCACTTGCTCTGATCGATTTCAGCGACGATCGGCGCCACTCCGCACATTGTCTTCGCCAGCCGAATGCCGGACAGGCCAACTCCGCCCGCACCGATGATGAGCAGCGGGTCGCTCGCGCCGAGGCGGCCGGCCTTCTTCAGTGCGCCGGCGGCGGTCAGTCCGGAGCACGCGTAAGTACAGGCCTGCTCATCGGGTAGCGGATCGAACTCGAACAGGTACTTCGCGTCGGGTACGACCACGTGATCGGCAAACCCGCCATCGCGATTGATGCCGAGCGCGCGCGGCGCGTTGCATAACTCCTCGTGGCCCGACTTGCAGGTGGAGCACGCGCCGCAACCGATCCATGGATAGACCACGCGCCGGTCGCCTACCTTGGCGCCTTTGGCATCCGGTCCGAGCGCCGCAACCGTTCCGACGATCTCGTGGCCGAGCGTGCGCGGCAGGCCCATCGGTCGGGACATGTCGATCTTCTTACCCTCACCGAGATCGAAATAGCCGTCGTGCAAATGCGCGTCGCTGTGGCACACGCCGCAGCCGCTGATGCGGATAAGCACCTGCGTGCCTTCGAGCTGCGGTGTGGCGCCAAGCACGTCGGCCATCGGTTGACCGAACTGCTGAACCTGAAAGCTGCGCATGCGGGCGATCTCCTCGAGCGGACGTGGCGCGTGGGCGGCGATTGCGCCGCGGGAAAAGTTGCACGATCAAGCGAGCGCGACGTCGCGCAGCTTGGCCAGACTCTGCTCGGGGGTGTCGCCCGAGGTGTCGACGATGGCGTCGGCCTTGCCGTAGAGCGGCTCGCGCGCGGCGAGGATGCGCTTGAGATCCTCCATGGCCTCCTCGTTGCCCGCCATCGGCCGCAGATCGCCTTGGGCGAGCACGCGGGACATGTGATCTTCGGGCTGGGCGCGCAGCCAGACGGTGAAGCAGCCGTTCAGGAGCAGATTGAACGCCTCCTCTTCGGCGACGATGCCGCCGCCCACTGATAGCACCGCGCGCTCATGCTGCGTCATCACGCGCTCCAGCACGCGCCGCTCGATGCGCCGATAGCCCGCCTGCCCGTAGAGCGAGAACATCTCGCCGATCGGCAGCCCGGTCTCGCGTTCGATCTCGCGATTCATCTCGATGAACGGCACGCCCAGGTGCCGGGCGAGCATGGTGCCCAGCGTGCTCTTGCCGGCGCCGCGCAGCCCCACCAACGCGATGCGTTTGCGTCGCGCAGCGTCTTCCTGGCCGAAATCGCGCATCAGGCGGAAGATCACGCTCTCCAGGCGATGCGCCGGCATGCGCTCGAGGAATCGGCGGATCAGTCGCTTCTCGACGGTGTCGTCCTGTTCGGGCGCAAGCACCTCGCCCAGACTCACGTTGAGCGCGTTGGCGATCCGCCTGAGCAGGATCACCGAAATGTTGCCGTTGCCCGATTCGAGCTGACCGAGATGCCGCTCCGAGACGTCGGCCTCGCGCGCCAGCAGCTTGCGGGTCATGCCGCGCCGTTCGCGCAGGTCGCGCACCCGTTTGCCGAGCGTGCCGAGGAACTCCTCGTCAGGCGTGGGAAACTGCTCGACGGGCGCCGCGGCGACCGGTGCGGCGGGCGCAGGTGCGACGAGCGTTCTCGCGGGCTGGGGCTTGGCGGTCGACGACGGCTTGCCCGGTTTGGCGGTGGATTTCATGGGGCAGCAATCTAGTACGCGGGTGCGGGGCGAGCAAGCAGTATATTGCAACTGATTTGCTTCGATTCGTTCTGTTCGTTCCGTATGGCGCGCATCACACCGAGGAGGACGCACGATGGCTGAGTTGAGCGTGACCGACACGAAGCAAGTCCCGCCGCACGTCACCTTCCCATCGCGGTACAACGCTGCCGTCGATCTGATCGAGCGCAATCTGCGCGCGGGACGCGCCGACAAGGCCGCGTTCATCGATGACGCCGGCTCGTACAGCTATCGCGAACTGGCCGAGCGCGTCGATCGCTGCGCGCACGCGCTGACCGGGCTTGGCATGCGCCAGGAAGAGCGGGTGTTGGTATGCCTGCACGACACGATCGACTTCCCCACGGTATTTCTCGGCGCGATCAAGGCCGGCATCGTGCCGATCGCCGTCAACACGCTGCTCACCAGCGCCGACTACGCGTTCATGCTGAACGACAGCCGCGCGAGCACGTTGGTCATCTCGGCGCCACTCGCGGCGACGTTCGCACCCGCGATCGCCAAGGCGCAGCATCTGCGCCATGTGATCGTGTCAGGCGGCGACGCGGGCGCGCATCTGTCACTCGCGCAATTGCTCGACAAGCGCACCGGTCCCTTCGAAGCCGCACCGACCACTGCGGACGATGCGTGCTTCTGGTTGTATTCCTCCGGCTCGACCGGAATGCCCAAGGGCACGGTGCACGTGCATTCGAGCCTGATCTACACCGCCGAGTTGTACGCGCGGCCGGTGCTCGGCATCAACGAGCGCGACGTCGTGTTCTCCGCCGCGAAACTGTTCTTCGCCTACGGATTGGGCAACGGCCTCACGTTTCCGCTCACCGTCGGTGCAACGGCGGTGCTGATGGCGGAGCGGCCCACGCCCGCCTCGGTGTTCGCGCGGCTGCGCAAGCATCAACCCTCGATCTTCTACGGCGTGCCGACGCTGTTCGCGGCGTTGCTGGCGAGCGCCGAATTGCCCAAGCGCGAAGAGTTGCGGCTGCGCTGCTGCGCTTCGGCGGGCGAGGCGCTGCCCGAAGAAATCGGCAAGCGCTGGAGCGCGCATTTCGGTGTCGACATCCTCGATGGCATCGGCTCGACCGAGATGCTGCACATCTTCATCTCCAATCGCGCCGGCGATCTGCGTTACGGCACCACCGGCCGGCCATTGCCCGGCTACGACGTACGCCTGGTCGACGAGAACGGCGCGGCCGTGGCGCAGGGCGAAACCGGCGAGCTGCAGATCAACGGCCCGAGCAGCGCCGCGTTCTATTGGAACAACCGCGAGAAGTCGCGCAACACGTTCGTCGGCGCGTGGACCCGCAGCGGCGACAAGTATCTGCAGGATGCCGACGGCTACTACGTCTACGCCGGTCGCAGCGACGACATGCTCAAGGTGAGCGGGATCTACGTCTCGCCGATCGAAGTCGAGTCGGCGTTGATCGCGCACGACGCGGTGCTCGAGTGCGGCGTGGTCGGCAAGGAAGACGAGGAGAAGCTGATCAAGCCGATCGCTTACGTAGTACTCAAGCCCGGACGCAGCGCATCGCCCGAGCTGGCCGAGGAACTCAAACAGCACGTCAAGAGCCGGCTGGCGCCCTACAAATATCCGCGCTGGCTCGAGTTCGTCGATGAGCTGCCGAAGACGGCGACCGGCAAAGTACAGCGCTTCAAGCTGCGCGCCCGCGCGTCCGCTGGCTGATCGGATCGCGTCGGGCATCGCGCCGGCCGATTCCCGCTCGCGCGCGCGAAGCATCAAAGACCGACCGATCGTCGAATCCGGCGTGGTTTGATCCAGATCAAACCATCGCCCGCGACGGGCAATATAGTGCTGATTCGGTGGTGACGAGAAGAGCAATATATTGCTCGTAACCCCGCAGCCCGTATCGTGCCCCTTGTCCGCGCCCCGACAGGCCGAGTCGCTACTGGTCGAAGGTTCGCTCCCCGAGGGGCCCCGGTCCCGCATTCCATTCAATGGCCCGATGTCCTATCTGGAGGAGCTGGCATGAGTGATCCGAACTTCATCACCGAGGTGCCCGAAGCCGTCAGCGGCGACGCGTTCGTGCAGGTGAAGTACGACGATTCGATTCCGAACAACGTCGATCTCGATTCCGACAGGCAACTGCAGCGCGCGCTCGAGCAGTGGCATCCGAACTATCTCGGCTGGTGGAAGGACATGGGGCCCGAGGGTTTCCAGAGCTCCGAGGTGTATCTGCGCACGGCGGTGGGCGTGGACCCGAGCGGCTGGGCCAAGTTCGGCCACGTGAAGATGCCCGACTATCGCTGGGGCATCCTGCTCGCGCCGAAAGTCGAAGGACGCAAGATTCCATGCGGCCGCCATGCCGGCGAACCGGCGTGGCAGGAAGTGCCCGGTGAGTACCGCTCGCTGCTGCGCCGGCTGATCGTCGTCCAGGCCGACACCGAGCCGGCTTCGGTCGAACAGCAGCGCTACCTCGGCAAGACCGCGCCGTCGCTCTACGACATGCGCAACCTGTTCCAGGTGAACGTGGAAGAGGGCCGCCATCTGTGGGCGATGGTGTATCTGCTGATCAAGTACTTCGGCCGAGACGGTCGTGAGGAGGCGCAGGCGCTGCTCGAGCGACGTTCAGCTGATGCGAACAACCCGCGCATCCTCGGCGCGTTCAACGAGCGCACGCCCGACTGGCTGTCGTTCTTCATGTTCACCTACTTCACCGATCGCGACGGCAAGATGCAGCTGGCCGCGCTTGCCGAAAGCGGCTTCGATCCGCTGTCGCGCAGCACCCGGTTCATGCTCACCGAGGAGGCGCACCATCTGTTCGTCGGCGAGACGGGCGTGGGTCGCACCATCGAGGCAACGTGTACCGCGATGAACAAGGCCGGCATCAAGGATCCGTACGACGTCGCCGCGATCCGCAAGCTCGGCGTGGTCGATCTGCCGCTGTTGCAGCGCAAGGCCAACTTCCACATGTCGGTCACGCGCGATCTGTTCGGCTCGGAGATCTCGAGCAATGCGGCCGAGGCCTTCAGCGCCGGATTGAAAGGGCGCTTCAACGAGGAGAAGCTCAAGGACGACCACAGGCTGGAGAACGCGACGTATCCGGTGATGCGCGTGGTCGAGGGCAAGCTCGTCACCGAAGACGTGCCCGCATTGCGCTCGATCAATGCGCGTCTGCTCGATGACTACATCGCCGATTGCCAGGGCGGACTCGATCGCTGGAACAAGGTGATCGAGAAGGCCGGCATCGACTTTCGCCTCAGCCAGCCGCACAAGGGAGTCAACCGGCGCATTGGCGAGTTCAAGGACAACCGCATCGCGCCCGACGGCACCGTGCTGAGCCAGGCCGACTGGGACGCACGCATGGGCGGGTGGCTGCCGAACGACGCGGACATGCAGTTCATCGCGTCGCTCATGCAACCGTGCCACGAGCGCGGCAAGTACGCGAGCTGGATCGCGCCGCCGCGCGTGGGCATCAACAACCAGGCCGGTGATTTCGAGTACGTGCGGATTCACTGAGCGCCGACGGGTTACGGACCGCGCGCGACGGGCGCGGTCCAAGATTTTGAGGATTCTGTCGGGCCCGCATCCGCATCGCGCCGATCGGCGAGAATCACGGCTCCCCAAAGGAGACTGCCGTGACCAGCTTCGGCATAGGTGCCCCCGTTCCGCGGCGTGAGGACCAGCGCCTGCTCACCGGCGCTGGCCGCTACGCCGACGATTGCAACTTGCCGGGCCAGGCGTATGCCGCGTTCGTGCGTGCCACGCATGGCCATGCGGACCTCGAAGGTGTGGACGTTGCGGCTGCGAGCGCGATACCAGGCGTGCTCGGCGTGTTCACCGGGCGTGACCTCGCCGCTGGCGGTGTCGGTGCGATCCCGACGTTGATCGCCGAGCGAGGCTTCGGCATCCGCAACCGCGACGGTTCGGCGTTCGGCGAGCCGCAGTGGCCGCCGATCGCGATCGAGCGGGTGCGATACGTCGGCGAGTTGGTGGCGATCGTGGTTGCGACCTCGCGCGAGGCTGCGCTCGATGCGGCCGAAGCCGTCGGCGTGCGGTATCGCGATCACCCGGTGCTCGTCGATCCACACGAGGCGATGCGTCCAGGCGCGGTCCAGCTTCATGCCAACCTCCCGGGCAATCGCGAGTTCGACTGGGAATGTGGTGATGCTGCTGCAACGGCGCGGGCGATCGAGCAGGCTGCGCACGTCACTCGGCTGCGGCTCGTCGACAATCGTCTGATTACTGCGTTCATGGAGCCGCGCGCGGCGCTGGCGGCGTGGGATGCGGCGGGCGAGCGGTTGACGTTCCATGCCGGGCTGCAAAGCGTTCACCAGCTCGCGGCCAATCTGTCGCGCATCCTGGGTGTGCCGGTCGAGCGGATCCATTGCACCAGCGGTGATGTCGGCGGCGGCTTCGGCACCAAGATCCAGCCCTATTGCGAATACGTCGCGCTCGCTTGGGCGTCGCGCCGCCTCGGCCGGCCGCTCAAGTGGACCGCCGCGCGCACCGAAGGCTTCGTGAGTGACGCGCAGTCGCGCGACCAGCTTCTCACTGGTGAACTGGCGCTCGGTGCGGATGGTCGCGTCACCGCGCTGCGTGTGCATTCGATCGCCAACCTGGGCGCCTACATTGCCTCGGGGATTCCAGCCTCGACGCTGCTCAACATGCAGCGGATGATTTCCAGCCTCTACGCGATTCCGGCCATCCACCTTCGCGTCGAAGGCGTGCTCACCAACACGGTGCCGATCAACGTGTATCGCGGCGTCGGTCGTATCGAATGCGTGTACACCGTGGAGCGTCTGATGGAGCGCGCTGCGCGCGAGACCGGCCGCGACCCGGTCGACCTGCGACGGCGCAACATGGTGCGAACGTTCCCGTATCGAAGTGCGACCGGCGCGGTGTACGACTCGGGTGATTTCGTCGCACGCATGGACGAAGCGATTGCTGCCGCCGCCCTCGAAGGCTTTGCCGCTCGGCGTGAAGCCTCCGTCCGTCGCGGCCGGTTGCGCGGCCTGGGCGTCGGGCCTTACATCGAAGGAACGGGCGGCGCCCCGCAGGAGTTCGCTGAGGTGCAGGTGCATGGCGACGGCACGGTCGACGTGCCGCTTGGCGCGTTGTCACAGGGCCAGGGGCACGAGACGGTGTTCGCGCAAGTCGTTGCCGAGCGACTGGGCGTGCCGTTCGAGTCGGTGCGCATCGTGATGGGCGATACCGACAAGGTTGCGCGCGGCTGGGGCACCTTCGCTTCGCGATCGATGGTTCGCGCGGGTGCCGCGTGTGCAGAGGTGGTCGATCTGGTGATCGCGGCCGGGCGCGACATGGCGGCGCATCTGCTCGAAGCGGCGGTCGCTGAAATCGAGTACCGACAGGGCGTCTTTCGCGTGATCGGTACCGACCGCACGATCGGCCTGTTCGACGTTGCGCGCGCCGCGGAGCTCGGCACGCTGCCCGGAGAGTTCGGTCGGGCACTGCAGGCGAGCAAGATGCACGAGAACCCGGCCTTCGCCTTCGCCAATGGTTGCGAACTGTGCGAAGTGGAAGTCGATCCCGAGACCGGATTGGCCGAAGTGGTTGCGCTCCACGTGGTCGACGACTCGGGCCGCGCGGTCAATCCGCCGATCGTGCACGGGCAGATGCACGGTGCGATCGCCCAAGGCATCGGGCAGGCGCTGTTCGAGCGCACGGTGTACGACGGGTCGAGCGGACAGCTGCTTTCCGGATCGTTCATGGACTACGCGATTCCCAGGGCCGACGAGGTTCCGGCCATCGCGGTGACGAGCCGCGACGTACCGAGTCCGACCAACGTGCTCGGCGTGAAGGGCGCAGGCGAGGGCGGCACGGTCGGCGCACCGGCTGCGGTGATCCACGCGATACTCGATGCGCTCGCGCCGCTCGGCGTCACCGACCTCGACATGCCGGCCACGCCGGAGCGCGTCTGGCATGCGATTCGCGCGGCACGAGGGACGGAACGGCAAACAGCACCGAAAACGGCACCGGCAAGGAGATCGAGTTCATGAGCACATCGATGGCAGGCAAGACCGTTTTCATCACCGGCTCGACCGATGGCGTCGGGCGTGTCGTTGCCGAGCGTTTGGCGCGTGCCGGCGCGACGGTGCTGATCCACGGCCGTGACGCCGCGCGTGGGGCGCAGACGCTTGCGCAGATCACGGCCGCAGGCGCACGCGGCGCGTTCTATCGGGCCGACCTCGCATCGCTCGCCGAGGTGGAAGCCCTGGCCGAGCAAGTGCTGCGCGAGCACTCGCGTATCGATCTGCTCATCAACAATGCCGGGGTCGGCAGCGGCGGCGACAACGATCGGACGCGCCGACTGAGCGCGGATGGCTACGAGCTGCGCTTTGCGGTCAACTATCTCGCGCATTTCCTGCTCACCGCGCGCCTGCTGCGGTCGATCGTCGGCGCAGCGCCTGCGCGCATCGTCAATGTCGCCTCGCTCGGTCAGCAGGCCATCGACTTCGACGACGTGATGATCGAACGCGGCTTCAACGGCACGCGCGCGTACTGCCAGAGCAAGCTCGCGCAGATCCTGTTCACGATCGATCTGGCCGAGCGGCTGCAAGGCACGCGCACCACCGTGCACAGTCTGCATCCGGCCACGTTCATGAACACGACGATGGTGCGCGAGGCCGGGCGCACGCCGATCAGCACGGTCGAGCAAGGGGCCGATGCGATCGAGTACGTGGCGACATCGCCCGAACTCGACGCGCGTTCAGGCTTGTTTTTCAACGGCAAGCGCGAAGCGCGGGCCGATCCGCAGGCGTACGAGGCGCGGTCGCGCCAGCGGCTCCACGCGCTGAGCCTGAAGCTCGCGCGATTGCCCGAAGACGCGTTCAGAATCAGCGTTTGATAACCCACACTCCGAAAAGGAACCCGAATGACTGCTGCCTTTCCCGCGCTGGCTCGCCTGACTGCATGCGGTGCATTGCTCGCCTCTTTCGCTGCGTTCGCGCAAGGCGGTCCGGGCGGATATCCGAGCAAGCCGGTGCGCGTGATCGTGCCGGCCGCAGCGGGCAGCCTCACTGATCCGGTGGCGCGCATCATCACCGAGGAGCTTGCGCGCCGCACGAACCAGTCATGGGTGATCGACAACCGACCCGGCGCGGGCGGCATGATCGGAGCGGAGGCCGCGGCGCGCAGCCCGGCCGATGGTTACACGCTGCTCTTCTCGGCGAACGCGCTCATCATCACGCCGAGCCTCTATCCCAACACCACGCGCTACAAGGTTGTCGAGGACTTCACGCCGATCAGCTTGGCCGCACGCGCCGACAATCTGCTGGTCGCCTCGTCGGCCGCAGGCGTCAAGAGCATCAAGGAACTGGTCGAACTCACCAGGAAGACGCCGGGTGGCTTGAACTACACCTCGCCGCTGATCGGTTCGGCCGCGCATCTCACCGTGGAACTGTTCCGGACCAGCGCCGGCATTCCGCTCAATCACGTCGCCTACAAGGACGCATCGCAAGGCACCACCGACACGCTCTCGGGCCGCATTGCGGTCAACATCATGGGGATCTCGACCGCGTTGCCGCACATCCGCGCGGGCAAGATCGTGCCGCTCGCGTGGACCGGATCGCGCCGCGCAGCCGAACTGCCCGATACCCCGACGTTCGCCGAGGCCGGCTATCCGCAGGTGCACCTCGGGCTGTGGTTCGGATACTTCGCGCCGGCGAAACTGCCCGCCGATATCGCCGCGTATCTCAACCAACAGGTCAACGCCGCGCTGAAGGCGCCCGCAGTTGCAGAGAAGCTGGCCGGCATGAGCATCGAAGCAAGCGGCAGCACCGCGCAGGCACTGGCCGAGTTGATCGCGCGCGAGCAGCCGATCTACGCGAAAGTGGTGGCTGCCGCGGGCATCAAGCT
>CADEDU010000009.1:65732-70104 GCA_902826155.1 uncultured beta proteobacterium
TTGGTGATCGCGCTGATCATCTTCTTCGCGGGCAGCAGCTGGCGTCTGTTCAGCATCTTTCGCAGGCCTGCGGCGCGCGATCTCTCCGAGCCGCGCAATGCAAGCGTTTGGCGCGGCGCGCTGCGGGCCATCGTCGCGCGCATGTGGCATCACCGGACGTTCCGCCCGCGCACGCTTGCCGGCACGGTCAATGCCTACGCCTATCACATCGGCCTGGCGATCGTGTTCTTCGGGTTCGTTCCGCACATCGGCTTCATCCAGCGCCTCACCGGATGGTCGTGGCCGGCATTGCCCGGATGGGTGTTCGCCGTGGGTGCGGCAGTCACCTTCATCGGTTTGTTCTACGCGCTGATGGTTCGGCTGAGTTCGCCCGTGCTCAGGCTGTTGTCGGGGTTCGACGACTACTTCAGCTGGGTGGTGACCTTGTTGCCGATGGTGACCGGCATGGCGCTCGCCACCTTGCCGCTGGAATCGTCGTATCCGCTGGAGCCGGCGCAGCCGGTGCATGTCGCCATCCACCTGTTGTCGCTCGAGTTGCTGCTGATCTGGCTGCCGTTCGGCAAGCTCGCGCACGCGTTCCTGGTGTTCGTTTCGCGTGGCCTGACGGGTGCTGCGTTTTCGCGCAAGGGCGCGAGCCTGTGACGAGTCACGGGGGTGATCGAGCTTCAGGGGCAATCCAATGAGCACCATTGATCGTTCACCGGATCAGGACACGCGGCCGCTGAAGGTCGAGAAGCCCGCGGTGCGATACGACAAACAGGGCGATCGCCCCGACACTGAGCGGGTGCAGGCTGCCATGGCAGCTTTCTCCAAGGACTTCGGTCGATCGGCCGCGGCGTACCTCGAGTCATGCATCCACTGCGGGAATTGCGCCGAGGCCTGTCCGTTCTATCTGGAAACCGACGATCCGAAATACACGCCGATCTACAAGATCGAACCGTTCAAGCGCGCGTATCAGCGCACGGTCGGCCCCTTCGCCTGGCTGCGCCGCATCTTCGATCGGAGGCCCGACGTAACGGTCGAGCAACTCGAACGCTGGCAGGAGCTGCTGTACGACTCATGCACCCTGTGCGGCCGCTGTTCGCTCGTATGCCCGATGGGGATCGACATCGCCAGCCTGGTCGGGATGGCGCGTCACGGCATGTTCGCCGCCGGGCTGGTCCCGCACGAACTGTGGGCGGTTGCCGAACGTGCCGAGCGCGAAGGCAGTCCACTGGGGGCGACCCCGAAGGTGTTCAAGGACCGGCTGGAGTGGCTGGCCGACGAGCACGAGGTCGACATCCACGTGGATCTGCCCAGCGCGGAGGTGCTGGTGAGCTTCTCGTCGATCGAGATCATGAAGTACCCGGCGTCGCTGGTGGCAACGGCGAAGATCCTCAATCACACCGGCTACAGTTGGACGATCTCGACGCATGGTTACGAGGCGACCAACTTCGGCATGCTCTCGGGCAACCTGCAATGGCAACGCGACATGAGCATGAAGCTGATCGACGCTGCGATCGCCTGTGGAGCGAAGGTGCTGATCCTGCCCGAGTGTGGCCACGCCTACACCGCGTTGCGCTGGCAGGGCGCCAATATGCTCGGCCGGCCGTTGCCGTTCCGCGTGCTGCATATCTCGGAGTTTCTCGCCGAGAACATCACCAACGGACGCATCCGCGCTCGCAAGCTGGGTTCGACCGTCACGTTCCACGACCCGTGTCAGGTTTCGCGCCGTGGTGGTGCCACCCAGGCTCCACGCGTGGTGCTCGACGCGCTCGGCCTGCAGCGTCGTGATACGGCCGACACCGGCGATCTCGCACACTGTTGCGGCGGCGGCGGTGGGGTGGTGGCCATTCACCGGGCCGACGAGGTGCGCTACAAGGCGTTCCAGCTGAAGATCGCGCAGATCGATCAGGCTGGGGGGGACATCCTGGCCTCGAGCTGTTCGAACTGCCGGCAGACATTCGATGACGGCGCCGCCCATTTCAAGTGGGACAGGAAGATGCAGAGCCTGCTCGAGTTGCTTGCTGACAATCTCGACGGACCGGCGGCATCACGCGGGGACTTGCGCGCAGCGCACGATTCACAGTAAAGATCCAGCGTGGCGAATCTGCTGCGATCGAATCGTGACGAACCACGCGCGTCCTGTTCGCGTGCCCGCTCCAGGAATACTCTTCGATGTACACCGTCGCCGTCGATATCGGCGGAACGTTCACCGATGTCGTGGTGATGGATGTCAGCTCCGGCAAGACGCACGCCGGCAAAGCGCTGTCGACCCCTGACGATCTGCAGCGCGGCGTGATGGATGGGTTGGCCGATGCGGCGCGGAGCGTGGGCGTCGCGGTCCCGCAGTTGTTGGCGCAGGCCGATCGCATGGTTCCCGCCACCACGCAATCGAGCAACGCCGTGTTCGCGTTCAGCGGCGCCAAGACGGCGGTGATCACCACGCGCGGCTTCGGCGACACGCTGCTCATCATGCGTGCGACCGGACGCGTGGCCGGGTTGAGCGTGTTCGAGCGGCATCACTACCGGCTCACGCAGAAGCCTCGCCTGCTCGTCGATGAGCGCGACATCTTCGAGGTGCCCGAGCGGATCGACGCCGAGGGCAGGGTGGTGCTGGCGCTCGACGAGGCCGCAGTGCGTGAAGTCGCGGCACGGATCGCGAAGGCCGGCTATCAGGCCGTGGCAGTCGCGTTTCTGTTCTCACATCAGAACGCCACGCACGAACGTCGCGTCGGGGCGATCCTGCGCGAGGCGCTGCCCGGTGTTCACGTCACGCTGTCGGCCGACGTCGCACCGGTGATCGGTGAATACGAGCGCAGTGCCACCGCGCTGTTCAACGCTTACGTCGGCCCGGTGATCAACCAATATGTGCGCCGCCTCGAAGCCACGCTGCGCGAGTCCGGTCTGCGCCAGAAGCTGCTGATCGTGCAGGCCAACGGCGGCGTCGCCACGGCCGAGCAGACGGTGCCGATCTTCACCATCGAATCGGGGCCGGCCGCTGGTGTCGTGGGCGCCGCGGCGATCGCGCAGGAACTTCGCATGCCCAACGTAATTGCTACTGACGTGGGCGGCACCACGTTCAAGGTCGCGATCATCGAGCAGGGGCGCTGGGGCTACAGCAAGGAGACGGTGCTCAATCAATACCAGCTGCGCCTGCCGATGGTCGATCTCGCTTCGATCGGTGCGGGGGGCGGCTCGATCGCATGGTTGGACGGACGGCGCCTGCGCATCGGCCCGAAGAGCGCCTCGTCGATGCCCGGGCCCGCCTGCTACGGGCTGGGTGGCGTCGAGCCGACCGTGACCGACGCCGATCTCGTGCTCGGCTACCTGTCAGCTGATCGGTTTCTCGGTGGGCGCATGGCCTTGCATCCGGCACTGGCGAACGAAGCGATCCGCGTGCGCATCGCCGAGCCGCTGTTCGAAGGCAACGTGATCGCAGCGGCCGCCGGCATTCGGCAGGTGATCGACAGCCAGATGGCCGATCTGATCCGCAAGTCGACGCTCGAGCGCGGTCACGATCCGCGCGACTTCGTGATGATGGCCTATGGTGGTGCCGGACCGGTGCATGTGGCCTCCTACGCGGCGCAGGTGGGCGTGCGCCGAATCGTCGTGCCGTTCCATGCCACGGTGCATTCGGCGTACGGCGCGGCGCTATCGGATGTTCGCTTCAGTCTGCAGCACTCGCATCCGATGGTGCTGCCGCAGCCACCGGCGAGCATCGAATCGATTTTCGGCGCCATGGAGAGCGAAGGCCGCAAGCGACTGAGCGAAGCCGACGTGCCCGCGGCAAAGCAGCGCTTCGAACGATGGGTCGAGGCGCGCTATCGCCGTCAGGTGCATCACCTGCGGGTGCCGGCGCCGGCGCTGGTCGATGCGGCCGGGCTCGATCGCATCGCGGTGGATTTTGAGCGCGAGTACGAGCGCTTGTTCGGCAAGGGCGCGGCGATGCGCGCCGGCGGCATCGAGCTGGTGAACTACGGCGTGGATGCGATCGGCGTCGCGGACAAAGCGCCGATGGAACGCGGCAACGCCACGGGGGCGACCATGCCGCGCACCGAACGGATGACCTACTGCACGCTGCGCAAGGACATGGTCGCGACGCCAATCTACGATGGCGTGTCGCTGCCTGTGGGCGCTGAACTCAGCGGGCCGGCGATCATCGAACATCCCGGTACGACGATCGTCGTGTTGACCGGCCAGCGTGCCTCGATCGATGCCTACCGGCACACGCACATCCAACTCGACGCTGCTTCCCCCGCTCCATGAACGTCCGCAATATCACCAGCGTCGATCCGGTCACCTTCGAGGTGCTGAATCATCGGCTGCTCAGCATCACCGAAGAGATGGGCATCCAGTACATGCGCTGCTCGGGCTCGAACGTGCTGATCAC
>CADEDU010000009.1:70204-135155 GCA_902826155.1 uncultured beta proteobacterium
CAGCTCGACACCGGCGGCATGGACCCGGGCGGGTTCTCGATCAAAGCGGTCGACACGCATCAGGAAGGGCTGCGCATGCCGCCGGTGAAGTTGGCCGACGGCGGTGAGGTGCGCGAAGACGTGCTGGCGTGGATCCTCAATCAGGTGCGCGACCCGCTGGTGGGGCTCGATGTCCGCGGACAAATCGCCGCGCTCAACACCGGGCGGCGGCGCATGCTCGAACTCATCGCTACCTGGGGCATCGATGCGATCAAGGCGGTCATGGATGGCTCGATCGCATTCGCGCGCGAGAAACTCGGCGAGCGGCTGCGTGCATTGCCCGACGGTCGATGGCGCGAAGTGCAGTACATCGATCACGACGGGCACACCGACGCGGTTTATCAGATCGTATGCACGCTCACCAAGCAGGGCGAGCGCCTGAGCTTCGATTTCGCCGGGACCAGCCCCAATGCGCGCGGGCTGATCAATTCCACCTACTCGGGCTTGCAGGCGGCGGTGCTGTCGTCGGTGTACATCAACCTGTGCTGGGACATTCCCTGGAATCGCGGCGTGCGCGATTGCATCGACATCGTGACCGAGCCAGGCACGGTCAACAATTGCGCATATCCGGCACCGTGCGCGATGGCGACGATCTCCGCGGTCATCGTGACCATCGATGCCACCTGGCGCGGCCTGTCGCACATGCTCGTTGCCAGCGACGAATATCGCGATCAGGCGATGGCGGTGTGGTCGGGCACGTCGATGGCGCCGATCTTCGCCGGCACCAGCCAGCATGGCTTCCCGTTCGCTGCCACCGAGATGAGCCACTTCGGCGGCGGCGGCGGCGCGCGCACCTACGCCGACGGCGTCGACACCGCCGGCATCGTGTTCAACACCACGCCGAACATGCCCAACATCGAGGATCAGGAGGCCGAGTATCCGGTGCTGTACCTGTTCCGCCGCCACCTGCAGGATTCGGGTGGTCCAGGGCGTTACCGCGGTGGTCGCTCCGGTGAGCTCGCGTACACGATGTATCGCGCGCCGAACAATCATCTCGAAGGACTGTTCGCCGGCACGGGCGCTGAGATGCCCAACGCCATCGGTCTGGCCGGCGGCATGCCCGGTGCGGCGATCCGCGTGGCACGCGTCGTGCGCACCGACGTAGCGGAGCGAATTGCGCGTGGCAATGTACTGCCTGCCCGGCTGGAAGACGTCGACGGCGAGATCGAGATACTTGCGTGCAAACACGTGCGCTCGCCGATGGCGCTGGGTGATGTCTGGTATCACAGCTGGCAGGCGGGCGGCGGCTACGGAGATCCGATCACGCGCAACGCCGACGTTGTCGCGGAAGATGTGACGCGACAGGTGATTTCGATGCAGGCCGCGCGCGAAATCTACGGCGTGGTGCTGTCGGCCGACGGTTCCTGCGATCGAGCTGCAACGAATGCACAACGCGAGGCGATCCGTGCCGAGCGCAAGCGCCGCGCGGCGCCGGCCGATGGAGACGGCGAGTGGATCATCGGGGGCTCGGGCATGCACCGCTATGGCGACGCGTTGATCGCGGCGCTCGACGCCGGCGAGATTCGCTGCGCGCATTGCGGCCATGTGCACGGCAGGTCAGGCGAAAATCTGCTGCCCCGCTTGCATACATTCACGACTCCTCTTGCTGCCGCCGGCCGCGTGCGTGGCGAGGACTACGAGCGGCGTCGGTTCGCCTTGCGACATCTGTGCTGCAGTCAATGTGGCGAATTGATCGATGTTCAAGTGCGTCTCGACGGCGCACCGCAACCGAGCATGAACCTCATTTTGCGTCGCACTGATCCATGAGCATGCCTGCCGTTCTGGACAGTTAGGCGTATTCGTCAGTCGCGCATGCGCTTCGCTTGTAAGGGAGCCTCATAGCGATCCGCTGCGTCAATGGACGCAACGTCCAGGACCGTCAACCTGCTTCGCGCAGCGCTTCACATCCGCGCGGATTGAGCGCGGTTCACCCCTTTTCTTTTTACATCGGTAGTCGATCCATCGATTGAGGATGCGCGCTGTTGCGGATCCTCATCGGCACTGTTGATTGCGCGATTTCGCTGTGCGATTGCGCGCATCGCTCTGCCCGGACAAATCGCGGGCGCACGAGTGATCGGATCCGGTCGCTCCTGCCCGAATCAGACGATGGAGATTGCTGATGGCGCGTACGACGCTCTTCTCTCGCGTGGCGATTGCTGCGACTGTTCTGCTTTCCGGTGCCTTGCTGGTTGGCGCTGCGAATCCCCCTGACCCGTGGCTACGGCCCGCCGAGGTACCGCATCCGGCGGACAACGCGGCGACGGCACCGCGTATTGAATTGGGCAAGGCGCTGTTCTTCGATCCGCGCCTGTCGGGTTCGAACTGGATCAGCTGCGCCACTTGCCACAACCCCTCGCTCGGGTGGTCCGACGGCCTGCCCACCGGCATCGGTCACGGCATGAATGTTCTCGGGCGCAGTACGCCCACGGTGCTCAACACCGCCTACAACAAGATCCTCATGTGGGACGGCCGCAAGGCCACGCTCGAGGACCAGGCGCTCGGGCCGATCGGTGCCGACGTGGAGATGAATCAGGACATCGGCGAGCTGGTGAAGGAGCTCGATGCCATTCCCGGCTATCGCGAGATGTTCGACAAGGCGTACCCGGGCCAGGGCATCACGCCCGCGACCATCGGCAAGGCGATCGCCAGCTTCGAGCGGACCATCGTGTCCACCGAGGCGCCGTTCGATCGCTGGCGCCGCGGCGATGAGCGCGCGGTCAGCGAATCGGTCAAGCGCGGCTTCACCGTGTTCACCGGCAAGGCGAACTGCGCGGTGTGCCACATGGGCTTCAACTTCAGCGACGACGGCTTCCACAACATCGGCCTGCGCAGCCTGGGCGAGAAGGAAGACCTGGGCCGCTTCGCGCATCGCAAGGTGAAGGTGCTCAAGGGTGCGTTCAAGACGCCGACGCTGCGAGACATTGCGCTTACCGCGCCCTATATGCACAACGGCATCTATCGCACGCTGGAGGAGGTGGTCGACCACTACGACCGCGGCGGCGACGTGAAGGAGAACGTGAGCGCGAACATGAAGCCGCTCGGCCTGAACGCCGACGAGAAGCGCGACCTGGTCGAGTTCATGAAAGCGCTCACCGGCACGCCGATGACGATCACCGTGCCGATGCTGCCTCAATAAGAAACGGTTTCAGCTTTCCATCCATAGACCTGCACAGGAATCGAATCATGAAGCGTGTACTGAAGACTCTGCTCGTCGTGAGCGCGTTCACCGTGACCGGCGCCGCGATGGCCGGCGAGCAGCATCTCGTCGGTCAGAAGAACAAGGCCTTCACGACCAAGCAGATGAAGGCCAAGGTCGGCGACAAGCTGGTGTTTCGCAACGACGATGTGTTTCATCACAACGTGTTCTCGCTGTCGGATACGCAGTCGTTCGACCTGGGCAGTTTCGGCCAGGGCGTGGCGCGCGAGGTCGTGCTCACCAAGACCGGCACGCTCGAGATCGAGTGCGCGATTCACCCGGAGATGAAGCTCGTCGTCGAGGTTTCCAAGTGAGCGGTCGTCGCACAGTCGTCACGATCGCGATTCGCGGGTTCCGTCGCAGCGGCCTTGCGTTGGTTGCCACGCTTGCTTGCAGCGTTGCGATCGCGCAGGGATCGGGCGAGATCCAGAAGGATTCGGCCGAGGCTGCCGTCGTGCGCGGCGGGATCGTGTTCCGCACGTACTGCGTGCTTTGCCACGGCGCGACCGGCGAAGGGAACGGTCGTACCGCGCGCATGTACAACCCGCGTCCGGCCAACCTGGTCACCAGCCGGCACAACGACGCGTACAAGGAACAGATCATCCGTCGTGGTGGGGAAGGCATGGGGCGCTCACCGTTCATGCCACCGTGGGGCGAGCAGCTCACCGACGAGCAGATAGTCGATCTCGGGCAGTACCTCAAAAGCATCAGCCGGCCATGAAACCAGGCTTCCCCTCCCGGGCGTCGCTGTCGCGCGTCGCGCTCCTGCTCGTCGCCACGTTAGTTGGAATAGTTGGAACGAGCGGCGCAGGCGCGCACGAAGGGCATCGTCATCCGTCGCGACCGTCGCACCCCGTCATCGCGGTGTCGGCGGACATGAAAATCGGCGGTGTGGCCGAACTGCGCGACCACGATGGACGGCCCATCTTGCTGGGTGCGCCGACCGACAGGCCGACGCTGGTGTTCTTCGGGTTCGTGAGTTGTCCCGACGCGTGTCCGACTACCCTGACCGAGGCCAGGCAGATTCGGGCAACGCTCGGTGCCGAACGCACGCCGCGGATTGCCTTCGTGACGCTCGATCCAGAGCGCGACACGCCGGTGGTCCTCAAGGCCTACATGGAGGCGTTCGATCCGAGCTTCGTCGGGCTTTCGGGGTCGGCGGAGCAGATCGCACGAGTGGCCGAGCTGTATCGCGTCGGTTATCGCAAGGTTCTCACCGGCTCGAGCTACACGATCGAGCACAGCGCGTTCAGCTATCTGCTCGACGAATCCGGACGTGTGGTGCGGCTGTACCGCCACGGCACTGAAGCTGCGGTGATGGTGCGCGATCTGCAGCGGCTCCAGGCGCAGAACGCGGCGCGCCGCTGATCGTCCACTCCGGTCGCGGTCGAATCAGCCCAATCATCCGGTCAGCGTAGAAAACAATCAGAACAAGCTCATGTCGAGCCTGTCGGGGACTTCGATGAAAACGAGTGAATCGTATGTGATGCGCGTAGCGCGGCGATATCCGCTGTGGATTCGCCTCGCCGTGTTCGGCCTGCTGGCGGTTGCCGGCATCAGCTTGCCCCTTGCGCTTTACATGTGGGAGGCGAACAAGGCGATCGACTTCGTGCGCCAGGAACGCAGCGGTATTCCGCTGGTGGATGCGGGTCTGGATGCGATCGACGCACTCGGAGCACATCGTCGCAGCGTGTACCAGATGGTCGCCGGCGAAGCCGGTGCCGCAGCAGAGCTCCCCAAGCGCACCAGCGAGGCCGACGCGGCGATGAGCAAGTTCGCCACCGCGTTGCGCGCGCAGAACATCTCGAAGGCCTTCCGCGAGGCACTCGATCAGACCATGGAGTCGTGGGGGGCCCTCAAGCAGCGTCCGCTCAAGACGGTCAATCCGGCCGTTGCGGCCCGCTACTATGGGGCGTTGGTCGACGGCATGATCGCGCTGCTCGAACTCACCGCCGATCACTACAGCCTGAGTCTCGACCCGGAACCCGAGACCTACTATCTGATCATCGGCGTTACGCAGCAGTTGCCACGGTTGTCGGAACAGGTTGCGAATCTGCGCACTGCATCGCTGATCGCCGCAATGAAAGAGTCACCGTCGTCGGCCGAGATCGGTCGGATCTACGATTTCGCCGGACAAGTCGAATCGGCGGTACGGCAAATGCGCCGCGCGGTGGAGAAGGCATTCCAAGCCTCCGATGCTTCGAAGCAGAGCATGGGCGCGCTGCTCGACAACCTCGAGCAGCGTGTGCTCAAGACGCTCGACGTGTCGCGCGCGGTGGCCGGTGGCGCCAAGGTCGAGGGCGGCCCCATACAGCTTCAACACGACGTGACCGAGCTGATCGTGTTGCAGCGGAAGATCTCCGAGACGGCGCTGAACGAGATCAACCGTATGCTCACCGAGCGCGAGCGCAGTACCACCGGGCAGCTGCGGTGGATGGTCGCGATCGTCGTCGCCGTGTTCGTGCTCTTCGTGGTGGTCGGGGCGCTGGTGTTCCGCAGTATCCACCGCCCGCTGCGTGAGCTGCTCGATGCCGCTGATGCCGTGCGTGAAGGTGCATTCGAACGGGTGAACCTGGTGCCGGCCGGCGACGAAGTCGGACGTGTCGCGCAGGCGTTCACCTCGATGAAGGGGACGCTCGAGGAGTTTGCTCGTGCCCAAGGCGAAATGGCGCGCGAGCAGTCACTGGGCAACACGTCGCATCGCATCGACGCCGGTCGGTTCGAGGGTACCTACGGCAAGCTGGCCGGGCAGGTCAACGCGCTGGTCGAGGAGCAGCTCAAGGTTACCGAGCAGTTGGTACAGGTGGTCGGGCGGTACGGCCAGGGCGATTTTTCCGTGGAGATGCCGGCGTTGCCGGGCGACCGCATGCAGCTCACGCAAGCCGCCAACGACGTCAAGGCCAGCCTCACCGCGATCAGCGAGGAGATCAAGCGGCTGGCGGTGGCAGCCTCGCACGGCGATTTCACTGCGCGCGGCGACGGGCAGCGTTTCGGCTTCGCCTACCGCGAGATCGTCGACGAGTTGAACCGGTTGATGGAGGCCGCGCAGACCGGGCTCGACGATGCCAACCGAATGTTCCGATCGCTGGCCGCGGGTGATCTGACCGCGCGCGTCGATTCCACTTTGCAAGGCGCATTCGCCGAGCTGCGTGAGAACGCCAACGCGACCATGGAACAGTTGGGCACGCTGATCCGCGACATCGGCTTGGCGGCGAGCGAGTTGCAGACCGCGGCAACCGAGATCACCAGCGGCAATCAGGATCTTTCGGGTCGCACCGAGGGCCAGGCATCCGGCCTGGAGCAGACGGCCAGTTCGATGGAGGAACTGACCAGTACGGTCCGCAAGAATGCCGAGAGCGCGAATCAGGCAAGCGCACTGGCGGCGAGTGCCTCCGCGATTGCACGCAAGGGCGGCACCACGGTCGAGCAGATCGTGACGACGATGGGATCGATCACCGAGGGCGCGACGCGGGTAAGCGACATCACCGCGGTCATCGACGGCATCGCGTTCCAGACCAACATCCTGGCGTTGAACGCCGCGGTCGAAGCCGCTCGCGCCGGTCCGCAGGGCAAGGGTTTCGCGGTGGTGGCGAGCGAGGTGCGCAGCCTGGCTCAGCGCAGCGCTACGGCGGCGAAGGAAATCAAGGTGCTCATCGGCGAGTCGATGTCGAGCGTGGAGGCGGGCGGCGCGCTGGTGCGCAACGCCGGTACCGAGATGAACGAGATCGTCGGTTCGATCCAGCGCGTGAATTCGATCATCGAGGACATCGCCCGCTCGAGCGCCGAGCAGAGCGCGGGTATCGAGCAGATCAATCAGGCCATCGGTGATATGGATCGCACGACCCAACAGAACGCCGCACTGGTCGAGGAGACCGCGGCCGCCGCCGAGAGCATGGAACAGGGCGTGGGCTCGCTGGTGCGGGCGTGCAGCAAGTTCCGATTGGCCGGTGGCGCGGGCAAGTCCGGGACCAACACTTCTGCCGCGAGAGCCACCTCGCGTGCTGCGTCGACGGCGGCCCCGCGGCTACAGCGCAGTGCATAGCCGGTTCTCAGGCCACGCTGGTACGCGTCTCGCGGCCCCGCGGCGCGCTTTCTGCTGCTCATAAGCGGACTGCCTGGATTGAGTCCTGAGCGCGCTTCCAGGCGCTTCGCTTCGGCGCGTCAGCCATAAGCAAAATCGATCGTCGCGCAGTCTTTTTGCGCTTCATCCGGAGTCGGGCTTGGCTATCTTTGGCCGCGCCAGGTACCGGTGAACGCGATCGTGCGCAACGGCCGTGAACCGGTCGTTTGCTTGAAGGGGTGCCGCAACCCCTGCTGATACAACAGGAGGAGCCCATGAAGCGAAGGATCGTTGCCGCGCTCGGATCGGCGGCGTTGGTCGCAAGCACGTTATTGCCGTGGTCGAGTGCGCACGGTGAGACCCTGCGAATGGTCGCGAACTGGTCCAAGAGTCTGTGGTCGACCGCACGGACGCTGCAGTGGGCCGACGAGTTCAACAAGAGCGACGCCGCGAAGAAGGCCAATCTGCAGATCCAATTCGTCGGCGGGCCCGAGGTCACGCCAGCCACCGAGCAACTGACCGCCGTGCGTAACGGTGCGTTCGACATGCTGTTCGGTGCGGCCGGCTACTACGTGGGCACGGTTCCGGAAGGTTTCGTCTTCTACGGCACCGGCATCACGCCGATGGAAGCGCGCAAGAACGGCGGCATCGATCTGCTCGCCGAGATCTGGACCAAGAAGGCCAACACGCACGTGCTTGGCTGGGTTGCCGCCGGCATCGGCTACCACGTCTGGCTCGCCAAGGAGCCCAAGCTCAAGCCCGACGGTACACCTGACCTCGCCGGGCTCAAGGTGCGCTCCTCCGGGCTTTACAAGCCATGGCTCGATGCGATGGGCGCGACCAACGTGATGGTTCCGGCCCCCGACATCTACGGTGCGCTGGAGCGCGGCGTGGTGGACGGGGCGGCTTGGCCGGGGCTTGGCATCACCGATTACGGATTCGAGAAATTCGTGAAGTACCGGATCGATCCGGCCGTATGGCAGTTCGACAATCTGCTGTGGATCAACGCCAACAAGTGGCGCGCGTTGAACAAGGCCCAGCAAAGCGCACTCACCGAGTCGGTGGCGAAGTTCGAGGCTGACGCACATGCCTACTACACCGAGCTGGCGAAGAAGGAACGCGTCAAGGTCGATGCGGTCGGCGTGAAGTCGTATCCGCTCAAAGGCGATGCGGCGGCCAAGTTCGTTGCGGCGGCCGAAGCCATTCAGTGGAACGAGATCAAGACCAAGTCGCCGGAATACTACGAGCGATTGCGCAAGGCGTTCCCGCCGACGAAGTAGTGTCCGCCGGTTCGATCGCAAGCGGGAACGGCGCGTGCCTTCAGCGGTGATGCGATGAGAGGGTTGTTGCGCGGCTATGACGCGCTGATCGACGGCGCAGCCAGGCTTGGCAACCTGCTCGTGGCCGGGATTTTCCTGGCGATCCTCTACGACGTGGCACAGCGTTCGCTCGGGCTGCGGCCGCCGCCATGGACCAGCGCGCTGAGCGAGTACGCGATGCTCTACATGACGATGCTCGCCGCACCGGCGCTGGTGCGTCAGCGCGGGCACGTCGCGGTCGATTCGCTGATCGCTCGGCTTGGTCCGGCCGCACAAGCGTGGGTCGGACGACTGATCTACTTCTTTTGTGTCGTGATCTGCGTGCTGCTGGCCTGCTACGGCGCCGCAATGGCTTGGGACGCAGCATCGCGCGGCGAGATGGATGTCCGCTCGATCGAGATTCCGCGTTGGATGCTGCTCGGTGTGCTGCCGATCGGCTTCGGGCTGTGCGCGATCGAGTTCGCGCGTCTGCTGCGCGCCGGCGCGATCGGCGTCCCCGCAGTAGCGGGCGAGGCTTCCGCTCCCACCGGTACGCATGAGCGCGGGGCCGAGTGATGAGCTGGTACGAAGCCGCGGCATTGATCGTCGGTCTGGTGCTCGCCCTGCTCGGATTGGGTATGCCGGTGGCGTTCGCGTTCTTCGGAGTGAGCATCGTCGGCATGCTCGTGTTCATCGGCGGCCATGCCGGGTTGGCGCAGTTGTCGGCCAACTTCTCCGCGTCGATCACGCACTTCGTGTTCGTGCCGGTGCCGTTGTTCCTGCTGATGGGCGAATTGTTCTTCCACACCAAGGTCGCGGTGCGCGTGTTCGACGCTTTCGACGTGATGCTCGGCCGGCTGCCGGGCCGGCTGTCGTATCTCACCGTGGCGGGCGGAACCGTATTTGCCGCGCTGTCGGGCACGAGCATGGGCAACACCGCGATGATGGGGGCGCTGCTGGTGCCCGAGATGACGCGCCGCGGCTACAAGCGCTATCTGTCGATGGGCGCGATCCTGGGTACGGCCGGGCTGGCGATCCTGATTCCGCCTTCGAGCCTGGCGGTGATCCTGGCGAGTCTTGCCAAGATCGATGTCGGGCGACTCTTGATCGCGGGCGTGGTGCCCGGATTGGTATTGGCCGCGTTCTACGCCGCGTTCATCTACATCAGCATCAAGGTCGATCCCAATGCGGCGCCCCGCTACGATCCACCGCAGGTGAGTTTCGGCAAGCGGCTGCGGGTGTTCGCGATCAACTTGCTGCCGATGGGATTGGTGGTGTTCGGCGTCATCGGCACCATGCTCGTAGGCATCGCTACCCCCTCGGAAGCGTCCGCATTCGGCGTGCTCGGTGTGTTGATCGTCGCGGCGCTGTTCAGGCAGCTGACCTGGGAAGCGATCTGGAAATCACTGGAAGGCACGGTGCGCGTCTCGGCGATGGTGCTGATCATCGTCATGGCCGCCACGACGTTTAGTCAGATCCTGGCGCTCTCGGGAGCCACCAACGGGATCGTCGCCGCGGTGACCAAGTTCGACGTCGCGCCGATGGCGATCGTGTGCATCATGTTCGGCATCCTGCTGATCATGGGCTGCCTGATGGATCAGGTGTCGATGATGATGATCACCGTGCCGATCTTCTTTCCGCTGATCGCCGCGCTCGGGCTCGATCCGATCTGGTTCGGCGTGATCATGCTCCTCACCCTGGAGATCGCCGGGATCACGCCGCCGTTCGGCATGGGCTTGTTCGTCATGCTCGGCGTGTCGCGCGGCACGACGCTGGCGCAGGTATCGGCGGCGGCAATGCCGTACGTGCTGCTCGACGTTCTCCTGTTCGTGCTGCTGTTGTTGATCCCCGGGATCGCGCTGTGGTTGCCGCGGATCATGCAATGAGGGGCTGCACCCGATGAATGGCACGAACGACTCCTATCTCGATCATCAGTACAACACGCGTGCCTGGGCACCCGACTACGCCGACACGATCGCGCGGCACGGCCGGTTAGGCGAGGCGGTTCGTGCGCGCCCAGGCGCCCGGCTCGACGTGCGCTGGGGGAGCCAGCCGCGGCAGACGCTGGACTTCTTCACGGCGGGCGCATCGCGCGGGTCGCTCGCGCTGTTCATCCACGGCGGCTACTGGCAGTACCGCACGTCGACCAAGCATTCCGTTTCATTCCTCGCCCCGCCGTTCCTGCAGCGCGGCATAGCGTTCTGTGCAGTGTCGTACGAGCTGTGCCCGGACGTCAGCATGGATGCCATGGTGATGCAGCTGCGCGAAGCGGTGCGGTGGGTGCGCGGCAACGCGGCGTTGTTGGGATTCGTGACTACGCGGCTTACGGTGCTCGGTCACTCCGCCGGCGGGCATCTCGCCGCAATGCTGGCGCTGACAAGCTGGACCGCGTCAGACGATAGCGCACACGAAGCGTCGGGGCCGAACCAGGCCGAGCAAGAAGCCAAGTCGGGACGGCCAACGCAGGCCGATTCGCGACACGCGCCGGCGCGGCTCGTGGATGCCGCGTGCGGCGTCAGCGGCCTGTACGAGCTCGAACCGATCGCGCGTACCTATCTCAATGAACCCCTGCGCATGGATGGCGTGATCGCGGCTCGCAACAGCCCGATTCACCTCACCCGAGCGGGCGCGCCACCGATGGTGCTGGGCGTGGGCGCGCTCGAGAGTCTGGAGTTCCACCGGCAGACCGAAGTGTTCGGCAGCCAGTATCCGGCGCCGGTGTTTCCGCTTGCCGGCAAGGATCACTACAACGCGACCGAAGCGCTGCTGGAGCCTGGTCCGTTTCAAGAGGCGGTCATGCGGGTAGCAGCGTGATATCGAGGCATACCGAGAGGACAGAGCCGTGAGTGGACGCGTCGACGCCAAGCTGCGCGAGATGGGAATCGAACTGCCGGCGCCCCTGGTGCTGCCATCGAAGAACCGCACCTCGGCAGTGCTGATTGGCGAAACGCTGTATGTGTCAGGTCACGGCGCGCAATTGCTCGAAGATCCAAGCCTGCCGCTCCGGGGCAAGGTCGGCGGTGAGTTGAGCGAAGAGCAAGGCTACGCAGTAGCGCGCGCGCTGGCGATCAAGATGCTCGCGACGGTGAAGTCGCATATCGGCGATCTCGACCAGGTGCGCCGCGTGGTCAAGATCGTCGGCATGGTCAATGCCGTGGCGCAGTTCGAGCGACCGAACATGGTGATCAACGGCGCCTCGGATCTGCTGTTCGAGGTGTTCGGCCCGGAGATCGGCTGTCACGCACGCTCGACGCTGTGCGTGGGCGGTCTGGTCGGCAATCAGCCGGTCGAGATCGAAGGCATCTTTCACGTCGCATGAACGACATCGCGCAACGCCTGGATCAGCCGCTCCGAAGAGGGCGGCAGCACGCTGTTGCGGCGGCGGATCACCCCGATCGGCCGCACCGTCTCGGGCAACTCGAGCGGCAGCACGGCGATCATGCCCGCGGCGACTTCACGCTCGAACTGATCGGGCGAGAGCGCGGTGATGAAATCGGTCTCGAGCAGCAGGCCGCGCGTCATCGCGAGCGAGCCGGTCTCGATGATCACCTGGGGCAGCGCGAGTCCGCGCCGCCGAAACGCCGCCTCCAGCCGCTCGCGTCCCGGCGTGCCCGGGCGATTGAGCACCCAGAAGAATCCCGCGAGCCGCTGCCACGACAGGCGCTTGACCCGGGCCAGTGGGTGCCCGGCGCGGACGATCAGGCACAGACGATCGTCGAACAACGCTTCACCGATCAGATCGGAATCGCGCGGGAAATCGCGCAACGCGCCGAAGATGAAGTCGAGCTCGCCGGATCGCAGCGCGTCTTCCTGGGTGTCGAACGCCCCGTCGCGCAGGGTGACGCGAACGGCCGGATAGCGCGCGGTCAGCCGGGCGATGGCACGCGGCATCACGATCGCAGTCTTGCTCAACGGCAGCACGCCGACCCGGGCGTGTCCCGCATCGATGCCGCGCAGCGACGCCAGCTCTTCTTCTGCGTGGCGCAACTCGGCAAGGGCCAGTCGCACGCGCCGGGCGAGCAGCCGTGCCGCCGGATTGGGAAACAGGCCGGTGGGAGCACGCACGAACAGGCGCGTGCGCAGGCCGCCTTCGATTTCGCGAATCGCGGCACTGACTGCAGGCTGGCTGATCGACAGGCGCCGTGCGACCTCGCTCATGTGATGCAGCTCCACCAGTTGCAGGAAGGCATCGAGATGCCGCCGGCTGGTCTGCATCGAGAACACCGGTGCGGTCGCCGAGGGCAGGCCGCGTGGACACAGCGGCTGCATGTCGGCATGTGCCTGTGCGAGCTCGTCGGCGGCCCGTTCGGCGCGCGCGAGCAGCGTACGACCATAGACCGTCAGTTCGACGCCTTGCGCACGGCGTTCGAACAGTGGAACCCCCAACGCTTGTTCGAGCTTGTGGATCGCGCGCGTGACCACCGACTGTGCGCGCAGCAGATGGCTGGCGGCCTTGGTGACGCCGCCCCGATGCGCAACGGCAATGAAGGCGCGCAAATATCGAAGCTTCATGCCGGCGAGAGCGGCGGGCGTGTTGCGGGGGTCCATGCAGTCGGCATTAAAGGGAGATTCGCATGGCGGGTCAAACGCAGACATTGAACGTGATGGCCTACGCGGCGTCGGTGGGGCACTCGGTCTGGTTCAGCAAGGATCGGGGTCAGAGCTGGCTGCGCGCGCACACGAACCGCGGCGGTATCTACAACGAGTCGCGATGCTGGTCGCTGTCGCTCCATCAGGATCGCCCGGGGCGGGTACTGGCCGGCACCGATCAAGGCATCTACCGCTGGGATCCAGGCGCTGAGCAGTGGAACTATCTACCCTCGCCACTCGACGCGTTGCAGGTGCTGCAACTGGCGCAGGATCCGCGCGACCCCGATTTCATCATCGCCGGCACGCGGCCGGCGGCATTGTTCCGTTCAGCCGATGGTGGTGGCAGCTGGCAGCGCTTGCTCCTGGGTAACGCCGCCGAATGCGAATTCATCAACACGCCGCGCGTCACCTCGATCCATTTCGACGCGCGCGATCGCGACACCGTCTGGGCGACCATCGAGATCGACGCCATCTGGCGCAGCCGTGATCGCGGCAACACCTGGGAGCGGCTCGGCAAGGGCCTGTTGTCCGATGACGTGCACAACCTCGTCATCGTCGACGAACTCGGCGCGCGTCGCATCCTGGTTGCCACGGAGGAGGGCCTGCATCGCAGCGACGACGAGGGCGCGAGCTTCTACCCGGTGAAAGTGCCGCAGGCGCCGTGGCCCTACTTTCGTGTGATGACGGCGCGGGCCGACCGGACCGGCGTGGTGTACCTGTCGGTGGGTGATCGCCCTTCCGGGGAGACCGGCATGCTGCTTCGCAGCCGCGACTGGGGAGAGACCTGGGAGGACGCGAAGCTCCCCAAACCGGTCAACAGCACCATCTGGTGGATCGGCACCAACCGCGCCGATCCGATGTTGATTTTCTGCTGCACCATCTTCGGCCAGATCTTTCGCTCCGACGACGGTGGCGAGTCGTGGACCAAGATGCCGCGCGAGCTCGGCGAGCTGCGCATGATTGCCTGGGAGCCCCGACCATGAACGACCGCCTGGAATCCGCGGCACCGACTGCCGATCGGCCGCACACTTTCGAATGGCCGCAATACGTGATCGAGCGCGTCATGGCCAAGCGCGGCCGGCTCAACGTCTACGACCATTTCCCGGTCGGCGAAACCGCGCTGTTGGTCGTGGACATGCAGAACTTCTACGTCGCTGAGGTGGCCACTGCGCGGGCGATCGTGCCCAATATCAATCGGCTGGCGCGCGCGATGCGGGTGAGGGGCGATCCGGTGATCTGGTTGTGCATGACCGCCGGCAAGGACGGCACCAGCCTGTGGTCGCTTTATCACGACCACTTCTTCACCGACGCGAAGGGGCGCAATCACCGTGATCAGCTGTCCGAAGGCGCCGAGGGCCATCGGCTCTATCCCGGACTCCAGCCGCAGGCTTCCGATCTGCACGTGTGGAAGACACGGTTCTCGCCGTTCGTCTCCGGCAGCTCGAACCTCGAATCGATTCTGCGCGCGCTTGGCATCCGCAATCTCGTCGTGGCAGGAACCGCCACGAACATGTGTTGTGAGACGACCGCGCGCGACGCGATGATGCTCGACTATCGCGTGATCATGGTGTCCGATGCGAATGCGGCGCGTTACGACGAGGACCACATCGCCGGGCTCACTTCGTTCTATCAAAGCTTCGGCGATGTGCGCACCACCGACGAGGTAATCGACAGCGTGTTGCAGGCCGCGGAGCAGCGCTGATGTTCGTCTACCGGCCGCATGTGCAAGGAGCGAAAGACATCACGACGCCCGACATCGCGCTCGACATGACGCTGTGGAGCGAGGTGTGGAGTCCGCCGCGATCCGGGCCGATCGGTGCGGCGTTGGTGTTGGTTGCCGCGCACTTCGCGCCGCTCGTGACTGTGGGTTTCCTCGATCAAGGCACGCCCTGGATCATCGCGCGTGGCGCCTGGCGCCTGAGCGATGTGACTGCGGGCTGGTCGGGCATTTCCATCACCTTCGCATCGACGCGAGGCGAGACACCACGGAACCTGAGCGGTCTCGTCCCCCCCGAACCTGCAAGCGGCCGTGCCGTCTTCGTGCCCGTTGGATCGGCCCTGACCGACCCCCAATGGTGTCGCGTGACACTGACCGACGCGACTCTTGCTCGCTCGATCACCCACACCATTCAGTTTTCCCAACGTCCGGAGAGCCATCAATGAGTACGCGCCCGTTCTATCGCGCCGACCAGGTCGGCAGTCTGCTGCGTCCAACACGGCTGCTCGAGGCGCGCGAGCGCAACAAACGCGGTGAACTCGATGCCGCGCGCCTGCGCACGGTGGAAGACGAGTGCATCGCCGAGGTGGTCGCCTATCAACAGGACGTCGGCTTGCCGGTGGTGACCGACGGTGAGTTCCGCCGCGAGAACTGGTGGATCGATTTCATCAGCAGGATCGGCGGGGTGGAGATCCGCGACGGCGACGCGCGTACGAGTGCGTTCGTCGACAAGCCCGAATGGCACTACGTGCCCAAGAACGTCGTCACGCACGCCAGGCTAAAGCACGATGTGCCGATCTATCTGCGCGACTATGAGGTGCTGCGTTCGGCGGCGAAGCTGCCTGCGAAGATGACCGTCCCGTCACCCACGCGCATGCACTTCCACGGTGGTCGGCGGCATATCGATACTCGGGTGTACCCGGATATCGAGCAGTTCTTCGCCGACGTCGCGAAGGTCTATCAGGATGAGATCGCGGCGCTCGAGCAGGCCGGTTGCCGCTACATACAGATCGATGACCCGTTGCTCACGTACTTCATCAGCGACCGGCTGCGCGAAGAGGTGCGCGAGAACGGCGAGGATCCGGAGCAACGACTGGCGCGCTACGTGCGCCTGGTGAACGAGTGCATTGCCACGCGCCGCGCCGACACCGCGGTCGGCATTCATCTGTGTCGCGGCAACTCGCGCAGCGCCTGGATCGCTGAAGGCGGCTACGAGCGCATCGCCGAGCAGACGTTCGCGCACCTGGCGGTCGATCAGTTCCTGCTCGAATACGACGACGAACGTTCCGGTGATTTCCAGCCGCTGCGGTTCGTGCCGAAGGGCAAGAAGGTCGTGCTCGGGCTGGTCACCACCAAGCACGGCAGGCTCGAGACGCCCGATGCGTTGAGACGCCGCATCGATGATGCCGCGCGCTACGTGCCGTTGGAGAATCTGGCGATCAGTCCGCAATGCGGCTTCGCCAGCATCGCGGAGGGCAACCTCATCAGCGCGGAAGAGCAGCGCCGCAAACTCGAGCTGGTGGTATCGACCGCGCGCGCGGTGTGGGGCGCTTGAGCTCAACCATGGAGGCACTGGTGAAACTACTACGGAAGGTGCACTGGAAGATTTTGCGTGTCGTGGCGATCGTCGCCGCGCTGACGATGGGGGTGGTGCAAGCGGTGCAGGCGCAGTCGTTCCCGTCGCGGCCGGTCCGCGTGATCATGCCGTTTCCGGCTGGCGGGCCTTCCGACGTGATGATGCGTGCGATCGCGCAGGAGCTGAGCGAGCGCTGGAAGCAGCCGGTGCTGGTCGAGAACCGGCCGGGCGCGAACACGCTGATCGGCGCCGAAGCGGCAGCCAAACTGGCGCCGGACGGCCACGGACTGTTCTACGCAACCGCGGCGGCCATGTCGATCAGCCCCGAGCTGTACAAGAAGATCCCGATCGATCCGGCGCGCGAGTTCGTGGCCGTCACGCAACTGGCGGCGACCACCAACTTCCTCATCGTCAGCGCCGCGCTGCCGGCGAACAATTTGAAGGAGTTCATCGACTACGCCAAGGCCAATCCGGGCAAGATCGACTACGGATCGATGGGGATCGGCAGCACCGGGCATCTCGACACGCTCGCGATGGAGCGCGCATTGGGCGTGAAACTCAATCACGTACCGTTCAAGGGCGCTGCGCCGGTGATCCTCGAACTCACGCAGGGCCGGCTCGGGGTGTTCTTCTCCAGCGTGGGGACGCTGCTCGTGCCGCCGCTCAAGGAAGGCAAAGTGAAGCTGCTTGCCGTTGCCGATCGAGTGCGCTCGGACCAGTATCGCGATGTGTCGACGTTCCAGGAGCAAGGCGTCGATCTCATCGTCGGCACCTGGCTCGGACTGGTTGCGCCGGCCGGCACGCCAGGCGAGATCGTGTCGCGCATTGCGGCTGATGTGGGTGCGATCGTGCGCGATCCGGCGTTCGAGGCGAAGCATGTCCGCTCACAGGGCCTGAAATCGGTGGGGAGTGCGCCGGCGGAGTTTTCCGATTACCTGAAGAAGAACCGTGCTTACTGGGCTGAAGTGATCCGCGCGAGCGGATTGAAGCTGGATTTGTGATCGACGGCGCGCGGTGTCGCGCCGATCGCGCATGCCCGAGCCGTGCTCACTCGACTTTCAGATTGGCGGCCTTCACCGCCTGTGACCAGCGCGTGTGCTCGGCGCTCAGGAAACGACCGAACTCGTCGGGCCCGATGCCGACGATCTGTGCGCCCTGGGCGGTGAGTTTCTCGGCGACCTCGGGCGCGTTGAGCGCGGCCAGCAGCCCATCGTTCAGGGCGGCGACCGTTTCGCGAGGTGTGCCGGCAGGCGCGACCACACCGAACCAGAACGACGACTCGTAGTCGGGGAATCCGCTCTCGCGGAAGGTCGGCGTGTCGGGCAGGCTGGTGAGTCGTGAGGGTGCGGCCACGCCGACGACCGCGAGCTTGCCCGATTTCGCGTGGCCGGTGACTTCCAGCGGTCCGGTGAAGGTGAAGTCGATCTGTCCGCCGAGCAGATCCGCGATCACCGGTCCTGCGCCTTTGTAGGGAACGTGTACCGCGTCGAACCCTGCCTGCATGGCGAACAGCTGCACGGCCAAGTGCGAGACGCTGCCATTGCCCGGCGATCCGTAAGAGGCCTTGCCCGGTTGCGCCTTGAGCGCGGTGACGAACTCGGCGAGCGTGCGGGCGCTGACGCGCGCCGGATTCACTGCCACCACCAACGGCACCCTGATGAGCAGACTCACCGGGGTGAAATCGCGGCGGCTGTCGTAGGCGAGCTTGGGAAAGGCGTACTGCGCGATGACGAATGCCGCGGGCGTAAGCAGGATCGTGAGGCCGTCGGGGCGCGACTTCGCGACGAAGTCGGTACCGATCGTGGTCGCCGCGCCCGGTTTGTTGTCGACGATCACCGGCTGGCCCCAGCGTTCGGTGAGCTTCTGGCCGATGGAGCGGGCGATGATGTCGGTCGAGCCGCCCGGCGCGTAGGGCACGACGAATCGCAACGGCTGGCTCGGCCAGCGCGGCGTGGCCGGCCCGGTCTGGGCCATTGCCGCGTTGAATGACGCCGCGATCGCAACTGCAGCGATGGTGAGGTTGAGTCGTGACCGGGTCATTCGATGGCTCCTTGCGCCGGCGGGCGATACGCGGGCCCCGGCGACGGTTCCCGCTTGTGCTTTGTTGGAATCGGCTATGCCCGGGCGGCCAGTGCCTTGGCTTCCTCGACACGGTGCGACACGTGCCAGGGGCAGGCGATGCGTTCGGCCAGATCGACCAGGTAGAACAGGATCGTGCCAGCTACGCCCAACAGCACGATCGAGGCGAACACGCGTACGGTCTGAAACATGCTCTGCGCGGTGATGATGACGTAACCCAGTCCCTCCTGCGAGGCGACGAACTCGCCGGCGATCGCGCCGACCAGCGCGAGCGAGATCGCCACCTTCATCCCGGCGAACATGTGCGGGAGCGCATGCGGAAAGCGCACTTTCCACAACATCTGCATCGCCGAGCCGCGCATGGTGCGCATCAGATCGAGCGCGTCGGGGTCGGCCGAACGCAGGCCCAGCACCGTGTCGATCACGATGGAGAAGAGCGCGATGAGGAACGACACCGCGACCTTCGATTCGGTGCCGGTGCCCAGCCAGATGATGAACAGCGGCGCGAGCGCGATCTTCGGGATGCTGTTGAGCGAGACGAGCAGCGTGTAGAGCGTGTTCTCGATCCACTTCGATGAAATGATGCCGATCGCGGCGAGAACGCCAAGTGCCAGCGCCAGGGCGAAGCCGAGCATCGTGGTGGTGAGCGTCGATAGCGTGTGCCACACGTACCACATCGGCTCGGCGGCAAGCTCCTTCAACACCGCCGAGGCAGGTGGCACGACGTGCGCGGGAATGCCCAGTGCGCGCACGATCAGTTCCCATAGTACGAACACCGCAACCAGGATCAGAACGACGCGTACGGTCTTGTTGTGCATGTCAGCCCCTGGTCTGCCGCGCGGCCTGCATCACGCCCATGCCCTGGAACAGATGGCGGATGTGCCGCACGATCTCGCCGAACGCCGGTGTCTCGCGCAGGTCGAGTTCCCGCGGGCGCGGCAGCGGCACGTCGACAATCTGGATGATGCGGCCGGGCGAGGGTGACATCACGACGATCCGATCACCGAGGAACACCGCCTCGGGAATCGAGTGGGTGACGAAGAACACGGTTTTCGCGTCGGCCATCCATACGCGCTGCAGCTCGAGATTCAGTTCGTCGCGCGTCATCGCATCGAGTGCGCCGAACGGTTCGTCCATGAGCAGCAGCGAGGGCTCGAGCAGCAGCGCGCGGCAGATCGACACGCGCTGGCGCATGCCGCCGGAGAGCTCCCATGGATGCCGATTCTCGAAGCCGGTCAGGCCCAGCAGATTGAGCAACTGCTGCGCCCGCTCGCGCCAGTGCGTGCCGGGCAGGCGTTGCACTTCGACCGGCAGCAGCACGTTGTCGAGCACGGTGCGCCATTCGAACAGCACGTCGCGCTGGAACACCACACCCATGCCGCGCGGTGGTCCGTTCAGCGGCTCGCCGCCGATCGCGATGCGGCCGGCGCTGATGGTCTCGAGCCCGGCCAGGCATCGCAGCAGTGTGCTCTTGCCGCAACCGCTCGGGCCGAGCACGCTGATGAACTCACCGGGCGCCATCGACAGATCGATGCCGCGCAGCGCGTGGATGTCGCCGCGCCGCGATCGATACGTCTTGTCGACCGCGACGATCTCGACGCTGCCGCCGCGCGGGGAAAGCGCGGCACGAGCGGCGGCGTCATTCATCGTCGGGGTTCAGCCGAGTGCGAGGGCAGCGCTGAGGTGGTTGATCGCAACGGCACTCCAACTATTGCGGGATGAATCGATTGGTGTAGAAGTTCGCGGTCTGCCAGCCGGTCTTGACCACACCCGCTTCCTCCATCGCACGCAGTGCGTCGCGCCAGTCGTCCTCGGCTTGCCAGCCGCGCGGGCGCCCCTTGGTGGCGGGTGTATCGAACAGCGGCATGTAGGCTTTGAGCTGGCCCATCATCACGGCGCGGTCCAGTCGCAGGCCGGCCCGCTGCGCGAGCATTGCGTCGATCGCCTCGTCTTCCTTGCCCGAGAAGATGTAGTCCCAGACACGCTTGTTGACGGCGACGATCTTGCCCAGCACGTCGGCGCGCTTGTCGACCGAGTCGCGATGCACCACCAGCCCGTAGCCGGGCACGCGCAGACCCACGTCAGCGAACAGGATGCCGGTGGATGGGCGCACGGCCGCGACCACGGGCGCGAAGAACGCCACGGTCGAAAGCGCACCGTCGACCTGGCCGGCGCTATAGGTGCTGACCATCGCCTGGCTGTCGACGTTGACGACCACGAGGTCCTTGCGCGTCATGCCACCCGCTTTGAGGAACGCATCGAGAAACACCGACGTCGCCGAACCGTTCGGCACGGCGATCTTCTTGCCGCGCAGATCCTGCAGGGTGCGGAAGCCGGCGTTGACCGGCACCAGCAAGCCGTTGTCGCCCGCGCGGATGAATCCCATGACCGAGGTGATCGGCAGTCCGTTGGAGATCGCCGGGGCCATCGCACCGAGTTGGGCGAAGCCGATGTCGATCTTGTTGGCCGCGACCTGCTGAATGGTGGCGCCCGAGCCTTTGCCGTCGAGTACCTCGACGTTGAGACCCGCCTCCTTGAACCAGCCTTTCTGGGCCGCGAGCAGCAATCCGGCGTGCATGCCGTGCGGCGCCCAGTCGGTCATGATCGTGATCTTGTCCTGCGCGACGGTGACGCTGGATAGGCCCGCGATGGCGAGCACTCCTACCAATCGTGCGGCAGCGCGACGCAGGTGAGAAGCGCGGGTGAGCGACATGCGGGATTCTCCTTCTCCAATCGATTGACGGGATTGACGGGCGAGCCGCGCGAAGAATACGGGGCACGGACGATGCAAACAAGTCGCGTCCACGTGTAAGTCGCGTCCACGTGTCGCGCGCGTGGGTGTCGCGCCCCTGGGATGTCGCGCATGCAGGTCACCGCCGCCGCGGCTCACCAACGTTTGCCTTGGCTCAGCGACACCGGATGCGGGCAAAACGCTATCGCAAGCGACGCCAGTCCTTGAGGATCTCGCGCGCGGCGTTGTGCCCGGGTACGGCGGATACCGCTCCGCCTGGGTGCGTCGAGGCGCCGCACTGGTAGAGCCCGTGAACCGGCGCGCGGTAATCGGCGTAGCCCGGTATCGGCCGCATGAAAAACAACTGATCGAGTGTCATCTCGCCGTGCAAGGTGTTGCCCCCCGGCATGCCCAGGATCTGTTCGATGTCTTGCGGCAGATAGAGCTTGGTGGCTAGCACCGACGACGAGAATCCCGGCGCGAATCGATCCATCACCGCGAGCGTCGCCTTGATCAGGTTGCCACGTTCGGCTTCCCAGCTCGCGTTCTTCAACGAATAGGGAGTGACGCCGCCATAGAGCGACACGACATGCTTGCCCGGAGGTGCGAGCGTCTCATCGTAGTAGCTCGGCACGATCGGCGAGAGGAACGGTTGCGAGGAGTACCAGCCGTATTTCGCTTCGTCGAAGGCGCGTTCGAGGTATTCGGGCGTGGGGCCGATGTGCGCGTAAGCCGGATACTCGATACCGGTCTTCTCCTTGCTGAAGCTCGCGTACTGCGGCAGGCGATCGACCGCGCACAGCAGCTTGAACGACTTGCCGCGCGTGCGATATCGGGCCAGGCGCTCGAGCAGTTCGGCCGGCAGGTGCTGCGGACGAACCAGCCCGCCGAACGTGACGCGCGCGTTGGTATTGGCCGCGACGACTTTGGCGTGGATTTCCTCGCCGCTCTGCAGGCGTACGCCATAGGCACGGCCGTCGCGTACCAGGATCTCGTCCACGCCCGCCGAAACTTCGGTCTGCATGCCGTGCGACTTGCCCGAAGCGGCGATCGCGTTGGACACATTACCCATTCCGCCCTTGGCGAAGCACATGCCGGTCTGGCCGACCAGATGGGCCACGAGATAGAACGCCGTGCCCGGCGAGAACGGTCCGGTCGTGCCGCCGATGGTGGCCCAGTACAGGAACTTCGCTTTGACGATGTCGGTCTCGAACCACTGCGAGACGTAATCGTTGGCACTCATCGACAGCGTTTCGATGATGTTGTACAGGTCGTTGCCCGCGTCGCGGTACCGCCACGCCAGCCTTGCCGTGCGCAGCAGCGAGCGCCAGTCGGTGCGCGTCGGATCGACCGGCGTTTCGAACTGCAGCCGGCGCAACAGATTGATCGTGCTCGACAGGTGCGCGAAGAACTTCGGATAGTTCTCGGCATCGCGTCGGGAAAAGCGCGCGATCTGCTCGAGCGTCTTGCGCTGATCCTTGGTGAACACGATGCAATCGCCGTCCTCGGTCGGGGAGATCGTGTTGTCCACCAGCACGAACTCCAGGCCGTGCCGGCGCAGTTCGAGCTCGTCGATCACTTTCGGGTGCAGATGCCCCATGATGAAGGCGAAACTGGAGGCGCGGAACCCTGGTGTGAACTCCTCGGTCACCGAGGCTCCGCCGATCACGTCACGGCGTTCGAGCACCAGCGTTTTCAGGCCCGCCTTGGCAAGGTACGCACCGCAGGTCAGGCCGTTATGGCCGGCGCCGACGATGATCGCGTCGTAGTGTCGAGTCACGAAGGGGAAGGCACTGCGCGGAGTGGATGTCGATTGACGATAGAGCCTGGGCGCGAGCGGCGCGGCGCCAGGATAACGAGATTCGATCCCCCGGCAATGGATTTGCAGCGCCGTGGCGCTCGTGCATCGAGGGGGCAGCTGGTATCGCGAAGGCGCAGCCTGCATCGAGAGGATGCGGTGACATCGGCCAACGACATCAGCTACATCGGTGCCAGCATATACCCCATCAGGACTGCCGAGGCAGGGCACGCGCCCTGAAATTCGGCGGAGGACTGCAGCGTCGGCGGCGCGTCATCTCGAGGAACGTCGACGAACCCGAGCCGCGCGAAGTAGTCACGCGCAGTCGTGGTGAGCAGATAGACCGACCTTATGCCGTGCGCAGACGCAATCGCCAACTGGCCACGCACGAGCGCTTCGGCGAGCCCTTGTCCGCGCATTCGTGGTGCGATCGCTACCGAGCGAAGCAGACCGACGTCGCCGTACCGCTCGAGGCCGGCGCAGCCCGACAGCGCATCGCCGTGATCGCACACGAGAAAGCTGGCCAGATGTTCGCGCGCGCCGGCTATCGGCAACTCGCACTCGCGCAGCAAGCGCTCGATCGCAAGCCAGTCCGCGGCGGTCGCGGGACGGACTAGGTCGTGGCTATCGCGATCAGCGGTGAGGCGCATGGACAATGGCGGTTGCCGGCTTGGCCTCGCGTCCACCCAGGAACTGGTGGGCGACTATGGCGAGCGCGGCGCCGAGCAACTGCGCGACGACGAATCCGGGCACGCTCGACGGCGCGATGCCTGCGAACGAATCGCTGAACATGCGGCCCACCGCGGCCGCCGGGTTGGCGAACGAGGTCGAGGCGGTGAACCAGTACGCGGCACCGATGTACGCCGCGACCATCGCCGCAACGCGACCGCCCGGTGCACGCAGGATCACCAGCAGCAACCCGAACGTGGCCACCGCCTCGGCGATCCACTGTCCGGTACCGCTGCGGATCTTGCTGGCGAATTGCATGATCGGCAGTTCGAACATCGCGTGCGCGAGCCAGGCTCCCAGCACCGCGCCGGCCAGTTGCGCGGCGATGTAGGGCAGGGCCATGTTCGCCGACAGCTCGCCGCGAACCGCCATGGTCAAGGTCACGGCGGGGTTGAAGTGCGCGCCGCTGATCGGTCCGAAGACTTCGATCAGGATGTAGAGCCCGCCGACCGTGGCGAGCGTGTTTGCGAGCAGTGCAATCGCGTCGTTACCGCCGGCGAGCCGTTCGGCCATGATGCCCGATCCGATCACGGTCGCCAGCAGCAGCGCAGTACCGAGTCCTTCGCTGAGCAGCCGCTGCCCCGAAGTTGCCGTCATGCTCATCCCCTGGCGATCGCGGTCAGCGCCTGCTGCAGGTCGCTCGCGCTCATCGTTGCGAGCGGCAGTTGCAGCATCTGCAGCACGCGATACCCGATCGCCTGGCGCGTCAGCTCGAATGCATTCTTCTTCTCGGCTGCTGGCGCGTTCGAGGGATCGGGGTAACCCCAGTGGACCTTGACCGGCGCGCCCGGCCAAAATGGACACTGTTCGGCGGCGGCGCTGTCGCACACGGTGACGACCACGTGCATTGGCGGGGCGTCAGGCTGCGCGAACTCGTCCCAACTCTTGCTGCGGAAGCCGCTGCAGTCGATACCCGCGTGCGACAGCGCTTCCAGTGCGTGCGGATTGATGCGACCGCTCGGCGCACTCCCGGCGCTGAAGGCACGCACGTCGCAGCCCAGGCGTGCGGCGAGGTGATTGGTCATGCCCTCGGCCAGCACGCTGCGCGCGGAGTTGTGCGTGCACAGGAACAGGATGTTCGTGCTCACCGCCGTACCCATCGCGACCGGACTAACAGCACGCGGGTTTGGCAGCAGGCTGGTTGGCAGTCTTGGAGGACGCTTCGGCCGCAGCCTTGACCGGAATCGCGACCGGTTTGCCGCGCGGCGAATCGCCGGCGCAGCAGGCGGCGGCTTTCTGCGTGGGTTGCGGCGTGTCTTCGCTGAACATCGGGATGTCGCCCAGCGTGTGGAACTGCTCCCAGGCGATGCCCTGCGGATCGGTGAGCCAGTACTTGTCGCTGCGGGCATAGCAGCAGGTGGTCTCGCCGTTGTCGAGCAGCGTCATGTCGGCCGCGACCGCTCGCTCGCGCATTCCCGCGAGTTCTTCCTCGGAGTCGGTCTGCAGCCCGAGGTGGTCGATGCCGGTCTTGCCGCCCCGCGCGGAGATCGCGAAGTTGATGCGCGGATCGTCGAGCATCCACTTGGCGTAGTCGGACTCCAGCCGAGTGGGCTCGGTGCCGAACAGCTTCGAATAGAACGCGATGCTTTGCTGCAGATCGGCGACGTAGGTGTGCACGTGAAAGCGTTTCATGGTGATGGTCCTCGGCGAAGAGTTGAAGGGGTGCTCCGGATGCGTCAGGTCGTGGCGCTACTGCGCAGCAGCGGTACCGCGTCGACCGCGCAGCCACGGCCCTCGCAGCAGTTCTCGGTGAGATAGCTCAGCAGTTCGGACATGTGCTCGAACGCTGCGCGGTACACGAGCGTGCGGCTCGCGCGCTCGGCGCTGACCATCCCGGCGGCGGCTAGCTCCTTGAGATGGAACGACAAGGTCGTGGCCGGAATGCCCAGCCCTTCCTGCATCACGCCCGGGGTGAGGCCGCGCGGACCGGTGACGACCAGTGCGCGGAACACCTTGAGCCGGATCGGATGGGCCAACGCGCCCAGCGCCTTGATCACTTGATCTTCATTCATCATGCGACTGTACGAGAATTGTGGAAGAATGGAAAGGACGAAATCGCATTCCCACGCGTCAATTGAAATCTCCTCGGCTGAGGCACTGCGCAGTCCCGTGGCGTCGATGCGATCCGAGCGAACGATCCTGGCGCATCAGCTTCGCCGGTCGTGCAGCCGTAGTGCCGAAGTTCTGCGAGCGCGGCGCTCCGATGGGTGCAACCGACGACCATCGCGATGTATCGAAACTCGGGCGAGCCGGACATCGAGCGTGCTCGATGTTCGACACGCGAACGACCTTACGCTGCCATCGGCGCCAGCAAGCCGAAAGCGGTCGCGGCGCGTCGCCACCTTGGGATGGGGCATCGGCGCCCCACCAATCCATCAAAGTCTGGACGCCCGGATGACTGCAAGTATCATCCGCGCTGTAGCCAACCCAAGGAGGGACGAGAATGACAGGCGTGCGGGTAAGAAAATTCGTGTACGGCCGGCTCCAGGCCCCCGATCTGGACAAGATCGAAGAGTTCCTCACCGATTTCGGCATGGTGCGTTCCGAGCGCACCAAAACCGCGCTCTACATGCGCGGTACCGATCCGGAACCGTATCTGCATGTGACCAACCTCGGACCGGCCAAGCCGCTCGCGTTCGGTTACTACGCGCGCAGCGAAGACGACCTGAAGGCACTCGCCAAGCTGCCGGGCGCATCGGGCATCGAAAACGTCGACGAGCCTGGCGGCGGCAAACGGGTGCGCCTGAAGGATCCGTTCGGCTTCGGTATCGAGGTGCTGTTCGGCCAGCATCTGGCCGGGCCGCTCGCCGCGCCGGAATACAAGGTCAACTGGGGCGGAGACAAGACCCGTCGCACCGAACTCATGCGTCTGCCGCAGGGGCCGGCGCCGGTGAAGTGTGCCGGTCATGGCGTGCTGACGACCACCGACATCAAGACGACGCTCAAGTGGTACCGCGAAACACTCGGCTTCATTTCGTCGGATGACATCTACGTCGGCCAGAAAGACAACCTGATCGGCTCGTTCAACCGGCTGAACAACGGCAAGGAGTACGTCGATCATCACGTGTTCTTCGCGATCCAGTCGCAGGTGAACGGGCTCAATCACCTGTCCTACGAGTCGCGTGACATCGATTCGATCTTCATCGGCCACAAGGTCATGAAAGCCAAGGGCTATCGCCACACCTGGGGCATCGGCCGCCACGTGCTCGGCAGCCAGGTGTTCGATTACTGGTACGACCCGAATAGAGTGGTGCACGAGCACTGGGCCGACAGCGACGTGATGAACGAGGAGGATGGATCCCAGCTGCTCACCCCCGAGGAAGGCCTGTTCAACCAGTGGGGTCCGGATCTGCCCGAGGAGTTCATGAAGCACACGGTGCCGTTCTGATCGCGGCATTGCGGGAGCATGATCGAGCGGAACGTGCTCCCGCCTGGCACGACTCCCGTCCGGCGCGCGAAGTGTTTTGCCGCGCGCCGGTCTTGCGGCACAATCGCCGTAGCCGCGGCTCGCGTCGATCTCGCGCGTAAGCGTCCCTTCAACTCCCGCTCTTCTCACCGATTCGATCCTTCGTGCTGAACAGGCTTTTCGGTTCTGCCCTGCACGAGCACGCTGATCCGCAGCAGCGGATCCTCGGAATCGCAGCGCTGCCTGCAGACTCCCCGGTGCTCGCGACACTGCTCAACGACGATCCTTCCGCGGAAGTGCGGGCCGCAGCCGCGGCGCGCTGCGAGGACTTGACGTTGCTGCGCCACGCCCTCAACGCCCAGCCCGATCCCCAGGTGCAGGCGAGCATCCACGAATCGCTCGGCCGAATCCTCGCAGGCACGTCGGACGAACCGCTCGTGCGCACGATGCTCGGCGCCGCCGAGTGTTCCGATGCGGTCCGGGCCAAGGTCGCCTTCCTCGCCAGTGACGAGGTGCGGCGCCAACTTGCGCTCGAATCGATCCGCGACGAGAACGTGCTGGTGGACATCGCGCTCGAAGCCCCGCATGCCCCGCTCCGACTGGCCGCCGCCGAACGCGTTCACGAACCGGCGGCGCTGTCGCGGCTCGCCGACGGCGCGCGCGACAAGGACCGAGGCGTGGCGCGCCTGGCGCGGCAGCGGCTCGACACGATCGAGCATGGGCAGCAGCAACGCACGACGGCCGACGAAATTCTTGCGCAGGCGGCAGCTCTGGTCGATCAGCCCGGACCGATCGTCAGTTCGGCAGTCGAGCTGGAACGGCGCTGGAGCGCGCTCGGGCTGGCCGACGATCCCGAGCGGCAGGCGCACTGGCTTGCGATCGGCGCACAGCTGCAGCAGCGGTTCGACCGCGAGGCCGAGGCGCAGCGCACCCAGCAGCGATTCGAGCAGCAGTTGAGCGAGTGGTCGCAGGCGCTGCAGTCCGAGCCGTCGACCTATGCGCTGGGCGGACTGCGCGATCAGTTCAACACGCTGCGTGCGCACGCAGTCGAAACCGACAACCGTACGGCGCTCGAGCGGCTGCAGGAGGCCGAAAGCCAGCTTACTCGATGGGAACAGGCCGCGCCGGGCCTGGCGGTGGCCGAAACGCTGGTCAAGGAGGCCGAGGCGATCGCCGCCGACGCATCGATCGACGATGCGCAGTTGCCCTCGCGCTGGCAGGCGCTCGATGCCACGGCCCGAACGCCCGCGCTCACGCAACGGTTCGAGGCAGCGTTGCAGGTGATCGAGCAACGGCGCCAGACTTTCATCCGCGCCACCGAACAGCAGCACGGCGTCGCTCGCCAGCAGTTGCACAACCACCTGCACCAGGCCGAGCAGGCGCTAACGGCCGGGCAACTGCAGGAGGCACGTGCCGCCGCAGACAGCGTACGTGCGCTGCGCGCGCACGCGGGGCAGCTTCCCAAGCCCACGATCCAACGGCTCGGGCGTGTCATGCAGCAGTTGGGCGAACTCGAGCGCTGGCAGAAATTCGGTCAGCAGTCGGCGCGGGTGCAGTTGTGCGAGCGTGCCGAGGCTCTCGCGACCCAGACGCTCACACCGGCTGCCGTCGCGCGTGAAGTGCAGCAACTGCGCGCGGAGTGGAAGAAGCTCGATGAACAGCAGGATGGCGTGCCGAAGGCGTTGTGGCAGCGCTTTGATGGCGCCTGCGAGAAAGCCTACGCGCCGGCGGCACGCCATTTCGCCGAACAGTCCGCGCGCTACAAGGCCGCAGCCAAGCAGCGTGAGGATTTTCTGGCGATCGCCGAGGTCCATGCGCCTACCTTGCTCACCGAGTCGCCCGACTGGCGCGCGATCGAGCGCTGGATCCATGAGACCGAGAACAACTGGCGCAACCCCACGCTCGGCAGCGTGCAGGAAAGCGCCTGGAAGAAGCTCGACGCGCGACTGAAACAGGTACTGGCGCCGTTGCGCGAGCGTTTGTCGGCGGTGCGCCAGCAGGCCAAGGCCGAGCGGCAACAGCTGATCGACGAAGCGAAGGCGCTGGCCGCCAAGTCGCACGACCGCGAGACGCCGTCGCAGGTGAAGGCTTTGCAGGCGCGGTGGCAGGCACACGCCAAGTCGATGACCTTGCAGCAGCGCGACGAGCGTGTTCTGTGGGAGAACTTCCGTGCCGCCTGCGACGCCGTGTTCGAATCGCGCAAGAAGTCGCGTGACGAGGCCGATGAGCGCAAGCACTCCCAGCGCCAGGTGTTCGAGGCGCTGTGCGAGCAATTGGAAGCGCTCGTGGCGGCGGGCGGCACCGATGAGGCGCAATTTCGCCGCTCGCAACGCGAGTTGCAGGACGCATGGGCCAAGGCCGCCAAGGAGAGCGGTCCCGTGCCGGGTGGACTCGAAGGCCGCTTTCGCGCCGCGCGCGGCAAAATTGACGATGCATTGCGTGCCCGCAAGCGCGAGCAGCAGACGGCCGTCTGGCGTGCGCTGCTCGACAAGGAGCACCTGTGCGAAGAGCTCGATCGGGCGGCGCGCGACGGCGGGTCGGTCGATGCCGAATCGTTCCAGTCGCGATGGGATGCGCTGCCTGCACTCACCGCGGCGTGGGAGCAGAAGCTCGTGGCACGCCGCAACGCCGCGCAGCACGCGCTGACTGACGCCGCGGCGCGGACGAAGCTGATCGCGCAGATCGAATCGGGCAGTGCGGCGCGGCGCGATGCATTGCTGCAGCTGGAGCTGATGCTGAGCATCGACAGCCCGGCCGATCTGCAGCAGGAACGCCGCGCACTGCAGCTCAAGCAACTGCGCGATCGCTTCAAGCGCGACGATTCCGGTAGCCGTGGCGCCGCCGATCAGATCCTGGTGGATTGGTGCGCGCGTGCCGGCGTGGCCGATGAGCGCGACCCCGCGCGCTGTGAGCGGATCGCCACGGCGATCGAGCGGCGGCGCTGAGCCGGCCGGCGATGCCTTAATTCGGCTTCACGCCGGCGATACGCCTATCGGGCGCGGCCCGCACCGCGCACCTGTCACACCACGCCCAGCGCCTTGAGCCGCGCGATCTCTGTCGCGGCGATGCCGAGCTGAGCAAGTACCTCCGCGGTGTGCTCGCCGTAAGTGGGCGCCGCGCGTTGTGTCGGTCCGCGACGCTGGTCGATGCGCACCGGCCGGTGAATCGATTTCTGCTCGCCGTGCTGCGGGTGATTGATGGCGTAGAACGTCTGCAGATGCTCCACCTGCGGGTCGCTGGCCACTTCGCTTATCGCATTCACCGGCGCGAACGGCACGTCGGCATCGGCCAGTCGCGCCATCCATTCGGCCCGCGCGCGGGTGCGAAATACCTGCGCCAGTTCCTCGCGCAGGACCAGGTAGTGCGTCATGCGATCGGGACGGGTCTTGTAGCGCGGATCGTCGGCCCACTGCGGAAGCTCGATCGCTCGCAGCAGCCCTTCCCAGAACTTCGGCTGCGACGAGAGATGGATCGCGACCAGCTTGTCGTCGGCGCAGGCAAACACGAATGATTGCGACGATTCGGTGCGCGAGTAGGGACCCTGCTTCAATCCGAGTTGATGCCAGTTGGCGAACGGATCGGGAATGAATGCGATGGCCGCCTCGAGCATGTTGACCTCGACGCGGCGGCCCTTGCCCGATCGGGCCCGCTCGATCAGCGCGCCGAGAATGCCGTAGCAGCAGTACATGCCCGAGACGTTATCGACGATGGTGGGGCCGCGCATGTCGGCGTGGTCCTTGTCGAAGAACAGGCTGCCCATGCCCGACAGCGCCACGCCCACCGAATCGAACGCCGGCCGCTCGACGTACGGGCCGTCGCCACCGAAGCCGGTGATCGAGGCGTGGATCAGGCGTGGATTGGCGCGCTCGAGCGTGGCGGCATCCAGACCCAGGCGCGGCAGCACGTCGGGGCGAAAGTTCTCGAGCAGCACGTCGGCCTGCTCGATCAGGCGAAGCGCCAGCTGCCTGCCTTCGGCCGTCCGCAGATTCAGCGTCATGCTGCGCTTGTTGCGGTTGTACGCGGTGAAGTGCGGGCTGTACGCGCCGCCGCGGAATGCGCGGAAGGGATCGCCGCCGTCGGGATTCTCGATCTTGATCACGTCGGCGCCCAGATCGGCCAGCATCATTCCGGCCAGTGGCGCGGTGATGATCTGCCCGAGTTCGAGCACGCGCACCCCGTTCAGTACCGTCTCCATCAGTCCACCTTCGCGCCCGAGGCCTTGATCAGTTTGCCGTAGCGCTCGAGTTGCCGGCTGATCGATTGCGCGAACTGCGCCGATGAGCCCGCGATCACCTCCAGGCCGAAGTCGGGCAGCTTGCCGGCGATGTCGGGGGTTTTGATCGCCTTCGCTACTTCTTCATTGAGCCGTCGCACCGTGTCGGCCGGCGTTGCGACTGGCACCAGCAGGCCGATGGTCACGTCGAGGCCGGTCACGCCGGCGTCGGCCATGCTCGGCACTTCGGGCATGCGCGACCAGCGCACCGAGTTGATGGTCGAGACCGGTCGTGCCTTGCCGGCCTTGAAATGCCCCATCAACGCGCCCGGCCCGGATGCCACCACCGTCACGTCGCCGGTGAGCATGGCGGGCACCGATTGCGCGACACCTTTGAACGGCACGTGCACGAACTTGCCGCCGAGCTCGAGGCGCACCAGCTCCATCGACAGATGATGCGGCGTGCCGCTGCCCGATGATCCGTACGTGACCCCGTCGGGTTTGTTCTTGGCCAACTCGACCAGTTCGCGCAGATTGTTCGCCGGCACGCTGCTGTTGACGGCCAGCAGGATGATCGACGTCGCCAGTTCGATCACGGGAGCGAAGTCGCGTTGCGGGTCGTAGGGCAGGTTGGCGCGCAGATGCGGATTGCTGGCGAAGTGCGCCGAGTCGGCCACGAACAGCGAGGTGCCGTCCGCAGGAGACTTGAGCACGTTGTCGGCGGCGATCAGGCCGGTGGCGCCCGGTCGGTTGTCGACCACCACCGGCTGACCGAGGCTCTCCGAGAGCTTCGGTGCCAGCATGCGCGCGAGGATGTCGGGGCTGCCGCCGGTGCCGAATGGAATGACGAGGCGGATGGGTTTGCCGCCGGCGATCGGCTGCGCGCGAACGGTGTTGGAAGCAACAGTTACCGAGCAGAGCAGGGTTACGAGCAGAATGGCTTTCATGGAATCACCTCCGCGAGAGCACCGATGTCAATGCGCGAGCTTCAACCCCATCAGTCCCGCGATCAGATTGCGCTGCATCTGCGACGTACCGGCACCGATGGTTGCGCTGCGCGCATCGCGGAAATGCCGCTGCATGTCGAACTCCATGTTGTAGCCGTACGCGCCGAAGATCTGCATGCCCATGTTGGCGAGCTTGGCGTAGGTCTCCGAGCCGAACAGCTTGGCCATCGAGATCTCCTTGAGTGCGTCCTTGCCTTGTGAGAGCAGCCATGCCGCGCGCCATGTCAGCATGCGCGCCGCCTCCAGTTCGGTTTGCATATCGGCGAGCATGTGCGCGATCACCTGGTTGGAGCCGATCGGCCGGCCGAACTGCTTGCGATCCTTGGCGTACTGCAGCGCCATATCGACGATCGCCTGCATCGCGCCGATGTAGCCCGAGGTGGAAGTGATGCGCTCGACCTGCAGACCGGCCAGCACCACCTGCCAGCCGTTGTTCTCGCCACCGATGAGACGATCGTCGCCGACGCGCACATCGTTCCAGAAGATCTCGTAGGTGCCGGTGCAGCGCCGGCCGAGCATGTCCATCTTGCGCAGTTCCACGCCGGGCGCGTCGTTGTCGACCAGGAATAGCGACATGCCTTGCCGGTAATGGGCTTTGGTGTCGGTCTTGACGTAGACGTTGATGACGTTGTTGGTGGCACCCGCGCCCGTGGCCCAGATCTTCTGGCCGCTGATGATCCATGCATTGCCGTCGCGGCGCGCGGTGGTGCGCATTGCGCCGATGTCCGAACCGGCGTCGGGTTCCGACATCGATACCGAAAACTTCTTCTCGCCCGACAGGACCTTCGGGATCCAGTGGCGTTTCTGCTCTTCGCTGCCTTTGCGCAGGATGTTCAGACCGCAGAACACCGGGCCGCCGAACGCGGTAAACAGATCGAAGCTCTTGTACGAGAGTTCTTCGGCGATGATCACCAGATCGATCACGCTGCCGCCCAGTCCGCCGTACTCCTCCGGAAACGGCATCTTGAACAGCCCCATCGACACCCATTCGCGATAAAGCTCTTCGGGGAACGCCTGCTCCTTGTCGAGCTTGCGGATGTATTCGGGTGTTGCCATCCGCTCCATCATGCGATGCACCGTGTCGCGCAGCATGCGCTGCTCTTCGCTGAACTCGAAGTCCATGCCAATCTCCTCCGGTGGATGGTGTCGCGGCCGGTTCTCTCATGGCACGACCGCGGCGTGCGCTGCGTATTCCGTCAGTGCCTATCGGGCGCGTCTATCGTCCGCGTCTACCGTTTGTGGGATTGCAGTCCGGGTTTGTACTCGCCCTTGACGAAGTCCTTCACGCCTTCTTCGAGCCAGGCACCGCCTTGATTGACGAATACCTCTTTCTCCTTCGCCGCGGCGTAGCTCACCGCTGCATCCCAAGGCATTTCCAGCGAGTAGTAGTAGGCGTCCTTGCAGGCGCGCAGCGCGGCCGGATCCTTGTCGGCCATCTCCGCGGCGAGCTTCATCGTCTCGGCTTCCAGGTTGGCAAGCGGCACCGAGAAATTCACCCAGCCCATCTGCGCGGCCTGTTTGCCGTTGAAGCGCCGCCCGGTCATGGCATAAAGCAGGGCATCGCGCGGACGCATCATGCGGGCGAGCGACTTGGACACGACGCCACCGGGAAACATGCGGAAGTTGATCTCCGACAGACCGAACTCCGCTTCATCGGCGGCCACCGCGAGGTCGCAACCTTCGACGATCGAGAACGCACCGCCGAAGCACCAGCCGTTGATCATCGCGATCACCGGCTTGGGAAACTGCCGCAGCGTGCGGCCGCGCCATTCGGTGGCGATGCGAAAGATCCGGTCGTACTCGGCCTTGTTGTCCTTGAGCTCGTGGAAGAACTCCTTCAGATCCATGCCGGCGCAGAACGCGTTGCCGGCCCCGGTGATGACCAGCACGGTGCAGTCGTCGCGATAGCGCAGATCCTCCAGTGCCTGCGCGACATCGATATGCAGCTGCGGGCTCATCGCGTTCTTCTTCTCGGGACGGTTGAGCAGCAGCCTGGCGACCCGATTGGCGATGGTGACCTGTACGGTCTTGTAGGCGAGGTTCGTCACGGTGGCCTCCTTGGGCGATGAGCGGTGGGCGAGGGGATGAGTTGTATGGCGGCACGCCAATGCCCGATTGATTCTACGCGCGCCCTCGTCGGCAACCGCCACCAGCGAAGGGGTGAGGCCAGGCACCATCGAGACTCGCGTTATGCTGCGCACCGTAGAACAAAGCTTGATCCGAGGATCCCCCCGACTTCGTTGTGCAACGCGATGCCTTCGGCACTCGTTGGTGCGGGACAGGTCGATTCACATCAAAGGACGAAGCAAGTGAACATTTCCCGTCGCGCGGCACTGGCGTTGTCGACCGCCCTGGCTTGTGGGCTCGTCGGTATCGCACCTGGCGTTCAAGCGCAGAGCTTTCCCAATCGACCCGTGCGATTGATCGTGCCGTACCCGGCCGGTGGTCCGATCGATGTGTTCGCGCGCGCGCTCGGCCAGCGTCTCACCGAGACGTGGGGCCAGACGGTCGTCGTGGAGAATCGCTCCGGAGCCAACGAGATGATCGCGGCGGAGCACGTCGTCAAATCACCTGCCGATGGCTACACGATGCTGGTGGCGTCCGAAGCCTCGTTCTCGCTCAACCAGCATCTGTACAGCAAGATCCCGTACGACCCGGTGAAGGATCTCGCGCCGATCACGCGCGCCATTGCGGTGAGCTTTGCGATCGCCGTGGGCAATCACGTGCAGGCCAACACGCTGGCCGAGTTTCTCGATCTGGCGCGCAAGAATCCGGGCAAGGTGACGTATGGGTCGGGCGGCATCGGCGGCGCGCAGCATCTGGCCGCGGCCTGGCTCGCCAGCATCGCGGGCGTGAACATGCATCACGTGCCGTACAAGGGGCTGGCGCCGGCGGTACAGGACATCATGGGCGGGCAGATCGATTCGGTGTTCGGCGCGCTTTCGGTGATTCAGCCGCTGGTGGCATCGGGCAAGCTCAGGGCGTTCGCGGTGGCCGGATCGAATCGCGCCAAGTCGCTGCCCCAGGTGCCGACGTTCGCCGAAGCCGGCATCAAGGACTACAACGTCGGTTTCTACATCGGCATCGCCGGGCCGGCGCGCATTCCCGCGCCCATCATCGAGAAGATTTCCGCCGACATGCGTGCGGTGGTGCGCAACGCCGACTTCCGCGCGAAGAATGTCGACCCGTACGCGATGGACGTGGTCGCCGAGACCCCGGCCGAGTTCGCCGCATTTCTGGTGAAAGACCGCGAGCACCAGGCGCGCCTGGTAAAGATCTCCGGGGCGAAACTCGACTGAACGTTCCGCGCAGACTCAGCGCATCAGCAGCTTCAACAGCCGATCGGCGAGTTTTCCGTAGGGCGGGCTGAGCAGTTTCAGGGTCGACCAGCGCGCCTGGATGAACACCGGGCGCAGCTTGGAAAACGTGTTGAAGCCTTCGCGGCCGTGGTAGTGGCCCATGCCCGATTCGCCGATGCCGCCGAACGGCAGATCGTCCTGGCCTACGTGCATCAGCGCATCGTTGACGGTGACGCCGCCCGACATCACGCGATCGATCAGTCGATCAATCGTCGTGCGGTCATTGCTGAACGGATAGATCGCCAGCGGGCGTGGCCCGACGTTCACGCGCTCGATCACCTCGTCGAGCGAGGCGTACGGCACGAGCGGCAGGATCGGTCCGAAGATCTCGCGCTGCAACAGCGCACTATCTGCCGGGGCGTTGATCACGATGTGCGGGGCGATGCGGCGGCGCTCGGGATCGACTGCCTTCCCTGGCAGGAGCGGGATCACGCTGGCTCCCCGGGCGCGCGCATCTTCAAGGGTGTGGATCAGGCGATCGTAGGCGCGCTGATCGATGATCGAGCTGTAATCCCGCGAATCGAGATCGGCATAGCGCTGCGGGACGATCCTCCGCGCGAGTTCCACGAACGCGTCGGTCTTATCGGCGGGCAGATACGCATGATCCACGGTTGTGCAGATCTGGCCTGCGTTCAGAAACTTGATCAGCAGAATGCGTTCAGCCGCGCGAGACAGATCGAAGTCATCACACACGATCGCGGGCGAGCGTCCGCCCAGTTCCAGCGTGACCGGACACAGGTTCGGCGCGGCCGCGGCCATCACGGCGCGTCCTGTCGTGCTCGACCCAGTGAACAGCAGGTGGTCGAAACGGAGCTTTGAAAACGCAACGCCTACGCCGCCGGTCTCGTCGAAGATCTGCAGCTTCTCGGGCGGGAAGTACGCGGGCATGCGATCGATCAGCAATCGCGCGAGATGGCGCGAGTTCTCGCTCATCTTGACCATCGCGCGATTGCCTGCCGCGAAAACGCAGGTGAGCGGCCCGATGCTGAGGAAGATCGGAAAATTCCACGGCACGATCACGCCCACCACGCCGAGCGGCTGCGGGATCACCCGATTGCGCCCGAGCCCGTAGGCGAGGCGATCGACATGGCGGCGCTGCGGGCGCATCCACTTCGCCACGTTCGCCAGCGCGTGGCGGATGCCGCTCAGCACCGGACTGATCTCCGTAAGCCGGGTTTCGTGCGGCGAGCGGTAGCCGTAGTCGGCACTGATCGCGGCCACGATAGCCGCCTCGTTGTCGTGAACAAACTGCGCGAGCCTGCGCAGATCATCCCGGCGCTCGGCGAGCGTGGGGACCGGATGCGCGAGGTACGCCTGCCGTTGTCGTTCGAGCGTGGCGCTCAGCGATTGCTCAGACGAATCGAGCATCGGGCACGACTCCAGTCGGTTTGATGCGAGAGTGATCTCGAAGTGGTAACGCGCACGTGGCAGGCTCGTCTCCGAGCCACCGGTGGACGTTGCCACAACACGGGCGGAATACCACCAGAGAGCGGGTTTTTTGCAAACCGAATCAACGGGCGGCGCTTAAGCTCACCCTTGATCGTGGCGTACGAACAGCGGCTCGGGCCTTCGATGCAGTACGCACCTTGCCGGATCGAGTGCTCTTAGGTCGTTTGGCCGCTGACCAGTGTAGCTATCGGATCTTATACTTCGCCGCGTGGGCACCTGCTGACGCATCACTCGACGATCGACATCACTCGACCTCCGGCCTCGTGCGCGACACGCGCGCTCCAGAATTCAATAAACCAGGGAGAACATCCAACTATGGAACGGATCGTACTGCGCCACCTCAGCGGTGGGATGGCCAACCAGGAAGCGATATTCGCAGTCGATCAGATTGCTGCGGGTGTGACCTTCGGCCGCGATGCCGCATGCCGCGTCGGTTTTGCCGAAGCCGATGATCTGGTAAGTCGGCAGCACGCGACCCTCGAGCGCACCGATCAAGGGTTCGTGCTGGTCGACAAGGCGAGCGCCAATGGCCTGTTCGTCAACAAGATCCAGGTACGCGACCGCACCGCGCTCAATCACGGTGACGTGATCCAATTCGGGCGCGGCGGCCCGGAGGTTTCCTTCAAGATCGATCCGCCGCCGGCCCCTGGCGCCAAAGCCACGCGCGTGGTCTCTGACGCGCTGGCCAAGGCGACGCGTGAAGCCACTTCGGTCGCCACCACGAGTACGAGCGCAGAACCTGCGCGGGTGGGTCGCCAGACCGTCGAGCGCATGATCGGCGAAGAACGCTCGCGATCGTCGCGGACCGTCACCAATATCATCGCCGCCGTCGCGGCGCTGGCTGTCGCGTTTGGCGCCTGGATCTACTTCGACAAGCAGCGCGAGGCCGCTGAAGTCGCCAAGCGGCAAGCGGAGGAAGCGGACAAACTCGCCCTGCTCAAAAAAGAGGCGGACGAGGCGAAGGCAGAGGCGGGTCGCAAGGCCAAGGAACTCGAGGACCGGGCCAATCTGGCCACTCGGGTGAAGAGCCAGTTCGGCGCGGCGACGGTGTACATCGAAGCGACCTGGCGGATCTTTCAACCGGCGAGCGGCCGGCAGGTTTATCACCAGCGTGCCGCGGCTCCAGACGGTAAGGGACTGCTGCCGGCGTACATCCAACTCCCCGACGGCAGCTTCGAGCCCATGCTCGGCTTGAGCGACCAGGGTGGCGTGGCGCGTCCGCTGGGTGGGACGCATACCGGATCGGGGTTCGTAGTGTCCGACAACGGTCTGATCCTCACGAACCGACACGTGGGCGCCGCATGGAACTATCCATTCCCGTTGGAATTTCCTGGTGTCGTCCTCGCTTCGAAGGACGGCAAGCTCGCCCCGATCGGGGTGCTACGAACTGCGCCACCTTCGCTGCAGCGCTGGCTGCCACTGCGCAGCAAACTGATCGGCGCGAAGGGCGTGGCCGACCAGTCGACGGTGGCGGGTGAGAACTCGATCCTGAACGTGACGTTTCCCAACAGCTCGCTGCGCGTGAAGGCGCAACTCGGCACCGTATCGCCGGAGCACGACGCCGCTCTCATCAAGATCGACGCGGCCGCCGGGAAGCTCACGCGCGTGAATCTCAAGGACAACTACGACGCGGTCAAGGACGGCGAAACGGTTGTGGTGTTGGGCTACCCCGGTATCTCCGCACGCAGTTACGTCGTGCAGCAGTCGCAGGATACGTTCGCGCGAAATGCCGACGTCGCTTCGATCGGCGATGTATCGGTCAACCAGGGCAACATCAGCAAGGTCATTCGCGGCAAGATCGAAGGCAATCAACAGCTCGCGGTGTTCTCGCCGCGTGGCGATGCGTACGAGCTCGGCATCAACACCACCGGCGGCGGCAACAGTGGTGGACCGGTGTTCGACGTATCCGGGAGCGTCATCGGCATTTTCACCGGCGGACAGTGGGAGCAGGGCGGGGGAGCTTCGTTGTCGTGGGCGATCCCGATTCGCTACGGCATCGCCTTGCTCGACCCGACCAAACCGGTCACGCCGTCGAAATAGCCAACGAGCGATCGAGCTGACTTCCGATGGGATTATTCGGTCGGCTGTTCAAAGCACGCGACGCGGGTGCCACCGCGGCGCGCGCTCCGCAGGTGGAAGCTGACGCGACCGGGCTGGCGATCGAAGCAGTGTCGATCACTGAGACCGGGCCGGTTCGCGATCACAACGAGGACTGCGTGCTGGTCGTGACGGCCGAACCGTCGCAACCAGACGCGCCGCCCGTACATCTGATTGCGCTGGCAGATGGGATGGGGGGGCACCAGGCCGGTGAAGTCGCCAGCGAATTGGCGATCGACACGGCCCGCTCGGCGTATTTGCGCGAGAGCAATGCCGACCCCGAGGCACGGATCGCCTACGCCATGCACCAGGCCAATGCTGCGGTCTTCGCAGCGTCGAACGAGACTGCGGAACGGCATGGCATGGGGACGACCCTGGTTCTGGCAGCCCTGACTGGTCGTCTCATGCACTATGCTTGGGTGGGTGACTCGCGGCTGTACCGCTGGCGAGATGGCAAACTCGAACAAATGACTGAGGACGACACATTGGTCCTGCGTCTGGCGCGCGAAGGGCTGATCCCATTGGACGAGGTGTCCCAGCACCCGGATCGGAATATCCTTTCGCAGGCGCTCGGAACGCACCCGGAAATCCCCGAACTCCACGTGGGTGGACCGGCCGACGTGTGCGAAGGCGACCGCTTCCTGCTGTGTTCCGATGGTGTGCACGACGTGCTCGATGAGATCAGGCTGGCTGAAACCCTCGGCACGGGGACCGTGCGTGAGGTTGCCCAACGCTTGATCGACACCGCGATCGGCGCCGGTTCCCAAGACAACGTATCGGTGTGTGTGGTGGCCGCTGCGTCGCCGGCCTTGGCTGTGCGCGCGGCCCGGACGACCGCAACGAACGCGCCCTTGCCCTCGGCAAGCGCGGACTAGGCGATGGTCACGCGCACCATCGGCAACTTTCAGCTGATCGAACTGATCGGCGAAGGTGGCATGGGCGAGGTGTATCGCGGCATGGACACCATGCTAGAGCGCGAGGTGGCGATCAAGACGCTTCGCCCCGAGCTGGCGTCGCGGCCGGAACTGCTCGAGCGTTTTCGCATCGAGGCCATTGCCCTGGCGAAGCTCAATCATCCGAACATCGCGGCGGTGTACTCGTTCTTCCGCGATGGCAGCCAGCACCACATGGCCATGCAGTTCGTGCGTGGCGAGACACTCGAAAAGCTACTCGCCAGTCGCGGCCGGCTCCCTTGGAAAGAGGCGGCGCGAATCGGCATCGACGTGTTGCAGGCGCTCGATCATGCGCATGCACTCGGAGTCATTCACCGTGACCTGAAGCCCGGCAATTTGATGCTCGATCCGTCGGGTCGAACGGTCGTCATGGATTTTGGCATTGCACGCGTGCTCGCCCGCGCGCGCCAGACGCGCAGCGGCAGTCTCGTGGGCACGCTGGAGTACATCGCCCCGGAACTGATCAAGGGTGCCGACGCCGACGGGCGCGCCGATCTGTATTCGCTCGGCATCGTGCTTTACGAGCTGGCAACCGGCCGACTGCCATTCGAAGGCAGCACCGACTTCGAATTGATGCGTGCGCATACCGAACTGGAGCCGCCCGCGCCGGAACGGTTCTGTCCGGATCTGCCGCCCGCGTTTTCCATCGCCATCCTGCGCGCACTCGCCAAACAGCCCGAGCAGCGATTCGCGTCGGCGCGCGAATTCCTTGCGGCACTTGCGCAGGCGGCCGACATTTCGCCGACGCTGGTGGTGCCTGCGGTGGACGCGCGACGCGGCGGCGGATCACATGCGTCAGCGGGTGCGATGGTGCAATTGGGCTTGCAGCGCGCCGCCGCAGCGTTTTCCGGACTGGCGAGCAGCCGGCGTGTGAACCATCAGGGACCGGACGCTGGAGCTCGCCCGGATTCGCAGGCGATGCGCGTGAAGGCGTTCGCTCGCCAGAATCCTGGCGTGGCGATCGCAGCTGTCGCTGGCGTGGTGGCCGTGGGGTTCGCAGGCGCGGGCGCGTACCAGGCAATCACCAAGCCAAATGTTCCGGCAATCGCAGTCAAGCCCGTGCCGAAACCGCAGCCGGTAGTCGTCATTCCACCGCTCGTACCGCCGAAAATTGAACCGACCGAAGCGAAGAGCGACGGTATCTATCGGATGCCGGAGATCCCGAAGCCCGTCGTCTCGATCGAGGGGCCGGGAACGAAGCCGCCAAACAAGGAAGAGGTAGCGCGGCCCTCGCCGCCGCCGCCACCACCGCCGTCGCAGCAGCAGCCTGGGCAGATGGCTCCGGAGCCGGTCGCAAAGCCCCCGGCGCAGCCGCGGCCGCAGCCGACGGAAGTGACCAAGCCCACGCCCAAGCCGCCGGCCACGCCACCTGCAACGGTCGTGGCCAAGCCGCCCGCACCTCCGCCGCCACCGCCCGCAACGGTTGCGGCCAAACCGCCATCGCCACCGCCGCCTCCACCAGCACGCAAGGAGCCGCCGACGCCGGCCGATAGCGGATGGAACATTAGACGGTAGATCAGGAGACAGGTGGGATGAATCTGGATTCGCAGCAACGCACCTTGCTGATAGTGAAGCGCAGTGCAGTCGTCGCACTGGCATTGATCGCGGGGATGGGTTGTCGCTCGCGCATTTCCACCGCCGAGCAGGACGCAATCGATCGCGCTGAATATGCTCGGCGCACGACCGGTGAGCGGCAGATCAACACGGCGCAGGAAGTCACTCGCGATCTCGGCTGTGGTGGACGTCGCGCGGTGATTGCACAGTTCGAGTCCGGGCAGGTGATTCCGGTGCGCCCCAACCCGGGCAGCGAGGTCAATCATCGCATCGTCTACTCCGCGTGCCCTGGCACAGCGGAGCAGCTGACCGGCACGTTGACGCGTCGCCTTTACTGGGGCCGTTCGACGATCATGGAAGACAGGGAAAAGGTTGTCCTCAAACCTGGCCGTTGGAGCATCGACGTGTTCATCACGATTCCTCCGAAGGCCGAACTGAGCTGGTATCGGATGGAAGCGGTGTTCGAGAACACCGCGGTCTACGCCCGTGACCGGCGCGACTTCCAGGTCGTGGCACCGCCGGCTGCACCGGCGAAGTAGCGCGTTCGTTCCTCCCTTTGCGCCGGAAGGCGGCAGACGTCGCCTGAAGGCGGCACACGCGCAGGTCAGCTCGATATCCGACGCGTGCTGTCCGGTGCGCGATGTGCGTCATGCGTTGAATGCCGCATGGCCGCGTGACTTCCCAACCTTGCCGCTTCGCGACTAAGCTGCGCTGCGCAGGGCGCCAACGACCTTGCGCGAGACGCACCTCGATTTGGCGATCGCACGCCAACACACCAAAGGAGAGCGGCGTGGCCACGACCAGAGTGGGCTTCATCGGATTGGGCACGCAGGGCAAGTATCTGGCCATGAATCTGGTGCAGGCCGGATTCGATGTGATCGTCTTCGATGTTCGACCCGAACCCCTCGCGGAGCTGCGAGCCGCCGGCGCGAAAGTGGCAGCCAGCAATCGCGAAGTGGGTGCACATGCCGAGATCATCGAGGTGTGCGTGCTCAACGATGCGCAGGCCGAAGCTGTCGTACTCGGCGATGACGGGGTGCTTGCCTCTGCGGCGCTCGGTGCGCTGATCGTCATTCATAGCACGGTCCACCCGGGAACGATCAGCAAGCTCGCGGCGGCGGCGCAGGCTCGCGGCGTCGAGTTGATCGACGCACCGGTGAGCGGCAGCGAGGCGGGCGCCAAGGCCAAGACCATGTCGTACATGGTTGGCGGAACGGTGGCGCAGCTCGAACGGTGCCGCGGACTGTTCGAGACCTCCGGCAAGAAGATCACGCATGCCGGGCCGCTCGGGGCGGGCATCCGCGCCAAGATCGCGCACCAGATCATCATCTGCATCAACATGCTCGCCGCGTACGAAGGCATGCGTGTCGGGCGCGAAGCGGGGCTCTCGCCCGAAATCCTCGAGAAGATCGTCAGCGAAGGGGCCGCGCAAAGCCGCATGGCCGAGAACTGGTTCCGGCTGAAGCTGCGTCCGCACGCGACCGGGGTGTTCTTCAAGGATCTGGAGGTGGCGCTGAAGTATGCGCATGAACTCGGCATCGGCTTGCCGGGCGCGGCGCTCACGCAGCAGATGCTGAACGACGTCGTGCCGTAAGCACAGGGGCCATCACGATGAGAAGCTTGAACGGATCGGCGCGCGATCTCGTGGATCTGCACTCGGGCGAGATCAGCCGGGAGCTCTTCGTCAACAAGGACATCTACGCCGAGGAGCAGGAGCGCATCTTCGCCCGCGCCTGGCTCTACGTTGGCCATGAAAGCCAGGTTCGCAACCCGGGCGACTACATCGTCTCGAAGATGGGCGAGGAGTCGGTGATCGTCGCACGCGACCGCAACCGGAAGCTGCACGTGTTCTTGAACACCTGCCGGCATCGCGGCATGAAGGTATGTCGCTACGACGAGGGCAACACCCGGACATTCATGTGCCCCTACCACGGCTGGAGCTACGGGCTGGACGGCAAGCTGGTGGGCGTGCCGGACTATCAGGAGGCCTACAAACCGGCGTTCGATCGCGACCAGTGGAGCCTCGTCGAAGTGGCACAGATGGCGACCTTGCGCGGGACGATCTGGGCCACCTGGGACAGGAACGCTCCACCCTTCGAGCAGTTTCTAGGCGATGCGAAGTCGGGGCTGGACTACTCGGTCGGCCCGTGGGACGGCGGCGACGGCGAGGTGGAACTGCTCGGAACCACGCAGCGCTGGATCATTCCGTCGAACTGGAAGATCGTTGCCGAGAATTTTTCGGGCGACGTACTGCACGTGGTGAGCCATCGCTCGGTCGACATGACCGCGATCGGGCCGAACCAGGAGAAGGAAGGCCGCCGCGATGATCCTGGCCGGATCGTGCTGGCCGCGTACCCCGAAGGTCACGGCATCACGTATGGCCTGCGCGAAGCGAGCAAGGAACGCAGTGATTACGCGGCCTCACCGGCTACTGCCGCGTACTTCCAGTCGTGCTGGCAGCGACGCCTCGCGCGTCAGGGTGCGGCGGCAACGGCCGGGCCGATCGTCGGCACGATCTTTCCCAACATGTCGTTCCACGGGCAGCAGCCGCGCACGATTCTCGTTGCTCATCCGCGCGGTCCGCTGCACACCGAGATGTGGCGCGTGTATTTCGTCGACAAGGCCGCGCCCGATGAGGTCAAGCGCTTTCTCCGATCGTATTACGTTCGCTACTCCGGACCGGCGGGTATGACCGAGCAGGACGACATGGAGAACTGGAACTACGCCACCGCCGCGAGCGAGGGCGTGATCGCGCGGCAGTATCCGTATCACTACAAGGCTGGTCTTGGTGTCGGCGGCGCGCACGCGTTGGTGCCGGGCATCGTGACCGAGCATCCGATCACCACCGAGCAGAATCCGCGCGCGCTCTACTGGCGCTGGGCGCAGTTCATGGACGCGAACGGCTGGGACGACCTGCTGGGCAGGCGCGCCGCGCATGCTTGAGCGGGGATCACCATGAACCATTCCGTCAGCACTGAACGGCTCGCCTATCTCGACCTGATGCGTGAGATCGAGGACTTTCTGTATCTCGAAGCGGATCTGCTCGACGAACGCCGCTTCGATGGGTGGCTCGAGCTCTTCACCGATGACGTTCGCTACTGGATGCCGATCCGCAAGAATCTGCCGTTCGATCAGGCACATCGCGATATCACCGATGAAGACGACGTAGCGTGGATCGACGATGACAAGACCACGCTCGCCAAGCGCGTGAAGCAGATCCAGACGGGCATTCACTGGGCCGAAGAACCGTTGTCACGCACCTCGCACATGGTGAGCAACATTCGGCTCGCGGCGCCTGCCGATCTGCGCAGCGAAGGTTCCACCGCGCTGGTGAAGTGTCGGTTCCTGGTGCATCGCAATCGGCTGGAGACAGAGACCGATTTCTTCGTCGGTCGCCGGGAAGACACGCTGCGCCGCGTCGGTGGCGCGCTGCGTATTGCGCGGCGCAAGATCATCATCGATCAAAGTGTGCTGCTGGCCAAGAATCTGACCGTGTTCATCTGATCGCGCAAACATCGCGAACGCCCGGAGGAGGGCACCATGCCGCACCTGAGTCGAATCGCCGCAGTCTGCGCTGCCACCGTTCTGATCGGTCTGAGCAGTACTTCCGCGCTCGCGCAGACGGTGAAGATCGGGCTGATCAATACCTACACCGGTCCGGTCGCCGCCACGCTCGGGGAATTTGTCGAGCGCGGGATGCGGCTCTACATGAAGCTCAATCCCGACAAGCTGCCGCCGGGCGTGAAAATCGAGTTGATCGTACGCGACGACGCCGGCCCCAATCCGGAAAAGGCCAAGCAACTGGCGCAGGAGCTGATCGTGCGCGATCGGGTGCAACTCATTACCGGCCTGGTGCCCACGCCCAACGCGATGGCGATCGCGCCACTCACGCTCGAGGGCAAGGTGCCGATGTTGGTGATGAATGCCGGCGCATCGGTGATCACCACGCGCTCGCCCTATATTGCGCGCACGTCGTTCACGCTATGGCAGTCGACCTATCCGTTGGGGCAATGGGCTAGCAAGCGGTTCAAGCGCGCGTACATTTTGGTGTCGGACTACACCCCAGGCCACGACGCCGAGGAGGCGTTCTCCAAGGGCTTCAAGGAAGGCGGCGGCGACATCGTCGGCACCATTCGCGCGCCCCTGCTCACCCAGGATTTCGTGCCGTACATGCAGCGCATCAAGGATCAGAAGCCCGAGACGCTGATGATCTTCGTGCCGGCTGGCAAAACCGCTACGGCCGTCATGAAGGCCTTCGGCGATCTGGGCATGCCGCAGGCCGGCGTGAAGCTCATCGGCCCGGGCGACATCACGACCGATGAAGAGCTGCCGAGCATGGGTGATGTTCCGCTCGGCGTCATCACGGCGCATCACTACTCCGCCGCCGCGGAGCGCCCGGCCAACAAGCAGTTCGTCGCGGCGTGGAAGAAGGAATACGGTGAGAAGAGCACGACGAATTTCGTTGCCGCTGCGGCGTGGGATGGCATGGATGCGATCTACACCGCGATCCGTGAGCAGAAGGGGGTGATGGATCCCGATCGCACCATGGAGATCTTCAAGCGCTGGTCCAATCCGAACAGTCCACGCGGTCCGGTGTCGATCGATCCGGCTACGCGCGACATCGTGCAGAACATCTACCTGCGCGAGGTGCGCAAGGTGGGTGGCCAGAACGCGAACGTGGAGTTGGAGACGATCGCGACGGCGGTGAAGGATCCCTGGAAGGAATTCAACAAGAAGTAGCGCTTCTGCGCGAAGCGCGGAACTGAAGCTCCATTTGGGGCTTGCACAGTGCCCGCACCGCTATGCGGTGGTGACGCCGTAGCTCCAACCGCGCTCGCGTAGCCAGCGTCGATACGCCGCCGCCAGGCGATCGGCACGCTGGTGCACTTCGGCGCGTGGATCGAGCGGCAGCGGCTTGGGCCATTGCGACTCGACGATCGGTTTGTCCTGCAGCATCGCCGCGCGGCTGAACCCAACGAAGCGTTCGGCCTGCGCGTCGTCGCAATCGGCAAAGACGTTGATCTTCCACACGCGTGTATGCGTCTCGTCCAACGGGCTGGTGACCATCAACACGTCGAACGCATCGGGCCGATCGGGCAGCTTGCCGAGCGAAGCGACAAACGGATGCAGCACGCGATAGGTGTACTCCACTTCCGCGCCTCCGGTAGCCAAGCCGCTCGGCTTGGGTTGCCAGAACCGGCAGCGATGGCCTTCGACACCCGCGGACGTGGTAATCACCTCGTAGTCAGGCACGCTTGTATGCGGCACTTCGCCGAGCACGCCGGGATGTACGAACGGAAAGTGCGCGAGGTCGAGAAAGTTCTCGATGATGCGTGGCCCGCACGCGTTGAAATCGTGCGGTCCGTCGATGCCTGCACGACGTCCGGGTTGGTGGTACGGCGCGAATTCGAGCAGCGCTCGCGCAGGCTCGCCGAGGCAGGTCCACACCAGGCCGTAGGCTTCCTGCGCGGGATAGGCGACCGCTCGTGCGACCGCGGGCGGGGCCTCGGCCGGATGGGCCGGCCAATGCGCGCAACTCGCATCGGCGGCGAACTGCCAGCCATGGTACGGGCAGTGCACCCGATCGCCTGCAATCCGCCCGAGCGAAAGCCGCGCGCCGCGATGCGGACAGCGATCGCGCCACACGTGTGCGACGCCGTCGGCGGAGCGCCACAACACCAGCGGCTCGCCCGCGAGCGTCGTGGCAATCGGCTCGCCAGTCTTCAAACTGGCCGACGCGATCACCGCGAACCATTCGCCGGTGATGCGGGGATCGACATCCAAGGCATTCGCGGTCATTGGTCTCACGGCTTCCGAGCGCGATCCATATCGATGTGGGTCTCGAAGCGCTACAACCGCCCTGCAATCTCCAACGCCTGAACGTGGTCCTCGATCACTTGCGGCAGCTGTTCCGGGGGCGTGCGACCGAATCCGCAATACGCGGCGAGCCCGAAACTCGGCACCGCGGTACGCGCTGCCGCGAGGCGCTGCGTGAAGCTGTCCATGCTGTGGATCATGCCAAGGTAGAGCCGTGCATTGCCTGCGTGAATGCGACCGAGCGGCGCGTAGAAAGCCGAGTCGGTACGGTCGAGGGTCGGCACGTGGATCCAGTCGACGCGACGGCCCGCTGCGGCGACGGCCGCGTTGATCAGGTCGACCGCGGGATCGAGCGTCGGTGGGGTGAACGCGGGCCAGCCACCGAAGGTGCCGAAGCAAAAATGGAATCCGAGCGCCGCTTCCTGCGGCAGCAGCGCCGACAAGCGCTTGATCGGCGCGACGTGCGTGTCGATGCGACGCTCGCTGCCCTGGGCTTGTGGCCCGCCGTACACGGCCGCCAGTTCCCAGGCGAGATCCCATTGGATCGCAAGATCTTCGGCGGGAATGCGCTTCACGATCACCGCCAGCTCGGCGGCGAGCGCGGCTTCGAATCCGGGGCGGATCTTCTCGCTGTCGCCCGGTTCCGGAAAGTAGAGCGGTCGCACCACGCTGTTGACCATCGGGATCGACACCTGGAAACGCAGGTGCCGAGGGAGCACACCCTGTTCGCGCAATGTACGAAACACGAAGTACGAACTGGTCGCATCGCGCGCATAACCCAACCGCAATCCCGGCAACCCAAATCGCACCTGGCGCACTCCCGGCTTCACCCGAAACTGCCATGAGTGCTCACGCTTGGCCGGCAGCAGCGTCTCCACGCCATCGACCGAGGGAGGACGCCGCAGCAGTTCCAGATCGGGGTGGCCGTTGAAGACGAGATAGCAGAACCGGTTGACCCACGATCGTCGCTCACCGACTTCGCCATCGGGCAGTGCAGGAAGGTGCGCGCCGAGCCGTCCGCCGAATTTGCGCATCACGTCTTCGACGGTATCGAGAGGAACGCTGCCGACCAACAGAAGATCATTGCTCATGGACGATTGCACGCAGGGTGGTGTGGGCTGGCGCTCAGGTTTGATTGCAGCTGGATCATTGCAACGCGATGCCGGCCGCCTTGATCACGCTTTCCCACTTGTCGATTTCGGCGGCCCAGAATCTGCCGGCATCGGCGGTGTCGTAGAACGTCGCGTCCATGCCCTGGCGTTCGACTTGTCGCTTGAACTCGGCATCGGCGACGCTCGTGCGCAACGCGCGTCCGAGCGTTTCGATGATCGGCTGCGGCGTACCCGCGGGCACCATCACGCCGAACCACGACAGCACCTCCGCATTCTTGATGCCCAGCTCGTCGAGCGTCGGCACGTCGGGCAGCGACCGATGACGCGCCGGCGCGGCGACAGCTAGCGGCTTGGACTTCTGCGCCGTCACGTTCGGCAGCGCGGTGGACAGGTTGTCGAACATCACGTCGATCTGGCCGCTCAGCAAACCAGTCACGCAGTCGGCCCAGCCTTTGTAGGCCACGTGCACCATGTCGATGCCGGTGCGCAGCTTGAACAGTTCGCCCGAGAGGTGCAGGGTGGTGCCGACGCCGTTCGAGCCGATGTTCAGTTTTCCGGGGTTGGTTTTCGCTAGTGCGATCAGTTCGGCGACCGAACCGACTTTGGCGTTCGGACCCGCCACGAGCATGTTCGGCACGCTGGCCACGACGGCGACCAGGATCAGGTCCTTGCGCGGGTTGTAGGCCGGGCTCTTGCGCAGCGACGCAGTAATCGCGGTGAACGCACCGCCGATCAGGAGCGTGTGGCCGTCGGGGGCCGACTTGGCGACGTGATCCGAACCGATGTAACCCCCGGCACCGCCACGTGCTTCGACGATGACGGTCTGCTTGAGCTGCTCCTGCAGCCCGGGTTGCACCAGCCGCGCGACGATGTCGGTGCTGCCGCCCGGTGGCGCGGGGCCGATGATGCGCACGATCTTGCTCGGGTATTGCGCGAATACGATGGACGACGCGGCGGTGCATCCCATCGCGATCACAGCCAGACGCAGCAGCAGGTTGGCCATTTGATCCTCTCCCTTGGCGAATCCGAAGAATGCCGTGTTCTTTCCCGCTTCGGCCGTGCGCTTCGACCGCACGCCTGGAACGTCGCTTCGATCGTACCAATTGATGCGGCGGCGCGTTACATCCGCTCACACACGCTTACAGCACGACACATCCCGGCTCACTAGGATGCGCGTATCGCCTCGACGATCGAAAGGTACAAGATGCGCTTCGGAAGCTGGTTGCTGGTCGGTGTGAAAAGCGGGTTGGCGTTGCTCGCAGCACTAGGCACGCAGGCGGCGCTGAGTTCGAGCGCGCAAGCATGTGGTCGCGACTGCGGACATGCGCAGGTCTTCCACGTGCCGCCCGATCGCGTGCCGCCGCCCGGGTTGTGCCGCATCTGGCATCGCAATCTGCCGCCCGATCGCCAGCCGCCGTCGATGAGCTGCGAACGTGCGCATGCGATCGCGGCCGATTATGGCGGACGCGTGATTGCAGCGATGTCGCACCGCTCATACCAGACCGGCGAAGTCGCTTCGACCTGGTATGGCCGCGCGAATGTCGGCGGCGTGCCGCCCGATCGCCTGCCGCCGCCGGGCGCGTGCCGCGTCTGGTTCGATGGTGTGCCACCCGATCGCCAGCCGCCGCTGATGCATTGCCGCCAGGCGGAGCGTTACGCGCGTGCGCACGGCGGGCGTGTGCTCTACACGCCGAGTTCGGACGTCTACTAAGCTAAGAACGCGTCAAGCGGGACCTCAATTCAGCTGAATTTTCGCCTCGGCGATCAGCTTGCCCCACTTGCCGTACTCGTCATTGACGTAGCGGGCGAACTCTTCGGGCGTACTGCCCAGGGGTTCGGCCCCGAGATCGATGAGGCGCGCACGAGCGTCCGTTGCTTGCATCGCCTTGCGCGTTTCCTCGGCCAGACGCTGCACGATCGGCGCGGGTGTCTTGGCGGGCGCGAACAAGCCGAACCAGGCGGTGACGTCGAATCCGGCCATACCTGATTCGGCCAGCGTGGGCAGATCGGGCAGGCTGCCGATCCGTTTGCCGCTGGAAGTTGCCAATGCGCGCAGCTGGCCGCTCTTGATGCGTGGGATGGCGGTGACCGAGGTGGTGAAGCCGAACGGAATCTGTCCGCCCACGAGATTCTGAATGAGCGGCCCACCGCCCTGATGCGGCACGATCGTGATGTCGGCACCGGTCATGCGGCGCAGCAGTTCCATCGACAGATGCGGCGTGCTGCCCGGGCCGGCAATCGCGCCGGGCGTGGCCGTCTTCGACTTGACCCAGTTCACGAGCTCGCCGACGTTGTGCGCGGGCACGCTCGGATGCACCACCAGGATGTCGGGCGCCGCGGCAACGCTCGACACGGGCGTCAACTCCTCGAGCTTGTAGCCGAGCTTCGACATCATGTGCGGGGTGGTGGTGTTGGCGATCGAGCCGAGCAGCAACGTATAGCCGTCGGGCTGCGCGCGCGCGACCGACTCTGAGCCGACGTTGCCACCCGCGCCGGGCCGGTTCACCGCGACCACCTGCTGGCCGAGCTGCTCGCTCAGCTTCTGCGCGAGCAGGCGCGCAACGATGTCGGGGGTGCTCGCCGCGGTGGAGGGCACGACCAACGTCATCGGACGCGACGGCCACGCCTGCCCCAGCGCGAGTGAAGGTGCGAGTGCGAGCAGGGCGATACCCCATCGGGCGATGCGCAAGGGCTGGTGCAAGATGATGTTCTCCACGAGGCGGCGTCAGTTAGCATCGACATCGTTATTTCGCTTGGCCCGATCATGCGCGACACCACGCTCGTTGTCACCAATCAGCAGGCCGCAGGACTCGTCTCGATGGCCGAGGCGATCGGGCTCATCGAGGATTCGTATCGCGATCTCGGTGCCGGCCGTGCGAGCGTCATTCCCCGCCGCCGCGCGCATTCGCTGCTGGAAGGGCAGGACGAGCGACGCTGGTCGTGGCTCAACGTGATCGCCGGCACGGTGCCGGTGCACGGCGTGAGCGCGTTGCGCGTGGATTGCGCGCACGTTGCCAAGCCCGTTCGCGATGGTCACGAGCGCCTGGAGTTCCGCGGCGATCTGTCCGGGTTCGTGCTGGTATGGGACGTGCACACCAACGAGCTGATCGGCATCGTCCACGATCACGCGATCTCGGCGCTGCGGGTGGGCGCCACCTCAGCAATTGCCGCCAGACATCTGGCGCGCGAAGACGCGGAAACGCTCGGCATGCTCGGCTCGGGCAAGCAAGCGGCAGCACAGGTCGAGGCGATCCTGGTGGTGCGGCCCGGCATCAAGCGGCTGCGCGTGTATTCGCCCACCGAGGCGAACCGCGTGCGCTTTGCCCGCGCGATGGCCGAACGCTTTGGACTCGACGCGCGCGCCGTCGATTCCGCGGAAGCGGCAGTACGCGGCGTGGATATCGCAATCAGTGCTACCAACGCCGCAGGCCCGATCCTGTTCGGCGAGTGGCTCTCGCCCGGCATGCACGTCGTCGGCATGCTCTCGCCGAGCCGCTTCGATCCACGCCGCGAACTCGACGACGAATGCGCGCGCCGTGCCGAGCGCATCGTCGTGAATTCGTTGGAACAGATCGAACTCGACGATCAGCCCGAGCTCGCCGAGCCGCTGCGCCGCGGGCTGATCACATGGGACCGCATTACGGAGTTGGGGGATGTGGTTGCGGGACGTGCGCCCGGTCGCGCCCGCGCCGACGAGATCACCTATCACAACAACAACGGTGGCATGGGCAACCAGTTCGCCGCGGTGTGCAAACGCGTGCTCGACATCGCACGCGAGCGTGGCATCGGTACGCCGTTGCCGATGGATCTGTTCATGACGCGTCGGACCACCGACGTTTCCGCGCCGTAGGCGGGCTGGCAATGATCGAACTCTGGCATGAATGGAATTCGGTGCACTCGTACCGCGTGCGGATCGTGCTCGCCGAGAAGCGACTCGCGTGGGTCGATCGCACGATCGAACTCCTGGCGTTCGACAATCTCAAGCCCGAGTACCTGCGAATCAATCCGGACGGCGTCGTGCCGACGTTGATGCACGACGGCGTGCCGATCTACGACTCGTCCGTCATCGGCGAGTATCTGGACGAAGTGTTTCCAGAACCCGCCCTCAAGCCGGCCGATCCGAAGGCGCGCGCTGCCATGCGTCGCTGGGCCAAGGTGCACGACGAGGTCGCGCATCCGGCGCTACGCGATGCGAGCTTCCAGCTGCTATACAAGCCGTACCTCGCGCGCATGCCGCACGATGAGCTGGTGGAGCGGTTGCGCCATCATCCGCGCCCCGAACGCCGGACCAAGTTTCTGGTGGGCGCGAAGGCCGAGATCGACTGGAGCGTGATTGCCGCTTCGATTGCCGCGTGCAAAGGCATCGCGCAGCGCATAGATCGGGCTCTCAGCGATGAGACTTGGCTTGCCGGCGGCGCGTTCTCGCTCGCCGACGTGGCGATGGCGCCGTTCGCCGAGCGCATCGTCAACCTTGGGCTTGATTGCCTGTGGGATCAGCTGCCACGCGGCCGCGCCTGGGCTACGCGACTGCTCGAGCGTGAGAGCGTTGCGGGAGCGCGTCCGCCCGAGCGCTATCGATTGCCGCGACCCTCGGGCGAGCAACAGGTCGAGATTCAGCGACTCGCTGCAACAAACCGGCCGTAGCCGCGCGACACGCGAAACGGATCAGCGTTGTTTGCCGCGTCGTAGACGACGCTTCCGCGTACCAGCGTGGCGCGCACCTGACCGCGCAAGGTGCCGCTGAACGGGGAATAGCGTGCCTTGGTCTGGAACCGCGACGGATCGACCGGCCACGGCGCTTTGGGATCAACGAGCACGAGATCCGCATCGGCGCCCACGCCGATTGCACCTTTGCGCGGATGCAGTCCGAAGATGCGGGCCGGCTTCTCGCATGCGACCGCGGCGAGTTCGGGCAGGCTCATCTCGCCTCGATGCACCGCCGCGAGGAGCGAAGGCAGGAAGGTTTCGAGGCCAGGCGTGCCCGGCGGACAGCTCCACACGTCGCCAGCGGCGGCATCCTTCTCGGTGAGCAGATGCGGCGCGTGGTCGGTGCAGACGATATCGATCGCGCCTGAGGCCAGTGCTGCACGCAGTGCCGCGGTGTCGGCGGGCGTGCGCAGCGGCGGGCCCATCACGGCGCGCACGCCTTGCGCCTCAATCGCCGAGCGATCCAGATACAGGTGGTGCGGCGTCACCTCGATCGTGAGTTGCCCGGGCCGCAGCAACGGCTTGACGCGCTCGGCCAGGGCTACAGTTTGCGGGCAGCTCACCTGACGGATGTGGATCCGTGCGCCGGTTGCCATTGCGGTAGTAAACAATCGACTCGCGCCGACCAGTTCGGTTTCGTACGGAAAGGCATCGGCGAAGGCGAGCGGGTCCTTGCGTCCTTGCGCTTGAAGGCGCTCCCGGGCGGCCGCGCCGATCTCGGCGTCGGCGGTGTAGACCGTGGCGATCGAGCCGGCGCGTGCGACTGCCGCGAGAATCGCAAGCAGCGTCGCGTTCGATCGCACCGTGAGCGCAGGGGACGAGCCGCCGAGCGCCAGATCGATCGAGATGGCGCCTTCGCGCACGAGTGCGTCGAGCTGATCGAGGTTGTCCTCGGTGGCCGCGGCGGTGATGCCGAAATCGACGATCGCGTTGTGCTCACCGATTCGGCGCACCGCGTTGAACGACTCGGGCGTAGTAATTGCCGGATTGGTATTGGGCTGCGCGACTACCGTCGTGATGCCGCTTGCCGCCGCGGCACGCGTGCCTGAGTAGAAATCTTCCTTGTGCGTGAAGCCCGGATCGCGCAGATGCACGTGCACGTCGACCAGGCCGGGGAGCACGACCAGTCCGGATGCATCGATGACGCTCGCTCCGGACGACGCTGTGAGATCACTGCCCAGCGACACGATCCGTCCGTCGCGAATGCCGATATCGAGTGTCTGGACCGCGCCGTCGCACACGACGCGGCCACCCTTGACCACACACTCGCTCATGCCGCGGCCTTCGCTGCCGCCGCCGTGCCGTACACCGGCGTGAGCCAGTGCTCGTACTTCGACATTCGGCCGCGCACGACATCGTCGTAGAGCTTCTGCACCTTGCTGGTGATCGTGCCAGGCTCGCCGGTGCCGACTTGCATGCCGTCGACACTGATGATCGGCACGATCTCGGCCGCGGTGCCCGCGAGGAATACCTCGTCGGCGAGGTACAGCTCGGTGCGGTCGATCGGCGCTTCGGTCACAGGCGAGGCGAGTTCGTCGCGCAACAGCGTCATCACCGTGCTCCGTGTGATGCTCTCGAGAATGCTGGCGGTGGCCGGTGGGGTGACCACGCGGCCGTGGCGGACCATGAACAGACATGCCGTGGGCGCTTCGGCGACCTTGCCGTCGTGGCCGAGCAAAATCGCGGTGTCGTAGCCGTGCCGGCGTGCCTCGATCAGAGCCATGCGGCTATTGAGATAGTTGGAGCCCGCCTTGATCCGCGGCGGCAAATCGACCTCGTTGATGCGCTTCCAGGTACTGATCCCGGCGCGGATGCCCTTGCTCGAATCGAACGCGCGACCGCGCGGATTCACGATCACGAAATGACCCGACATGGTTTGCGAGGCGAACTCCGCGTCGCCACCCAGATAGAAGCCGTGCCGAAGCTGGATGTCGAAGCGATGATTGTTCGCACGTGCCACTTCGAGCATGTGCTCGCGCAGTTCGTCGTCGGGCCAGGGCGCGGGAATCCAGATCATGCGTGCGGACTCGTGCAGCCGACGGTAGTGATCGGCACAGCGGAACACGAAGATCTCGTTGCGCTCCTCCGACCAGTAGCCGCGAAACCCCTCGAACACGTTCAAGCCGTACTTGCCGGCCGGCGAATGGATCGGGAACACCGCTTCGTTGCTGGTCACGATGCGGCCGTCCATGCCGTAGTAGCGCTCTTCAGTGGTTGCCATCGTTTGTCGTCCGTGTTGCTCGGTTCGAAATCTCAATTCGGTGGACCGCCGGCGTCTCGCAGCAGGCGGCCATGGCCGTCAATCGTGTCTGTCAGGCCACCGGCGCGCAGGCTGCCCCAGAGGATCGCCTGGTTGGTGCTGACCACCGGTTTGCCAAGATCGCGTTCGAGCCGGTCGAGCGCTTCGAACGTGCGAAAGTCGGTGGCGAGGATACAGGCACCGTCGGCGTTGGAAACATCGAGCTCGCGTACCAGGTCGTACGCGGCCTGCGGAGTGTAGGTGCCGACCGCGCGCACGTTGGAGACGCCCAGATGCCGTTCGGACACCACCTCGAATCCGTGCGCCTCGAAGTAGGGGCGGACCTTGGGCTGCAGGAGCACGGGGTAGGGCGTGGCGATCGCCACGCGGCGAACGCCCAGGCGCCGCAATCCATGCATCGTCAGCTGCGCGGCCGTCAGCACGCGTGCGTGGGTGAGGGCGCCCATCTCGTCGCGCAGCTTGTCCGACCACGCCACGCCCTTGACCAGCGCTGTGCCCATGCACGCGTACACCAGTACGCTCACGTCGGCCACCTCGAGCATGCGCACCGCGCGTTCGGTGGTCGATTCCATCGCGACGATGTTGCCCTCGGCCATTTCGCCGGTGCTGCCCTGCAGCTTGGTGGCGAGCAGCGCAACGCCTTCGGGCAGGCGCCGGTTCAGCTCTGGTTCGATTACCGCGTTGTTCGCGGGAGCGATGATGCCGATGCGCAGTCTGTCGCCGTACATGTCGGATCCAATTGCCCGGTATTTTCGAAGGGTGTCGCGGGTTCAGGAATCAATCAACGTCACCGGCGATCCTGCTCCGGTCTCCCGCGCACGCTCGACGATGATGCGCGCGGTGAGCACATCCTGCACCGCGAGGCCGGTCGAGAGGAAGGTCAGGATCTCGCGATCGTCGTTCCGCCCGGTGCTTACCCCGTTCAACACCGCGCCCAGTTCCGTCAGCGGCGGATCAGCCGGCAAGCGACCTTCCTGCTGGGCGATGATGATCTCGCCGCACTCGGCGCTTACGGCCGAGCGGCTGTCGCAGAAGATGCGGCCGGCGGTCATCGTCTGTGTATCCAGCTCGCGCGTGGTGGGCGTGTTCGCGCCGATCGAGATCGCGAGCTGTCCGCTGCGCAGCGCGCGGCCGTCGTACAACGGCGCATGCGTGTCGGTGGCGCACAGGATGACATCGGACTCATGCACGACATCCTCAGGCGTGGTGCAAGCGCGCACCGCGGCCGACGATTGATTGGCGAGTGACTCGGTGAGGCGCGCCACGTGGGCAGGCGTGCGCGAGTAGAGCGCGATCGATTCGGGCGGATCGATCGCAAGAAACCCCTGTGCCGACATCGTCGCGAGCGCACCGCTGCCGATGATGCCCAGACGTCTCCATCCGCGCCGGCCGAGCGTGCGCGCTGCGACGATGGCGCCGGCGGCGGTACGCAGATTGGTGAGATACGTGCCGTCCATCAACGCGAGCGGCAGGCCGGTGATCGGATCGATCAGGATGTAGCTCCCGGTGACTCGCGGCAGGCCGACATCGGGATTGCTCGGGTAGTAGCCCACGAGCTTCACGCCCAGTGCATTGGCCTCGTGGTCGGCCGCGGGCATGACCGCGAAGCGGCGGCCGTCGCGCAGCGGCAATCGCGTGCGATTGGGCGAATCGGCCAAGCCGACGCTGTAGTGGCGATAAGCGGATTCGCTCGCGCGCAGGGCATCGGGCCAGTCGATCAGGCCTTGCATTTGTCGATTGGAAAGCACCAAGATGCTGTGTCTGTCCGCTGCCATGCCGATTTTGCCGTGTATCGCGCGGTCGATCCGGAACGCAATATGAACGAACACCAGCCTGCTGTCGACGGTTCACGCCTGCTCGCCGACCTTTACCGGCTGCGCGAATTCGGTACCTACAAGACCGGCGTGCATCGTCCAACCTACTCGGACGTCGACATCGCTTCGCGTCGTTGGCTGGCCGATCGCATGCGCGAGGCGGGGCTCGCTCCGCACATCGATGGCATCGGCAACGTGATCGGGCGTGCGCCGGGCGATGCGCGCAAGCTCCTCGTCGGCAGTCATCTCGAGACGCAGAATCACGCCGGCTGGCTCGACGGCGCGATGGGCGTCATGTACGGACTCGAACTCGCGCGCGTGCTGCCCGGTCACATCGACGTGGTGGCGTGGGCAGACGAAGAAGGGCACTACGGCAGCTTCCTCGGTAGCCGATCATTCATCGGTGAGCTGTCCGAAGCAGACATCGACGCCTGCCGCAATCGCTACGATGGCACGCCGTTGCGCGACGCATTGGAACGCTGCGGCTTTGCGGGCGTGGTGCGCACGCGAGTCGAGCCTGGTCGTCACGTTGGCTACCTCGAAGCGCATATCGAGCAGGGCGACGATCTCGAAGCGCGCAAACTGCGGATCGGCGTGGTGAGCAGCATCGTCGGCATCCATCAGTTCCGGATTCGCTTCGAGGGGCAGCAGAACCACGCCGGCACCACGCGCATGGACCGGCGGCGTGATGCGGGCGTGGCAGCGGTCCAGTTGGCCGCGGGGATTCACGCGCGCTTCCCGACGGTGGTCGCAGAGCGCACCGTGTGGACCGTCGGCCGCATGGCGTTCGAACCAGGCGCGCCGAGCGTCATCCCCGGCGCGGCGGAGATGTATTTCCAGTTCCGGGACGCGGACAGCGCAGTGCTGCAACGGCTCGAAGCGACATTGGAGGAGCTGGTTGCGAACGCCGCCACGGGGCCGTGCAAGGTGACACTCACCAATCTGTCTCGGTCGCGGCCGAGCATCATGGAGGCGCGCTTTCAGGATGCGATCGAGCGTGCGGCGCAGACCCATGCGAGCGGGTTGCATCAGCGCATGCCGAGCGGGGCAGGGCACGACGCGCAGATGCTGGCGCGCGTGATGCCGGCGGGCATGCTGTTCGTGCCCAGCATCGGCGGGGTGAGCCACCACTGGAGCGAGAACACGGCCGACGAAGACATCGTGCTGGGCTGCCGCGTGTTCGCCGATGCGGCGGCTGCGATCGTCAGCGGCGCACGAGCTGGCTGAGGATCTGCGGGGCGACCACCAGCGCGCCGGCGAGCATGACCGCCGCAAGCCACCAACGGTTGCGCGTGCGTGCGCGTGAACGGACTTCGCGGTGCACGAACGCTTCGCCGAGGCGCATCTCGGTGTACCCACGCAGAAATCCAGAGATCTTGACCACCTGCTCGTCGTCCAGCGCAGCGCCCTCGGCGCGGCTTCGCACTTCGAGCGCGTTCAGCTCTTCGGCTTGCCGCCGATAGCGCTCGGCGTACTGTTCGGCCTCGCTCAGCATTACGCGTTCCTGCACGCTGAGGTAGGTCAATCGCACGCTCGGCGCGATGGCTTCGATCGCGTCAAGCACAGGATGGTCAGCGCGCGGAAACAGCGCAATCCATGCCGCCGAAATCGCGAGGATCAGCGCAAGCGTCGTCCCTGCCGTGCGCACCCAGCGCCAGCCGATGCCGCCACGCACGAGCCTGATCAACCCCACGATCGCGAGCGCGAGGCCGAAGCTGCATACCATCGTTGCGCCAGTCGGCAGATCGAGCAGGTACGAGGCCGCGAGTCCCGTCAGGCTGGCCGCGAGCCCTGCGGCCCAGCCGATCAGCAATTGACGCCCGAAGCGGTCGGCAAGAATCACGCCGATCGCTGCCGGCATGATGAGAAACGAAAACACCAGCAGCACGCCCGCCAGTGCGACCGAGCTCGTCACCACCACACCGAGGCTGGCGAAGAACAGCAGCTCCCAGCCCCAATGATCGCGCCTGCGAAAACGGGCAAGCCATGCGTAGCCGAAGCCGATCGCAGCGTAAAGCGGCACCAGCGCAAATACGTCCTGCGCCGAGACAGTGAGGATGTTGCCGGTGAGGATTTGCTTGATGTGCTCCGCACCCATCGGCGCCTTGTCGATCAGCACAAACGCGAGCGCGGCGCCCACGACGTAGATCACGCCGATCAGCGCTTCCTGCGAGACGCGGCTCGACCAGGCGCGTGTCGCAGACAGCAGAGCGGCGCCAAGCAGGGTGAAACCGAGCGAATACGCGTAGGCCGCGCTCGTCTGCGGCGGATAGCCGAGAATGAACGCCACCGTGGTGCCAAGGGCGGCAATCTGCGCGAGCGCCAAGTCACCGAAGATACCGCCACGCGGGAGCACCTGCAACCCGAAGTACGTGTGCACGCCGATCAACACGAGCGCCGCGCAGGCGGGCAGCCAAAGCAGCTCGAGCGCTTCAGTCACGTGCTATTGCGCCGCGGCAACGAGCGCGGCGATGTTGCTCTCGATCAGCGCGAGATAGTCGGTCGCGGCCGGCGTGGCCTGGACCGAAGCAGCCAGGACCGCGATCCTCGCGCCGGTGCGCTGCGCCAGGAAATCGGCGTCCTTGGGGGATTCGTGCGGCTGGCGCACGATGATGCGAGCGTTCTTCTCTCGCATGAGTTTGGTGAGCTGAGCGATGTGTGCCGGTGTCGGCGGGATACCTTCGCGCAGCTCGACGTACCCGATGAAATTCAAACGAAACCGCCGCGCGAGGTACGCCCAGGTGTTGTGGTAGGCGACCATCGGTTGACCACGTACGCCGGTCAGCCTGGCTTCCCAATCGGGCAGTCTGCGTTCGATCTCCTCGACCAGTTTGCGCCGACGGGCCTGATACGCCTCCAGATGCGGGGCATCGATGCGGGCGAGCGCCTCGATCAGCGTGCCGGTGATCACCTCGACGTTGCGCGGATCGAGCCAGTAGTGCGGATTGCCTGCGCCGTGCGCGTGTCCGTCGGCGGGACCGACTCGGGTGCCGCGCACATCGAGCAGCGTGATCGACATCGAGGCGTCCACATGCCGCGGACCTCGCCGGCGCAGCTCCGGCCGTGCGCGCTCGAGCAGGCGATCGATCCACAAGTCGTAGTCCAGGCCCACGCGCACGATCAGATCGGCGTCTTTCACGCGCGCGAGGTCCTGCGGCTTGGCCTGATAGGTCTCGGCGTTGATGTTGGGGGAGATCAGGTGCGAGACCGCCACGCGATCACCGCCGACGATCTCCGCCAGGTTGCGCAGCTCGGTCGTGGTCGTGACCACGTTGAGCGGTTGCGCGCCGGCTGGCCCCCACGCTGTGCAGAGTGCCAGCAGCGAAACGATGAGCCAGACGCGGCGTGCCGCTACTTGCCCGGCATGTTCCACAGGCTCTTGGGCATCAGGCAGTGAACGTTCTTCTCGCTATCGGACATCGCGCCCAGCCGGCAGTCCATCGCTACGCTTGCCAAGCCGTAGGCGTCGTGCCGCGACATGTTCTTGTTGGCCGCGAGCCAGTCGATCATGGTGAGGGAAGCCTTGTTCATCGCCTCATTGAGGTCCGCGCTCTTCGCGTAAGTGACGAAGTGACGCGGGGTTTCCTTGGTGGGGCGCTCCATATCTTCGGCGACGTTGGGGTTCTTCGGGCTCATGCAGTGGATGCCCTTCTTGATGTTGACCACCTGTGAGATCCGGCAATCGGAGATCTTGGGCATCATCGCTGCAGCCTGGTCGGTGGAGACGCTGCGCATCTCGCCGATCATCTTGTGCGTCTGCTGGCGCGTGGCATCCCAGGCCTTGTTCAGATCCTGATCGAAGCCCATCGTGATCCACGAACGCGGCGTTTCGATGCGCGGCATATCGATCGACTTGCCTTTTTCGACCGAGATCGTCACGTTCAGCTCGCGGAAGGCGGTTTCGATCGCGGTGAGATTGACTTCGCCGTTGCCTTGCCCGGCATGCGAATCGCCGGTCCAAAGCAAGCCGCCTGGTACCCACACCGGGGCGTGCAGGGTGGTCCCCTCGACGAAGTCGCGTATATCCATGTTGCCCGCGAACTCGCCCGGCATCACGGTGAAGTAGCGACCAGGATCCTTGCGTGCCACACCCATCACGCCCGGGAACGGCCGCAGCGGAACGTAGACGCCCGGAAGAAATTCGGTGACCTTGCGATCCCAATCCAGATACAAATATCGAACCGAGCCGGTGGGAAATTCTTTCGGGAACTGCCCGGTCCCGGCGGTACCAGGCAGGTTGATGTTGATCGCGTAGGCGCGCGGGATGATCCGGTTGATCTTCACCTTCAACACGTCGCCGGGTTCGGCGCCGGTCACGTAGATCGGGCCGGTCACCGAATGCGGCCCGCGCCCAGGATTGTCGACGCGAAGCTTCATCATCGCCTCGGGCGTGATGCCCGGCATGAACTGGTTGTGCGCGCCGGTCATCGTTTCGATGACCACGGTATCGCCCGAGGCAATGGTGAGGACGGGCTTTTGCGCGTTGTCGAACCAGCCCCATTGTGTTGTTTCCAACGTTGCCGGCAACAGATGGACCTTGCCGGGCAGTCGACTGGCGATGGTGGTGCTTTGCGCGAAGGCACCGGCAGCGAAAGTCGATGCAGCGATGAACGAAAGCGCGGGAGCGAGAGCTCGCATGGTGTTCCCCCTTTTGTAGTTGGTGACGCCCGGACGAGTGTACTGCCGAGCGAATGCGGCAATGCACTGGAAATTTCAGTACGCGGCCGGCGCTCCGGCTGACGGCAGCGACAGCGAGACTTCAACCCGCGCGAAGTGCTGCGCTTCCGCTCCTATTCCTTGATGCCCGCCTGTTGCACGACGCGGCGCCACTTCTCCAGATCGTCGCGCAGAAACTTGGCGTACTCGCCTGGCGTGTTCGGTGCGAAGTCGGCGCCCAGATCGTCGAGCCGCTTCTTGAGTTCCGGCGTGGTGAGGATCTTGCTGAACTCGCCATTGAGTCGATCGACAATTGCCGCGGGCGTGCCCCCCGGCGCCAGGATGCCGAACCAGGTGTACGACTCGTAGCCGGGAAACCCCGATTCTGCGAGCGTCGGCGTGTCAGGCAGGAGCGGCGAGCGCGTCGCGCTGGAGATGGCCAGGGCACGAATCTTTCCGCTGCGCACCAGCGGCAGCAACTGCGGGATCACTTCCATGACCACGTCGATATGTCCGGCGATGAGATCGGTGATCACCTGCGCGCCGCCTTTGTAGGGGACGTGCGTCATCTCCACGTCCGCGCTCAGCTTGAGCAATTCGTTGGCGAGATGGCCCGAGCTGCCGGTGCCTACCGAACCGTAGCGCACCTCGCGCTGTTTCGACTTCAGAAACGCGACGAGCTTCTGCGGCGTGTCGGCCGGCACCGTGGGGTTCACGACCAGGAGTTTCGGTGCCTTGGCGGTGAGGATCACCGGCGCGAAATCCTTGAGCGAGTCGTACGGCATCGACGGACGGATCGCGGCGACTTGCGTGATCGGTCCGCCTGCCCCCATGAGCAGCGTGTAGCCGTCGCCGGGCGAGCGTGCGACGGCCTCGGCGCCGATCACGCCAGTGGCGCCCGCGCGGTTCTCGACCAGCATGTTCTGGCCGAGGCTCGTGCTCATGCGATCGGCCAGCAGCCGCGCGAGGATGTCGGTCGACCCGCCAGGCGGGTAGGGCACGACGAGTTTGATCGGCTTCGATGGATAGGGCTGCGCGACGCTCACGCCCGCAAACGCCAAGCCGCAGAGCAGGGCGATGAATAGCGTGGATCGAGAGATCAGGGCGTACATGGCTATTCCCCTGCGGAGGTGGCGGCTCAGCCGCCTTACTGCACCTTGATGTTGGCCTTCGCCACGATATCGGCGATCTTCGCGCGCAGCTTTGCGATGAACGCTGCGGCTTCTTCAGGGCTCGAACCTGCCGGCTCCACGCCCATGCCCGCGAACCGCTCGCGGATCTCCGTCAGCTTCAACACGCGATTCACTTCGGCATTGAGCTTCACGACGATCTCCTTGGGGGTGCCACCCGGCGCGAACATCGCCGTGCCAACGGCCGCATCGAAGCCCGGCACGCCTTGCTCGGCAACCGTCGGGAGATCGGGGGCGAGAGCGCTGCGCCTCGCGGTCGTGACTGCGATCGACTTCGCGGCGCCGGCCTTGACCAGCGGTAGCGCCTGGATCAGCGAGACCACGCCCAAGGGCACGTCACCACTCAGCACCGCGTTTGCCGCGGCGGGCCCGCCCTTGTAGGGCACGTGGAAGATCTGCATGCCGGTTTCGTTGGCGAGCCACTCGCCGGCGATATGGTTCGAGGTAGCAAGACCTGGCGAGGAGAACGAGATCTTGCCGGGCTGCGCTTTCGCGGCGGCGATCAGCTCGCTGAGCGTGTTGTAGGGCGCCTTGGGATTGGCCACCAGCACCATGGCATTGCTGGTGGTGAGCGCGATCGGCGCAAGTCCTTTGACGGGGTCGTATGCGAGCTTGGCGAATACCACCGGATTGATGGTCACCACGTTGAGCGATGCGACCAGCAGGGTGTAGCCGTCGGGTGCCGAGCGCGACACGTGCTCGGTGGCGATCATTTCGCTCGCCCCCACCCGGTTCTCGACGGTGACCGGCTGCTTCCAGACCTCGGAGAGCTTCTCACTCACGACGCGCGCTGCAATGTCGACCGGCCCGCCTGCTGCCGCGCCCACCATCACGCGAATACCTTTGTTCGGAAAATCCTGCGCCTGCGCACCCACGCACAGCGCCCAACCACATAACAGCAATGATCCTCGCAGCAGTTTGTTCATTCTTGGTCCTGTAGCTTCGTGTATCAACAAAGAACGGCGCGTTCACACCCGCGACAATTCCAGCGTTCCCGGATGGAACATCTCCTCCGGCGTGAGGCGGCGTTGCGAGAGCCCCTGATCGAACGAGTAGCGCGTCATCGCTTCCAGGGCGGCGCGATTCTCCTTCACGCCGTAGCTCCAGTAGTCGTCGCTGAGCAGCGCCTGGGCGGCGAGCACTTCCTGGTAGACCCACGGTAAGGTCGCGAAGTGCACCCCTGCGTTCTTCAGCTCGTCGATGGCGACGTCCTTTGCCGCGGCGAACGCCTTGAACACGCTCACCGGCAGCCACGGATTCGCCTCGACCAGCGAGCGGCGCACGCCGATGAGATGCATGATCGGAAAGATGCCGGTCTTCTTGAAGTAGGCGGTCTCGACTTCGCGGAAATTCTCGAACAACCGACCTACATGTGGATGCTTGCGATAGCAGCTCGGTACGCGCGCCGAGATGATGCCGTCCAAATCACCCGCGGCGAGCATGCCCGAGAGCGTCTGCTCCGGGCCGATCGGCGTGATCGACACGCTCGGGTCGACGGTGAGGCGTGCGCGTTCGCGTCGCCCGGGCTCTTCCTGTCCGCCGGT
>CADEDU010000010.1:0-22806 GCA_902826155.1 uncultured beta proteobacterium
TCCGGTGCAAAGCACCTCGATTCCCGGCGTGGCCCAGCGCACCGGCGCCACCACGTACTACCTCGAGCTGTATCCGGCCAAGGCGAGCGAGCTGGGTGGCAAGCGCCCTGTCCTCGCGCTCACGCCCTCGCCTGGTAATGTCGACGTGATGGTCGCCTCCGAGCTGATCGAAGCCGGCCGCGCGATGCAAAACGGCTTCGTGTCGCCGGAGCGCACCACGCTGGTCGCCTCCACGCATCGGATCTACACGACGCTGGAAAAGATGCACATGGCCGACGGTCGCATCGACGGCGATCGCATCGCCAAGGCGGCGCGGACGCTGGCCAAGCGCACCGCTCTGTTCGACATGCAGGCGATCGCACAGAGTTCAGGCACGGTGATCAACGCCGTGCTGTTCGGCGCGGTGGCGGGCTCGGGCGCACTGCCGTTGTCGAAAGCGGACTGCGAAGCGGCGATACGCGACGCGGGCAAGGGCGTCGAGGGCAGCCTCAAGGGGTTCGAGCTCGGCTACAAGCACGCGGCCGGCGAGCTGCAACCGCCAGCGCCCGAAGAGGTGAAGCGTCTGCGCGGCACGCCGGTCGAGCGGGTGCGCGCGAGCTTTCCCGCCGAGACGCATCGGATGCTCGAAGAAGGTGTGGCGCGTGTCACCGATTTCCAGGACAAGGACTACGCGAATCTCTATCTCGACCGCCTCGAGCCGATTGCAAAGCTCGAGAAGGAACTCGGTGGTGGCGCGCTCGGCTACATGCTCACCAACGAGACCGCGCGATTTCTCGCGCTATGGATGAGCTATGAGGACGTCATCCGGGTCGCCGATCTGAAGACGCGCAAGAGCCGCATCGATCGCGTGCGCGGCGAAGTCTTGGCCAAGCCGCACGAGCCGGTGCACATCGTCGAGTTCCTCAAACCGGGCGTCGAGGAAGTCGCCGCGGTGCTGCCGCCAGGGCCGTCGCGCTCGCTGGTCAGGTGGGCGCAGAAGAACGGCAAGATGGACACGCTCAACAAGGGCATGTACATCAAGACCACCGGCCTCAGCGGTTTTCTCATGCTGCGCACGCTGGCGGTGATGCGCCCATGGCGTCGACGCACCGCGCGTTATCAGGAAGAGCAGGCGCTGATCGAGCGCTGGCTCGGCGCGATCAAAGGTGCGGCCGCACGCAGCCTGAACCTCGCCACCGAGATCGCCCTGTGCGGCCGACTCATCAAGGGATACGGCGAGACGCACCGCCGTGGCAAGCAGAACTTCCTGCGCATCCTCGATACGCTGGTCGAGGGCGGCAAGGTCGCCAGCGATGCCGACCGGGTGATCGCGATTCGCGGCGCACGTGAAGCGGCGCTCGCCGATCCCGAGGGGCGCAAGCTCGAAGGTTCGTTGGCCACGCACGGTATTGCGCCGTTGCCGCCGCAGCCCAAGCCGATTCATTTCTTTCGGAAGAAGCCAGCGGTCAAGCGGATATAGGAGGGGCCCCGATCACTCGATCGGGGATCCGGCCGCGCTGACCGCTGGGGCCGCCGACAGACCTGCCTTCGTTCAGTGGGGATCGATAGGAGGCGGCGGTCAAGCGGATATAGGAGGGGCCCCGATCGCTCCGTGATCGGGGATCCGGCCGCGCTGACCGCTGGGGCCGCCGACAGACCATCCGCATCACTCGTCACTCACGAACCCGGACGCCTTCACCACCGGCGCCCACATGCGATGCTCGGCCTGAACCTGTCGCGCGGTTTCTTCCGGTGACAGCGCCGGCACCGGCTCGATCATCTGCTTGGCGAACGCGTCGATCATCTCCGGCGTCTTGAGTGCATCACGCAGCGCAGCGTTCAGCTTCGCGACGATGTCGGGTGGTGTCTTCGCGGGCACGAACACGCCGACCCAGTCTTTCACGTCGATCTCCGCATAGCCCGCTTCCTTCATGGTCGGCACATCGGGCAGCACCGACGAGCGTTGCGCCCCACTGATTGCGAGCGCGCGCACCTTGCCCGCCCGATACTGCGACACCATCGTCGGCGGCGTCATGAAAGCGAAAGGAATCTGTCCGCCGAGAATCGCCTGCAACGACGGTCCTCCACCCTTGAACGGCACGTGCGTCATCTCGACGTTGGCCGATCGCGCGAGCATGACGCCGGTGAAATGCAGTGTCGACCCGGCAGCAGACGTGCCATACGAGGCGAGGTTCGGATTGGCCTTGGCCCAGCGCATCGCCTCGGGCACGGACTGGATCTCCGCCGGCAAGCCCGGCCCGGCCACCATCACCACCGGAAAGCTCCCCAGGATCATCACCGGCGCCAACTCGCGCAGCGGGTCGTACGAGAGCTTGCGATACACCAGCGGGTAGATCGTGATCATCGGGCTCGGCGTCACCAGCATCGTCGCGCCGTCGGGATCGGCGTTCTTGACCGCTTCGGCACCGATGCGTCCGCCCGCGCCGGGACGGTTGTCGACGATCACGCTCGGCGCATACGTGCCGCGCAATCGCTCGGCGAGTTGACGGGCCACAACATCGGACACACCCCCGGGCGGGAAGCCGATGACGATGCGTGCTGGCTTGGCGATGAGCTGCGCGCGTACCGGCTGCACCGATTCGACACCCAGGCCCAGCGCGACAATCACCGCCGCGACCACCCCACGTCGTCCTGTCCTCACGTCTGTTCTCCTCCCGGCGATTGCGTCGGCGCGCCGTGGCAAGTGCTGCAACGATCGGTCGACCCGACGCTCTCACCCCGCTACACGCTGCACGGCGGGGCGACTTGCGATAGATCAAACGCATCGCGGTCGATGCCACGACTATATCCTGCGAGGTGTGCAGTTGGCGCATGCCTCGCGTCGACAAGCACAAGGAGGAGACCATGACCGGCGATGCCTCATCGCGCCCATCCGGCGCCGGGCAATCAGCCCCACTACCGTTCGTTGCGCCCTGCAAGCGGCTGTCGGCGAGCGCGCCGCTGCAATGGGTCAAACGCGGCTGGCAGGATTTCAAGCGCGCGCCAGGGCCATCGCTCAGCTACGGCCTGGCAATCGTCGCGCTTTCTTGGATCGTGACAGGTGCGGGACTCAAGCTCGGCAGCTATTGGTCGGTGCTGATTCTGCTCTCGGGGTTCGTGTTCGTCGCGCCGGTGCTTGCGCTGGGGCTCTACTCCATCAGCCGTCAGCTCGGTCACGGGCAGGCACCGTCGCTCGCCCGCTGTTTCGGCGCGCAACGCAAGGCCCTCGGCACCGCGATGGTGTTCGCGCTAGTGCTGCTGATCGTGTTCCTGGTGTGGGCACGCGCCGGAGCGATGGTGCACGTGTTCTTTCCGATGAAGGCCAATCCGCCGTGGCAGCAGGTGGCGACCTTCTTTCTCATCGGTTCGGCGGTCGGGTCGATCTTCGCGCTGGTATCGTTCGCGGTCAGCGCGTTCTCGCTGCCGATGATCTGCGATCGGGAGGTCGATGCGGTCACCGCGATCGTCACCAGCGTGAACGCCGTGCTGCGCAACAAGCGTGCGATGATCGTGTGGGTTGCACTGATCGTCGGCCTGACCGCGATCGGCTTCGCAACCGCGCTGCTCGGCTTGGCCGTCACGATCCCGCTGCTGGGCTACGCGACCTGGCACGGCTATCAGGAAACCATCGATGCCGGTGCGTGGCGTGTGAACGGGCCCACGTAGAGCCAAGATAGAACCAGGGTAGCACCGGCAAAACTCAGTCTCCAAACGAAAGATCCATGACGCCACCGACCGAACGCACCGTCCGTCCACGCCGCAGCTTCATCTTCTCACCTGGCCTGCGTCCGGAGATGTATCCGAAAGCGCTCGCGTGCGGCGCCGACATCGTATGCGTCGAACTCGAGGACGGCATCGCGCCCAAAGACAAGAACGAGGCGCGCCGACTTGCGCTCGGGCTGTTCAGCTCGCCGCAGGCCGACGATGGCGTCGAGCGCATCGTCCGGATCAACTGCCTGCGTACCGCGTTCGGCCTGGCCGATGTGCAGGCGATCCTCGCTACCGACTCGCCGCCGCCCGCGCTGATGCTGCCCAAGGTGAAAGCGCCCGAGGAAATCATCGCATTGGATGACCTGCTGAGCGAGCGCGGGCACCAGACCCGGCTGCATATCATCATCGAGACCAACGCGGCGCTCGAGGCGGCCTACGACATCGCGCACTGCAGTCCGCGCATCGAGGCGCTGTTCTTCGGCGGGGTCGACATGGCGGCCGATCTGCGCTGCAAGAACGCATGGGAGCCGCTGCTCTATGCGCGCTCACGCGTCGTGCATGCCGCGGCGAGCGCGGGCATCGACGCCATCGACGTGCCCTATCTCGATCTCAACGATCTCGACGGCATGAAGCGCGAGGCGCAACTGGCGCGCGACCTGGGCTTCAGCGGCAAGGGCTCGATCCATCCCAAGCAGATTCCGCCGCTGAACGAAGTGTTCTCGCCCGACGCGGCCATGGTCGCTTACGCAAAGCGGATCGTCGCTGCGTTCGCCGAGGCCGACACCGGCCTGGTGCTGGTCGACGGCAAGCTGATCGAGCGGCCGGTGCTACGCGACATGCATCGGATCCTTGCAGTGGCGGCGCGGGTAGGATCGTAGGGCCGTCACCCGACAACCCCGTTTGATGAACCGAATGTCGGCCGGTGAGCATCCCGGATCGATCGACTGACCGTCTGAATCGCGGAGCAATAGCAATGGGCCAATGGAGCCGGAAGGATCATCCCGAACCCTTCATCGATCTGGTGCCACCCGAGCAGGCAACGGGCGCGCGCAAGACCTTGTACGACGCGCTCGAACGGGTGCGCGGCAAGGGCAAGGTGTCGAACCTGTTCAAGGCGTACTCGGCGTTTCCGGCGCTGGGGATGGCCAACTTCGAGCGGCTCAACGTCCTGCTCACGAAGGGCACGCTCACGGTGAAGTTCAAGGAAGCGGTGATGACCGCGCTCGCCGAGATCAATCGATGCGACTACTGCGTGTCGTTCCATGCCACGTCGATGAAGGCGGCCGGCGCCACCGACGAGCAGGTGCAGGCAGCCCTGCGTTTCGATCCGCGGGGGATCGGGCTGTCGAACAAGGAGCAGGCGTTGTTCGAATACGCGCTGAAGGCCAACGGCGACCCGCACGGCATCACGCCGGACGATCTGGCGCCGCTGCGTACCGTTGGCGCGACCGATGGCGAGATCGTCGAGGCGCTGGAGACGGTGAACACCGGCAACGCGTTCAACCTGATCAACGGCGCGTTGAACGTCGGTGCCGACGATTTTCTCGGCGGCTACCTGAAGGAGCGCGGCGAGGCGTGGGCTGCCGAACGATGAGCCGCGCACCGCTCGCCCTCGTCGGCTCGAACGCCGAGCTCGACGGCCTGATCGCCGGTGAGGTTCCGCTCCTGGTGACGTTCACCGGGCCCAAGTGCATCATCTGCCGGCAGCTTGCGCCGATGCTCACCGTCGTCGTGAACGAGGCCGGCGCGGCACTGGCATCGGCCAAGGTCGACGCCGAGGCGCTCCCCGACATCGCCGAACGCTTCGAGATTCGATCGCTGCCCACGACCATGCTGTTCCGCGATGGCCGGCTCACCGATCGCTTCAGCGGATTCGCCACCGCCGGCCGACTGCGCCAATGGCTGGCTTCGCAAGGCGTCGCGCTCGCAAGCTGATCACCGCTCACATCACAACGAACGAGGACCCGACCATGCTCGAAATCAATCTGCACACCGCCCCTGACGCGCCAAATCCGCCCGGCCCGTTTTCGCACGCCGCCTCGGTGGGCGAATGGGTGTTTTCGTCGGGGATGGGCGGGCTCGATCCCAAGACCGGTCAAGTCGTTTCCGACGACGTGATCGAGCAGACCGAGCAGGCGATCACCAATACCGAGCGCATCCTGGCTGCGGCCGGTTGCACGCTGAAGGATGTCGTCAAAGCCGTGCTCTATCTCACCGACATGCAGGACTACTCGCGCGTCAACGCGGTCTACGAGAAACGCTTCGCGCCGCACAAGCCGGCACGCACATGCGTGGCCGTGTCGGGGCTGCCGGTGCGCGAGCGCATGAAGCTCGATACGGTGGCGATTCGCAGGAAGTAAGGGCGCGCAGATCGGCGACGAGCGCGCGGCTTGAGTCAGCGTGCGCGAACCGATCAGAACGGCCGCACGCCGATCCACCACGCGTGCAGATACAGCGCGAACACCGACCAGCCGACGGCGCCGATCATCACTGCAGTCACATCGCGTGACACCGGCCCTTTGATGTAGACCGTTCCCGCCGCGCGATCGCGGCGCCGCGCCGCGATGTAGTCGGCGATCGCCCAGACGAGAAACCCGCCGAACAGCAACAAGTCCGCGAGCGTGCCGTTGGCGAGCAGGTGCGCGAACGCCCACGTCTTGACACCAGCCACCATCGGATGCCCGACGGCCGCCTTGATGCGGGTTTGCGGCACGTAGGCCGCGACGATCAGGATGAATGCCACGAGCGTCAGCAGCGAGGCGAGGTGCCGCGTCCACAGCGGCGGATTCCACAGGACGGTTGGGGCGGCGCGCGCTTCGCCATAGCCCCACACGATCAACGCAAAGCCCACGATCGCGATCACCGAGTAGATGCCCTTCCAGGTCATCTCACCCAGCCGCGCGATCTGCCGGGTGCGCCAGCCTTCGGCGACGATGCGCACGGAATGCGCGCCGAGAAACACGATGAGACCGAGGATGAGGATGGTCATGGAGGTACCCGCCGAGACGTACATGCAGTAGTCTCGCGCCTCGCCCCTGCAATCGCAACCACGCCATGGAACGCTCGTTTTCCGCCGAGATCGAATCCCTCAAGCTTGGTGCCGGTGACACCTTCGTCGGCGAAGGCATCCTGGCAGTCACCAAAGCACTGCTGCAATCGGGCGTGTCGTACGTCGGCGGCTATCAGGGCGCGCCGGTTTCGCACCTGCTCGACGTGATGGTCCAGGCCAAGGACTATCTCGACGAATTGGGCGTGCACGTCGAGGCGTGCACCAACGAAGCGGCCGCCGCGGCGATGCTCGGCGCCTCGATCAACTACCCGATGCGCGGCGCGGTGACGTGGAAATCGATCGTCGGCACCAACGTCGCTTCCGACGCTCTCTCGAACCTGTCGTCGCCCGGCGTGGTGGGCGGCGCGATGATCATCGTCGGCGAAGACTACGGTGAAGGCGCCAGCGTGATCCAGGAACGCACCCACGCGATGTGCCTGAAGAGCTCGATGTGCCTGCTCGATCCGCGGCCCGATCTGCCCATCATCGTGCGCATGGTGGAAGAAGGCTTCGCGCTCTCGGAAACCTCGAACATGCCGGTGGTGATGGAACTGCGCATCCGCGCCTGCCACGTGCACGGCGCGTTCGACGCCAAGGACAACAAGGCGCCGGCGATATCGACCCGACATCCGCTCGAAGGTCCGCCGGCGTTCTACTACGACCGGCTGGCGCATCCACCTGCTACGTTCCGGCAGGAGAAATTGAAGTTCGACAAGCGCATTCCGGCCGCGCGCCAGTTCATTCGCGAGCACGCGCTGAACGAAGTGCTGCCGGGCAAGGACGAGTCGCTTGGCCTGATCGTGCAGGGCGGCCTCTACAACAACCTCACCCGTGCACTCGAACAATTCGGCCTGGCCGACGCGTTCGGTCAATCGCAGCTGCCGATCCTGGTGCTGAACGCGGTGTATCCGCTGGTGCCCGAGGAGATCACTGCATTTTGCGCCGGCAAGCGTGCGGTGCTGGTGATCGAAGAAGGGCAGCCTGAGTTCATCGAGCAGGAGGTGGCGATGATCCTGCGCCGCGCCGATCTGAACACGCGGCTCGCGGGCAAGGATTGCCTCGCCATGGCCGGCGAGTACACCGCCGAAGCGATCGCGCGTGGCCTCGCGGCATTCATCGACAAGCACGGCGATCGCGCGCAAGCCACACGGGGCCGGCAATGGGTCGACGCAGCCGATGCGCTGCGCCAACGCGCCAACGAAGCGCTCGGCAACGCGATGCCGCCGCGCCCACCGACGTTCTGCGTCGGCTGTCCCGAGCGGCCGGTGTTCGCGGCGCTCAAGTTGTCGGAACGCGAGGTCGGCAAGCCGCACATCGCCGCCGACATCGGCTGCCACGCGCTGGCGACATTCGAGCCGTTCTCGTCGGGCAACTCGATCCTCGGCTACGGCATGAGCCTCGCCAGCGCCGCGGGCGTCGCGCCGATGCAAGGCGGACGCACGCTGTCGATCATGGGCGACGGCGGGTTCTGGCACAACGGCTTCCTCTCGGGCGTCTCCTCCGCGATGCTCAACAAGAGCGACTCGGTGCTAATCGTGATGAAGAACGGCTACACCTCGGCCACCGGCACGCAGGAGCTGATCTCCTCGCCGCTCGAGGCCGCGAAGGCAGCGGCTCGCGAGCAGAGCGCGGCGCACAGCGATCAGACAATCGAGCAGACGCTGCGCGGCGCGGGCGTGAAATGGTTGCGCACGGTGCACACCTATCGCGTGAGCGAGATGACCAAGACCTTGCGCGAGGCGTTCACCACCACCGAGCCCGGTTTGAAGGTCATCCTGGCCGAGGGCGAATGCCAGCTCGAACGCCAGCGCCGCATCCGGCCGCTATTCGCCGCGCTGCTCAAGCAGGGCGAGCGCGTCGTGCGTACCCGCTTCGGCGTCGACGAAGACGTGTGCTCGGGCGACCACTCGTGCATCCGGCTCTCGGGGTGTCCGTCGCTCACCGTGAAGGATTCGAACGATCCGCTCAAGGTCGATCCGGTCGCCCACGTCAACAACAACTGCGTGGGTTGCGGACTATGCGGAGAAGTTGCGCACGCAGCGGTGCTGTGCCCGTCATTCTTCCGCGCCGAGATCGTGCAGAACCCGGGCTGGTGGGACAGGCTGAAGTGGCGCGTGCGCCGTGCGGTGATCGGTGCGTTGCAGCCGGCGTAGCGCTGGAAGGATGAGGGCGTGACCCGCCCGTCGCCGAACCGGGCGCTCGCCCTGCTCACTGTGCTCGGCGTGCTCTGGGGCAGCTCATACGCGCTAGCCGCCATTGCCCTGCGCTCGATCCCGCCCAACACGGTGGTCGCGTTGCGCGTAGGTATCGCCACTATCGTGCTGCTCATGGTGCTCGCTTGGCAGCGCAAGTCTCTGCCACGCGAGGCCGCGACCTGGCGATCGTTTTTCGTGCAGGGCACGCTCAATCCCGGTGTTCCGTGGATGCTGATCGCCTGGGGCCAGCAGTTCGTCGGCAGCGGTCTCACCGGTGTGATCAACACGCTCTCACCCGTCATCGCCGTGCTCGTCGTCGCGTTCTGGACCCGGCACGAAGTGATCACGCGCACGAAGATCGCCGGCGTGCTGCTCGGGCTGGCAGGCGTGTTGGTGATATTGGGAACCAGCGCTTTGAGCGGCACGCACGAAGATCTGTTCGCCGAATTCGCCATCCTGTGCGGCACCGCGTGCTTCGCTGCCTCGGCCATCTACGGTCGGCGCTTCGGTCATGTCGACCCGTCGGTGAGCGCAACGGCAACGCTGTTGTGCGCCTGCGCGATCGTGATCCCGCTCGCGCTGGTGATCGATCGACCCTGGACACTCACGCCCGCGCCAAGCGCACTCGCCGCCTGCGTCGCGCTGGCGCTGTTCTGCACCGCGCTGGGATTTCTCATCTACTTCCGCCTGCTGCGCACGATCGGCTCCACCGGCACCACGAGCGTGAGCTACATCCGCGTCGGCGTGGCGGTGCTGCTCGGGGCGGTGACGCTGGGTGAGCCGATCACGTTCAAGCTCGCGCTTGGACTGGCGTGCATCATCGCCGGGGTGGTATTGATCACGCGATCGGGCGCGCGCCCATCAGCAACGAACCCGGCGGCCGCTGAACGCGCGCTCGGGTAACGATTTCGACGAACGACACAAGCCCACTCACGCTTCAACCCAAGGATGGAGGCGAACATGACCAAGCGCTACAACCCTGCTTCGATCGCGGCCCCGATGGGCACGTACTCGCACGGCGTCGAAACACCGCCCAATGCGCGCTGGCTGCACGTGGCCGGACAGACTGCGCTGCAGAAAGACAGCACGGTTCCCGCCGGCATCGAAGCGCAGACCGAGGCGGTGTGGTCCAACATCGTTGCCATTCTCGCCGAGGCGAAGATGGCGGTGACCGACATCGTGAAGATCAACACCTACATCACCCACGCCGAAGATTTCCCCGGCATGGCGAAGATCCGCGCGAAGTATCTGGGTGATCACCGCCCGGCATCGACCGCGATCATCTGCACTGCGCTCGCCCGGCCGGACTTCATCGTCGAGGTGGAGGCTATCGCGGCGAAGACGGGCCCCGAGCGGCCGGTAACGACCCGGCACGTCAAAGCAAAGGCCGCGGCGAAGCGGGCCGCGAGCCGATCGGGGAAGAAGCGGCACTAGGGCGATCGGAACCGTCCCGAATCATGCCCCGCACCCTCCTCCAACACGGCACCGTCGTCACGATGGACGACAAGCTCGGCGACATCGCCGGTGGCGACGTGCTGATCGAAGACGATCGAATCGCCGCGGTCGGGCGGAACCTTTCGGCTACCGATGCTGAGGTGATCGACGCGTCGCGCATGATCGTGATGCCCGGGCTGGTGAATTCGCACATCCACACCTGGGAGATCACGCTGCGCGGCATCGGCGCCGACTGGGTGAGCTCGCGCGACTACTTCGGCACCATGCACGGCAATCTCGCGCAACGGTTCGAAGCGCCCGACAACTACGTAGCCAATCTCCTCGGTGCGCTGAGCCAGCTCGACGGCGGCACCACCACCATCTTCGACTGGTGCCATAACCTGCGCTCACCCGACATGGCCGACGCCGCAATCGACGGGCTGGAGCAATCGGGCATTCGCGCGGTGTTCGGTCATGGCACGGCCAAGCCGATGGGCGAGGTGCCGCAGGGCAAGCACTACTACGAGATCCCGCAGCCGCGCGAACAGGTGCATCGCTTGCGCACCGGCCGGCTTGCCTCCGACGATCGGCTGGTGACCATGGCGCTGGCGATCCTGGGGCCCGACTGGGGCACGTACGAAGTTGCGGAGGCCGACATCCGCCTCGCGCGCGAGTACGGGATCATCAATAGCGCGCACACATTCGGCCGCAAGGGCAAACGCATGGTGCCCGACGGCATGGTCCGGCTGCACAAGGCCGGGCTGCTCGGGCCCGACCACAACGTGGTACACGGCAATTGCTTCGACGACGACGAGTTGAAGATGATCATCGACGCCGGATGTTCCACCTCGGCGACGGTGATGGCCGAGATGCTCAACTGCGAGAGCACCGCGCTGCTCGGGCGCGTCGAGCGTTTCGGCGGGGTGCCCGCGATCGGCACCGACGTCGATCCGTATTTCGCCGCCTCGATGCTGCTGGAGATGCGCCGCGCGTTCACGCATCAGCGCGAGATCGACAATCGCGAGCTGTTCGGTCGCGCCGCGTATCCGCCCAAGCACCACGCCACCACCACGCGCTCGGCGTTGAAGTGGGCCACGCTCGGCGGCGCACGCGCACTGCGGCTCGATCACAAGATCGGCTCACTCACGCCGGGCAAGCAGGCCGACATCGTGATGATTCGCGCCGACGATATGAACCTGTTTCCTTCGGTGCCGCAGGGCGATCCGGTGCACACGGTGGTGATGAACGCCGAAGCCGGAAACGTCGATACGGTGTTCGTTGCCGGGCAGATCCGCAAACGGCACGGCAAGCTCACCTTCGCGGTCGAACGCATCGCCCAGCTCAAGAACGAGCTGCTCGATTCACGCGCGCGGATCATGCGCGCGGGCAACTATCAGTACACACCGGCACCGCAAGGCACGCGCGCAGCATGAGTGCGCGGCTCGCGCTGACGATCGATTGCGGCACGTCGAATTCGCGCGTCCGTGCCTGGCGAGATGGCGCGGTGATCGCGCGGGGCGAAGCGGCGGTTGGCGTGCGCGACACCGCGATCACCGGAAGCACGACCGCGCTGATCACCGGATTGCGTCAGGCGCTCGATGCGACGCTTGCCGCCTGCAATGCAAAGGCCGATGCGGTGGAGGTGTGTGTCGCCTCGGGCATGGTGAGCTCGAGCCTGGGCCTGCACGAAGTGCCGCATCGATTGGCACCCGCCGGCATCGCCGAGCTCGCGCAAGGTATGGCGCGCGCCGCGATACCGTCGTTCGCGCCGTTCGACGTGTGGTTCGTGCCGGGGGTACGCATGGACAAGGCACCGGTCGCGGTCGACACCGCCGGCGCGATGGACATGATGCGCGGCGAGGAGACCGAGACGATCGGGCTGATCGAGCGCTTGCACCTGAAAGTGCCGTTCGTGGCGCTGTTTCCCGGTTCGCACGCCAAGTTCGTGAGTGTCGATGCAACCGGCAGCATCGATGCTTGCCTGTCGACGCTCTCGGGCGAGCTGATCGACGTGCTCGCGCATCACACCGTGCTCGCCTCCGGTTTGCGTGATGGGTGGCCTGACGCGCTGGACGACTACGCACTGCTGGCCGGCGCGCATCTTTCGCGCAACGAAGGGCTGAATCGCGCCGCGTTCTCCACGCGAGTGGTCGAGCTGTTCGGCGCTACGGATGCGCGTGCGCGCTTCAGTTTCCTGATCGGCGCAGTGCTCGTGCACGATCTGCTCGCCTGCGCGCATCACGGCACGGTCAGCGCCGGCGCGCGCCAGCGCCTGGTGGTGTGCGGCAAACCGTTGATGCAGACGGCCTATCGATTGCTCGCACGCGCGGCAGACGGGTTCGGCGCGATCGAAACGCCGGCACAATCCGCACTCGATGATCTCGCCGGTTGCGGTGCATTGGCCGTGGCGCGGCACAGAGGATTGCTCGCATGAATGCGAAGACCGGTAGCTCCCCCGCAGCCAATAGCGACACCCCGGCCCCGATGCATTCGCGCATCGCCAAACAACGCGTGATCGCGCGCATCCACGACGCCGGCTGGGTGGCGATCGTGCGTTGCGATTCGCCCGAGGAGGCGCTGCGCATCGGTGAAGGCTGCGCACGCGGCGGCGCGGCGGCAGTCGAGATCACTTTCTCGGTCCCCAACGCCACCGACGTGATTCGCGCATTGGCCACGCGCTTCGGCGAGCACGATCTGCTGGTGGGAGCCGGCACGGTGCTCGATCCGGCCATGGCGCAACGGGCATTGGATGCGGGCGCGCAGTACATCATCGCGCCGGCGTTCGATCCGGCTACGGTGCGGTTCTGCGTCGAGCGCGAAGTCGCCTGCATGCCCGGCGCGATGACGCCTTCGGAAATCCTCGCCGCCCACAATGCCGGCGCCGACGCGGTGAAGCTCTTCCCCGGCGAACTTCTCGGTCCGGCGTTCGTGCGCGCGGTGCGTGCGCCGCTGCCTCACATTGCGCTCATGCCTACCGGTGGCGTCACGCTCGACAACATCGACCAGTGGATCGCAGCGGGCGTGTTCGCAGTGGGTATCGGCAGTTACGTCTCGGCCCCGGCGAAGGCGGGCGATAGCGCCGGCGTGGCCGAGCGTGCGCGCAACCTCACCGCGAAGATCGCCGAGGTGCGCAGCAAGCTGTCTGGCCCGCCGCGCTGACGGCGAGCCGATTGTCGTTCAGGCCGTCTGCAGCCGCGGCTGCACTGCGGGGCGCGAGGTCAGCGCGAACGCGCCTTCACCAAGCAACGCCTGCACGATAGCGGCAGCCACCAGGAAGGCGGGATATTCCCAGCCGCCGTTGGGCGCGGTAAAGAGCCAGCCGTTGCCCAGATGTACCCAGGTGGCCCCGATCAGGATCGGCACCAGTGCCGCCGACACCAGACGCGCGTGCCAGCCCACCAGCAACAGCACGCCACCGACCAGCTCCGCTGCGAACGTCACGTAGGCGAGCGGGCCCGGCAGGCCGACCGACTCGAAGAATTTCACGGTTCCGGGCAGCGTGAACACGGAGTACTTGAGCAGCGCGTGCGCGATGAACATCACGCCGAGCGCGATGCGGAGGACGAAAGCGGCATAAGGGGCGGTGCGGTGGTCGATCATGGCGACTCCTCAATGGGTTCAATGGCGCGCATTCTGCGCAGCCGGTCGTCCGGGATAAAGGGCTCCTGATGGGATACATTGATGCATCAGGCGAGATAATCTGGAGCGCCCCCTCCCCTGATCGCCCCTCATCGCCCATCACCCCACGCTTCGCCCGAACGACCAGGAGCTCGCCTTGGACCGCCTGCTTGCAATGACCGTCTTCTCCAACGTCGTCGAGCTGGGCAGCTTCGCGCGCGCGGCAGACAAGTTGGGCATCTCGACCTCCGCTGCCTCGCGTCACGTGGCCGAACTCGAAGCCCATCTGCAGACGCGGTTGCTGCATCGAACCACGCGCAAGCTGAGCCTCTCCGAAACCGGGCGCGCTTACCACGAACGCTGCACGCAACTCCTCGCCGATCTGGACGAAGCCGAGCGCAGCGCCGGCGCGCAGGCAAGCGAGCCGCGCGGCACGATTCGATTGACCTGTTCGCTCAACTTCGCCGTCCGCCATCTCGCCCCGGCGATCAACGCGTTCACCACGCGGCATCCCGACGTGAAATTCGACGTGTCGTTGTCGGAGCGCATCGTCGATCTGGTGGACGAAGGATTCGATCTCGCGATCCGCGTGGGCACGCCCGGCGGTCAGCAGCTCATCGCACGCCAGATCGGCGAAACGCGCCTCATCGCGTGCGCATCACCCCAGTACCTGGCCAAGCACGGAACGCCGCGCGCACCCGCCGATCTGAAACGGCACAACTGCCTGATCTACGAACATCTCTCGCCGCGCGATACCTGGGTGTTTCGCGACCGGCGCGGCCATGAGCATGCGGTGCGGGTGGCCGGCAACCTGCGCGCAACGCACGGCGACTTGCTGACCGCCGCCGCAGCGCAAGGCTTGGGCATCGCGCTCGAGCCCGACTTCATCGCGCAGTCCGAACTCGAATCCGGGCGGCTGGTGGCGGTACTCGATCGCTATACCGCGCGCCAATCGAGCATCTATGCGGTGTATCCGAGCCGGCGGCACCTCTCGGCCAACGTGCGCGTATTCGTCGAGTTCCTCATTCAGCGCTTCTGCGAGCGGTAGCAACCGTCGCGGAAGCCCGCTTCACTGCACCACGCTGTTGGCGTGTGATCGCAACGACACACGTGATCGGATATGCCGGGTAGAAAGTCGCGCTCAACCCGCGCGTCGCAACACGCGCCCCGGTCGCTCACCAGTTGCTGCTCCGTTGCGCCACACCGCGCGCCCATTGACGAGCACGCACTCGATCCCTTTGGCCGGCGAGACCGAACGCGCGAAGCTGACCGTCTCGTCGACCGTGTTGGCATCGAACACGGTGATGTCGGCGAACGCGCCCGGCTTGAGCACGCCGCGATCGGGCAAGCCGAACGTGGTGGCGGTCAGACCGGTCATCTTGTAGACGGCCGTCTCCAGCGGGAACAGATTCAGACCGCGCGAGTAGTGGCCCAGCACGCGCGCGAATGTACCCCACAGACGTGGATGCGGTGCCGCGTCGTGCGGCAGACCGTCGGAGCCCACCATCGTGTGCTCGAACGCCAGGATGCGCTGCACATCGGCTTCGTCCATCGAGAAGTAGATGCCTCCGGCGGGCAGCAGTGCGTCGATGGTTTCCTTGCGCGAGCGGCCCATCTTCGCGGCGATCTCGTCGAGGTCCATGCCGGAGTACTCCGGATGCGGCTTGGACCAGGTAACCAGCGTCTTCGAAGCGATCCGCGTGCGGCTCTCCGAGAGGATCGTCGACGATGCGCAGTACGGATAGCAGTCGAGCCCGATGCGCTGCCCCTTCATCCGCTCGGCAATGAAGGGCAAGGTCTGCTGCGATCGACCGTGATTGGGCAGCCCGGTGACCTTGTGATGCGAGATCACCACCGGCACGCCTACCTCGCGGCCGATGCGAAACGTTTCTTCGAGCGAATCGAGTACGCCTTCGGCCTCATTACGCATGTGCGTGCAGTAGAGGCCGCCGCGCGTCTCGAGCGGCACGCAGATGTCGATGACCTCTTCGGTCGGCGCAGCGAACGCCGGCTCGTAGTACAGCCCGGTGGACACGCCGATCGCTCCCGCGCCGAGTGCTTCATCGACCATCGAGCGCATGCGTGCACGCTCGGCCGCGTTCGCGGCGCGATCGAGCCGATCCATCGTCGCCACGCGCAAGGAGGTATGTCCGACGAGCAGCGCGGCGTTCGTTGCGGCCGGCGCCTCTTGCAGCGCCTGCACGTACTGGCCGAACTTGCCGAACCGATACCAGCTGCCACCGTCGTCGAGCAGATCGAGCGGCGGGGTCACGGCCTGACCCGGCCCGAACGTGACCGGCGCGAGCGACACACCACAGTTGCCCGCGACCACCGTGGTCACGCCCTGGCTCACTTTCGGGGCCATGTCCGGCGCCGACAACATCAGCCGGTCATCGTGCGTGTGTGCATCGATGAATCCCGGCGCGACGATCTTGCCGGTGGCATCGATCTCCGCGTCGCCGTGCGCACCCGCGAGTGCACCGAGTGCGACGATGCGATCGCCCTGGATGCCGATGTCGGCGGCGAACCGCGGCGCGCGCGTGCCGTCGATCACCGTGCCGTTACGGATCAGCAGATCGAATCGTTGTGTCATGTCCGCTCCCAGTTGCGTTTGCCTTCAATCCACTTTCGCGCCGGAGCGCTTGATCACATCGGCCCATTTGGGCGCCTCGCGCCGCGCCAACGCCACAAACTCCTCGGGCGTGCCACCATCGGCTTCCGTATCGAGCGCCTTGAATCGCTCGAGCACCGCCGGCGCGGCGAGCGCCTTGCGAATCTCGGCGTGCAGTTTCTGCACGACGTCTCGGGGCAGATTGGCCGGACCGATCACCCCGCCCCACGCGACCGTCTCGTAGCCAGGGACCGACTCACCGATTGCCGGCAGGTCGGGAAACACCGCTGAGCGCCGCGGACCGGAGACGCCCAGTCCGCGCACGCGCCCGGATTTGGCGTGCGGCGTAATCGACGACAGGTTGTCGAACATCATGTGCGCCTCGCCGGCGATGAGATCGTTGATCGCCTGCGGGCTGCCGCGATACGGCACATGCAGGATGAACGTGCCGGTCAGCGCCTTGAACAGCTCCCCGCCGAGATGGCCGGTGGTGCCGTTGCCCGGAGAAGCCATCACCAGCTTGCCCGGATGGGTCTTCGCGTAGGCGACCAGTTCCTGCACCGTCTGCACCGGCAGCTTCGGATTCACCGCGAGCAGATTGAACACCCGCACGCAGTTGGAGATGAGCGTGAGGTCCTTGTCGACGTTGTACGGAACCTTGGCGAGCAACGACTGGTTGATCGCGAGCGACACGATGTTCCCGTAGCCGAGCGTGTAGCCGTCGGGCGCGGCTTTCGCAATGTCCATCGTGCCGATCGTGAACGATGCGCCGGGTTTGTTTTCCACCACAATCGATACGCCCATCTGCTGCGACATCTGCTGCATCAGCAGGCGCATCAGCACGTCGGGCGAACCGCCGGGCGCCGATGGCACGATGAAGCGAATGGTCTTCTCCGGATAGGCCGCGGCGCTGATGCTCGCCCAAGCCAACAGGACTGCTGTCAACAACGCCTTCATGCAGCGTCTCTCCTTTCAATGAACCGCGTGTGGATTTTGGACTGGAGTTCGGATTGGACTTCGGACTGGACTTCGGATTGCGCGCGATTGTCGCTCATCGCGAAAAAACGCTGCAGCGCACGCCCTATGTCCACGACGTCGATGCGGCATCCCTCGACCGCTCATTGACGATGCGCGCACCGCCGATCGATCCGTTCGCGCGCAACTGATCACCGGCGAGTGCGGCCGATGATCGTTCATCGGTTCGCAACCGGTGCTGCCTACACTGACCCGACAACAAACTCGAAGCTCACGTCGCTCGAGGTAAGCGTCTGCGTGAATCGAGACCGTTCGAAACGGCACGGCTCCAGGAACCATCCGCGGTGGCGCGCGCGTTGCGCATCGTGTGGCGCACGCGCTGTGCACGCCCGGTGCAGCCCCTGGTGCAGCGATGCGCGTTTCGGCACGCGTCTCTTTCAATAGCCACAGCGATCTCGCTTGCTATCCGAAAACGGAGGAACCTCTGATGCGAGTACTTGTTGCCGCTCTAACCGCGTTGCTGTGCAGTTCGTGGTCGATCGCCGCCGAGTTGATCACGCCTGACAACGCGATTCCCAACCGCTACATCGTCGTCCTCAAGGACGACACCGACGTCGCCACACAGGAAGCCGACGGGCGCATGCAACGGCGCAGCAGCATGGCCGATGAGATGACGCGCCGCCACGGTGGACGCACGATGCAGGTGTATCGACGCGCGCTGCACGGCTTCGTGGCCGAGATGACGCCGCGACAGGCGCGCACGATGATGCGCGATGCACGCGTGCGCTTCATCGAACAGGACAGCGTGGTGAGCATCTCGGCGACGCAGCAAAACGCCACCTGGGGGCTCGATCGCATCGATCAACGCGACCGGCCGGTCGATCGTCTCTACAACTACAACGCCACCGGCGCCGGTGTCCATGCGTACGTGATCGACACGGGCATTCGCACCACGCATCAGGAGTTCGCCGGGCGCGTCGGCAACGGTTTCTCGGTGGTGAACGACGGGCGCGGCACGACCGATTGCAACGGTCACGGCACGCATGTCTCCGGCACCATCGGCGGCGCGGTGTACGGCGTCGCCAAGCAGGTCACGCTCCACCCGGTGCGCGTGCTCGGCTGCAACGGCTCGGGCACCGCCTCGGGCGTGATCCAGGGCGTGGACTGGGTGGCGAACAATCACACCAAGCCGGCCGTGGCCAACATGAGTCTGGGCGGGGGGATATCGACCGCGCTCGACAACGCCGTGCGCAACGCGATCGCCGCCGGCGTCACATTCGCGGTCGCCGCCGGCAACTCCAATGCCAACGCCTGCAACGCCTCGCCGGCGCGCGTGAGTGAAGCGCTGACGGTGGGCGCCACGACCAGCACCGATGGCCGCTCGTCGTTCTCAAATTTCGGCACCTGCGTCGATGTGTTCGCACCCGGCAGCAGCATCACCTCGGCGTGGATCACCAACGACACCGCCACCAACACGATCAGCGGTACGTCGATGGCCTCGCCGCACGCAGCCGGCGTCGCCGCGCTGGTGTTGCAGGGACAGCCGAACGCCACCGCGGCGACGATCGCGCAGGCCGTGGTCAACGGCGCGACGTCCGATCGCCTGAGCGGAATCGGCACCGGCTCGCCCAATCGTCTGCTGTATTCGCTCGCCGCCGCAACGCCGGCCGATCAGGTTCCCGTCGCCGGCTTCACCTTCAATTGCACCGGTCTGATCTGCGCGTTCGACGCCGCCGGCTCCACCGACGACAAGGGCGTCAGCGCGTACACCTGGAATTTCGGCGACGGAGGAACGTCCTCCGGGCGAAGCGTTTCGCACACCTTCGGCAGCGCGGGTACGTTCAACGTCGTGCTGACCGTGGCCGACACGATCAATCAGACCGACACCGAGACCAAGGCCGTCACCGTTGACAATGGCAGCAACGGTGCACCGTGCACCAACTGCACGCAATACAGCGGCAATCTGAGCGGCACCGGTGCGCAGCAGTTCCAGCCCAACGGCACGTACTACCTCGCCAACCAGGCCGGAACGCATCGCGGTTGGTTGCGCGGCCCGGCCAACGCGAATTTCGATCTGTACTTGTGGCGCTGGAACGGTAGCGCATGGGTGGTCGTGGCCAGCTCGACCGGTGACGGCGCGAGCCAGGACATCGCGTTCAGCGGACCGAGCGGCTACTACGCCTGGCGGATCGTCTCGGTGCAGGGCGGCGGGGCCTACACGTTCTACCTGCAGCGGCCGTAGCCGCCGTCATTGTGGAAAGTACGGATACATCCGCACGCCGCGGATACATCCGTACTCCGGTCCCGTTCGTATTGTGCTCCAGGCGCGCATGGCTATGATCGGCGCGCCGCACACACCGGAGCGCATATGAATCGCCGCATCTTTCTTTCGACCCTGGGCGCCGCGGGCCTCGCGTCGCATTCCCTGAGCACTTTCGCACAGATGATGAAAGCCCCCACGTTGAACCGACCGCTCGAACAGATCCGCACCGATTGGAAGTCGTTGCTCGCTGCCGACGCCGCCAACGTGGCGGCTTCGCCCACGCCGGCGCAGAAAATGGCGAACACCGAATGGCGCAAGCAGCTCGGGCGCGAGGCCTATCACGTACTGCGCGAAGAAGGAACCGAGCCGCCCGGCAGCAGCCCGCTCAACGACGAGAAGCGCCGCGGTCTCTACGTCTGCGCCGGCTGCGGCCTGGCGCTGTTCACCTCGGAGATGAAGTTCGACAGCGGCACCGGCTGGCCGAGCTTCTTCACCAGCATTCCGAATCACTTCGGCACCAAGCGCGACTTCAAGCTGATCCTGCCGCGCACCGAGTATCACTGCGTGCGCTGCGACGGCCATCACGGCCATGTGTTCAACGACGGTCCCAAGCCCACTGGCGAACGCTGGTGCAACAACGGCGTGGCGCTGCGGTTCGTGCCGTTCGAAAAAGCCTGACCGGCAACCGCCGCTTTACGGCCGGTGTAGCCATCAGTTCGCGGTGAACCCGGTTTCCTTGACGATGCGCGCCCACTTCGCCACTTCCTGCTTCAGGTAGTCGGCGAACTGCGCGCTCGGCCCACCCTGCGCGGAAAAGCCGAGCGCGCTCAGGCGTTCGCGCACATCGGGCTGCTTGATCGCCTCGTTGACCTCGGCGTTGAGCTTCTGCACGACATCGGCGCGTGTCTTCGCGGGCGCGAGAAAGGCGATCCAGGTGTGATCCTCCACGTCCGGCAGACCTTGCTCGGCGAGCGTCGGCACATCGGGCAACACCGGCGTACGTGTCTTGCTCGCCACCGCCAGCGCGCGCATCTTTCCCTGCTTGATCAACGGCACGGCGGGCGGCATCGAAGTGGTCACGAAGTCGACTTGCCCGGAGAGCACGGCGGTGATCGCCGGCGGCCCGCCTTGAAACGGCACGTGCACCGCATCGAGCTTGGCGAGTGTCTTGAGCACGTACTCGGCGGTCAGATGCGGCGTCGTGCCGACCCCCGCGCTCGAGAAACTGATGCGCTTGCCGGCCGCGCTCTTGATGAACTCCTGCATGTTGCCGGCTGCGACGTTCGCGCTGAACACGAACACGCGCGGCGTGTGGGCGGCTACGGCAGTGGGCTCAAAATCGGCGAGCGGATCGTAGCCGGCATCCTTCGACAAGCTCGCATGCGCGGCAAACGCAGCCGTGTGCACGAGCAGCGTGTAGCCATCAGCGGGAGACGCGGCCACCGCTTTGGATGCGATGCTGCCGCCGGCCCCGCCCCGATTCTCGACCAGCACCGGCTGCCCCAACCGCTCGGCCATCTTCTGGCCGACCAGGCGCGCGACGGTGTCGGCTACCCCGCCTGGCGCAAATGCGACCAGGATGCGGATCGACTTGGTTGGAAACGGTTCCTGCGCGCTGACCGCGCCGATACCACAGAGCGCCGCGCACAACACCGTCGAAAGAAAGATCAAGGTCGGGTTCATGAGGGTCCGCTGGGGGTTGGCAGGCTTTGATCGCTCGCCGCGATGTTGCAAGCATGCCGTAAAGAAACTTTAAGGTCACCGCGAAATCGCTGATGCCGGGCATACTGCGCCGCCGTCGTATTCACCAACGCCCCCTTGCCACGCCCATGACTCGTATCCTGCGATTCCTATCGGTAACCATCATCGCGTCGTGGTTCGCCGTCACCCCCGCCCACGCCCAACAACTCGCGCACTACGATGTCTACACCGACGGCGAGACCATTCATCTGTTGACCGGCTACGGCCGCAAGGGCGAACCGAACATCGCCCTGTGGCATCGCCGCTCGGTCGATGGCGGCCAGAACTGGAGTGCGCCGGTACGCGTCAACACCGATGGCGATCGGCTCTCGGCGCATCATCCTGGCGAGAATCCGCAGATCGCCGCACGCGGTAATCGCATCGTAGTGGCGTGGACCGCCCCGCCGGCGGGTGCGCGACGCGGCGGCCCGATCGGCATGACGATCTCCGACGATGGCGGCAAGACGTGGAAGCCCGCGCAGCCCTCGTTCCCCGAGACGACCGGCTCGCAGACGTTCATGGAGATGACCTTCAGCGCGAACGCGCTGCACATGGTGTGGCTGGAACGGCGCGATCGCACGCAGTCGCTGCGCTATGCGCAATCGGCGGACGGCGGTTTCACTTGGGCCGCGCCGCGCCCGCTTGCTCCGTCAACCTGCGATTGCTGCTGGAACAGCCTGGCGGTGTCGCCGGCCGGCGAAGTCTCGGCGCTCTATCGCGGCGAGCAGCCGCGCGACATGATGCTCGTCACCTCGAAGAACGGCACCGCCTGGCGTCAGACCGGTTCGATCGGCGGATTCGGCTGGGAGGTGCGCGGTTGTCCGCACGTCGGCGGCGGTCTGGTGCACGACGCCAAGGCGCTGCATGCGATCGTGTGGACCGGCAAGGACGATCGCGTGGGCCTCTACTACCTCACCTCCACCGATGGCGGCAGCAGCTGGAGCGCGCCGCGTCGCATGGGAAGCGCCGATTCGAAGAACGCCGATCTCGCACGCGCCGCCGACGGATCACTCGTCGCGGTGTGGGACGAACCGCGTGCGCTCGGCGCGATGATTCAACTGTCGCGATCGACCGATGGCGGCGCGAACTGGTCGGCGCCCGAGCGTGTGGGCGAACACAAAGACGCAACGCTACCGCGCGTGGCGGCAAGCGCGAAAGGCACCGCCGTGTTCTGGATGGAAGGTTCGCCCTGGCGCGGCGGGGCGCTGAAGGTCAACGGCCGCGAGGTGCC
>CADEDU010000010.1:22906-24398 GCA_902826155.1 uncultured beta proteobacterium
GCCGCGTTACTGCTCGAACCGGCGCCGGCTCGACAACACCGCGAGATCGACGAATTCCGAGCCCTGGCGGTTATCGGCGCCGAAGCGCACGCTGAAGCCGTCGAAATTCACCGGCGGCATCGATTCGAGCGAAGCCATGAAGCGGTCGGCGCTGATGCGTCGATCGGCGCGCAGCAGCGCCTCGGCAAACACGCGCGTGTTGATGAACGCTTCGTAACCCAGATACGAGAACGGCTGATCGGGCGTGATACGGCGCCACGCGTCCTGGTACTCGCGCGTAGTCGCAACGCTGCGTTTCCACGGGCTGGGCGTGAACGCCGCGAACACGCTGTACGACGACACGCCATTGGTGCGATCGATGAACTGCGCGTTGGCCTGCCCGGCGAGATTCATCGCGAACAGCTCGATGCCGTGCTCGCGCATCGCCTTGAGGATGCCGGCGCTGTGCTGCACGTTGGCCAGCAGCAGCACTGATCTGCTGGTGCCGGGCTCGGCCACCTGCTGCGCCGCCTTGACGTACTCCGGATTGCTCGGATCGAGCCGCACCACCCTGGGCATGGTCACGCCCATCTGCGGAATCAGCTTCTGCGCGATCGGCAGATAGGCGCGGCCGAATCCGTCGTCCTGATAAATCACCGCCAACTCGCGCACGCCCATTTCCTTGGTGTGCTCGACCAGCGTGCGCACCTCCGCCACCGCGCTCGGGCGAATCGCGAACACGTGCTTCTGATCGGCACCGCGCAGGCTTTCCGCGCCGGCAATCGGTCCGACCAGCGCAATGCCCGTCCCGCGCAGCGCGTTCGCCTGCGCCGCGCAACCGACCGTACCGAAGCAATTCACGAAGGCGATCGGCTGATGCTTGGCAATGACATCGGCCACTGCCTCGCTGCTGCGCTTGGGATCGTTGCCATCATCGACGCTGACCAACTCGATCTGGCGACCACCGATGCCACCGGTGCGATTCAGCACCTCGATGTGCGCGCGCGTGCCGGTTACGACTTCGCGCCCGACTGCCGCGAGTGGACCACTCAACGGTACGACGATGCCGACCTTGATCCGGGGTGGCTGCGGTGCGGGTTGGGACTGTGCGAGCGGCGCGACCAGCGCCATCGCGAGCGCGACGTTCAGGGAAAACAGGGAGCGATTCATCGTTTACCTCCGACGTTAGCTTGGGGCCGATACCAGAGGTCCGACCCTCCGACTCGCGGATACTGTGTCCGCTGTACCCGACACGACCGTTCGTCATCCACTGACGAACTACCGCTGCTTTGAGAAATCAATGCAAAAGACAGGGGCCGTTGTCGATCACGGTCATGCTAGCGCAGTGCACGCTTTTGTAACGACGGTTATTTCTGATTTCCGACGAGTGCAAATTCACGCTGGCGGAGCGGGCACCCTTGCTATGTCCAGACTATCGCAAGCGGTGTTGCACTGGACAGTTGTCCAGGCGATCGGCGCGATTCCGAGCCTGTGCGGCCGCGCCGGGAAGCGC
>CADEDU010000010.1:24498-36246 GCA_902826155.1 uncultured beta proteobacterium
ACGACTTCGCTCCAGCGCGCCTGTTCGCCGCGGATGAACTCGGCGAACGCTGCGGGGGTCGATCCGATCGCGATGCCGCTATCGACGTTGAAGCGCTCCTGAACGGCTGGCACCTTGGCGGCGCGCGCGGCTTCGTCGGCGAGCCGCTTGATCACCGCTTCGGGCGTTCTTGCCGGCGCGATCAGTCCGTACCATTGCGAGGTCTCGAAGCCGGGGAAGCCTTGTTCGGCGATCGTCGGCACATCGGGCAGCACATCCAACCGCTGCGGCGTGCCCACACCGATCACGCGCAGTTTGCCCGACTTGACGTGCGGCATGAACGGCGGCGTACCGGCTGCGCTCGCGTGAGTGCGCCCGGCGACGAGGTCGGTCACGTTCGGCCCCGTGCCTTTGTACGGCACGTGCGCGACATCGATCTTCGCGACCAGCTTCAGATACTCGAACGCGAGATGACCGGCGCTGCCGTTGCCCGCCGAGCCATAGAACAACTTGCCCGGGTCGTTGCGCGCCAGTGCGATGAACTCCTTGAGATTCTTCGCGGCCACGCTCTCGTGCACGACGAAGATGCTCGGCACCTTCACCAGCAATGACACCGGCACGAAATCCTTGTCGGCGTCGTAGGGCAGCTTCGCGAACATGTACGGATTCACCGCGAGCGTGCCGATGTGGCCCATGATCAACGTGTAGCCATCGGGCTCGGCGCGCGCCACCTCCTGCATTGCGACGTTGCCGGCACCGCCGGGTTTGTTCTCCACCACGATCTGCTGGCCGAGTCCCTTGCTCATCTCGGCCGAGACGGTGCGCGCGACGATCTCCGATGTCCCGCCCGGGGCGAACGGCACCACCAGCCGGATCGGCTTCGACGGATAGCCCTGCGCCTGAACCGCACAGCCGAGCGCCGCAGCGCACAGTCCTGCGGCAGCGATCAGCCGCCTCGTCAATCGTCGTCGATTCATCCGTACCGATCCTTCGCGACGTTCTTCCCCGCTGCCTTCAGAACTGCCGCTGTTCAAAATTGCCACTTTCAGAATTGCCACTTGCGCAGCCCGCCATCGACCGGAATCAGCGTGCCGGTGATGTAGCGTGCGAGCGGCGAGGCCAGGAAGCACACCAGGTTGGCGATGTCTTCAGGCTGACCGTACTCGCCCACCGGAATCTCGTGCTCCGACTGCCACGCGCGATACTCCGGCGAGTAGTTGCGCAGGATCTGTTCGCTGATGATGCGGCCCGGCGGAATGGAGTTCACGGTGATGCCGTGTTTGCCGACCTCGCGCGACAGCCCCTTGGCCCACGAGTGCATCGCCGCCTTGGCGCAGAACGCGCCGTTGATCCCCTCGGGCTCCGACTTGCCGGTGATGTTGACGATGCGGCCCCACTTGCGCGCGATCATCTGATCGATCAGCTTGTCGGCGAGTTGCCGCTGCCGCGTGAAATTGAGCGTCATCGCCTCGTTCCACTGCTCCTCGGGCGTATGCAGCTTGAACGCGCGGCTGCCGCCCGCGTTGTTGATCAGGATGTCCACCGCACCCAGCCCGGCAAGCGCACCGCTGGCGATCTTCGCCGGCGCCTCGTCGCTCATGAAATCCTGCTCGACGATCACCGGCGCCGGGCCGCCCTTGGCGATGATCTCCTTGGCCACCTCGTCGAGCTTGTCGCGCCGACGCGCCGTGAGCGCCAGTCGCACACCCTCGGCGCCCAATGCAATCGCGATCGAGCGGCCGATACCGCTCGAGGCGCCAGTGACCAGACCGGTCTTTCCCTTGATCTGCAAGTCCATCTTCGTCAGTGTCCTTTCCACACATCGCGCGCCACATCGACGCATAGTTTCAATTTGGCCCGCTCGTCGGCCTCGGTCACCGGATTGCCCGCGACCGTGCTCGCGAAACCACACTGCGGACTGATCGCCAGCCGATCGAGATCGATGAAGCGAGCGGCCTCGTCGATGCGCCGCTTGAGCGCGTCGGCCGATTCGAGAGCCGGCGTCTTGGTGCTCACCAGGCCGAGCACCACGCCCTTGTTCTTCGGCACATGGCGCAGCGCCTTGAAGTCGCCCGCGCGCGGCGTGTCGTACTCGATCAGGAAGTGATTGACCCGCACCTTGCCGAACAGCTTTTCGGCCACCGGATCGAGCCCGCCCTCCGACAGAAAGTGCGCCTTGAAATTGCCGCGGCACAGATGCAGCCCCACCACCATGTCGGCAGGAATGCCCGCGACTGAAGCATTGAGCGCGTCGACATACAGATCGACCAGCGCCTCCGGGTCATCGCCCTGTGCACGCACCTGCTCGCGGATCGCGGGGTCGCACAACATCGCCAGCGGCACTTCGTCGATCTGCACGTAACGCAATCCGGCGGCGTGCAGCGCGGTGATCTCCTCGACGTAGGCGCGCCCCAGGTCGGCGAACATCGCGGCGCGGCTCGGGTACACGCCAGCGTCGATCGCGTTGGGCCCGCTGTAGAACTGCATCGTCGGGGCCGAGGGCAGCGTGATCTTCGGCGGCGTGGACGTGACGCTGCGGATGAACTCCAACTCATCGAGCGCGATCGGCTGCATGCGGCGCAGCTTGCCGCTGATGTAGGGCGCGGTGAAATCGGTGACGTGCCCCTGCTCGTCGTGGAACTTGAATACCGCCGTGCCGATGCGAAATCCATCCATGCGTTCGACGAACCGGCTCCAGTACGAACCGCGCCGGAACTCGCCGTCGTTGACGACCTGCAGGCCGCATTCCTGCTGCAACTTGATGACCTCGCGGATGCTCTGATCGATCGCGCGTTCGAAATCGGCGTCGTTCATCTGCCCGGCGCCGTGCTGCCGGAATGCCTGGCGCAGCGTGGCCGGACGCAACAACGAGCCGACATGATCGGCGCGGAACGGCGGCTTTCCATCGACGATTAGAGGCATGGCGGCACCGGACGGGCGTAGTCGGGGACGCGAGGGTAGAGGGCACGCCGGCAGACGTCAACGCGCGGCGGATTGCTGGCCGCGACGGGCGCCGATTACACTGCGCCGCTACCTGCGAGTCACCATGGCCACATCGACCGTCACCGGCACGACCGTCACCGACAGCTCGACGCTGCAGCGGCTTTCCGCGCTTCGCACCCGGACCGCGCCCGGCCTGCTCGCCGAGTACGCGCGCAGCCGGCCGAGCGAAGTCGCATTCCGATCGAAGCATCGCGGCATCTACCGCGAGCGCACCTGGCGCCGTTACGCCGAGCTTGCGGGCTGCGCGGCGACCGCGCTCGCGCAGCTTGGCCTGCAACGCGGCGAGCGGATCGCGATCATGGCCGACGCCTGCGAGGAATGGCTCATTCTCGATCAGGGTGCGCAAGCGCTGGGTGCGATCGTCTACGGCATCTATCCCACCGCCTCGGCGGCCGAACTCGAATTCCAGTTGCAGGATGGCGGTGCGAGCGTGTTCGTCGCCGAGAATCAGGAGTACGTCGACAAGATCCTGCCGCTGCTCGATCGCCTGCCGCGGCTGCGCAAGATCGTGGTGGTGGATACGACGGCGATGTTCGCGTACGAGCACGCGCTGTTGCTGCCCTACGAAGCGATGATGGCGGACGCGGCCACTGAGGGCGAAGAGGCGGTGCGCGCGCTGGAATTGCACGTGCACTCGCTCGATCCGCGCGCGCCGGCGTTCATCGTGTACACCTCCGGCACCACCGGTCACCCCAAAGGCGCGTTGATCACGCACGGCAAGCATCTGGCCGCGTGCGCGCGGTTCGTCGAGCACTACCCGACGCTCGAACGCGACGCGCATCGCACGGTGGCGTATCTGCCGTTGTGCCATGTGCTCGGTCGCAACGTCGCGATCACGCTGCCGCTGGTATCACGCGTGGTGCCGCATTTCGGCGAGACGGTCGAGGCGTTTCCCGAAACATTGTTCGAAGTGGCGCCCACGATGCTGGTGACCGTGCCGCGCTACCTGCAGAAGTTCGCCTCGCAGGTGCTGGTAGGCATGAACAGCGCCTCGCCGATCAAGCGCCGCACGTACGAGTGGGCGATGAAGGTCGGGCGTGAAACGGCACGACGCCGCTGGGAAGGCGAGCTGCGCGAAAGCGGCCCCTACACGCTGGCGCGCGCACTCGTGTTCAAACCATTGCTCAACAAGCTGGGACTCGATCAATTGAAGCTGGTGATCTCCGGCGGCGCAGCGTTGGCGACGGAGACGATGGCGCTGTGGCAGATCTGGGGCGTGAACGTGGTCGAGCTCTACGGCCAGACCGAACAGGCAGGCGCCCCGATCACCGGCCAACGCGGTCCGTTTCCGCGCCCCGGCAATGTGGGTGAGCCGGTGGCGGGCGTGCAAGTGAAACTGGATGAGCACGGCGAGATCCTCGCGCAGCTCGACGACGGCTTCGAGAGTTACTGGCAGAACGCGCAGGCCACGCGCGAGGTGCTCGGCGCCGACGGCTGGATGCGCACCGGCGACATCGGCGAATGGATCGACGCATCGAGCACCGATGCGGGCAGCTCCGCGGCCGCTTCGTCTGGACCCAGCGGCCCGTTCACGGACACATCGACCGGCAGCCGCACCGGCCGATCACTGCGGCTGATGGACCGCGCGCGCGACTTCATCGTCACCTCCGGCGGCAAGACGCTCTCGCCCTCGTTCATCGAGAACATCCTGCGCGCCAGTCCCTACGTGTCCGAAGCGGTGGTGTTCGGCCACAACCGCAAGTACCTCACCGCGCTGGTCGAGATCGATTTCGACAGCGTGGCCGACTGGGCGCGCGCCAACGACATCGTCTACTCCGGCTTCACCCATCTCACCGAGCGGCCTGAAGTCGTGGCCATGCTGCAACGTGAGATCGACAAGGCCAACGAGGCGCTCGCACGCGTGGAGAGCATCAAGGCGTTCCGCATCCTGCCCAAGGCGCTCGATCCGGAAGAGGAAGGCGAACCCGTGACGCCGACGCGCAAGGTCAAGCGCAACCTCATGTACCAGCGGTTCGAGACGCTGGTGGAGTCCATGTATGATGACCGCGAGGAGAGGATCGTCGCGCGCGGCGCGGGCAACGTGTTGGGATGACGTGCTGCAGCAACCCCCTGGCCGCGGGCCGTGCGGGCTATCGACATCGATCAAGAATCAGCACCCCAATCGAGGAGACCCATCCATGAAACGAAGCTCGCTCGTTGCACTCGTCGCGATCGCCGCGGCGTCGGCAGCGTCGGCCCAGGACGCCTACGTGATCGGCGTGAGCGGCGCGATGACCGGCCCCCAGGCGGGCACCTACGCACCGGTAGTCGACGCGCTCAAGGGTTATCTCGACCACCTCAACAGCCGCGGTGGCATCAACGGCAAACAGGTGCGTCTGGTGATCCAAGACAACCAGGGCGAACCGTCGAAGGCCGCGGCCGATGCCAAGAAGCTGGTGTCGCAGGACAAGGTGCTGATGATGATCAACACCAGCCTGTCCTCGACCTATGCGCCGATGGTGGCCGAATCGAAGCGTGCAGGTGTGCCGCTCTACTACGCCGGCGCGGTCTGTCCTAACGAAACCTTTCCCCCGGCCGACCCGCTGCAGTTCTGCTCCACCGCGTTCAGCGCGAATCTCGACTCGCAGGCGGCGGTGAGCTTCGTCAAGTCGCAGGCCAAGGAGCCGGTGCGCATCGGCTTCGCCGCGATGGCGATTCCGGTGGCGCGAGCGGGCATCGAACACGCCGAGAAGGTCGCCAAGGAATCGGGCATGACGGTGGTGGAGAAGCAGATCACGCCGCCACCGGCGCCGGACTACACCCCGTTCGCCACCAAGTTGAAGGAAGGCAACCCGAACTGGATGTTCTCGTGGTCGCCGTGGCTTTCGCAGGTGCGCACCTTCGAGGCGATGCGCCGCATCGGCTGGAACGGCGGCTACGTCACCTGGGCACACAACAACGCCGAAGACGAACTGGCGCGCATCAAGGATCCGAACTTCTACGTCATCGGCACCAACGCGCTATTCGCCGACGAAGTGCCCACGCAGGCCGAGATCCGCGCCGCCATGCATCGCGCGAATCTGAAGTATCCGGTGAGCTACGCCACTGAAGGATTCATCGCCGGGCTGGTGGTCGAGCAGGTGCTCAGGAACGTCGGCTGGCCGGCCACCCCGCAGAAGACGCTCGCCGCGATGAACAACGTCAAGGTCGACCTCAAAGGCCTGCGCGGCGGTCCGCTCGAATGGACCAAGGACAACCACTTCCGCACCAGGCAGTACTACCGCGTGTGGCGCTGGGACACCACGAAGAACGCGGTGGTGCGCGTGCAGGACTGGCAGGTCATCGACGTGAAGAAATAAACAGGGTGCAATCCTGACGATCGACGACGCGCGGCCAGCCCGCGCGTCTTTGTTTGGCTCCCGCCCGCCGCCGCTGCAAGCGTGCAACTCCTCGTCAATATCATCGTTCTCGCGTCGATCTACGCGCTGATCAGCTGCGGCTACGTGCTGATCTACCGCGTCTCGCGCGTGCTGTCGCTCGCCCACGGCGAGCTGATGATGCTGGGCGCGTACGGCCTGCTCGCCACTGCGAGCCTGTTCGGCGGGCATCCGATCATCGCCATCGTCGCCGCGGCGGTGCTGTCGGTCACGATCGGCGTGCTCGTGTATCTGTTCCTGATGCGCTATATGACCGGCGAGGCAGTGCTCGCGGCGGTGCTCACCACGATCGCACTGGGCATTCTGCTGCGCGGCGTGATGGTGTTGGTGTGGACGGCGCAGGAGCACCATCCGCTGCGCCAGCTCGGCTGGACCAACACCTCGATCTCGATCGGCGCCGAGGCCAGGGTGTCAGTGGTCGCGCTGACGCTGGTGATCGTCACCGCGCTGGTGTACCTCGGTCTGTATCTGTTCCTGCGCTTCAGCGTGTGGGGCATCCGCATGCGCGCCGCCGGACAGAATCCGTTGCTCGCCGCGCAGCGTGGCATCGGCCTGCACGGCATCTACGCGCTCGCTTGGGGACTGGCCACCTTCACCGGCGGGCTGGCCGGCATGCTGATCGCCAGCGATGCCGCGCTCGAGCAGACGATGGTCGTCATCGGGCTGAAGGCTTTTCCCGCGGCACTGGTCGGCGGACTGGACAGTCTGCTGGGCGCGCTGCTCGGCTCGCTGATCGTCGCGGGCGCCGAGGTGCTGCTGATCCACTACGTCGATCCGCTGCTGGCCGACGTCGTCCCGTTCCTGGTGCTGCTCGCGTTCCTGATCTTTCGGCCGTGGGGACTGTTCGGCTCGAAAGAAGAACTCGACCGCGTCTAACCACGCCTTCAACCGTCACCCTTCATGCCACACGCCAGCGGCTACCTCCGCACGCACTACGATCAGGACCTGCGCCTGCTCGACACGCGCCTGCAGCGTTGGAGCTGTGCCGTTCTGGCGCTGGCGTTGGTCGTGCTGCCGCTGATCGCCTCGCCGTTTCAGCTCGATCTGGCCAATCAGGTGAGCCTCGCGGTGATCGGCGCGGTGGCGTTGATGCTGCTCACCGGCTTCGCCGGCCAGATCTCGCTCGGCCATGCGGGGCTGCTCGCGGCCGGCGCGTTCACCACCGGCATCCTGGTGAAGGAACTCAATGCCGGCATCTGGTTCACGCTGCCGGCCTCGGCGCTGGTGGGTGCGCTGATCGGCGTGATCTTCGGGCTGCCGAGCCTGCGATTGCGCGGCCTGTACCTCGCGGTGAGCACGCTCGCGCTGCATTTCATCGTCATCTACATCGGCCACGAATACGAAACACGGCGCGGATTCTCCACCGGTGTGGTGATCGAACCGCCGGCGATCGGCCCGTTCGTGATCAGTGATCCGCAAGTCTGGTACTTCGTGCTGCTCGCGTTCGCGATCGCGGCGACCTTGTTCGGCATCAACCTGGTGCGCAGCCGCACCGGGCGGGCGTGGCGCGCGATCCTCGGCCGCGAAACGGTGGCCGAAGCGCTGGGCATTCCGGTGCACCGCTACAAGCTCGCCGCGTTCGTGGTCAGCTCGACGATGACGGCGGTGGCCGGCTGCCTGTTCGCCTACTACCGCGGCTTCGTGTCGGGCGAGGCGTTCTCGCTGTTTCTCACCATCCAGTACGTCGCAATGGTGATCATCGGCGGCATGGGCTCGATGCTTGGCGCGATTCTCGGTGCGATCTTCGTGGTGCTGTTTCCCTATGCGATCGAGTTCCTGATGACGGTGCTGCCGGTGCCTGAAGCATGGTCAGGCTCGGTGTTCGCGATCAACTACGCGGCCTTCGGTTTGATCATGATCCTGTTCCTGCTGTTCGAGCCGCTCGGTCTGGTAGGCATCTGGCAGCGCGTGCAGAACTACTTCCTGCTGTGGCCGTTCAAGCAGACGCCGCTGAGCAAACGCTGAAGAACACGTAGACGAGGCGGCCCGCACCCATGGCTGAAGCGCTCCTGATCGTCGAACAGCTCGAAGTCGTCTACCACCGCGTGGTGACGGCGGTACAGGGCGTGTCGCTCAAGGTGGAGCGCGGGCAGATCGTCGCGCTGCTGGGCACCAACGGCGCGGGCAAGACCACCACGCTGCGGGCGATCTCCGGCTTCATCGGCCTGGACGATGCGCGCGTCACCCAGGGCAGCGTCGTCTACAAGGGCGAGCGCATCGAGAACAAACCGCCGTACGAAGTCACCGCGCGCGGCATCGTGCTGGTGCCCGAGCGGCAGAAGGTGTTCGAGAACCTCACCGTCGCCGAGAACCTCGATGCCAACGTCACGCGCGCAACCAGCGCCGAACGCCGCCGGCTCACCGAATCGGTCTACGCGTACTTCCCGGCGCTTGCGCGATTGAAGTCGCGCGAGGCCGGTTACCTGAGCGGCGGCGAAAGGCAGATGCTGGGCATCGGCGGCGCGCTGATGTGCGCCCCGGAGCTTTTGCTGGTCGATGAGCTCTCGCTCGGCCTATCGCCGATCATGGTCGAGGAGTTGATGCAGCGGCTGCGCACCATTCGCAGCGAATTGGGCATGACCATCCTGCTGGTCGAGCAGAACGCGCAAGTCGCGTTGGATATTGCCGACCATGGCTACGTGATCGAGAACGGCCGGCTGGTGCTCGACGGCACGCCCGAGCGCCTGTCGAGCCATGCCGACGTGCGCGAGTTCTATCTCGGTGGCGGCGCGGCGCGGCGCAGCTATCGCGACGTGAAGCAGTATCGGCGCAGCAGGCGGTGGTATGGCTGAGGCCTCCACGCTCCAGCTCGACGGCGTCACGCTCGCCTTCGGCGGGTTGCGCGTGCTGAGCGACGTTTCGTTCGCCACCGAACCGGGCAAGCTGCTCGCGCTGATCGGCCCCAACGGCGCGGGCAAGACCAGCGTGCTCAATTGCATCTGCGGCATCTACCGACCGGGCGCGGGCACGATCCGCTTCGATGGCCGCGACATCACGCGCGGCAAGCCGCATGCGATCGCCGCAATGGGCATCGCACGCACGTTCCAGCATGGCGAGTTGTTCCCGCATATGACGGTGCTGGAGAATCTGCTGGTCGGCCGTCACGCCAAGATGAAAACCGGCGTGCTCGCCGGCGGATTGTTCACGCAACGCGTGCGCGAGGAGGAGCACGTCCATCGCGCGCGTATCGAAGAGATCCTGGAGTTCGTCGAACTGGAAAGCTTCCGCCACCGGCACGTCGGCGGACTGCCGTTCGGCATCCAAAAGGTGGTCGGCTTCGCGCGCGCGCTGGCGCTCGACCCCAAGCTGCTGCTGCTCGACGAACCCTCGGCCGGCCTCAATCGCGAAGAGCGCGAGGATCTGGCGCGCCACATCCTGCGCATCAAGCACGAGTTGGGCATCACCATGATCTGGGTCGAGCACGACATGCAGATGGTGGCCGATCTGGCCGATCGCCTCTACGTGCTGAACTACGGGCAGTACCTGGCCGATGGCAGCCCTGAGACGGTGCTCGCCAATCCGGACGTGATCGCCGCCTATCTGGGCAGACAGCACAGGCAGGGCGCGTAGCACGGACCGCGAGCGGGCCGCAGCGGTAACATTGCGCCCATCTGTCTGGACCCTGACCTACGGAGCCGCCATGTCCGCCGTCCTCAAGCCGAACAATCAGATTGAACGCAAAGCCTTCTACGACAAGATCGACAGCGCCAGCGTGTCGCCGCTGTGGGAGGTGCTGCACGGCCTGGTGATCAAGGAACCGAAGACGGCCTGTCAGCCGGCGATCTGGAAGTGGTCGCAGATGCGGCCGTGGCTGCTCGAATCGGGCAAGCTGATCAGCGCCGAGGAAGCCGAGCGTCGCGTGCTGGTGCTGGAGAACCCGGGCGTGCGCGGCAAGTCGCGCATCACCAACAGCCTGTACGCAGGGCTGCAGCTGATCCTGCCGGGCGAAGTCGCGCGCGCGCACCGTCATTCGCAATCGGCGCTGCGCTTCGTGCTCGAAGGCAACGGCGCGTACACCGCGGTCGACGGCGAGCGGGTGACGATGCATCCGGGCGATTTCATCATCACGCCGTCGTGGTGCTGGCACGACCACGGCAACCCCGGCAACGAGCCGGTGGTGTGGCTCGACGGCCTGGATATCCAGATCGTCGAACTGTTCGACGCGCAGTTCATGGAACGCCCCGACGAGCAGAAGCAGAAGACCACCCGCACCGACGGCGAATCGCTCGCGCGCTTCGGTCAGACCATGCTGCCGCTCAACTACAAGGCCAAGAGCCACACCTCGCCGCTGTTCTGGTATCCGTACGAACGCTCGCGCGGCGCACTGGAAGAGCTGAAGAAGGCCGACGCGCCGCATCCTTCGCATGGATGGAAGCTGCAGTACGTCAATCCGGTCGACGGCAAATCGGCCATGCCCACGATCGGCACGTTCCTGCAGATGCTGCCCAAGGGATTCGCCGGCAAGAACTACCGCTCGACCGATGCCACCGCGTTCGCCGTGATGGAAGGCAAAGGCAAGGTCACCATCGGCGACAAGACCTTCGACTACGAGCCCAAGGACGTGTTCGTCGCGCCGTCATGGGTGAACTACCGGATCAACGCCACCGAAGAGTCGGTGATGTTTTCGTTCTCCGACCGGCCGGTGCAGCAGGCGCTGGATTTGTGGAGGGAGCAGGAGGCTGTGTAGCCGACGGGGTCAGTACCCCCCCGTCACATCGATCGTCGTCGCCGTGACGTAACTCGCCTCGGCCGACAGCGCCCAGACGATCACCTGCGCGACTTCTTCCGGGCTCGACATCCGGCCCATCGGGATCGACGCCGTCATGCGGGCCGTCATCGCCGTATCGCGATCCTTGTGAATGTCGGTGTCGGCCAGGCCGGGGCGCACACCGACCACGCGGATGCCTTCGGGCGCCATCTCCGCACCCAGCCCGACCGTCATGGTATCGAGCGCGCCTTTGGTCATGGCGTAGTGGATCCAGTTGTTGGGCGAGCCCTTGCGCGCGGCGTTCGATGACACGTTGACGATCACCCCGCCCGCGCCGCCGCGGCTCTTCGCCATGCAGCGGATCGCCTCGCGCGCGCACAGCCACGCACCGACGACGTTCGCGTCGATCACCTCGCGCAGCGTGGAAAGTTCGGTGTCGATCATGCGCGAATGCCCGCCGGTGATCGCCGCGTTGTTCACCAGTCCGTGAATGCGCCCGAACTGGGCGCGGGTGCGCTCGAACGCGGATCGCACCGCGGCTTCGTCGCCCACATCCATGCGGATCGCCAGCGCCTTACCGCCAGCCGCCTCGATCTGCGCCACGACCTGTGCGGCGCGATCGTCGCGCGTCGCGTAAATCAGCGTCACCGCGTAACCCGCCTGAGTCGCCAGCACCGCGGC
>CADEDU010000010.1:36346-68579 GCA_902826155.1 uncultured beta proteobacterium
CATGAAGCTCCCGCATCACAACCGCTACGACTTTTCCTCGATCGAGAAACGCAAGGACTACTCCTGGCCCGGCGGCAAGCGGCTGGCGTTCTACGTGGCGGTCAACATCGAGCACTTCGCATTCAACACCGGCATCGGCATGGACCCGTCGGTGCCCAACGCGCCGGGCTCGACGCGCAACTATGCCTGGCGTGACTACGGCAACCGGGTGGGCATCTGGCGCGTGTTCCGCATGCTCGATCAGCTCGGCCTGAAAACGACCACGCTGCTCAACAGCTCGGTGGCCGAGCTCTATCCCGACATCGTCGCGCGCCTCAAAGAGCGCGGCGATGACATCGTCGGTCACGGGCGCAGCAACGCCGAAGTGCATCGCGGCATGTGGGAATCGGACGAAGCCCGCGCGATCGCCGAGATCACCGCGGCCATCGGCAAGGCGTTCGGCAAACCGCCCACCGGCTGGATGGGCCCGGGCGCATCGGAGAACGCCACCACGCCCGATCTGCTCAAGGAAGCCGGCTACACCCACCTGCTCGACTGGCCGATGGACGACCAGCCGATCTGGATGAAGACGCGCAGCGGGCCGATGCTGTCGATCCCGTACCCGTTCGAGCAGAACGATGCCGGGCATCAGATCTGGCGCCACCATTCCGCGCGCGAGTTCGCCGACATGATCGTCGATCAGTTCGACGAGATGATCGATCAGTGCGAGGAGCAGCCGCTGGTGTTCCCGCTCTCGCTGCACGGCTTCATCGTCGGCCAGCCGTTCCGGCTGCGGCCGCTGCGCCAGGCGCTCGAGCACTGCGTGAAGCATCCCAAACGCGATCGTGTGTGGTTCACGCGCGCAGGCGAGATCGCTGATTACTGCTTCAAGCTGCCGCCGGGAACGATCCCCGGGGGCTGAACGTTTCGCTGCGCGGCAGTGCGTCGATCGGGGTTCGTTCGTGAACGCGGAACCCTGACGGTTGAACCCAACACCGCTTTCCAGTGCACCAGGAACGCGCAAGTCGCCATCGAGACCGCCCCAACATGGGCCTTGCCGAAGTTTCGCTGAAGCGGCACAGTGCGGATTCGCGTTAGCGCGGAATCAGCTGATGGGCAGGCGATCACGCGCAAGAGAACGTCGAACTTGGGTGCACGACAAAAGGAGAGCTGCCATGACCCTGCTGAGCGTTCCGGTCATCGACATCGCGCCGTTCTACCGCGGCACCGGGGCGGAGCGCGCCAAGCTCGCCCGACAAGTGGATCAAGCCTGCCGCGACATCGGCTTTCTGGTGATCACGGGGCACGGCGTGAGTGCCGAGCTGGTCGCGCGCATCGATCGCACCGCTTATGCATTCTTCGCGCAGCCGGTCGAAGAGAAGGTCAAGCTCAACCGCCCCAAGGACGACTGGGTGCGCGGCTACAGTGCGATCGGCAACGAAGGGCTCTCGTACAGCCTCGGCAAGAAGACGCCGGGCGATCTGAAAGAGTCATTCACCATCGGCCCGATCAACCCGCCTGACGACCCGTATTTCAACGGTCCGGCGGCCGGGCCGCACTTCGCACCGAACCTGTGGCCCACGACCATCGCCGATTTTCGCGAGAGCTGGTCGGAGTACTTCGAGGTCATGAGCCGGCTCTCCGCCGATCTCATGAAAATGTTCGCCCTGGCGCTCGAGCTGCCGGAGCATTTCTTCGAAGCCAAGATCGACCGGCACATCAGCATGTTCCGCGTGCTGCAGTATCCGAGTCAGATCGAATCGCCCGAGCCCGGCCAGCTGCGCGCCGGGGCGCATTCCGACTACGGCAGCCTGACCATCGTGCGTGCACAGCAAGACCGGCCCGGCGCGCTGCAGGTGTGCAACAAGGCGGGCGCATGGGTCGATGTGCCGCAAGTGCCCGACGCGTTCGTGGTCAACATCGGCGATCTCATGATGCAGTGGACCAACGACAAGTGGATCTCGACCTTGCACCGCGTGGTCAACCCGCCGCGCGAGCGCTCGCACGACAGCCTGCGCCAGTCGATCGTGTTCTTCCATCAGCCGAACTACGATGCGATGGTCGAGTGCCTGCCTAGTTGCCTCGGGCCGAGCGAGAAGCCGAAATACGCGCCGATCTCCTCGGGCGATCATCTGCGCATGAAGTTCCTGCGGCAGACGACGTTCGGCGCGAGCGACCAGGCCGCCGCCTCGTAGAGCCCGCGATGGCCCACCTCTCCTACGTGAACATCTTCGCCGACGACGTCGTCGCGCTCTCGGGCTTCTACATGAAGGTATTCGGCTTTGCCGAGATCGAGGCGATCCGCTCGCCGATCTTTCGCGGCATCGACGCCGGCAAGTGCGCGATCGGATTCAACGCGCCTGACGCCTACGATCTGCTGAAGCTCGCCGACTACAAGGACACGCGCGGGGTCAAGTTCCTCCTCAACATCGATGTGGACAGCAAAGAGGAGGTCGATCGCGCCGTGCCCGTGGCGGTGGCGGCGGGCGCCAGGCTGATCAAGGAACCCTACGTCACTTACTACAACTGGTACCAGGCGGTGCTGTTGGATCCCGAGGGCAACGTGTTCCGCATCAATTTCATGATGTGAGCACGCGCATCGTGATCCGACCACGCGCGCATCTCCCCGTCAGCAAATCAAAGGAGCAGGCGATGACCAAGAGAACGTTCCTCGCAACCATGGCTGTAACTACCGCAGCGCTGCTCGCCGGCGTGCCGGTGCAGGCGCAGGAGGGTTTCACGCTGAAGGGCAAGCCAAACATCGCGATGCTCTATTTCGACGTGAAATCCGACGGCGGCTGGACCCAGGCCTTCGACGAGGCGCGCATCAAGATCGAACAGGCGCTGGGCCAGAAGATCCAGTTCGTCGAGAAGGTGCCGGAGAACGCCTCGGCGATCCGTCCGGCTGCGGAGCGGTTCATCCAGCGCGGCGCCAACGTGATCATCGGTACCGCGTTCGGCTACTCCGACACGTTCAAGGAGCTGGCGAAGAAATATCCCGACGTCGCGTTCCTCAATGGCTCGGGCACGACCAACGATCGCAATCTGCAGTCGTTCTACGGCCGCACCTATGAGAGCCAGTACCTGTGCGGCATGGCCGCCGGTGCGGCCTCCAAGAGCGGCAAGCTCGGCTTCGTCGCGGCCAATCCCTTCGGCGTGGTCAACTGGACCATCAACGCGTTCGCGATGGGCGCGCAGAAAATGAACCCGAACGCCACCGTGACGGTCATCTACACCGGCGCGTGGAATGATCCGGTGAAGGAGCGCGCGGCGGCCAGCGCGCTGATCGACCAAGGGGCGGACGTGATCGGCCAGCACGTCGACACGCCCACGCCGCAGATCGTCGCGCAGGAACGCGGCGTCTTCGGCACCGGCCACCACCGCGACATGCGCCAGTTCGCGCCGAAGGCGACGATCTGCTCGTCGGTGTGGGTGTGGGACAGGTTTCTCGCGCCCGAATTGAAGAAGGTGGCGGCGGGCAACTGGAAGACCCAGCCGTACGGCGCGTTCATCCCGATCGCGGCCGGCGGCACCGACATCGCATGCTGCGGCCCGGCCGTCTCGAAGGAGAATACGGCGAAGATCATGGCCGAGCGCGACGCGATCATGAAAGGCAAGCATGTCTATGCCGGTCCGCTGGTCGATCGCGAGGGCAAGGAACGCGTAGCGTCGGGCCAGACGCTTTCCGACGCCGATCTTTGGAAGATGGAATGGTTCGTGAAGGGCGTGGTCACGCAGAAGTAGCGCAAGACGTGAAGTGACCGGATGCCCGCCGCACTCGCGCTCCACGGTGTTCGCAAATCGTTCGACGGCTTCCTGGCGTTGAACGACGCGCAGTTCGCCGCCGAATGGGGCGAAGTGCATGCGCTCCTGGGCGAGAACGGTGCCGGCAAGTCATCGCTGATGAACATCGCGGCCGGCCTCTACGCGCCGGAGGCCGGCACGATCGAGGTGGACGGGCGCGCGGTGCGGCTCTCCGGCCCAAGCGATGCGAAAGTCCATCGGATCGGCATGGTCCACCAGCACTTCAAGCTGGTGCGGCCGTTCACCGTGGCCGAGAACATCCTGCTGGCCAATCCGCAGGCCACCGGGCGCGCGAGCTACGGCGCCAAGCTCGCGAAGATCGAACGCGACATCACCACGCGAGCCGCGGCGCTCGGCTTCGAGGTGGATCCGCGCCGACGCATCGAGGGGCTATCGATCGCCGAGCAGCAGCGCGTGGAGATCCTCAAGGTGCTCGTCGGCGGCGCGCGCATCCTGATTCTCGACGAGCCCACGGCGGTGCTGACCGACCGTGAAGCCGAGCGATTGCTGGTGACGGCGCGTGCGCTCGCCCAATCCGGCACCTGCGTCGTGCTAGTCACGCACAAGATGGCTGATGTGAAAGCCTACGCCGATCGCGTGACGGTCATGCGCGCCGGCAAGACCGTCACGACCACCGATCCGCGCACGACGCCCACGACGGAGCTCGTCAAGCTCACGGTCGGCGACAACGTGCCAGCGCCGGAACGCACCACGTCCACGCCCGGCGCAGTGCAGTTGCGCGTGACCGATCTGCGCACGACGAGCGCCAGCGGCCATGCGGTGCTGAATGGCGTGGCGTTCGAGGTGCGCGCCGGCGAGATCTACGGCATCGCCGGGGTCGGCGGCAATGGGCAGTCCGAGCTCGCCGAGGCCATCGCCGGGCTACCGGTCGCCGCGGGCGTAACGCGATCGGGCGAAGTGGCATTGCAGGGAGCCGACCATCTCGGCGATACGCGCGCGAGCAAGAGCACGCACCACGGCAGGCGCTTGGCGGTGATTCCGGCCGATCGATACGGTGTCGGACTCGCCGGCATGCTCTCGGTGGCCGAGAACTTCGCGATCGGCGAAGCGCACACCGGCCGCTACGGACCGCCCGGCCGACTGGCGCGCGGCGCGATGGAATCGGCCACGACGATCGCCGCGCGCGAATTCAACGTGCAGGGCGTGCGTTCGGTGCGGCAGAGTGCGGCGCTGCTCTCCGGCGGCAATGCTCAAAAACTCGTGATCGCGCGCGAATTCAGCAAGCGTCCGCAGCTCGTGCTCGCGCACAGCCCGAGCCGTGGACTCGATGTCCGCGCCACCGCGGAAGTACACGCCCGATTGCTCGCGGCGCGTGCGGCGGGCGCCGCGGTGCTGCTCATCAGCGAGGATCTCGACGAAGTGCTGGCGCTCGCCGATCGCATCGGCGTGATGTCACGCGGGCGCATCGTCATGGAGTTCGAGCAGCCCGCCGATCGTCAGGCCGTCGGACACGCGATGGTCGACCATGCCTGAGCCGAGGCGGCGCACCGGGCGCCGCTTCACTCTCGAGATCCGGCAGCATGTCGGCTGGCAGCGGCAAGCTGCGATCCTGGCGGCGGCGATTGCTGCGGGCCTGGCAATCTCCGCCGCGCTTCTGATCATCTCGGGTGTCTCCGCAGGTGATCTGGCCACCGAGTTCGCGCAGACTTTCGTCGACGCGCAGAACCTGCAAGCGGTGCTGTTCCAGGCCGCGCCGATGATCCTGGTCGGGCTGGCCGCTTCGCTGGCGTTTCGCGTGCGCTTCTGGAACCTGGGCCTCGAAGGTCAGATGATCTTCGGTGCGATCGGCGCGACCGCGATCTCGGTCCTGCAGATCGGCCCGGAAGGCGCGCGTCTGCCGCTGATGCTCGGCGCGGCTGCGCTCGCCGGCCTCGTCTGGGCAGTCGCGCCCGCGCTCCTGAAGATCCGCCTCGGCGTGAATGAGATCATCTCGACGCTGATGCTCAACTACGTGGCCAGCAATTTCCTGCTGCACCTGGTCTACGGCGCGTGGAAGGACCCGAAGTCGGCATTTCCCCATTCGCCGCAGTTCGAGGCGTTCGAGCGCCTGCCGGATCTGCTGCCCGGATTCTCCAGCGCGGTGCTACTGGGCATCGTGATTGCAGGTGTCGCGTGGTGGTACACCGACGTGAGCCGCGCCGGACTCTACATGCGCTTCGTCTACGCGAACCGTCGCGTTGCCGATGCCATGGGCGTCGCGGTCGAGCGGATCATGCTCGGTACGGTCCTACTCTCGGGTTTGCTCGCAGGCGTAGCCGGCTTCGTGGTCGCGGCCGGGCAGGAAGGCCGGCTCACTCAGGCGTTCTATACCGGATACGGCTTCTCCGGAATATTGATCGCCTTCCTCGCGCGCAACCATCCGATCGCCGCCGCCTTCGTCGCGATACTGGTTGCGGCGCTGTTCGTCAGCGGTCGCACGCTGCAGGTCTTCTATCAGATCCCGTTCGCGATGGTTCAGCTCATCCAGGCGATCATCGTCATCTGCGTTGCCGGCTCGGAGTTCTTCATCCGCCATCGCGTGCGCCGCATTGCCGTCGAGGCCGCCTGATGGAACTGGTCGCGAGCATCCTCGGCAATTGGCTGGCGAACTCCCCCGACGTCGCGGTTCCATTCGCGCTCGCCGCGCTCGGGCTCATCGTCTGTGAACGCGCCGGCGTGCTCTCGCTGGGCGCCGAAGGGCTGATGCTGGTGGGCGCCATGGCTGGCATCGCCGCGCAGCTCTCGTTCGAGCATGCAGGCGCATCGCTCGTCGTCTCGATGGTTGCCGCCGCGCTGGTTTCGGTGCTCTTCGCGCTGCTCGTGGTGGTGCTGCGGGTGAATCAGGTGATCGCCGGGCTGGCACTGGTGTTCTTCTGCCAGGGCCTCACCAGCCTGCTTGGAGCGATGTTCGGCTGGGTCAACAAGACCGTGCCCGGGCTCAAGCCGATCGAGCTATCGTTTCTCGCCGACATTCCGATCATCGGCCGCGCACTGTTCGCGCAGAACGCGATGGTCTACGTGACGGTCGCGATCTTCGTCACGGTCGCGTGGGTGCTGCAACGTACCGCGCTCGGATTGCGATTGCGCGCCGTCGGCGAGAATCCGCAGGCCGCCGATGCCGCCGGGATCGATGTACCTCGCTATCGATTTCTCGCGGTCATGGTGGGATCGGCAATCGTCGGGCTGGCCGGCGGCTACATCTCGGTCGTCAGCACCAAGCTGTGGGTCGACGGCATGACCGGTGGACGCGGGTGGATCGCGATCGGCCTGGTAATCTTCGCGCGCTGGATGCCCTGGCGTGCGCTCGCCGGCGCAGTGCTCTTCGGCTGCATCGAGGCACTCATCCCACAGCTTGCAGCCGCGGGTGTCCGTCTGCCGCAGTATTTCGTGCTGATGACGCCCTACGTCGTGACGCTCGCCGTGATGATCGCGGTTGCCATGAGCAAGCGCGGGCACGACGGCGAGCCTGGCGCGCTCGGCGAACCGTTCGTACGCGAGGAGCGAAGATGACGACGATCTATGTGTATGGCAAGCCGCACGACATCGGCACGCCGTCAACCTCCGAGTTCGCGGACTACTTCGATCCGCGCACCACGGCGATTCTCTCGATCGACATGCATCGCGGGCATCTCGATCCGTCGCCCGAATGCCCGTGCCCTGCGCCGCGCGCGCGCGAGATCGTTGCACCGATCGACGCGTTTCACGTACAGGCACGCAAGCTCGGTACGCGCATTGTCCACGTGAAGTCAGTGCTGCGTCCCGGTGGCGTCGACGACATCCATGGCATTCCCTCGGCGTGGCGGCGCACTTTTCCGCTGCACGTCGGCCCGATCCCGGGCGCCGATCAGCACGCAATCGAGGGCTCGCGCTGGACCGAACTGGTCACGCAGGTCGCCCCCGGCGACATGATCATGGCAGGCAAGCGGCGCTTGTCGGCGTTCTATCCGACCGACCTGGATTTTCTGCTGCGCAATCAGCGCATCTCGACCGTCGTGCTGAACGGCGGCTTCACCGACTGCTGCATCCTCAATACCGCGTTCGACGCGTCGAACCACACTTATCGGGTGATCGTGTTGCGCGATCTGGTGCGCGGCACCGACGAGCCGTTGGAAGCCGCCGCGCTAGCCATGGTGTCGTTGCACCTGGGGCTGGTGATGGAATCGGCAGATCTGCTGGCGGTGTGGCGCGGCGCCACGAATTCGAATCAACGAGCCTCCGCATAACGGCACGCCCCTTACGATCATCGAAGGACACCATGAGCAATTCGATTCCCGCCGAAGCGACCGCGGTGCTGGACTTTTGGTTCGGCGCCCCCGGCACGGCGGAGCACGGCACCAAGCGCGAAGCGTGGTTCAAGAAGGCTGCCGAGTTCGATGCGAGCATCCGCGAACGGTTCATGCCGCTCTGGGAACTCGCGCGCGGCGGCGCCCTCACCCACTGGGACGCGCATCCGCGCGCCTTGCTCGCCTACATCGTTGTGTGCGATCAGTTCCCGCGCAACATGTTCCGCGAAGACGATCGCGCATACGCCACCGATCCGCACGCGCTGGCAGCGGCCAAACGCATGGTGGCCCGCTACTGGGACATGGCCGTGACGCCAGTCGAGCGCACGTTCATCTACCTGCCGTACGAACATGCGGAGAACGTCGTCGACCAGGGCGAATCGATCGTACTGTTCCGCGCGATGAACCCTGACGCTTCGCCTAACAGCCAGCTCGACTATGCGCTGCGGCATCAGGCGGTCGTGCGCCGGTTCGGACGGTTTCCCCATCGCAACGCGATGGTCGGGCGCACATCCACGCCGGAAGAGCTCGAGTTCCTGAAGACGCCTGCTGCGCCGTACTAGTCAGTCGCCCAGGCGGGTCGCGACCTACGCGAGCCGCGTCGTCACCGACACTTCGCTGTGTAAGGTCCGATGCACCGGACACTTGTCGGCGATCTCGAGCAGCTTGGCGCGCTGCGCATCGTCGAGCTCGCCTCTTAGCCGGATCTCGCGCACGAACCGATCGACCTTGCCTTCCCGCGTTTCGCACTCGGCGCAATCGGTGGCGTGGATCTTGTCGTGCGTGACTTCCACCTCCACGCGCTCGAGTGGCAGCCTTTTCATATCTGCATACATGCGCAGCGTCATCGTCGTGCAGGCGCCGAGCGCGGCCGAGAGCAGCTCGTAGGGTGACAAGCCGGTGTTGGTGCCGCCGACGCTCTCGGGTTCGTCGGCAAACACGACGTGATCGGCCGTGCGCACGACATTGGCGAACTTGCCGGTGCCGCGCTCGGCCACCAGCACCTTGCCGCTCGCCACACGGTCGACCGGCGCGGGCTTGCCCAGATAGCGCCGTGCCCACGCCGCCAGCACACTACCCACATACAACCCGTCTTCGGCGCGCGTGAGCAGGTGATCGGCATCGTCGAGCGTCACGAAGCTCTTCGGATGTTTCGCGGCTTCGTAGATGCGCCGCGCGTTGTCGATGTTGACGATGCGATCCACCGGCGAGTGGAACACCAGCAGCGCCTTGCCCAGGTTGGCGATGCGCGCGCGTTGCTGCTGCTCGTCGAGATCGTCGAGGAACTGCTTGCGCAGCCGGAACGTACGGCCGGCGAGTTGCACCTCGGTTTCGCCCTGCGTGGATATCGCCTCGACCGACGCGGCGAACTGCTTCTTCACGTGCGCCGGGTCGCACGGCGCGCCGATGGTCGCGACCGCGCGCGCCTCCGGAATGCGCTGCGCCGCCGCAAGCACGGCCGCACCACCCAGACTGTGCCCGATGAGAATGCCGGGCGCGCTGTAGTGGTCTCGGAGGAAATCCGCCGCCGCCACCAGATCCTCGACGTTGGAGGAGAAGTTGGTGTTGGCGAACTCCCCTTCGCTGCCGCCCAGCCCGGTGAAATCGAAGCGCATGACGCCGATGCCCTGCTCCACGAGCGCGCGTGCCACGTAAGTGGCTGCCTTCGTATCCTTCGAGCATGTGAAGCAGTGCGCGAACAGGGCGATGGCCACCGGCGCCGAAGCGGGCAAGTCGAGCCGTGCGGCGAGCGTGGCGCCGTTGCTGCCGGCGAATTCCGTCTTGAGCGATGGCATGGCCGTCTCCGTAAGTGGTCGTCGATGTTGCGCCGATCGGCGTTGCGTACGGCTATCATCGCCCTCGCCGTTCAGGGAGACAACAACCAACCATGCAACCGAATCTGCTGGTGATTCTGATCGACGACCTGCGCTTCGACGAATTCGGCGCGGGCGGTCATCCGTACATGAAAACGCCGCATATCGATCGGATCGCGCACGAAGGCGCGCTCTGCACGCGGGCGTTCCACCCTACGCCGCTGTGTTCGCCCAATCGCGCCTCGATCCTGACCGGCCAGTACGCCAGCCGCCACGGCATCATCGACAACGTCGCGCGCGATGCGGCCAGCCACCGCCTGCCCAACTTCCACCTCGCGCTGCAAAAACTGGGCTACGAGACCGCGCACGTCGGCAAATGGCACATGGGCAACAGCGCCGATCCGCGTCCGGGCTACAACCAGTGGATCAGCTTTCCCGGTCACGGCTCGCTCGAAGACCCGACTCTCAACGAGAACGGCACGGAGCGCAGCTACAAGGGCTACATGACCGATCTGTTGAACGAGCGCGCGGTGCGATTCGTGAGCGAGAAGCGCTCCAAGCCGTTCGCGCTCTTCTTCGCCCACAAGGCGGTGCACCCCGATGCCTATCAGGCCGCCGACGGCACGCTCGATCTCACTCGCCATGGCGGCTACAAGGTGCCCGATCGGCACAAGGACCTGTATCGCGGCGAGGTGTTCCCCAAGCGCTCCAACATGCTGCCGCTCGATGTCATCGCCAAGACGCGGCCGGCATGGGCCGAGGCATTCGCGCTCAAGCAGACCGAACACTCGCAGGCGGTGCTCAACGCGATCCTCGCGGGGACACAGGAAGAGATCCGGCTGCGCGCCGCGATGATGGCTTCGGTCGACGAGGGCGTCGGCGCGCTGTTCGAGGCGCTGGAAAAAAACGGCAAGCTCGACGACACCTTCATCCTGTTCCTGGGCGACAACGGCTACTTCTTCGGCGAGCACGGCCTGGGGCCCGAGCGACGCTTTGCCTACGAGGAAGGCATCCGGTCGCCATTCGTCATGCGCTACCCGCGGCGCATCAAGGCGGGCCTGCGCCTGGATGATCTGATCCTGTCCCTGGACATCGCGCCGACGCTGATCGGCCTCGCAGGCGGGCGGCCCGGCGCGCAGATCCAGGGCCATTCGCTGCTGCCGTTGTTCGCGGGGCGGCGCGCCGACTGGCGACGATCGTTCCTGTGCGAGTACTTCAGCGAGAACGCCATGCCGTGGCTGATCGGCATGAGCTACAAGGCGGTGCGCACCCGGCGCTACAAGTACATCCACTGGGTCAACAAACCCAGCGCGGGCACGGACGAACTCTACGACCTGGAGAACGACCCGTACGAGATCAAGAACATCGCCGCCAGCCGCGCCTACGCCGACATCCGTGCGCGCATGCGGCGCGAGTTGGCGAAGCTGGTGGCGGAGGCGGTGGGGTTGTAGGAGTAGACGTTGCTCGTCGGCGTGCGGGCGCGCGTCGGCCTATTGAGCGCGCAGCGCCGTGTCCCGCAACGCCGCCGCGCTCGCTATTTGCGCGGATCTTCCTTCGGGTTGACATACACGGTCCCGACCGGGCCTACCGCAGTTGCCACCAGCGTCACGCCTTCGTCCCTGGTGAACGCATAGTGCGAAACGCCCGCACGCTCGATCACCACCTCGCCCGCCTTGACCGGTAGGGTTTTGGACGGGTCCGCGTCGCCACCGACGCCCGCGTAGTAAGTACCGGAGAGAACGGTCACGACCCAGTCCACCGGGTGGCTATGTGCAGGCAGGCGATAGTTTGCCGGGTATCGCAGATGGATGACGACCAGCCCTGCCTTGACCGGCGAACCGTGAATCAGCGCGGCCTCGGCGCCTTTCGGAAACATGGGACTAGGGCCGAACTTGGGTTGCATTACATCCCGTTCGGCTGTCGACGTTTGGCCGATTGCTTGGCCCGAAATCACCAGGGACCCACTGAAGATCGCGATTGCCACTGCGAGTATGCCATCCACCGCCGACAGTCTTGTCATGGAAGCTCCATTTGGGTTGTTCAGTATGTCGATTCGCGAGTTCGCAGAACTTGGGGTCGCGTGACACTGAGTCCGTCGTCGAGACACTTGGCCCTGCGCCCACAGTCAGCTTCGGCTTTGAGCAGGGTTGGCGTCACGAAAGAACGCCGATAAGCTGCCGAAATCGGGCCTAAATTTTCGACAAGCACCCATACGGGCTGTCGGCGCCTAACAAGAAGAATCGTTCGCCAGACTCGCAAGGAGGAGTTGTCATGCAGGCCGACCACGGCTCCACGTTCCACTTCGACGAGTTCACCCTCGATCTGTCCAGGGCCGCGTTGACGCGCGACGGCGCACTCATCGAGTTGCGACCCAAGACGTTCGATGTGCTCACCTACCTGGTCCGGCACCCTGAGCGGCTCATCAGCAAGGACGATCTGATTGCAGCCGTCTGGGCAGGAACGGTGGTCACGGATGACTCATTGGTGCAGTGCGTTCGGGAAATCCGCATGGCGCTTGGCGATTCGGCTCAGGAACTGGTCCGCACCATTCCCCGCCGCGGATACCTGTTGAATCGGGCGGTGCGCATGGAGTCCGATGCAACAGTCGTTCGACTGCCTCGGTCGCCCGCGGAAATCGCTGCCGCACGAACAGACAAGGCCGGCGACAATCACGGCAAGGCTCGCCCCCCAGTCCGCCCCTACGGCGTGATCCTGGGTGCGATCATCACCGTAACGTTGATGGCCGTTGCCGGTTGGATGGTCATCGGCAATGGCACGCGATCGCAGAGCGGCGCTCCGGCACCACTTTCTCTGGTCGTACTGCCGCTGGCGAATCTTTCAGGTGATCCGAACGACGATCTCCTGGTCGACAGCATCACGCGCGACCTGTCGCTCGACCTGTCGCGTATCCCTGAGAGTTTCATCATTTCGCCCAACACGGCGCTCAAGTTCAAAGATCAGCGCGTCGATGCGAAAAGCATCGGCGAGGAGCTGAAGGTTCGCTACGTGATGGAGGGCGGCGTTCGGACGGCCGCTGATCGCGTGGTGCTCAACGTGGCTCTGGTGGAAGCCCAATCTCGGCGGCAGGTCTGGGCGGATCGATTCGAAAGCGAGCGTGCCGAGATGTCGAGCTTGCAGCGCGAAGTCACCAGTCGACTGGCCAGACGGCTGCACTTGAAACTCCTCGAAGCCGAGGCGACGCGAGGCGCCCGCGAACGGCCGAACAATCCAATGGCGCACGACCTGGTCATGCGTGGATGGGTGCTGCAGTACCGGGAACGCCCGGAATCCGTAGCTCAAGCGCGCGATCTATTCCAGCGTGCCATCGAGCTGGAACCGCAGTCGGTCAGCGCGTGGGCAGGACTGGCGACGAGCTATCACACTGACGTTGCGAATCGCTGGCTCAATCACCGCAATGGTGCAACTCGAGGGGAGTGGGTCAAGCGGCAGATCGAGGCAGCCTCGAAAGCTTATGCGTTGGACCCGGAGCATCCGCTCGCGAACCACGAGATGGGCGTCGCATTGTTCTTTCAGGGAAAGATTGCCGAAGCACTCGAGCGCTTTCGCAAGGAGGTGTCCATCAACCGCAACGACCCTCATGCGCAGCTATGGCTCGGCGTGGCGCTTTCCAGCATGGGCACACCTGAACTTGCAATCGCGCCGATCCAGGAATCGATTCGATTGAGCCCGCGCGACGCTAAGTCGTACAACTTCTACAACGTGCTGTCGTTCGTCTTCACGCATCTGGGACGCTTCGACGAGGCACTGGAGGCCGCCAGCAAAGGTGTGGCGATCTGGCCCGACGCCTTTCTCGGTCAGGCAGCGCTCGCCGCGTCAGCAGCGCACGTCGGAAACGTGGGGCTGGCGCGTACTGCCGCTCAGGAAATGCAGCGACTCAATCCTGGGTACACCGTCACTCAATTTCGAACGGACGAGGCGCGCGCACTGCCGCAATTTCTGGCGCAACGAGAGGCCTTCTATCAAGGCCTGCTCAAGGCTGGTTTCCCGCCGTAAAGGGATTGTGCCGAGTCGGCTGATGCGCCGCCGACTCGCCCCCTCACCGATTCCACCACGCCTGCACCCACGTGACCGACAGGGAGCACGCCCGATCCGCACCCCGTTCAGTGCGGCACCTTGCCACCCGACACACCCAGATGCTCGTCGAGCACTTCGGGCGCGGCAGCCAGCTCGTCGGGTCGGCCCGCGAAAACGAATCGTCCCGCGCTCACGACGTACAGGTAATCGGCTACCGACAGCGCCAGAGCCAGGTTCTGCTCGACCAGCAGGATCGCGTGGCCATGCGTGCGCACTGAACGCATGATCTCGCCGATCTGCAGCACGTAGCGCGGCGAGAGGCCTTCGGACGGCTCATCCATCAGGATCAGCTCCGGGTCGGCCATGAGCGCGCGACCCACCGCCAGCATCTGCTGCTCGCCGCCGGATAGCGCGGCCCCGGCGTTGCCTAGTCGCTCGCGCAGCTGCGGAAACTCATCGAGCACGCGCTCGATCGTCCATTGGCGCGCCGGTCCGGCACGCCGCGATCGCCCCGCCAGACCGCTGGTGGGCAGCATCAGGTTCTCGCGCACACTGAGCGAGCGAAAAATGCGCCGACCCTGCGGCACCAGCCCCACGCCCGCCTGCGAGATGGCGAACGGCGGCTTGCCGATGAGCGACTCACCACGAAAGCGGATATCACCCGAGCGCGGCGGGGTCAGCCCGGCGATGGAGCGGATCAAAGTGGTCTTGCCCATGCCGTTGCGCCCGAGGATGGCGACGATCTGCCCCTTGGGCACTGCCAGCGACAATCCTTGCAGCACGTAGCTGTCGCCGTAGTACGTATGAAGGTCGCGCACCTCGAGGAGAGCGTCAGCGCTGGCCAAAGTACACCTCGCGAACTTCGGGGTGGGCGCGAATCTCCTCGGGCGAGCCCTCGACGATGACCGCGCCGTGATGCAGCACCGTGACGCGATCGGCAAGACCAAGTGCGATATCCATGTCGTGCTCGATCATGAGGATCGTGATCGAGCGCGGCAACCCGGCGATGAGTTCGAAGATGCGCCGCCGCTCGCTCGGTGACAGCCCGGCGCACGGCTCGTCAAGAAACAGCACGCGCGGCGAGCCGATCAGCGCCAGCGCCAGCTCGAGCTGACGCCGCTCACCGTAGGAGAGATGCTTCACCGTCATGTCGATCCGGTCGGCCAGGCCGACCTGGCGCAGGCTTGCCAGGGCTCGATCGCCGAGATCGGCATACGCGTCGATGGACCGATGCATCACCCATTTGCGCCCGCTCGTGCCGACGCCGGCCAGCCGCAGGTTGTCGAGCACGGTGAGATCGATGAAGACGTTCGAGATCTGAAACGTGCGCCCGATGCCGAGCGCGGTGCGCGCATGCTCGGGAAGTGCGGTCATCTCGGTGCCGAACAGCGATAGCGAGCCCGACGTCGGCGTCAAGGTGCCGGTGATGCAGTGAAACAGCGTCGTCTTGCCCGCACCGTTCGGGCCGATGATGATGCGTCGCTCGCCCGCGGCGATCGAAAGCGATACGTTGTCGACCGCGCGCAGCCCGCCGAACACTTTCGAAATGCCGGCGACCTCGAGTGCGTGGGTCACGCTCATCGCGTCGATGCTCCGCTTCGCCGTCGTGCCAGGACGCGTCGTGCGAATCCCATGACACCCTCCGGCGCCCACAGCACCGTGGCGATGAACACGATACCGATCACCGCCGCGTGGAACTCGATAAAGCTGCTCACCCAGTTGCGCAGCCCGAGAAACACGCCCGAACCGATGAACGGCCCGAGGATCGTGCCCGAGCCGCCCATGATCGCCATCAGCACCGCTTCGACCGAGATCGGGAACGACGCCGAAACTGGATTCACGAACCGGTTGTAATAGACGTAGAGCACACCGGCCAGGCTGGCGAGGAACGCCGAGATCACGAACGCGACGAACAGGTGCCGGGCCGTGCCGAAACCCAGACTCGTCATGCGCGATTCGCTTGCCTTGATGCCGCGCAATGTCAGCCCGAACGGCGAGGCGACGAGCACGCGATAGGCCGCAAGCACGATCGCGAGCACGACCAGGACGAAGTAGTAGAAGTGCTCGGCGGTGTCGAGCTTCAAGCCGATCAGAACCGGGCGCGGCACATTGGTCACGCCGTTGTCGCCGCCGGTGAACGACGACCAGCGATATTCGACGCCCCAGACCACGTAGCCCAGCGCGAGCGTGATCAGGATGAAGTACACGCCGCGGGTGCGCACCGCCATCGCGAAGATCACGCCGAGCAGCGTGCCGGCGAACAGACCCGCGGGTGCTGCGACGATTGCCGGAACGCCATGACGGACTTGCAGGATCGCCGTCGTGTAGGCCGCGACCGAAAAGAACGCGGCGTGGCACACCGACATGAGTCCGGCGTGACCGAGCATCAAATCGACTGCGAGCGCGAGCAGTCCGAAAATCAGGATCTGCGTGATCAGACCGGTCCAGTAGCTGCCGGCGAATTGCGGGACCGCGAGTGCGGCAAGTGCCAGTACCCCGATGCCGATCCACTGCTGTCGCGACACGCTAGTGCGCCTCGCCGAACAGTCCGCGCGGGCGCACCAGCAACAGCACGGCCATCGGCGCGAACAGCACGAAGTAGGAGAACTCGGGCAGCAGCCAGCGCCCGAACGCATCGAGCAGGCCGACGATGAGCGCACCGATCATCGCGCCTTCGAGGCTGCCCAATCCGCCGACGATGACCACGACCAGCGCGTAGACGAGAATCTCCCATTCGGCGCCCGGATGCAGCGTGAGGAACGCACCGCCGACCACGCCGGACATGCCGGCAAGAAATGACGCGAGCGCGGACACGAGCACGAATAGCCGATCGACGTTGATGCCGGTCGCGGCCACCATCTCACGATCATCGACACCGGCGCGAATCACCGCGCCGAGCTGCGTCTTGCGATAGACCAGCCACAACACGATGGCCACGATGACGCCGAACAGAATCAGCGCGAGCCGGTACGTGGGATAGACGATGTCGCCCGGCAACTCCGTCGCACCGCGCAGGAACATCGGCACCTGCAGCTTGAGGCTGTCGCCGCCCCAGATGTGAAGCGCGACATCGCCGACCACGAACGCGAGGCCGACGGTGAGCAGCGTTTGCGCGAGATGGTTGTCGCCGGCATGCCTGAGCAGGAAACGATCGACCAGGAAGCCGAGCAGCACCACAGCGATGCCGCCCGCGGCTATCGCCAGCCAGAAGTTGCCGGTGGCGCGCACCACCGACAGCCCGACGTAACCACCGATCAGGTAGTACGCGCCGTGCGCCATGTTCACCACGCGCATCAACCCGAACGAAAGCGTGAAGCCGCTCGCCACCAGAAACAGCAGCGCGGCGAACGAGATGCCGTTGATGGTTTGTAGGACTGCGCCCGTCACGTCAACTCAAAGGAAAGGAAGGACGCCGGGCGTCCGCAGGATCAGCGCTTGTACGGCCCGCGCTTCAGGAACTCTTCGGGCTTGTACGTCCAGAACTGCGAGACGTTCTCGTAGGTCTTGATCGGAACATTGACCAGCACGTCGCCGAGCACCGGGTGTTTGATCTTGCGCACCTCGGTGATATAGACGTTCTGGATGGGGTTGTCGTAGGCGTCGAGCTTCAGCGCGCCGCGCGGCCCCTTCACTTGCACGGTCCGCATCGCCTTCAGGAACGCGTCGCGATCCTCGACCTTGCCTTTGATCGAATCGATCGCCGTGCGCGTCCACAACCCCGCGGTGTAGGCCGACTCGGCGAACCACGACGGCAGACGCTTGTGCTTCTTCGCAAAAGCGTCGGTGAAGGCGCGATTCTCCGGCGTGTCGATGCCCGCAGCGTAGTGAACTGCGTTGCTGGTGAGTCCGATGGCGCGATCGTCGAGTTGCGGCAGGACGTCCTGGTGCAGCCAGTAGCCGGCATGGAGCTTGAATTTCTTGTTCATGCCGAAGTTGAACCATGCCTCGTACATCCGCAGCCGATCGACACCGGCGAGCACCGGCACGACTACGTCGGTGTCGGCGGGGATCGCCGCGATCGTCGCGCCGTAGTCCTTGGTGCCGAGCGGATTCCAGATCACTTTGGCGATCTTGCCGCCGGCATCGGTGTAGGTCTTCATCGCGCCACCGGCGACTTCGTGGCCCCAGGTGTAGTCCGAAGCGATGAAGGTGACGTTGCGCGCCTTCACTGTGTTGTAGAGATAGTCACCGAACGGGTGACCGATCTGACTGGCGGACACCGCGGTGCGCACCACGGTCGGGGTGCGATCCCACTTGGTGACGGTGTCGGCGCCGGCGCAATCCATCACCAGCGGCACGCCCGTCTCTTTGCTCACCTGCGCCACGGCCGGCCCTTCATGGCCGCACAGTGGTCCGAGCAGAAAGTGCACCTTCTCCTGCAACGCAAGGCGGCGCGCCTGCGTCAGCGCCTGATCTGGATTGCACGTCGTGTCGGCGACGACGAGTTCGACTTTCCTGCCCGCCACCTGATTACCGACCTGCTCCCAGTAGAGCCGCAGCCCGTCGACCATCTCGGCCCCCGGTGTGGCGAGAGGCCCGGTAATCGGTGCGAGCACGCCGATGCGGATTGGTCCGGTCTGGGCCTGCGCGACGAACGATGCGGCGACGAGCGCCGTGCCGATTGCGAGCGTCAATGCCCGGGCGTGCCACTGGGCACGCGGTTGCCGATTGCGGAATCCCATCGTTTCCTCCTTGGGGGTTGATGCGTCGATCGCGCCGTGTGATAGCGCAACCGTACCTTCGTAGTCTATTGGCGTATTTATCGGCGTACTTATCGCGGAATCACTTTGCGCTGTCAATGCGAACGCGTGTGACGAACGTGGCTCGCAATCGGCAACGCCATGCCCCGCCTCACGGCGAAGGCTCACCGGATGGACTCTCGCCCGGACGAGGCGGCTTCTCGAAGAACGGGATGCGGCCCTTCAACTCGTAGCGATTCAGCGGATCGTTGCGTTGCCAGCCCGCGGCAAGCTCTGCGTCGTCGCCGGCAAGCGCGCGCTGGAAGAACGCCTTCACCGGCGCGAAGTCGACCTTGCCCCACAGCTGATGCTCCCTGTTCACTTTGCTGTGCCCGGAGAAATCGAAATACAACGGCGCGCGGGCACGCAGATCGAGCGCGGTGTTTCCCAGTCGGGGTCGGCTGTGAAACGCTTCGGCCGCGCCGAGCACCATGTCGCTCACGTTGGTAGTGACGTAGAGCCGATTCCTCGCGACGATGCGATCGACCCAGCTCTCGTGCTCGGCAAAGTCGACGTCGGCCTGCGCCAGCACCACGTTGGCGAAGGCTCGTGTCTCGTTCGAATAGAGGCCAGTGCTGACGATGCTCTGCAGCAGCAGGTTGCCCAGACTGTAGATCATGAGGTTGAACGTGAGCCCCTGCCCGAGCCGGTCGCGGTCGAACGGTCGTGACTGGGCGCGGCGCGCGAACATCTCGAGCACCCCATCGAGCGCGCCCGCCGAGGCCAATGCGATGCGGCACGCGTCGCGGTACTTGAACACCAGATCAGGGTTCTGCGGCGCGGCCGGCCAGGTGAATACGATCACCTCGGTACCGAACCGTTGCTCGAGTCGCTCGCCTTGTTCGAGGGCGTCGCGAAAGGTCTTGCCGAATCCATGCACGAACACCGCGCAGTGGCGCTCGCTCGCATGCATGGCATCTTCGATCCCGGCGAGCGTCGCATCGAGCACTTCAGGCGGCGTGGGCTGGGCCACGTCGCTCACCGGACGCACCCGCCACTTGTTGCCTTGCCGGTCCGCCCGGCACATCCTGAGCTCGGAAGGATTGGCCGGCGCGAGGGTCTCGGCGAAGCAGTCGTGCGAACCAACGTTGCCGGGGAATCGATCGAGCAGCGGGGCGCGATTGGTGATGATGTGCATGCGGTTCGTTCCGGGTTGTTCAGGGCGCGTTCAGCGCCTTGAGCGTGGATTCGTCGAGCTGGCCCGATTGCGCGAGCCCTTTCTGTTTCTGGAATTCACGCAGCGCCGACTGCGTGCGCGGACCGAGCACCGCATCGATCGGCCCGACGTCGATGCCCGCCTGCTGCAGCGCGGTCTGCGCGCTGCGAATCTGGATGTCACCCAGGCAATGCCGCAATCCGGCATCGATCTTCTGCCAAGCGAGGAACTCGGCGTGGTCGTAGCCCGCCATTGGTTTGGGCTGCACGTCGCGCCCTTTCAACGAAGCGAGCAGCGATGGCACGGTATCGCGAAACGAGCGTGGCATCGCGTTGACGAGCGCCGGATCGACGCGATCGGCCACCGCCGGCTTCGCGTCCGATGCCTTGCGCGAGTAGGTTTGCCCGGCTGCGACGCCCACCCGCGCGGCACCACCGGCCGCACGATCCAGCGCCAGTGCCTTGCCTTCCTGCACGAAGAACACACCGCCGTTGGCGACGTTCAGCACCGCAACGCCGGTTTCCATGACGAGATCGAAATACGGCGTTTGAATGCGCTGCGGCTTGGGGTTGTTGCGCTTGGGGAGCGTGAGCTTGATCCAGCCCGAGCGCAGGAAGTGCGAGCGTTCGCCTGCGTCGGCACCGGCGGCCGGCGGCAGATCCGCCAGAAATCGCGTGTCGGCTCCCAGTTCGATCTTGCCGGTCTCGGGGAACTCGAGCTGCACCATGCTCTTCTCCGCCGTGCGCACGACGTCGCACTGGCTGAGCTTCACGCCCGCAGCCGGCACGAAGGTACGAATACCCGATGCGAGCGTGCCCTTGCCTTCCACCAGCGTGATCACCGTCGGCGCGTCGTTTGCCATCGCCGCAAGCGACAACGACGCCATCAGCCACAGTGCTGCCCCGCGCTTCCATGACGACTTTCGCATGCTCGCCTCCCTCGATTTGCTCTCGTTCGCACGGGCACTCGCGCTCGATCGGGCGCAGCCCTCACCACCGAACTACGTCCGCACTATTACCGCTGCGCCCGATCGCGGTCAAACGATTCCCATCGTTCGCGATCGTCGCCGGCCTGTACCGTGCGCAGCCCGCCTATGCCCGGGACACATCGCGCTGACTTACACTGGACAGCACCTCGAACAACCTGTCGCGCGCGCTTGATCGAGCGCGATCGTCCCCGATGCGCCCACGCTTTTTCGACTCGCACGCCCATCTCGTCGCCGACGACCAGGTGCGCTACCCGCGCAACCCGATGCAACGCCCCGCCGATGCGCCGTATCGGCCACCTGGCGTGGTCGGCCGTCCGGGCGGCCATCACGGCCCGAATCCGATCAACGAAGTGCCCGACACCTCGCGGATGCTGCGCTGGATGCAGGACGCAAACGTCGTCGGCGCCGTCGCGGTGCAAAAACGCATGATCTACCGCTACGACAATCGCTACATCCTCGACTCGTCGGATGCGCATCCGGATGTCTTCTCGGCAGTGGTGATTCTCGATGCGGAAGATCCTGCGACACCCGAGACCGTTCGCGACTGGACTCGCCGTCATGGATTGGCCGGCCTGCGCCTGTTCGGCGGACGCAAGCCCGACGGCAGCATGCCGTGGCTCAATTCAGCGCAGGCGCTAGCGAGCTGGCAGACGGTGAACGACGCGGGCCTGGTGATGGATCTTGAAGTGCTCGCACAAGGCGGCGGCGGACCATCGATCCCGGCGATCATCGAGTTGGCCGAGCGCTTTCCCGACGTTCGCATCGTGCTCGACCACCTGCTCGAACCCGAGATGGACGAGGGCACGCACTTCGGTCTCGACAATCGATACGAACAACTCGCCGGCCGTGAGCGCATCTTCTTCAAGTTCACCTCGATCAACCTCGACATCTGCCGCGAAGGCGGCATCGCGGCCGACAAGGTGCTGCGCCGCGCCGTCGACATGTTCGGCGCCGACCACATCATGTGGGGCTCCGACATCGGCACTTCGTCGGGCACCTACAAAGACATGGTCCAGCGGATGGTCGAGGCTTCGCGTCTGCTTACGCCCGAGGAACAACGCGCGGTGTGGCACGACACGGGCCGGCGCGTGTTCGTGAAGGGCGGGCATGCAGGGAGCGGCGGTTCGGCGTGAGCGCACTTCGTTCGCGCTTCGACGCAACTGTCACCGAAGGGCTGCCCCCTACCTCGCCTGATCGGGCGTCACTTCCAGTGAGAATCCGAGCCGAGTCGCAGCAGGAGATCTTTCAGGAGTTCCACCAGCTCGGCTCAGGCGAGCGGCTATCCATTGCTGGACAAACCAGTCATGCCGGAAGCGTTGCAGGCGGCCATGCGTGAGTTGCTGGGGTCCGATCTTTACTGATCTGCCCACGATCGACACAATCACGTGCGGTCAATTCATCTACCTGCGCGCTCCAGACAATCAACAATATTGTTGGCTGTTGCATGCGTTCGGTCGCCGTAGATCGATGCAAACGCCCGCAATCCAGGAGAACTCCCATGGTTCATGGACATCCGGTTAGAAGGCTAGTCCTTGTCCTGATGTTGATGATCGCGGCTCCACAGTCAGGAGCGCAGGGCACGTTCCCGACTCGACCGATCAAGCTGATCGTCCCTTTGGGTGCAGGCAGCGGCCCGGACACGGGTGCTCGGCGGCTGGCTCCGCGCCTCGCAGAGCAACTCGGTCAACCGGTGATCGTCGAGAATCGTACCGGCGCAGGCGGACTTATCGGCACTGAGGCCGTCGCAAAGGCACCGAATGACGGCTATACGATCGGCCTTGCAACGATCAGCACCATGGCATTTGGAGCGTTGCACGCTTCGCTCCCGTACGACCCGGTTACGAGCTTCGCGCCGATCGTTAAACACTACACCGCCGCATTCGCTCTTCTGGCGTCCCCCAACAATTCCCCGGAGTCGCTCGGCGAGTTGATGTCTGTTGCGCGTCAGAAGCCCGGTTCACTCGCCTTCGGTTCGCAAGGCAACGGCTCGACCGCGCATCTTGCCGGTGAATTGTTCAGAAGCAGCGCCCGCGTGGATCTGCAACACGTGCCTTATCGTGAGTTCTCGCAGATCATCCCCGATCTCACCGCCGGCAGGATCCAACTCTTCTTTGACGCCATCGGTGCGGTGCTCGGCCACGTGCAAGCGGGCAAAGTGCGCGCGCTAGCGGTGTCTGGCAGCGAACGGATTTCGATGGTGCCAAACGTACCCACCTTCGCGGAGGCCGGTCTCCCCAACTACGACATGCACGCGTGGCTCGGCCTAATTGCACCTGCGGGAACGCCGGCGCACATCGTGCGCCGCCTAAATGAAGCGGCGAACGCCGCGGTCATGGCCGATGACCTGCAGCAATTCGCGGCCAGGGTGGGCGGTCGGTACGAGTCTGGATCGCCCGAGCAGTTTGCGCAGCATCTCCGTTCAGAAATCGCGAGATGGACACGCGTAATTCGCGAAGGCGGAATTCGAACCAACTGAATAGTGAACGCCGCCGCGTTGGGCACGAAGTCGAAGACAACTTGATCGCCACGTCTCAACGTCTCGAAGGCCATCACGAACTGCTCGATGCTGCACGCGCAACGGCTCCTCGCTCAACGCAGACGGGCAGGCCATCGGGAGTCATTGCCTGATCCGCCGAGGCGGCCGCTGCCACGAGCAGAGCACCCGTGACGCCGCTCGCCAGCGTCCGGATCGAGCTCGCAGTGGTCATGAATTAGTCACGCCATTGCGTGGTCAGCCCCGGTCACCGTTGCGCAAGCGCTCGACTGTCGCTTCCAGCTCCGCGATGCGCCGATCCCGCTCATCGAGCGCTGCCCGGACTTCTTCCTCATCGAGGCGTCGCGGTATGTGCTGCGGACAGTTGGCGTCCCAAGCGCTGACCGTGAAGACGATCACTTGCTCGGGTCGCGCTTTCTGGTTGGCAGGCATCAAATGCTGCACCAGCGATCTATCGCCTTCGATCACCTGCGCCGTGCCCCATATCTTGATGCGGCTTCGTTGAGCGAAGTCGATCAGGAACAGATGTGCCTTCGGGTTCTCCGCCAGATTGCCCTGCGTGATGTACTGGCGGTTACCGACGAAATCGACGAATGCTATGCGGTGCTCATCCAATACCCGCAGAAAACCGGCGGGTCCGCCGCGGTGCTGGATGTAGGGCTGTCCATCAGCGCTGGATGTTGCGAGGAACACGCTGCGCTGCGCTTCGATGAACGTCTTGAGCTCGGCATCGATCGTCGTCTGCCACGAACCGCGCTGCTCCATGCGCGCATACGCGTCGCGCGAGCCTTTGCGAGCCTGAATGGCCTTCACCGAGCCGGTGAAGGCGACGTCGCTCGAGTTCCGCGCGATACCGGGCTGCTGCTGCGCCGGCGCGAGATGCGGGTGCGCATTGGCGGGTGCGTCTTCAGCGATAGCGGGGGATGGGATGCGAGGCATGACTCGAGCTCCATGGCCGGACCGGGGGATTCCGGTGCAGACACTCTAGAAACTTCCGATCCGTGAAACTAGACTGCAATAATCTGAATCACTATTCCAAAAATTGGAAACATGGATCGTCTCGATGCGATGGCCGTGTTTGTCGCTGTTGTCGGCGAGGGCAGCCTGTCCGCGGCCGCGCGCAGGCTCAACGTGCCACTGGCCACGGTGAGCCGCAAGCTCTCTGATCTGGAGGCGCACCTCAAGACCCGGTTGCTGATCCGCTCCACGCGCCAGCTCACCTTGACCGATCCCGGGCGCGACTACCTCGAAGCGTCTCGCCAGATCCTCGAGCAAATCGACGAGGCCGAGCGCGCGGCATCCGGCGCCTATGCCGATGCGAAAGGCGAACTCGTCGTGGCCGCGCCGTTGGTGCTCGGCCGGATGCACGCGGTTCCTGTAGTCGCGGCGTTCCTCGATCAGTACGCCGAGGTGGATGTGCGGTTGCTGCTGGGCGATCGCAACGTCAACCTGCTGGAGGAACACGTGGACGTGGCGCTGCGTGTCGGCGTGCTGCCCGACAGCAACCTCGTGGCGAAGCCGCTCGGCACGATTCGGCTCGTGGTGTGCGCGAGCCCTGCGTACCTGGCGCGATTCGGAGTGCCGATCTCGCCGGCGCACCTGAGCGATCACCGCTGCGTCACCTTCGAGCAATTGACGGCACCGAGGGCGTGGAGCTTCTCCAGCGCAAAGGGATCGCAACGCGTTCCTGTCCGATCGCGCCTGAGCGTGACCACGGCTGATGCCGCGATTGCGGCCGCCATCGCCGGTGTGGGCCTCACGCGTGTTCTGTCGTACCAAGTCGCTGATGCGCTACACGATGGCACCCTTGTTCGCGTGCTGGAAGAGTACGAGCCCGCCGGGCGACCAGTCAGTCTCATCCACGCGGGGCAAGGACGCCTGCCGATGAAGTCCAGAGCCTTCATCGACTTCGCCGCGCCGCGGCTGAGCGAACGGCTGGCCAGCCCCACCGCTGAGCGTCAGAAAGGAACTGGGCGCCCGCCCTCCGGCATCAAGCGGCGACGAGGTTCAGCGAAGTGAGGTGCGCTGCTCCGTCGCGGGTACCGACGCTTACATCCGCCGCTGCGCGCCGATCGCGTTGTCTCCCAGTAGACGTGTATCAGCGGACGTCGACGCGACCGCCTCACACCCACGGCGGCGCAAACCCCTCCTGCTCGAACGCGCGCTGCACTGCGGGGCGCGCGAGCACCCTTTCGAGGTACGGCCCGAGGTGTGGCAGGCTGCGTGCGGGTCGCGCGAAACCGCGGGTCCAGCGGCACAGCATCATCGCGTACGGATCCACCGCACTGTAGTGCTCGCCTTGCATCCACGGCTGGCCATGTTGCGCGAGTTCGGCATCGAGTTGGTCGAGCAGCGTGCCAACTCGCTTTTCAGCGTGCGCTTTGATCTGCGCGGCGCCGGATGCATTGCCTTCGTCGACCAGGCGCTCCGGGTAGAAGTAGTGAATCAGGGTCGCCTGGAGCGTGTTGGTGAGCCAGACCATGCGCTTGTAGAAATGCGCGCGCTGCGTGGTTCCCAGCGCGGGGGCCAAACCGGCGCTCGGGTGCGTGTCCACCAGATGCAAGCAGATCGCCGCGGTCTCGTAGAGCACGAACTCGCCATCGACCAGCACCGGGATCAGGCCGTTCGGATTGAGCTTCAGGTAGGCGGCCGACTTGTGCGCGTTACGCGTGCGATCGACGAGTTCGAGCCGGTACGGCACGCCGAGTTCTTCGAGCACGACGTGCGGAGTGAGACTGGCATTGCCGGGGTAGTAGTGGAGTGTCAGCATGCGTTTCAGGCGGTCGTGCGGGGCGGGCATTGTGCGCGCGTTGGCGTGCGCGCGCGGACGCGGCCATCGCCGATCACATCGGCTGCGCCGATCTGTCCCTGCCACCAGCGGAACTCCTTGCCGCGATAGCGGCACATCGGTCCAAGAAGGCCAATCGCGCGCGACATTCGATATCCAGGTCGCAGCGCGGATCAGCGGATAGCCGTGGCCCGATACGGCGTAGGTGATGCGCAGCCGGTCCGCAGTCTGGGCAAACCCGATGCGCCCAGCTACTGCCGCCGCCCCGCGATGAACGCCACGGTTGCCTCCGGCAAGCTCGGCAGGACGCACACACTGTGGAATCCCTCTTCACGTAGACGCGCTACGAGCGCCGCTGCACCAGGGGCGCTCCCGCCAAACAACGCCGCCCGCAGCTGCATGAGTGCTGCCGTTAGCGGCGCGGTGGCCGACTTGAAGAACGCCACGATCAGCCACCCGTTTGGTCGCAACGCCGCGAGCACGCGCGGCAGCGCGGCGGCAATGGTCGCCTCTGACAGGAACGCGCCGGGCAACCACACGAGGTCGAACGCATCGCGATCGTCGATCGCTTCGGCAAGCTGGCAGCGCAGCTCGATGCGCTCGGCCAGGCCCGTGGACGCGACATTGCTGCGCGCAAGGTCGAGCGCCGCCGGCCACGGATCGATGCCGACGATGCGCAGCCGCGGCCATTCGCGCGCCATGCCGATCGACAGGCGCGCAACGCCGCAGCCGACATCGAGGAAGCACGCATCAGGCGCGGCAAGGCGCGGCGCAAGGCCCTCCAGCATCGGCGCGAGCGATTGCCGCAAGCGAGCGGCGAAGCCCGCTGACGCCGCACCGGCGGCTTGCAACAGCCGTGGGTCGGTGTGCGCCCAACCAACGCCTTGCGGTGCATCGAACATCAATCGCGTGTTCAGCAATGCCAGCGTCTGCATCTCGCCCACCAGCGGCGCGAGCGCAGCGCGATCGGCGGCACGCACCGCATCGTCAACACCGAGCGCGGCGGCCACCCCATCGAGCGCCGTCAACAAGCGCGCATCGATCGGGCGATCGTCGATTCGCGCGGCGAGCAATGCGCCGAGTGCTGCCAGCGCGCCGGCTGACTCCTGGCAACGCGCGAGCGTTGCGCGCAGCGTATCAATGCTCACGGCGCACCGGCTGCGACGAATGCCAGCGCAAGGCCGGGTAAGGCAATGAGAAGAGGTTTCATCGGGGACTCCTTTGGAAAGTGAGAGGCCCGCGCAGCGTGCCCGCCGCCGCACCGCTTGCCCATTCGGCACGTGCGCCCAAGGCTGTGCACGAATGCACGACGCGGTTACGATTCCCCCATGCGCAAGGCCGGCGACATCGACTGGGACGATCTGCGCTTCTTCCTGCGCGCCGCACAGGCGGGCACGCTCGCCGGCGCGGCACGCGCGCTCGCGGTCGAGCACACGACGATCGGCCGGCGACTCAACGCGCTCGAGCGTGCGCTTGGTGCCCCGCTCGTCATTCGCCGGCCCGACGGCTTGCGGCTGACCCCGCTTGGCACTCGCGTGCTCTCGCACGTCGAGGAGATCGACCGCGCCGCGCGCGCGATCGTCGAGCAGGCAGCGGCGGATCGTCGGCGCGTGCGTCTCGCCGCGCCCTCCGGTTTTGCCGCACTTATCACTGGAGAGTTGCCGCGCCTCGCGCGCGCGCACGCCGACGTGTCGCTCGAATTGCTGAGCGGCAGCCGGCCGGTCGACATCAAGCACGGAGAAGCCGATCTCGCCTTGCGCGTGGGGCCGGTGACCGATCCGGATCTGGTGGCGCAGAACGTCGGCACGATGGGCTGGGCGCTGTATGCCGCGCGCACGTACGTTGAGCGGCGCGGCGCGCCGGACGATGTCGATAACCTGAGCGGCTACGACATCATCGACTACGACGCGAGTCTCGCCGCTGTCCCCGGCGCTGAGTGGTTGAAGGCCCGCAGCGCCGGCACGACCGTGGTGCTGCGCAGCCGCGAGTTGACCGACATGCTCGCGGCCGTCAAGGCGGGCCTCGGCCTCGCCGCATTGCCGTGTTTGTTGGGCGAGGGCGATCCGGAATTGCTGCGCCTGACCAAGGGCGTCATCGGCAGCCGCTCGCTCGCGCTCGTCTACCGACGGCCGATGTTGCGCGTCGCCCCGGTGCGAGCGGTCATTCGCTTCGTTGCGGAGTTGCTACGCGAACATGCGGCAACGATCAGCGGCGCAAGCCGCGATCGCAGGGCGCCGAGCAGCCGACAAGAATTCGACTAGCGCACGCCCGCCCGCGCCAGATAGCGCAGATCGACGAACCGCTCCGCATCGGGAAGCGGCGGCTGTATCCGTCCGGCTTCGGCCATGAAAGCGATGACCTGCGCCACGCCCTTCGGGTCGATCTCGCCTCTGAGCGGCAGCGCTTTGCGACCGGGTTGCGCATAGAGATCGAGCACGCGCTCGGCAATGCCCGGGGGAACGCTGGTGATATCGACGATCGCAGCGACCACCGCGGCGCGGCGTGCCGGGTCACGAATCATGGCGAACGATGCGGCCAGCGCACGCACGTAGCGCGTCACGAGATCCGCATTGGCTGAGGCCCAGGAGCGGCGCGTGGCGGTGACGGTGTAGAGATACTCGGGCACGGCGTCGTTGGAGATGCCAAGCACGCGATAGCCTTCAGCCTGCGCCAACACGTCCTGCGGCTGGCCGAGCGGCACCGCGTCGCAGCCGCCCGTTCGCAGGCAATTCAGTCGCGCAGGCGTGCCGTCGATCATCTTCATGCGCACGTCGCTCTCGCGTACGCCGTGCAGCGCGAACAGCTTGCGCATCGAGTAGGCAATGCTGCCGCCCGGATCGGCCATGCCGACGGTCCGCCCCTTCAGATCGGCAACGCGTGCGATCTCCGGTCGCGCGACCAGCGAATAGATCGGGTCGTTGAACTCCGCGGCGATCGCCACGGCATCAGAGCCGGCGAGCGCCGCGCGCACCAAGAACGGCGTGGCAACGTGGGTGATATCGACCGTGTCGTCGTGCAGCGCATCGATCATGCGATCCGCGCCGCCGGGAACGATGATCACGACGCGAAAATCGATGCCCTCGCGCCGGAACAACCCTTCACGCTCGGCGAGCACGACAGGCAGCGAGTAGACGCTCTTGTGCGCCGACATCGCCTGCCCGTAGCGCAGCAGCTTGCCCTCGGCCCATGCGTTGCATGCGGCGGCGGCAAGCGCGAGCGCGAGCGCTACTACGATTTTTGCATCTGACACTCGACTTCCACTGCCCGCATCGCGCGGCCGGCCGGTGCCGGACGGCGCACCACGCGGATCTGCCGGTAACCCGGCTTCTCGCACGCGATCTTCACTTCATTCGGATTGATCTTCTTGTTGAAGCCCGGCAGCTGATAGGCACCCGAGGCGTTGCTGCGCGTGACCATCGCCGGCCCTTCGCGTGGGGTCGCGGTCACGCGCGCGTTGTCGACCGGTTTGCCAGCCGCGTCGAGCACCACACCGAAATAGCTGGGCCCTTCGTCCGGGGCCGGACCGCCCCCCTCCGGCTCACGGTTGGCGCCCGCCAGCACTTGTGCCGGCAGCAATGCAATGACAAGCAATGCGAGCCGAATGAATTTCATCGCTACTCCACGCGTGTGGTGGGCAGAGGATTGTGCACCCAACTCGAATTCATCGGTTCACACCGCATCTGCACGGGCTTTGACCTCGCACGCCAGGTACGGATTGAACGTTGCCGCGGTGCTCGACACCGCTGCGCACGCACCGGCGTCGATGAACGCGCGCACGTCGTCGACGGTGGTGATGCCGCCGCAGCCGATCACCTGCAGCGGCAGTTTCAAGCGATCAATGGTATCGATCCCAGCGCGTGCCGCATTCAGCGACATCGTCATGATCGCCGCACCGGTCACCCCCGCGCGCTCGCGGCCTGCGCCGAAGTAGGGCTGGCCGTCGCGGCCGACCACCCGGCGCGCGGGCGCATTCACCATGACCAGTCCGTCGGCGGCGCCGGCCACCGTTTTGCAGAATGCGGCCAATCGCTCGGCGTCGTTGATCGCACCGATCTTCAATAGCAATGGCTTGTCGCTGGTTGCCTGCTTGACCGCCTTGGCGATGCGGCCTGCGAGTTCGACATTCAGAAACAGCTGCCCTTCGGCCTTGCCCACGTTGGGACAGGAGAAGTTCGCCTCGATGATCTGCGCGCCGGCGGCCGATGCCCAGCGCGCGCACTGCGCGAAGTCGGCGATGAACGCCTCCTCGGTGATGTCGGGCACGGCCGAGCCGACCACCGAGACGATCAACACCTGACCTGCTCCGATCAGCGTGCGCGCGCGCGCAATGTCTTCACGCCACACATCGGGATGCCGCGAAGGCATGCCGAACGATCCGCCGGTGGTGGTGCCGATGGCAACACGCGGATCACGTTCAGCGATCATCACCGCACCGTTCGGATCGGCCAACGCCGGCGCGAGCGACGTTTCATCGAGATAGATCCAGTTGGGCGGCGTACCGCACAAGCGCGGCAGACTGCGCACCGTCTTGTAGGTAAGCAGATCGAAGCCCAGGCGCGCATAGGTGTCGATCCAGCGGCTGTTGGGCAGGATGCTCGCCGCCACGCCGAAGCGCGAGCGCACCGGATAGCCGAAGAACGATTTCATCGGCGTGACCGGAACCTGCGGCCACGGCCCGTTGAAATCGGGGCCATGGTCGTAGTTCCACTCGAAGCTCTGATCGAAGCGATAGGTCGGTCTGACTGGCGCGGGATCGAGCGATGCGCCGGTATCGGCGCGTGGCGATTCACTGGCAGCGCGAACGGGTGATTGCATGGCGAGCTACTCCTGTGGATGGGTCAATCTAGCCCGGTACCGGCATGCACGCAAGCAAGTAACCGTGGCGCATGCTTGCCGATCGCGGCGATTGTTTGTAGCGTCGGTGGCCCACGAAGGATGAACGGCGCCTCGCAAGGCGCGGTTCACGGTCGTGCTGGCGACTCTCCAAGGACAATCATGATTCAGGGCGACATTCGCGACTGGCCCAGACGTGTCGTGTTCGGACCCGGCAAGACGCGCGAGCTCGGCCGGTTGGTGCGCGAAACGGGCGGATCACGCGCCGTGGTCGTGTGCGGAAAGAGCGTGGCCAGCGGCACGATGCTCCAGGGCGTGCGTGACGCGCTCGGTGCTGCGTTCGTCGGGGTCTACGCCGGCGTTCGCGCGCACACCCCGTTCGATGACGTGCGCCAGGCTGTCGAGCTGGTCCGCCAGCACGACGCCGACACGATCGTCTCGGTGGGCGGGGGCAGCGCGATCGATGCCGGCAAGGGCGTCGCGTTGTATCTGGCCACCGGCGGCGATTTCGCGCCGTACGCAATCGACTGGGCCACCAAGGGCATGGATCGCAAGCCGATCGCGCACGTGCCGATCCGCCACATCTGCGTGCCCACCACCGCCGGCTCGGCGAGCGACGTGCTGCCCACTGCCGGCATCCGCGACCCGAAGCTTCCCAAGAAGATGCTGTTCTGGGACGAGCGCCTCGTCCCCGACGCGACGATCCTCGATCCGCAGATGGCGGTCCACGCGAGCCCGGCGTTGAGCGCGGCCACCGGCATGACGGCGATGGCGCGCACGATCGAAGGGTTGTACTCCGCGCACCGGCATCCGATCTCGACCGGCCTCGCGTTGCACGCCGCCCGCTTGCTGCGCACCGCGTTGCCGCGCAGCGTCACGCATCCCACCGATCTGCAAGCGCGCGCCGAGTGCCAGATGGCCTGTCTCATGTCGGGCACTGCCTCGATCAACGCGATGGTGTCGATCGTGCATGCCATCGGCCATGTTGTCGGCGGGCGTTACGGGTTGCAGCACGGCATCTCACATTCGATCCTGCTCGCCCCGGCGTTGCGTCGATTGCTCCCCACCATCGGCAGCGATCAGGCCTACGTGCTCGAGGCGCTCGGCTGCGCGCGCGACGGTAGTGTCGACGATGCTGCCGCCGCGCTTGCCGCGCTGTTGCGCCAGTTGCCGCTGCCGCAGCGGTTGCGCGACGTGGGCGTCAAGGACAGCGAACTTCCCGAACTCGCGCAGGGAACGATGAGCGACTACATGATGGCCAATCTGCCTGCGCCGCTTACGGTGGGTGACGTCGAAGCCCTGCTCCGGGAAGCATGGTGA
>CADEDU010000010.1:68679-70835 GCA_902826155.1 uncultured beta proteobacterium
CGATTGCCCGCCGCGCTTGCAGCGCTGGTCCACGGCACCGCCGCGCATTGCCGCGATTTCGATGACACGTTCGTCGACTCGGTGGTGCATCCGGGCAGCGTCGTCATCCCCACCGCGCTTGCGCTCGCCGAAGCGCGCGCCGGTTCTCCAGACGATTTCGGTGCCGCCATCGTGGCAGGCTATGAAGTGGCGGCCCGCATCGGCGCCGTCGCCGGGCGGCGTTTTCACGCGCGAGCGTTGCATGCAACGGGCGTCGTCGGACCGATCGCCGCTGCCGTCACCGCCGCGCGCCTGCTCCGCCTTGATGCCGATCGGATCGCATGGGCCATGGGGTTGGCGGCAAGCATGTCGGGCGGATTGATGGCCTTCATTGTCGACGGCGGCTGGTCGAAATGGCTGCATTGCGGCTGGGCCGCGCATGGCGGCATCGTCGCCGCCGAGTTGGCCGCGCGCGGCTTTCGCGGACCGGCACACGTGCTCGATGGTGGCCACGATCTCTACAGCGCGCTGCTGCACGGCGAGACGATCGAACGCGCAGGGTTGACCGATGGGTTGGGCACGGTGTGGCGTGGCGATGCCGCCGAGTTCAAGTACTACCCCTGCGCGCACGTGATCCAGCCGTATATCGCCGCCTTGCTCGCACTGCGCAAGACTCACCGCCTGCAAGCGCAGGACATCGAATCGGTCGAATGCACGATTGCGCCGTGGGCAGCAGCGATCGTCTGTGAGCCGCGCGAGGCCAAGCTGCGCTTCGAGACCGAACTCGCGGCGATCGCCAGCCTGCCCTACCAACTCGCGGTGGCGCTGATCGAAGGCCACGTCGATCTGCGTGCGCTGTCGAGTGAAGCACGTGCTCGGCCGGATATCGCCGCACTTGCCGCACGCATCACGCATCGCAATGATCCGCAGCTTGGCCGCACCTTCGACGGCACGCTCGTGATACGCACGCGCAACGGCGCCGCATACGAGGTCACTGCCACCACGCCCGGCATCGACTCGGTGCAGGTACGATCGAAGTTCGCTGCCAATGCCGCAGCACGCTTGCGCTCCGATCGCATCGAGCGTTGCGTGCAAAGTCTTTCCACATCGATCGACTGGCGCGCCGCCGCAGACGCGCTGGCGGATCGCTGAACTCACGTTTACTTGAACTCACGTTTCGAGCCGACACCATGCCGCACGCACCCATTGCTTCGCCCGCCGACTGGCGCGGACCCGAGCTGCTCAAACGCAGCGACTGGCTTCACACGTTCGCCGAACAGGACATCGACGAGATCGATCGCGCGCTGCGTTCGATCCGCGCGCGCGGCCTGACCATCGAGGACATCTCACGCGAGACGTTCGTGCTCGAGCGATTTCCGCGGCTGGTCGAGCGGGCACAGTCGCAATTGGAGGACGGGCCGGGGTTGTTCGTGATGCGCGGCTTTCCCGCGCAGCGCTACAGCGCCGCCGACCTGCGGCTGATCTATTGGGGGCTGGGCAAATACCTCGGCACCGCCGTCACGCAAAGTGCCGAGGGCGACGTGCTGGGCGATGTGCGCGACATGAAGGTCGATCTGAGCGGGCCCAAGGGCCGCGGCTACAAGACCAATGCCGAGCTCGAGTACCACACCGACTCGTGCGACGTAGTGTGCCTGTTCGTGCTGCGCACCGCCCGAAGCGGCGGGCGCTCGATGATCGCGAGCTCGGTGGCGATCCACAACGAGATCGCGCGCACCCGGCCCGACCTGCTCGAGGTGCTCTATCAGCCGTTCACCTGGAGCCTGCAGAGCCAGCACGCCGACAACGCCGCACCGACCTACCAGCAGCCGATCTTCACGATGCACGAGGGCAAGTTCGCCTGCCGCTACATCCGCACGCATATCCGCTCGGCGCAGCGCTATCCGGAAGTGCCGCGACTCACCGACGCGCAGAACGAGGCGATTGCATTGATGGACACGCTCGCGGCCGATCCGGCGATGCACTTCTCGATGATGTTCGATCCGGGCGATCTGCAACTGCTGAACAACCACATCACTTTGCACGCGCGCACCCACTTCGAAGACTACGACGAGCCCGAGCGCAAGCGACATCTGCTGCGCATGTGGCTGTCGATGCCCAACACGCGCGCGTTGTCGCCGGCGCTGGGCACCATCTACAAGGATCGACGGCCGGGCGTG
>CADEDU010000010.1:70935-76354 GCA_902826155.1 uncultured beta proteobacterium
GGTGCAGGCGCAGCAGGACTGGCCGCAGCGGCCGATCCGCATTCTGGTGGTCGCCGCAGCAGGCGGCCTGCCCGATATCGGCGCGCGCACCGTGGCTGCGCCGCTCTCGAAAATTCTCGGGCAGCCGGTCGTGGTCGAGAACCGCGCCGGCGGCGCCGGCAATATTGCGAGCGAAGCCGTAGTCAAGTCGCCCGCCGATGGCTACACGCTGCTCGCCACGGGTGTGAATCAGGCATCTAACCAGATTCTCATCCCGAATCCGGGCTTCGACTACGACAAGGACCTCGCACCGGTGGCGATGGTGGGTGAGGCGAACATGGTGCTCGTTGCCACGCCTTCGCTTGCGGCCAACAACGTGCAGGAGCTGCTCGCGCTCGCCCGGCAGAAGCCCGGCGCGGTGGCGATGGCCGTGTCGGTGTTCGGCTCGCCCAATCACGTCGGCGCCGAACTGATGGCCGACATGGCGAACATCGACTTCAATTTCATCATCTACAAGGGCATCGGCGCGACCATGCCCGACCTGATGGCGGGCAACGTGCATCTGGGAATATCGTCCTTGCCGGCCGCGCTCGGCCCGGTGAAGGGCGGCCGCCTCAAGGCCTTGGCCGTGACACGCCTCAAACGCGCGACCTTGCTGCCCGATGTCGCCACCGTGGACGAGCAGGGGCTGAAGGGTTTCGACATCAATTCCTGGATCGCGCTGTATGCCACCGGTGGCACGCCGCAGCCGATCGTCGATCGCCTCAACCTCGAGATCCGCAACGTCCTCAAGCAACCCGAGGTCCAGGCCGTGCTCGCCAATCAAGGCATGGAACCTTCGTTCATGACGCCGGTGGAACTGCGCGACTACGTCCGCAACGAAGTGAAGAAGCTCGCGCCGCTGCTGAAGAATCCGCGCCTGAAGCAGAAGTAGCGCGGCGGGTCACGAGGGACGCGGTCTCACATCGTCGTGACACCACAGGACGCATTCCCGCCCGATTACGCCACATCGCGCGAGCGCTTTCGGCGCGCCGCGATACGCCTGAACTGGTTGCATGAGGCGCATGCCATCGCGCAGGCCGGCCCTGGCGGCGAAGCGCTCAGCATCGACGTGGCGCGCGCCGACGCCCGCGATGCCGACACCACGCTGATCGTCTCGAGCGGCCTGCACGGCGTGGAAGGATTCTTCGGCGCGGCGGTGCAGCTTGCGCTGATGGACGACTTCGCGACCATCCGTGCGCGCGCCGCACGACCGCGCATCGTGTTCGTCCATGCGCTCAATCCCTACGGCTTCGCGTGGCGGCGGCGCGTCAACGAAGACAACGTCGATCTGAATCGCAACTTCCTGCTGACAGGCGAGCCTTACGGCGGCAGCCCGGCAGGCTATGCCGCGCTCGATCCGCTGCTGAATCCCTCACGCGCAGGGAACAGCGCGATCGGCTTCTATCTGCAGGCCGCACTGCACGTGGCACGCAACGGAATGCCGGCGCTCAAGCAGTCAGTGGCCGCGGGCCAGTACGACTTCCCGCGCGGCTTGTTCTACGGCGGTGCCGGCCCGGCGCAGACGACGCGCATCCTGCACGAGCACCTGCCGCGCTGGGTTGCCGGAACGCGGCGAGTCGTGCACATCGATCTGCATAGCGGACTGGGGCGCTGGGCAACCTACCGGCTGCTGCTCGATGCGCCGATCACTTCGGAACAACGGCTCGCGCTGCACATGTGGTGCAGCAAGGAAACATTGGTCGAGACCGAAGGCGACGCCGCGGAGTATTCGGTGCGCGGCGGGATGGGGCGCTGGGCGGCCACGCTTGCGGCGGACTACACCCTGCTGGTCGCGGAATTCGGCACCTACCATCCGCTGCGTGTGCTGGCGGGAATGCGCGCCGAGAACCACGCGCACCACTGGTCGACACTCGATAGCGCAGGCACTCAACAAGCAAAGGCCTGGCTTACGGAATTGTTCTGCCCCGCATCACCGCAGTGGCGCAATAGCGTGCTCACGCAAGCGGTGGACCTGGTGCATCGCGCGCTGGCCGCGCTGAGTGAGCCGCGAGTGCGACGCGCTTGAATCACACACCGCTCTCGTGACGCAGTGGCGACCGATACCGCATCGATTATCGCGCGGTGTCGACTGGCATTGCACCCGTGACGCGCGCCCACACCGAACGATCCGCAGCGGCGACGTCATCGCCACGCCAGGCGACGTGTCCATCGGGCCGCACCAGCACCAGCGAACGCGCGTAGACGGCCCTTGCCTGCTCACTGCGCAAACGTTCGACGCGCAGTGGCACACCGCATGAAGCCGCCTCGCGGGCGATAGCGTCGGCCGCCTGCGGTGAAGCGCCGAAATCGAGCAGTGTGAAGCCGCGGCCGAACAGATCCAGCGTCGATCGCCCGGGCTCGAGCCAGACGTGCGGTGCACGGCAGCCCGGCCAACTGCTCGGCTCGTATCGCGACGGATCGTCGGCCGGCTCGAGCGTGCCATCGGGCACGATCACCGGCGAGCCTGCGTAGCGATAGCCGAGTTGCACCCCCAACGACTCCCACTCCTTGCGCGTCATTTCGGCGAACCTGGCGCCGAGCGCCGCACGCTTGCCGTCGGCGTCGTTGCCCGCGTCGTCGATCCACGGAAACGTCGGCAGATCGCGCAGATTGCGGAAGTTGCTGGTCGCCTCGGCCACGTTGCGGGCACCGATCGGACGGCGCTCGGCATCGTACGAATCGAGCAACGCCTCACCGCCCCAGCTTCGCAGTCGGGCTTCGAGCTTCCAGCCCAGATCGACCGCATCGCCGAATCCGGTGTTCATGCCGAACCCGCCGGTGGGCGACAACTGATGGGCCGAATCACCGACCAGGAAGCAGTTGCCGCGTCGATACGTCTCGGCGACGACAGCCCGACGCACCCAAGGGTAGAGCCCTGCGATCTCGTACGCGGGCATGCTGCCCGGCCCGACCATGCGTCGCATGACGGCCGGCACGTCGATCTGCTCCGGCGGCACATAGCGATCGCCACCCACCAGCGATAAACGCCAGGTCTTGAAGCCGTCGATCATGTTCAGGTTGGCCCACATGCCCTGGGCATCAACCAGAATGTTCATGATCGCCTTGCCGTGCGGATGTTCGTTCCACAATCGCGGGCTGCGGAAATACACGCCGCACGAGTAGCTGATCGCGCTCTCGCCCACCAGCGCGATGTCGAGCCGCTCGCGCACGGTGCTCTTCGCACCATCGCAGGCCGCCAGATAGCGCGCGCGCACCTCGCGCCGTTCGCCGCTTCGCACGTCTTCGAGCACCGCATCGACGTGCGATCCGTGATCGGTAAACGTCACCAGCCGGCACGAGAACATCGTGTCGACCGATTCGAACCGCTGCGCCGCGCGTCGCATCAGCGGATCGAGCAGGTGCTGCGCAATGCGCTGGCGCTGCGTCGGGCTTTCGGGCAACTCGGGCTGTTCGCCCATCGACGGATACGGCATGCGCGCGATGCACTTCCCGCGCAGGCTCGTCAGGAACTGCACCGTCATCGGATAGTCGTCGGGAAACCCGCCGTGGCGGATCTCGCGCTCGATGCCCCAGCGACGGCAGAACTCCATCGAGCGCACGTTGACCAGATTGATCTTGGCGACCGGTTCCTCGCCGAACTCCGGGTTCTGCTCGACCACCAGGCACTTCACCGCGCGCCAGCCCAGTTCGCAAGCGAGTGCGAGTCCGACCGGCCCGCCCCCTACCACGAGCACTTCGGTGTGGCGCACGCTTACTCCGGCTCCAATCCGGCGGCTTTGACCGCCTGGGACCAACGCGCGCGTTCCTCGGCGATGAAGCGTCCGAACGCCTCAGGCGTGCCGCCCGGGTCGTACATGCCCAACTGCAGCAGCCGCGCCGCGATCTGCGGGTCGCTGACCACCGCATTGGCATCGCGATTGACCTTCGCGATCACCTCGGCCGAGGTGCGGGTCGGCGCCATGAGACCGAACCAACCCACCATCGTGAAGCCGGGCGCCACCTCGGCGATCGCGGGGATGTCCGGATAGTTCGGCAGGCGCTTCGGCGAGCTGACTGCGAGCACCCGTAGCTTGCCGTTCTTGAGAAACGGCGCCATCGGCGGAATGCCGTTGATGTACACCTGCGTCACGCCCGCCATCGCGTCGGCGGCAGACTGCGGCGTGGTTTTGTACGGCACGTGCACCCAGCGCACACCAGTCATGCTCGCGAGCAATTCGCCGGTCATGTGCGGGACGTTGCGGGAGCCCGGCGTACCGAACGAGAGCTTGCCCGGTTGTGCTTTGGCAATCGCAATCAGTTCGGACAAGGTGTTCGCTTTCACGTCCGGATTGATCGCCAGCATCATCGGACTCAGCCCGAGGCTCACGATCGGCACCAGATCCTTCTCCGGGTCGTACTGCAGGTTCTTGAACAGGTACTGACTCGAGACGATCGGCGCGGCCTGCGCGAACAACAGGTTGTAGCCATCGGGCTCCGCCTGGGCAGCGGCCGCAGTCCCGACGATGCCGCCGGCGCTCGGACGATTGTCGACGACGATCTGCTGCCCCCAGAGTGGCGTGAGTTTGTCGGCGATGAGCCGCGCAACGATGTCCGGCGCACTGCCGGCGGAGGCCGCGAGAATCCACCTCACCGGCTTGTTCGGCCAGGCCAGCTGCGCGTGGACCGTGCCGGCACCCAACATCGCGAGCATCAACAGCGCCGCCGCGACCGCGGGGGCATACGCATCAATGGATCTACGTGTCATCGCGGCGTCTTCAGGTATTGCGCCCCTTCGACGCATCGACCTTCACACCGGCCGCCGCGGCCGCGCGCGCCTCTTCGCCGGTGAACACGATCTCCACTTCGGCACCGTCGGGGTCGCGGAAGAACACCTGATGCAGGTTGCGATCGGGTACCGCGAACTCCTCGAAATAGACGCCGTGCGCACGCAGCCGACCGCGAAATTCCTCGAGCCCCTCGGCGCGGAACGCGACGTGGTCGTACGCGTCGGATTTGCGCGTGGTCGGCTGGCGCATGGTGGAAATGTGCACCATCGCCTGATTGCCCAGGTACATCCAGGCCCCGGGCTGTGCGAACGGCGGACGCTCGCCCTCGCGCAACCCCACGACCTCGCCATAGAAGCGGCGCGTGCGTTCCAGATCGGAACAGGTGACGTTGTAGTGATCGAAGCCGGTGATCGGCATTTGAGTTCCCTCCCGTTTTTTCAATCGTCGTCGTCGGGCAACGCCGACAGATTCAGCGCGAGACTGTTGCCCAACCACAGTGCGTGATCGCGATGATCGGCGAGTGCGTGGCCGGAATTGGGGTGAACGAGCACGTCGAGCCCCTCCCGGTTCAGCATCAACCAGGGCACCAGATGCGCGAACTGATCCGGCGCGAAGGCGACCTGATACATCCAGCGCGGATGCGGCCCCACCGGCTTGTCGTGCCAGCGGCC
>CADEDU010000010.1:76454-93163 GCA_902826155.1 uncultured beta proteobacterium
GCGGTACAGGCCAGGCGCCGGGAGCGCGCGCCGAAGCGCGGATCAGTCCTCAGCGCCCGCGACGTAGAAGTACGCCATGCGCGAACGGGTGCTCAGATACTCCAGCACCTCAGTCGGCAATTCGCCCGGACGAACACCGCGCACGATCTTCGTCTGCGGTTCCTGCTGCAAGTCGAGCACCGGCGCTTCGTCGCGCGGGATCTCGGGCGCATAGAGCGTGAGGGTCGGACGCAGCGTGTCGGAGTGGTTGATCGACACCACCATGCCCAGCCCGCCGTTGGAAAGCTCCACCACCGTGCCGGGCGGATAGACGCCCATTACCTTGACGAAGCGCGCGAGCACCGTCGGCTCGAAGTGCGCGTTCTCGCTCCGGAATAACCGGGCGATCGCCTCGGCGGGCGTGAGCGCGTCTTTCACGCGCAGCGGATTGCACAGATTGTCGTAGCGGTTCACCAGCGCAACGATGCGCGCCGCGAGCGGGATCGCGGCTCCGGCCAACCCGCGCGGATAGCCCGAACCGTCCCAGCGCTCGTGGTGCATCGACAGTGCCGCGCGTGCCGCCGGGCCCAATGCCGGCAACCGTTTGACGATGCCCTCGCCGTACTCGACGTGCAGGCGAAACAGCGTCTCCTCGGCGCGCGATCGTTCGCCATCGGTCTTCTGCTTCACGACATCCTGGATCTGCAGCTTGCCGATGTCGTGGTAGAGCGCCCCGACCGCCATGTCGCGCAGCGCACCCGCCTCCATGCCGCAGGTCTTGCCGAGCAGCAGACTCAGCAGCATCACGTTCACGCCATGCGCGTACTGGCTTGCGTGCGCAGTGCGCTCCGAGAGCAGCATCAAACTCACTTCGCCGTCGGAGTTGAACGCGCCGGCGGCTTCGCCCACCAACGACGACGTTTTCTCCATCGCCGCCTGCGGTTGCGCAAACACCACCGCGAACGCCTCGCGCAGTTCCTTGGTTGCGGCCAGGTACGCCTGCTCGGCGCGCGCGGCCCGCTGACGCGCCGCCACGGCGAGTGCCCGGCGGGCTTCCCGTTCGGCCTTGGCCTGTGCCCGCAACGCGGCAGCCTCGGCCTGGGCGGCGGCATCGCGGAGCGCCTCGGCGGACGGCGCCTCAGGTTGTTCGGGCAAAGGCTCAGTCGTGGACGCTTGGGCGCACCACAGCACATCGGTCATCCCCAGCGCGCGGATGATCGCGATCTCGTGGTCCGAGGCCAGATTGAACTCGTTCAGCATGAACGGGTGATCGAGCCAGCGCTCGGCCAGCGAGACGTGCATGCCCGGTCGCAGCCGATCGATCGGAATGCGCACGAATTGCTTTTTTCGTCCCCAGAAGCCCATGGGGCGATTGTGCCGTCGGATCGAGGGAGCCCGGGGTGTTGCGCGGGTGGAGATGGGGCAGATTGCCTGCGTACAAGGTTGAATCGATCGTCGCGGTGATTGGTGGCATGGCCGGGGACGGGCTCACGTAGACTTCAGGCTCGGACCCTCCGCTGACGCAAAGCCCGTCGCGTCCACGCGACGCACGCCGAAGGAACAGCCCGACCCATGGACACCCTCGAACGCCCGGCCACCTCGGTCACTTCGCTCGACGCCGTCATCATCGGCGCCGGTTTCGCCGGTCTGTATCAACTGCACCGCCTGCGCGATCGGCTCGGGCTGTCGGTGCAGGTGCTCGAAGCGGCCGACGATCTAGGCGGCACCTGGCACTGGAACCGCTACCCGGGCGCGCGCTGTGATTCCGAGAGCCACGCGTACAACTATTTCTTCTCCAAGGAGTTGCTCGAGGAATGGTCGTGGTCGGAGCGCTACCCCGAGCAGCCCGAGATCATCCGTTACCTGGGTTTCGTCGCGAACAAGTTCGACCTGCGACGCAGCATCCGATTCGACAAGCGCGTCACCACCGCGCGGTTCGACGAGGCATCGAACCAGTGGAGCATCGAAACGGCCACGGGTGATCGCTATCGTGCAACCTATCTGGTCAGCGCGGTCGGCTGCCTCTCGGCGGCGAACATCCCCGCGATTCCCGGCCTCGATGCGTTCGCGGGCAAGTGGTATCACACCGGCGAATGGCCGAAGCAAGGCGTCGATTTCACCGGGAAGCGCGTCGGACAGGTCGGCACCGGCTCCACCGGCATCCAGGCCGCGCCGGTCATCGCGCGCACGGCGGCGCATCTCACCGTGTTCCAGCGCACCGCGAACTACAGCGTGCCTGCGCGTAACGGCCCGCTCACGCCGGAGTTCAAACGCTACGTGCGCGAGCGTCACGACGAGATCGCCGCAGTGGTGCACTCGACGCCCAACGGTCATGCGTTTCGCATCGCCGAGCGCAAGGTGTTCGATGTGACCGATGCCGAACGCGAAAAGATCTATGAGGAGGCCTGGGCCAAAGGCGGTCTGCAGTTCCGCGCAAGCTTCCAAGACATCCTGTTCGACAAAGCGGCGAACGACACGGCAGCGGAATTTCTCAAGAACAAGATCCGCGAAATCGTGCGCGACCCGAAGACGGCCGCGGCACTCGCCAACATCGATCATCCGTATGCCGGCAAGCGCCCGCCGATCGATACCGGCTATTTCGAGACGTTCAATCGCGACAACGTGTCGCTCGTCGATCTGCGCGCCGACCCGATCGAATGCGTCACACCGCGCGGCATCAAGACGCGGAGCGCCGAGCATCCGCTCGACATCATCGTGTTCGCCACCGGGTTCGATGCGATGACCGGCCCGCTGCTGAACATCGACATCCGCGGCCGCGATGGACTACCGCTGCGCGATCTGTGGCGCGACGGTCCGAAAACGTACCTCGGCTTGCAGATGCCCGGCTTCCCGAATCTGTTCACGGTTACCGGGCCGGGCAGCCCCTCGGTACTCACCAACATGCCGGTCGCGATCGAGCAGCACGTCGAATGGATCACCGATTGCATCGATCATCTGCGCCGCAACGGCCTGGCCACGATCGAAGCCAGTGCGGACGCGACCGAGCGCTGGGGCGCGCATGTCAACGAGGTCGCGCACCTCACTTTGCTGCCGACGGTACCGCACTCGTGGTACCTCGGCGCGAACGTGGCAGGCAAGCCGCGCGTGTTCATGCCGTACGCCGGCGGGCTGATCCGCTATCGGGCGATCTGCAAAGACGTAGTGGATAAGCAGTACGAAGGCTTCGTCACCAGGCGTGGTGGTGAGGTGCGCACAGACACCGACGGCGCACGCCGTCAGTCGTTCGCGGCGGTAACGGCTTCGGGCGCCCCTGGAGTCTGACCGTGCACGGCACGTGCACGTGACCACGACATCGGTTCTCATCGCAGGCGGCGGCCCCACCGGCCTCACGCTGGCGATCGATCTGGGCAGGCGCGGCGTGCCGTGCGTGCTGCTCGAGCGCAATCCGGCGCCCTCGAAGCTGCCGAAGATGGAACGCTGCAATGCCCGGACGATGGAAATCTATCGGCGTCTGGGCATTGCCGAGCGCATTCGCGCGGCGGGCTATCCGGCCGACAACACGATGGACGTGTTCATCTGCACGCGGCTCGTCGATCCGCCCATCCTCCATTTGCCCTACCCGTCGGTTAGCGAGGCGAAGCGCCTGATCGCGGCGACGCGCGACGCCTCTATGCCGCTCGAGCCGTATCAGCTCATCTCGCAGTACACGCTCGAACCGATCCTCAAATCGGAGGCCGAGTCATTGCCCGCGGTCAGCGTGCGGTTCGGGTGCGAGTTGGTCGAATTCGTCGAAGACGACTCCGGGGTGAGCGCCACGTTGCGCCATGCCGATGGACGCACCGAGTCGATCCGCGCGCAATATCTCGCCGGCTGCGACGGCGGTGCGAGCTTCGTGCGCAAGCAGCTCGGCATCGCGCTCGAGGGCGACGCCAACATCCGGCAGCTCTATCAGGCGCTGTTTCGCAGCGACGATCTGTACGCGCGCATTCCGATCGGACGCGGACGGCATTATCACTTTGCCGATGCACGCTACTCGCAGATCGTCGTGCAGGACAGCTGCCGGCACTTCACGCTGCACACCATGGCCGAGCGGGCCGAAGACGTGCCGGACATCTTTCGCGAGTTGGTCGGCTTTCCGATCGAGTTCGAAACCTTGTACGTCGGTCCGTGGCGTCAGAATCTGCTTTGCGCCACGCGCTTCACGAGCGAACGCGGACGCGTGTTTCTCGCCGGCGATGCAGCGCATCTGGTCATTCCCACCGGCGGGCTCGGCATGAACACCGGCGTGGGCGAGGCGATAGATCTGGGCTGGAAACTCTGGGGCACCCTCGCGGGTTGGGGCGGTCGGGAGCTGCTGCCCGCCTATGACGCCGAGCGCCGTCCGATCGGCGCGCGCAATGTTGCGGCCTCGCGCTATGCCGCCGATGGCCGGCGCGTATGGCGCTCGATGCTCAAGCCGTGGATCGCCGAAGACTCCGATCGCGGCAGCGCGCATCGCGAAGAGATCCGCAGCGTCACCGATGTCGAGCAGCGCAAGACCAACGAGATGATCGGCATTGAACTCGCCTATCGTTACGTCGGCTCACCACTCATCGTCGACGAACCGGGCGGCCCCGATCCGAATGCGATCGTCTATCTGCCTTCGAGTTGGCCTGGGGCGCGACTGCCGCACGTGTGGCTCGGCGACAGCTCGGCGCCGCAGGACCGCATTGCCGATGGTTTTACGTTGTTCTCGCTGCGCGGATCCATCGATGACAGCGCGATGCGCAACGCGTTTGCCCGCTTGGGCGCACCCTACACAAAGCTCGCGATCGATGATGCGCACGCGCGTGACGTGTACGGATGCAGCCTCATGCTGCTGCGGCCTGACCTGCACATCGCCTGGCGCGGCGAGGCGCCGCCTGCGAACGTCGATGCGATCGCACGGCGCGTGACTGGTCACGACGCGTAGCTCTCACCACACGACGCGCTGGGGAGGCTGTGCCCCCAGCAACGTCGATGCAGCGTGCTACTTGCGCGCTTCGGACATGCACCGTTCCTTGGCCGCGCCAGTCAGGTTCTCGCAGTCCTTTGCGGTGGACTGTGCGAATGCGGCGCCTGCGAGTCCAAAGACGGCGAAGGCACAAGCGGCGAGCGAAGAGGCAATGAATTTCCGCATAGCAGTTCTCCATGTTTTGAGGGAAGCCGACGCGCATGCGCCGGTACTGCTACGAACGCGTATGCCGCGCGAAGATCCGCGCGGTCAGCGTGAGCGGGCCGGATGTTCGGACGGGCGGAGCGCTGCGTACAAGCGCTCAGTTTCGATCGCGCGCGATGTCGCGATTCATGCCGTTTGCGCTCTTAGCGCGACAACCTTGCAAGTCGAATGCAAGAGCGCTCTCAGCATTCGACTGGCGTCAAGAAACACGAATCGATCGGGCGACAACCATGACCCTGCTCGCGAAGTGCGATCCGTGCGAGCGTGGCTGTGCACTCAGTCGATTCGCGCGCCGCTCGCCGTGACGACTTCGGCCCAGGCGCGCACTTCGTTCGCGAACTTCACCTGAAACGCCGCTGGCGTCATGCGGAGGACATCGGCTGCGTTCGCGGCGAACGCTTCCTTCACCTTCGCGCCGTCGAGCGCGCGCGTGAACTCGGCATTGAGTCGCGCGACGATCTCCGGTGGCGTCTTGGCTGGCGCGAGCACGCCGGTCCACACCACTGCATCGACTCCGGCGACGGTCTCGGAAACCGCGGGAATGTCGGGCAAGTGCGGGGTGCGCTTGGCCGAGGTCACCGCCAGCGGCACGAGCTTGCCGGCCTTCACGTGTGAAATGAACGCGGGGATCGTCGCGATCGATACCGTCAGCTCGCCGGCGAGGATGGTCGAGACGGTACTCGCACCACCCTTGAACGGGACGTGGACCAGATCGATTCCCGCTCGCTTTTTCATGCTCTCGAACGCCAGATGCGTGATCGTGCCGTTGCCAGAAGAGCCATAGGTCAGCTTCCCCGACTCGGCCTTCGCACGTTGAACGAGTTCTCCGATCGATCGAAGGTTGTGCGACGGGTGCGCGACGATCAGGAGCGGCGAGGTCGCGATCGAGGCGACGCCGGTGAAATCGCCGACCGGGTCGAACGACAGCTTCTTGTAGAGCGCCGTGACGATCGAGTGCGTCGACATGTCGGTGACGAGCAGCGTGTGGCCATCGGGCGCGGCCTTCGCCACCACCTCCGCGCCGATGCTCGAGCCCGCACCGGTGCGGTTCTCGACCACGACCGGCTGGCCCATGGTGTCGGTCAACTGCTGGGCGATCACGCGCGAAAAGGTGTCGGTCGCTCCACCAGTACCGAAGGGCACGATCAATCTGATCGGTCGCGTGGATAGCGGCTGCTGGGCTTCGCTCTGTGGCGCAAGCGCGCCCAGGAGAAGCAACGCGATCGCATATGACGTGAGCTTCATGGCCTGTCTCCTTTGGTCGTTGAGTTTGAAGCGACTGCACCTCGATGTTAGTCGCCTTGAAGACCGCCGCGTAGCCCCCGCTTGCTGAGCGCTTGTGCTCGAATCTGTGAGCGCTAGACGGGCGCGAAGTCGGCATCCCCGCGCGCACGCCGCACCAGCCACGCGGCGAAGTCGCGGATGAACGGTTGCGAACGCCCGGCTTCGGACAACACGAGATGGTAGGTTTCATCTGGCACGCGCAGCGCGAACGGCGCACGCAACACGTCGACGAAACGCGAATGCTCGAACACCGTGTCGACCACGAGCGCAACCCCGGCACCGCGCGCGGCGGCTTCCAGCATCGCCATCACGTCGTCGAACTGCGGTCCGCTCGCCGGCTCGCCCAGGTCGAGCCCCGCCACGCGCAGCCAACGTGACCACCGCAGTTGCGGATGACGCAGCAGCGTCACGTGCGCGAGGCGCGCGGGCGTATCGAGCCGCGCACGCTCGATCAGTTGCGGGCTGGCCACCGGATAGATGTGCTGAGCGAGCAACGGCCGGCTCATCAGTTCGCCCCAGTCGTCCTCACCGTAGCGGATCGCGATATGCACGCGCTCGCGCATCAGGTCGCTGCGTGCGTAGCCGGCCGAAAGCAGAAAATCGATGTCGGCGTGCTGCTCCTGGTAGCGCACCAGCTGTTCCGAGAGCCAGGTCGCACTCAGGCCAGGTGGGGCTTGGATGCGAATCACCCGTCGCTCGCGCACCTGCGATAAATCGCCCGCCTCTTCGAGTGTGCTGAGCGCGCTGCGCACTTTCACCCAGTAGCGCTCGCCTGCCGCTGTCAGCGCGATGCTCCGATGACCGCGTTCGAACAACTTCACACCGAGCCGCTGCTCCAGCAGCTTGATCCGGTGACTCACCGCCGAGGGTGTGATCGCCAGCTCGTCAGCCGCGTGCAGGAAACTGCCATGACGAGCCGCAGCATCGAACGCGGCGATGGCGTGCAACGGCGGGAGGCGTGTAGGGGTGCGCGAGCGCTTCATCGGCGCGAGTGTAGCCAACGCTCCCGCGGCTACGAAGCGCAGCACACGTTGGCTACCCCGACCCGGGTTGACTAGTGCCCGCTCGAACAGCTACAAGCCCACACGATGACCAGGCGCGGTGGCCAACCATGCGCGGCTCGCGACACGATCGCGACGCGGCCGGCGCCGGCGCAGTCGAGAGTCCAAGCCGTTTCCAACGCAGGCGATTCAAGTACGGGAGTTCCAACGATGCAGCACGATGGCAAACCACGCGTCTTCGACATTCTCGCCAAGGCATTCATGCAGGAGGACGTGAAGACGTGTTTCGCGTTGCTGGGCGATGCGAACATGAACTGGGCCGCACGACTGGCCGAGGCGGGCTGCCGCATGGTGTACGTGCGGCACGAGCACTGCGCGGTGGCCTCGGCGATGGCCTACGCGCGCAAGAACCATGACGTTGCCGTGGCCACCGTCACCTGCGGTCCGGGCGTGACGCAGCTGATCACCGCGCTGCCCGCGGCGGTGCGTGCGCATCTGCCGATGGTCGTGTTCGCCGGCGAAGCTCCGCTCAAGAGCGGCTGGTACAACCAGGGCATCGATCAGGCGCCGCTCATCACTGCCACAGGCGCGGCGTATCACAGCCTGCACATGCCTGAACGCATGCCGATCGCGGTGCGCGATGCCTTCCTGCAGGCGCGGCGCGAGCGCCGGCCGGTGGTGATCGGCATTCCGTTCGATCTGCAGGCGCGCGCATGGGAAGGTCCGGAGAAACTGCCGACGCCCTCGCGCCAGATGCTGCCACGCGTCTCGCCGATGCCGCCGCATCCCGACGATGTCGCACGCGCGGCAGAGCTCGTGGCGAATGCCGAGCGGATCGTCGTATTCGCCGGCTTCGGCGCAGTCGAGGCCAATGCCGCCGCGGCATGCAAGGCGCTGGCCGCGAAAACGGGCGCGCTGCTCACCACCACGCTGCCCGCACGCGGACTCTTTCACGACGATCCGTACTGCATCGGCGTGACCGGTAGTTTCTCCACCGAAGTCGGCCTGGAACTCTTGACGCAGGCCGATCTCGTGATCGCCGTCGGTGCCTCACTCGCCTATCACGCGGGCGGCGGCGGTCAGCTCTATCCGAAAGCGAAAACGCTGCAGATCGATGTCGATCCGGTCGCGATCAATCAAGGCCAGGAAGTCGCACGCCATCATCTGCGTGCCGATGCACGCCTGGGCGCCGAAGCGCTGACCGCCGCATTGCCCGCACGCAGTAAGCTGTGGCGCAACGAGGCCATGGCCGCGCGCATCCGCGATTCGAAGCCCGACAGCCATGTGTTCAAGATCGAGCCGGGGCTGCTCGATCCGCGCGACGTCGTCGAGGTGCTCGAGAAACACCTGCCGCAGGACTGGGAGATGGTGAACTCCGGCGGCCACTGCTCCTGGTTCTTCGCGCAGATGCCGTCACGACCGCAGGAGAAGTTCCTCACCATTCGCGAGTTCGGCGCGATCGGCAATGGCATTTCGTTCGCGATGGGTGTCGCCGCGGCGCGCCCGGACAAAACCGTGGTGCTGTTCGACGGCGACGGCAGTCTGATGATGCACGTGCAGGAGCTGGAGACGATCCGCCGCCACAACATGAACATCCTCATCGTCGTGATGAACGACGGTGCCTACGGCTCCGAGGTGCACAAGTTCCGATCGGAAGGCATGCCCGAGGAAGGCTCGGTGTTCGGCTACTGCGACTTCGCGGCGATCGGCAAAGGCTTCGGCATGCCGGGCCAGACGTTCAAGAGTCTCGATGATCTGCCCAAGGCAATCGCTGCGTTCGCCAAGGCCGGCGGCCCGGCGATCTGGGACTTCCATGTGTCGGACAAGGTGGTGTCGCCGACCATCCGGCGGGCGCATCCGCAGGGGAAGAAGCACTGAGCTGCGGCGGGCGCGATCGTTCGAGCCCGCCACAGCACGGCGTCACGCAACCCGCATCAGCGCGGGCCTGGCGCCCTTCCCTCGCACTTCCGCCTCTTCGAACTCGGCCGCTGCGATCGCGCGGTCGAGCGCGGCACGCAGCGCCTTCGCCGAATCGAGCGTCAACTCGACGCCTGCACGCGCACCCGGCTCGAGCGCGCTGTTGAAGAAATCAAGCGTAATCACATCGCCCAGCGGCGCATGGCGGGCGTGGTCATAGGCGACCACCGCCTGGTTGAGCGGGAACCATTCGTCGCCGCGCTTGGCCATGCCCTCTGCCGCCGTGATCTCGATGATCGACGTGCACATGGCCGCGTCTCACTTCGCCAGATGTTTGCCGAAGAAGGCGAATACCTTGCTCCAGCCGTCCATCGTCGCTTCGGGACGGTACAACGGACGATGCCAGTAGAAGATGCCGTGGCCGGCACCGTCGTAGCGGTGAAACTCGTAGTTCTTGCCGAGCTTCTTGAGTTCGGCCTCGTGCTGATCGACCTGTTCAGGGCTGGGTGCGCGATCGTCGTTGCCGAACAGTCCAAGCAGCGGGCAAGAGAGATCCTTGGTCATCGTGATCGGCGCGACCGGCGTCTTGGCGTTCAGCTCCTCGTTGCCCATCACCACGCGGCCGCCCCACAGATCGACGCACGCATCGACATCCTTGCGCTGGCAGGCGTAGATGAACGCGTGCCGACCGCCGGAGCACGAACCGAACAGACCGACCTTGCCGTTGTGGTTCGATTGCGATCGCATCCACTGCACCGCGGCGGCGGTATCGCCGACCATCTGCGCATCGGGAATGCCGCCGTCGGCACGGACCTTGGCTGCGACGTCATCCGGGTTGCCCGCGCCGGCGCGCTCATACAGATTCGCGCAGATCGCGAGATAGCCGTGATGCGCGAACCGGCGTGTGGTTTCGATATAGAACTCGCTCCAGCCCGGCAAGTGATGGACCAGCACGACGCCGGGGAATTTTCCCTGGCCCTGCGGCCTGGCAACGTATGCGGTGATCGGCGTTCCCTTGTCGCCGTTGATCGTGACGTTCTCGCAGGTCATGCCTCGGTAGAAGGACATCGGTGCTTTCTCCTTTGGTTGCGGCGGGGAAGGTTGCGACAGACGACGGTGCTGCAGATGGTGGTGCGATAGATGACTTGCGCGCAGCCGGCGCGCTACAGCCAGAGAATCTTCTTGCGGTATTCCAGGTCGGTGCGCAGCGGCTCGGCCGGGCCCTCGTGGAACACCGCACCGCGTTCGAGCGCGTAGACGCGGTCGGCGAGCGCAAGCACCAGGTCGTGATTGTGCTCGACGATGACGATCGACGTCTTGCCGCGCAGCGCGTCGAACACGCGGAACAGCTCCTGCGAGACCGCCGGCGACAATCCCTCGAACGGTTCATCGAGCAGCAACAGCCGCACATTGCCCGAGAGCGCCCGCGCCACGGCGACCATCTGCTGCTCGCCGCCCGACAGATAGTCGGCGGCCACGTCCATGCGCTCGCGCAGCCGCGGGAACATCTCGAGGATCTGCGCCTCGCTCCACACCACGCCACGTGAGCCGTCGGTGGCGCGCGCCAAGCGTCCGAGCGCGAGATTGTCGGCAACGCTCATGCCCGCGAACAGTCCACGGCCTTGCGGCACGTAGCCGATGCCCAGGCGCGCGATGTCAGGCGCAGGCAGAGCCGCGATGTCGCGCCCTTCGAACTCGATCGTGCCCGAAGCAGCAGGCACCAGTCCGGCGAGCGTTTTCAGCAGCGTCGACTTGCCCGCGCCGTTGCGACCGAGCAGCGCGACGATCTCGCCGTCACGCACCTCGAGCGTCGCGTCATTCAGGATGTGGCTCTTGCCGTAGAAGGTGTTGACGCCTGCGAAACGCAGCAGCGGCGCCCGATCGACCTCGATCGTCGTACTGCGCCCCACCGCTGGCGGCGTGCCGCTGCCGGTGTAGATCTCCTGCACGCGACGATCGTTGCGCACTTCGTCCGGCGTGCCGACCATCAGGATCTCGCCTTGGTTCATCACCGTCACGCGGTGCGACAGGCCGAGCACGCGGTCGATGTCGTGCTCGACGATGAGCACCGGCACCTGTCGCGCGATGGTCGCGATCAACGCGGTGACGCGTTCGCGCTCGGCGGCGGCCAGTCCGGCGAGCGGCTCATCGAGCAGCAGCACCGCCGGTCCGGAGGCCACGGCGATGCCCAGGTCGAGCAACCGCTGTCCGCCGTAGGAGAGATCACCCGCGATGACCTCTTCGATGCCCTCCAACCCAAGAAACCGCACCAGCTCGGCGGTCTGCGCGTGCACCGGCGCATAGCTGTCGCTGTCACGCCAGGCGTTGAAGCGCGCGGCGTGCCCCGCCATCACCGACAGGCGGATGTTCTCGTGAATCGACAGCCCCTTGAACAGATTGGTGATCTGGAACGAGCGCGCCAAGCCGAGTGCGCAGATGCGATCGGCCGACAGACCGCGAACGTCGGTGCCGCGCAATTGCACCGCGCCGGCATCCGGCGCGAACATCCCCGAGGCGATGTTGAACAGCGTGGTCTTGCCCGCGCCATTGGGGCCGATCAGCGCGTGAATCTCGCCGGCTTGCACGCTGAGGCTCGCGTTGCTCACCGCACGGATGCCGCCGAACGATTTCTGCACGCCATCGAGCACGAGCACCGTTCCGCCGGCAACGACGTCACGATGCAGGAACGCGGGCAACGGCAAGCCTTGATAGGTCCGCCGCGCCGCCATCGCCGCCGCGCCTTTGGCTGAAGGCCGGAATCGCTCGCGCAGCTTCGCCCAGACTCCGACCAGGCCGGCTGGCGAATACATCACGAACCCCACGAACACCAGCCCGAACCAAAGCAACCAGTTCGGCGTCCACATCGAGAACAACTCGCGGAACAGCGTGTAGAACAGCGCCCCCAACGCCGGACCGAGAATGTGGTGCATGCCGCCGATCACCACCATCGCGATGAGTTCACCCGAAAACGCGACCGCGGTGGCATCGGCCGAAACGAGATAGTGCTGGAAACCGGTAAGCGCGCCGGCCAGCGCCGTGATCGATGCCGACAGCACGAACGCCACCAGCTTGTAGCGCTCGATCGGATAGCCCTGGAACGTGGCGCGCTGCTGGTTTTCGCGAATCGCCACCAGCACATGGCCGAACGGCGAACGGAGCACGCGATGCAGGCCGTAGAGCACGGCCAGCGCGATAAGTGCGACCAGCGTGTAGTACGCGCGCGAATCGTCGAGCGCGATCGGTCCGATGCTCCCGCGCACCAGGCCGCCCAGGCCGTCTTCGCCGCCGGTCACTTCGGTCCAGCGGAATGCGATCGTGTAGCACAGCGCCGCCAGCGCCAGAGTGAGCAGCGAGAAATACACGCCGCGCCTGCGCAGGATGAGCGCACCGACGATGGCCGCCAGCACGGCCACGAAGACGATCGCGATCAGCAGCGGCAGCGCGATCTGTCCGGCGAACCAGTGCTTCTGCGCGAGCGCCGCGACGTAGGCGCCGATGCCGAACCAGGCACTGTGGCCGAACGAATGCAGGCCGGTGAATCCGACGATCAGGTTGAGTCCGAGCGTGGCGATCGCGAAGCACACCACGACGGTGGCGGTGTTCACGGTCAGGCCGACCGCGGTCATCGCGAACGGCAGGACGACGAGCGCGATCGCGCCGATCAAAACGGGGCGGTGGCGCGCGCGTGACGCCGCGCGCCGCCGCGAATCGTTTGCTGTACTCACTCGAATTTCTCGATCCGCTCGCCCAGCAACCCACGTGGCCGGAACAGGAGCACCAGGAACATCAGTACGTACATCGACGCCTCGCCGGCCGCCGGCACGAAATGGATAGTGATCCCGCGCACCACGCCGACCAGCAGCGCCGCGAGCACCACGCCCCAGAAGCTGCCCAATCCGCCGATCACCACCACGACGAATGCGACGGTGATGATCTCGGCACCCATCGCCGGATGCACCACGGTGATCGGTGCGAACAGCGCCCCGCCCAGACCGGCCATGCCCACGCCCAGCATCACGATCGCGAGCATGTACGGTGCGAGCCGGATGCCGAGCGCCGCAACCATGTCGGGCCGCTGGATGCCGGCACGCACGACGCGGCCGAACGAGGTCTTGTGCAGCAGCAGCCAGATGCCCGTGAGCACCGCCGCCACCACGCCGAGCAGAAACAACCGGTAGCGCGAGAACATGAACTCGCCCAGCACCACCTGCCCCTTGAACTCCTGTGGCATCGACGCAGGGAGCGGCGCCGAGCCCCAGATGATGCGGATGCCCTGCTCGGCGACCATCGCCAGAGCGAAGGTGAGCAGCAGGCTCAGGATCGGATCGGCGTTGTAGAAGCGCCGCAGCAGCAAGCGCTCGAACACGATGCCCAGCAGCGCCACCAGCACCGGCGCGCACACCACCGCCGCGCCGAATCCCGCGAACTTCGCGATCTCGATCGACACATAGGCGCCGATCGCATAGAACGCGCCGTGCGCGAGATTGACCACGCCGCCGACGCTGAAGATCAGCGACAGCCCCAGCGCGATGAGCAGGTAGTAGCCGCCGAGCACCAGGCCGTTGACGACCTGCTCAGCCAGAAAAAGCAGTTCCACGTCGCTGTGATCAAACGCGAATGGTCACGCGGACTCGGTCAAAACACGCAGCCGCTCTGCTCCTTCGTAGGCGCGAGCAATTCCAGCGACTGGTTGGCCGCGGGCACGGCCGCGCCCAATTGCAGGAAGTCCCATTTGTCCTTCGCTTTGCCCTTGGGCTTGACCGTGAACGGATAGGCCTCCTGCATGAGCTGGTGGTCCCAAGAGCGGAAGTAGGCCTTGCGCGATTTGAGGATGTCGAACTCGGTCTGCTTTTCGAAGTAGGCGATGAGCCGCTCCGAATCGGTCGACTTGGTCTCGTTCATCGCCTGCGCCATCATCTTCAGCGACACGTATGAGATCCACGCGTGGTTCTCCGGCGGCCGGCCGTGCTTCTGCATGAACGCGGTGGTGAACGCCTTCGAGCCTGGCGTGTTCACGTCGTGGTGCCACACCGTGGGCCAGATACCGCCGAGATTGCCTTCACCCGCAGCCCAGGCATCTGCCGTATTGAGGTTGAACCCGACCAGCGGAAACGGCAGCGAGAACTCGGCGTACTGCTTGACCAGATTCGTCACCTGATTGCCGGCGAGATTGGAACAGACCACGTCGGGCTTGGCGCGGCGGATCTTGAGCATGTAGCCGCTGAAATCGGTGAGATCGGTGGCAACGAGCTCATCGCCGATCACCTTGCCGCCGTTGGCGTCGATGAAGGTCTTGGCCGCACGCAGCAGATCGTGGCCGAACAGGTAGTCGGCCGAGAGCATGTAGAAGGTCTTGCCCTTGACCTTGTTGTCGCGCACCAGCGCCTGACCGACCGCGTTGACCATCACCGTGACGGGGATGTCGACATGAAACGTGTAGCGGCTGCAGTTCTTGCTGCGCAGTGCGTCCGATCGCGCGCCCACCTGCATGAACAACTTCTTGTTGCGCGCCGCGACTTGCATCATGGTGAGCGCCGAAGCGGAGTTGATCTCGCCCATCAGCACCGACACGTTGTCGCGCTCGAACATACGCTGCGCCTTGGTGGCGGCAGTGGCGGGGTTGACCGAGTCTTCACTCAATAGCTCGATCTGCCGGCCGAGGATGCCCCCGGCCTTGTTGATCTCCTCTTCGGCCATCTTGATGCCGAGCACCGCGTAGCCGCCGAGTGCACCGAGAAATCCGGTAAGTGGCGTGAGATGGCCGATGCGGATGCGATCGGACTGCCCGCGGCTGATCGCGGGAAAACCCAACGCCAGCGCGGCGCCACCGGCTTGAAGCAAGGTCCTGCGTTTCATGTCTCCTCCTCAGGTTTAGTGTGAATGCGGGTACGGATGGCTCAGCGCACGTGCTTCGCGCCGAAAATCGGCTCCTTGTGCGGAATCGGTGGCAGCGCCCAGGCGCCCGTGCCAGGCGGGCGGATGTCGGCATCGACATGCACATCGATCAGGCACGGCTTGCCAAGCTTCACGGCGTGATCGAGCGCGCCTTTGAAGTCCTGCGACTTGGTCACCGTGAGTCCTTCGACGCCCGCGGCGCGCGCCCACGCGGCGAAGTCGGGGTTGTACGGCTTGCGCTCGGCGCCCTGATAGAACGCGGTGCCGTGCTCGCGACCGTCGAAGTAGGCGTACTGCAGATCGCGGATGGCGCCCCAGGCGAAGTTGTTCCACACCACCCACACCGCCGGAATATCGTATTCGACTGCGGTGCACAGCACGTGCGACACCATGGTGAAACCGCCGTCGCCGCAGATCGACACGCACGGCCGATCGGGTGCCGCGAGCTTCGCGCCGAGAATCGCGCTCGGCCCGAATCCCATGCCGGAATAGCCCCAGGTGTTGAGCATCGTCTGCGGCCGGCGCGCCTCCCAGAACTGCATGAACCAGTTGTGATGGATGCCCGAGTCGAGCGAGATGATCGCGTCGTCGGGCAGCACCGCGCGGCAGTCGGCGACGATCCGCTCGGGCCGGATCGGGCTCGTGTGCAGCGCGAAGTTGGGTTCCACGTACTTCTGCCATTCGGCGCGCCAGGTCGCGATCTGCGCATGCCACGCGCCGTACTGCGCATTGCCGTCGATCGGGCGCGTCTGCGTTTTGGCCAGCACCTGGCGCAGGAACGTACGCGCATCGGCCAGGATGCCCAGATCCGGCGCGTAGTTGCGGCCGATCTCGGCGTCATCGACATCGACATGCACGAGCTTCGCTGCCGGGAAATTCCACGAGTAGCCCGGCATCCACGACGACGAGGACCGATCGTCGAAGCGCGCCCCGATCGCAATCACCAGATCGGTGTGCCGCCCCGCCTGATTCGCCGGATACGCGCCGTTGCGGCCGATGAAGCCGAGCGAGAGCGCATCGCGCATGTCCAGACAACCCATGCCGTTGGGCGAGCTGATCACCGGGATGCGGCAGCGCTGCACCAGCTCGGTGAGTTCGCCGCCGGCTTCCGACAGCGTCACGCCGTGGCCAATGAAGATCACCGGCTGGCGCGCGACACGCAGCATTTCCACGACCTTGCGCACGTCATCGGGCGAAGCGCCGCTGCGCCGCGCACCGAAGCCGGCCGTGGTGGGTTCGAGCGCGACCGCGGCTTCTTCCTGAAACAGGTTGAGCGGGATGTCGATGTTCACCGGGCCCGGCCGGCCGGTCGTGGCGGTGTTCATGGCCTGGCGCAGCGCGAGCGGCAGCATCTCCACCCGCGTGGGCTGGAAGCTGCGCTTGACCACCGGCCGGACCACGTTCGGAAAGTCGGCCTGATGATGGCGATTCAATTCCTGGAACGGGCCGCGATTGAACTGCGACGTGGGCACGTT
>CADEDU010000010.1:93263-134460 GCA_902826155.1 uncultured beta proteobacterium
ACGTACGGAACCTTCTCGCGCACCAGGAATTCGGCGATCAGCTCGCCGCCTTTCCTGGAAAGCGGCGCGCTTTGAGCGGGCAGGGTCAGGCCCTTTTCGGCGGGCTTATTCATAGCGGGACTCCTTGTGCGCCAATAACGGTGCGCTGTCGAGGGGTTGCGGTGGTGAGTCTGGTGCGTTGGCGAGAGTGGTCGCGGTGGCGAGACTGGCCGCCGTGGCGAAGTGGCCTGTATTGTGAGGGATCTCGCGCCGCGCTTGCGGAACGCACCCGATCGTCGCGGCCGCACCCTTTCCGACTTGGTCGGCATGGGCGCCGCGCAGTGTCCTGGATACGCGGCTTGCGGCGCGCTCCCACGACCCGGATACACGCGCCATGACTCGAACCCGGATTTCAATGAATAATGTCCCGTAACCGACGCGCAACAGATTCCACGCTTGGTCAAGTCACGGCCGCCTGCTCAAGCCCCAGCAACTGAACGGTAGGGAACTTTGCCACGGCCCGGCTGCACGATGGATTCTGCGGTTACCGCAGCACGCTCTATAGTTGCTGTTTGGGAAGCACCCGAGATGGCGAGCAAGCCGCCACCAAGTGTGGACGCCGTCGATCTGTTGGCCACCGCAATCCCTGATTCCCTCGCCTTCGGGCCATGACGACCGCACCCGCCACGGACAATCAGCCCACCTTCGCGCCCCATTCGAGCGGCCCGACGCGTGGCAAGGTCGCCGCGCCCGGCAACGCGTGGCCGATGGTCTCCGTGATCATTCCGGTGTTCAACGCAGCGCCTTACCTGCGCGAATCGCTGGACAGCGTCCTGTCGCAGGACTATCCGGACATTGAAGTCGTTGTCGTCGACGACGGCTCGTCCGACGACAGCCTCGCCATTCTGCGCAGCTATGGCGCACGTATCCGGTTGCTGCAGCAACAACGCCGTGGACCGGGGGCGGCCCGCAACCGCGCCGTGCAGGAAGCGCGCGGCGAATACCTCGCCTTCCATGACGCCGACGACGTATGGCTGCCGGGAAAATTGCCCACGCAGATTCGGTTCATGCTCGATCATCCAGAGCATCGCATCGTCTTCGGTCAGTTCGCGTTCTGGGAGGCCGACGCCGACAATCGCTTTCCCGACCCGGCCCGGTTCGTTGCCCAACCGGATATCTGGCAGGTCAAGCAGAACCTGTCGGGCAAGATATACGTCGACGAGCTGGCCGAGAGCTGCATCGCGATGATCACGCCGATCATCCACCGCGAGGTGTTCACCGCAGTGGGCGGCTTCGATGAGTCGCTGCTTGCCGGCTCGGACTATGATTTCTGGTTGAAGGCGACCTACCGCTTCTCCGCGCACAAGATGCCGAACTGCTTCGCGGCGTATCGCATCCACTCCAAGGGCGTCACCGGCACCCCCAAGACCACCAATTTTCCGTTCGTGGTGCTCAAGCGAGCGATCGACACCTTCGGGCTGACCGGCCCCGACGGCCGCTCCGTCGAGCGGTCCGCCATGTATCAACGCATGGCCGACACCTGGCTCAACTTCGCCGTCGTCCACACGCAGAACGGCAGCAGGCGCATCGCGCTGCATGCTCTGGCGCAGTACCTGCGCTATTCACCGCGCCGACTGGGAGCAGTGCGCAGGGCGGGGTCGTCGCTGATGCGTCTGCTCACCAATCGGCGAGGCGGCGGGTGACGCAGACGTCGACCGGCATCGTCGTTTTCACCGCCGATCTGTCGTACTCGGTGCGCCGCGGTATCGTCGAGATCGATCGCGCAACGCCTGGGCTGCGCTGGCTGATCGTGCTGCAGTCGAAGCGGCACACGGTCCGCACCGCTGCGCGCAGCCAATGGCGCAACCTGCGCCGCAATGGCTGGCGCTGGATCCCCTACCAGAGCAGCGACCTGTGGCGACGCGTCATCACGCGCGCGGCCGTGCAAGCCCCCGCCGATGCTCCAGGCAATGCGTTCACGCTCGCCCGCGTGGAATCACAGCCGAACGTGCGCGTGCTGCGGGTACCAGACATGCATGGCGAGCCCGCGCTGCAGGCAGTGCGGGAGTTCGCGCCGCATCTCGGCCTGTCGATCGCGGCCCCCATCCTGCGACGGGCACTGTTCGCAATCCCGAAGCTTGGAACCATCAATCTGCATAAGGGCAAGGTTCCCGACTATCGCGGCATGCCGCCGGCGTTCTGGGAGATGTGGACCGACCAGCAAGCGGTCGGCTGCACCGTCCACTGGGTCGACGACAAACTCGATACCGGCGCGATCGCCGGTCAGGCCACCGTGGAGCGGCAGCGCTACTCGTCGGTGCGGGGACTCCAGTTGTCCCTGGATCAGGTCGGCATCGAATTGATGCGCGACGTGGTGCAGGCGTTGCTTCGAGGCGAAGAGCGCGCGCAGCCGCAATCGCCCGGCGGCAAGACTTATCGCAAGCCGACGATGACGCAGATCGCGGCGCTCGAACGCAAGCTGGCACCGATTGAGCCGGTCGCCACCGCGCCACTCAAGCGGCTGGCCAAGAACACCATGGCAAGCACGGCGTTTCGCGCATGGCAGTTCGGTCTGGGGTCGCTTCTCGCGCCGCGTGTGATGGTCCTGCTGTATCACCGCGTCACCGACGAAGTCCGTGACAACCTGACCGTAGGGGTCGCGCAGTTCGAACGCCAGATCGCGTTGGTCCGACAATACTGCCGAACGGTCTCGATCGAGGAACTGATCAGTTGGGAATCACCGCCCAAGTCGCGCGAACCGGTCGTGTGCATCACGTTCGACGACGGCTACCTCGACAACTATGTGCACGCCGCGCCGATTCTCGAGCGCCATCAGGTGCCCGCGGCGTTCTTCGTCTCGACCGGAATCGTCGCATCGAACAACCGCTTTCCCCACGACGTGCGACGCGGCAATGCGCCGATCCCGGTGATGCAATGGGATCATCTGCGCGACATGCACGCGCGCGGCTTCACCATCGGCTCGCACTCGGTGAATCACATCGACTGCGCCGGCGAACCGGAGGAGAAGGTCTGGTCGGAGCTGGTCCAGTCGCGCAACGATCTGCAGCGCGAGCTGGCGATGCGTCCAGAGGACGTGATCTTCGCCTACCCCTACGGCGGGCGTCAGCACATGACGCCGGCACGGCTCGAACTGGTCAAACGCGCCGGCTACCGCGCCTGTCTGTCGGCGTACGGCGGCGTGAATACGGGCGCTGTCGATCGGTTCAACGTTCTTCGCCGGGGTATCAACTGGGAATTCTCCGATCAGGCGCTACTGCTCGCGTGCCTCGGTCTGCGATAACGGCGTCATGAATCGAACCACGGCCCCGCTGGTGGTTCACGTGATCCATCACCTGATCATGGGCGGCATGGAGAACGGGTTGATCAATCTGATCAACGGCATGCCGGCCACTGCCTTTCGCCACGCGATCGCGTGCGTGGAAGATTTCAACGAATTTCGGCAGCGCATCACGCGGCCCGACGTCGAGGTATTCGCGCTTCGACGCTCGAAGATCGGCGTCTGGGGTTTGCGTCGCGAGTTGTATCGACTGTTCCGCACACTGCGCCCGGCGATCGTGCACTCGCGCAACATGTCGGGCCTCGATGCGTTGCTGCCCGCACGACTCGCGGGCGTCGCGCATTGCGTTCACGGCGAACACGGCTGGGATGTCAACGATCTGGGCGGCAAACGGCTCAAACCCGTCATTCAACGCCGGCTGCATTCGCCGCTCATCGATCGCTACATCACCGTTTCGAAGGATCTGGAGCGATATCTGATCCAGCGCGTGGGCGTTCGCGCATCGCGCATCACGCAGATCTACAACGGCGTCGACACCGCGCGCTTCGCACCCGCTGCCCACAAACCCGCCGATGTACTGCCCGAGCCCTTTCGCGGCGACGACAAGGTGGTGATCGGCACGGTTGGTCGCCTGCAGCCGGTGAAGGATCAGGCAACGCTGCTGCGGGCCTTCGCCGCGCTGATCGGCAACAACGCTGAGCTCGCCCAGCGCGCACGACTGGCCATCGTCGGCTACGGACCGCGGCAGACCGCGCTGCAGGAGCTGGCGGCCTCGCTGGGCATCGCCGAGCACGTGTGGATGCCCGGCGCGCTGAAGAACGTGCCCGACGTACTGCGCTCGTTCGATGTCTTCGTGCTGCCGTCGCTCGCCGAGGGTATCTCCAACACCATCCTGGAATCGATGGCGGCGGGCCTGCCGGTCATCGCCACCGCCGTCGGCGGGAATGTCGAGTTGATCGACGACGGCGAGTCCGGCTGCTTCATCCAGCCCGGCGACGTGCAGGGGCTGGCCGATGTGCTGGCGCGCTACATCAGCGATACCGGCCTGCGTCGCGGCCAGGGCGCACGCGCGCGCCAGATCGCGATCGAACGCTATGGGTTGGAAGCGATGATCGGTCGCTACCAGTCGGTGTACGAAACGCTGATCACGCGAACCGGCGCACCAGCGGCGCGGGTGCGATAGTCCGCCACGCAAACTCGCCTGAGCAAGTTTCATCCGACGCAGCGAATCTTCTCGTTTGTCAGCGTCGCGGTTCGCGCCGCACAGTCCCTGCTCCACCCCGTTCATGGAGCACAGCATGGCGCAACTGCATACTTCGTCGCACCGCGCGACCCTCGATACTCCGCGGGCTGCCGCAACAGCAGCCGATGACGCGGCGCCTACCCGATCGATGGCCGATCGCGACGGCTGGATCTGGATGGACGGTGCGTTCATTCCATGGCGCGATGCCAGGGTGCACGTGCTGACGCACTCGCTGCACTACGGTCTGGGCGTGTTCGAAGGCGTGCGTGTCTATGCCACCACGCAAGGTCCGGCGATCTTCCGGCTTCCTGAACACACGCGACGTCTGCGCGAATCGGCGCACATCATGGGCATGCCGCTCCCATATGCGCAGGGGGATCTGGAACAGGCGCAGATCGAGACCATCCGGCGCAATGGACTAACCAGTGGTTACATCCGACCCCTCGCCTTTCTCGGCGCCGAGAAGATGGGTGTCGACCCCGAAGGCGCGCAAGTGCACGTTGTGATCGCCGCCTGGCCGTGGGGCACCTACCTTGGTGCGCAGGCGCTGGAGCACGGCATTCGCGTGAAGACCTCCAGCTTCGCGCGCCACCACGTCAACGTGCAGATGTGCCGGGCGAAGACGGTCTCGACCTACACCAACTCGATCCTGGCCACCCGTGAGGCGAAGCTCGACGGTTACGACGAGGCGCTGCTGCTCGACACCGACGGGTTCGTTGCCGAAGGGCCCGGTGAGAACGTGTTCCTGGTGCGCGACGGCGTGCTGATCGAACCGGAGATTCAATCCGCGCTCGATGGCATCACGCGCCGCTCGATCATCACGCTCGCGCGCGAGGCGGGCATCGAGGTGATCGCACGGCGCATCACGCGCGATGAGCTCTACATCGCCGACGAACTGTTCTTCACCGGCACCGCGGCCGAGGTCACGCCGATCGTCGAGCTCGATCGCAGGCGCATCGGCTCCGGTGCGCCCGGCCCGATCACCCGGCAGTTGCAGCGCGCATTCTTCGCCTGCGCACGCGGGGAGGACTCACGCCATCGCGATTGGCTGACGATCGTGCCAATGCCCGAGGCCGCATTGGTCGCGGCGTAACCAGCTGCATCCGGCTGCGCGCAGCGTGGCCGGCGACGGCAGGGCATACCAGCCGGCCTGTTGATGCTGATCAGCACCGGCGCACGCAGCGTTGCTGTAATTGGAATGTGGTAGACAGACCCTGCCACGCTCCTCCCGAGAGTCATGCTGCCGCGCTGGGTGACCTACGCCTACCTTGCCTATCTGATCGCGCCGATCGCGCTGCTCGTCGTCGGCTCCTTCGGCGGGAGTTGGCTCAACACGCTGTTGCCCAGCGGTTTTACCGCTCAGTGGTACGCCGACGTGGCGATGGACGCGAGCTTTCGCCGCGCGTTCAACGCGAGCCTGATCACGGCAGCGGCCACGTGCACGGCTTGTCTTGTCATCGGGCTCCCACTCGCCTACGCGGTGTTCCGCTCCAGTCGCCCCGGCGTGCGCGCGTTTGCCCGCCTGCTCTACCAGCTTCCGGTCGCGCTGCCGCCGCTGGTGCTCGCCTTCGGTTTCATCCTGGTGTTTTCGAGCGATGCGCTGCCGTGGCTGGGGAGCATCTGGCTGCTGGTGGCCGGTCACACGGTGCTTTGCCTGCCTTATTTTCTGCAGGCGGTCGTCGCCGATATGCAGCGCCTCGGACTGGGCGCACTCGAAGCCGCGGCGGAGTCGCTTGGCAGCAGTCCGCGCCAGCGCTTCTTCCATATCGTCGTGCCGCTGCTGCGACATTCAATCGTATCGGGGCTCATCGTCGTCGCGGCACTGTCGATCGGCGAGTTCCAGTTCTCGAATCTGGTGGCCGGTTTTCTCAGCCGCACCTATCCGGTGGTGCTGCTGCAGGCGTTCTACGGAGCAACCGGGTTCGCCTGCGCGGCAACGGTGATCCTGCTGATGCTGGCGCTGCTCGGGTCGGCTGCGGGCGCATTCACTGCAGGTCGCACGACCGCGCTCGGGTCGCACTGACATGACGAGCGCCGTCAAGCTCGACAACGTCACCTATCGCTACCCCGGCGGCAAGGCGGGCATCTTCGATCTGTCGCTCGACATCGCGGCAGGCGAGATGATCGTGTGCATCGGCCCCAGCGGCTGCGGCAAGACCACGCTGCTCAAGCTCATCGCCGGATTCCTGCGGCCCGATCGGGGCACGGTCGCGCTGCACGATGTCGACGTCACCACCGCTTCGGTGCGCGAGCGCCAGCTCGGCATCGTGTTTCAGGCCTACGCGCTGTTTCCGCACATGCGCGTGTGGGAGAACGTCGCCTATCCGCTGCGCGTGCGCGGCGCCGCGACAACGGAGCAGCGTTCACGTGCCGAGGCGATGCTCGATCTGGTCGGGCTCGTCGGCCTGGGCGATCGGCTGCCCGCGCAACTTTCGGGCGGCCAGCAGCAACGCGTGGCGCTGGCGCGCGCGCTGGTGTTCGAGCCGAAGGCGCTGCTGCTCGATGAGCCGCTGTCGGCGCTCGATGCCGCCACGCGCGTGGCGATGCGCGACGAGGTGCGACGCATCCAGCGTGCGCAGAACGTAGCGACACTGCTGATCACCCACGATCAGGACGAAGCGCTGTCGATGGCCGATCGCATCGTCATCCTCAAGGACGGCCGACTGATACAGGCCGCCTCACCGCACGAGATCTACGATCGCCCGGCGAACGCGTTCGTGGCCGGCTTCGTCGGACGCGCCAACGTCATAGATGGCCGCGTGACCGACGCGGCAAACATCGAGACTTCGCTTGGAACGCTCGCCATGCCAGGGCACGGGCAGCCTGCAGGGCGAACCGTTTCGATGCTGGTGCGGCCCGAGCGGATCATCCCGACGTCCGAGGCGCAGGGCGAGAACGTCTACGCGGTCTCGGTCGAGCGCGATCGGTTCTTCGGCGCCACGCGGCAGCTCGATCTGAGTTGTGGCGGCGCGCGGCTGAAGCTTGAAACGGTCGAGCGCGGCGCAGTGCGTTTCGTGCGCATTCCGCGCGAGGCGATCCAGTTGCTTGCCTGATGACAACGCCCAGCGTGATCGATGCCAACCAGCCTTTCAACCCATGCCGCGCGGGACGCGTGTCCCGACGGTTTCGCTTCACCCTCCCCTCGAACCCTGCAAAGGAGACGGCCATGAGATGGATGCGTTCGATGCGCCTGATGAAACCCCGCGTTTGGTCCGGCGCGTTTGCCGCACTTGCCCTTGCGACCAGCGCGCTTGCGCAGACGATCGCTGATTCGGCTGAGCTGTACGCCGGCGAAAAGGCGCTGTACGAAGCCGCAAAGAAGGAAGGCATGGTGGTGAGCTTCGACACCGGGCCAACGTGGGCCAACTGGGCGGCGCAGTTCGCCGCGTTCAAGAAGCGCTATCCGGAGGTCGAGATCGTCTACAACGATCTGGGTTCGGCCGCGACGGTGGTGGCGCTGGAGAAGGCACGCAACCGGCCGCAGGCCGACACGGCGTACTACTTCGCGGCGTCGGCCGTCGATGCGGTGAAGAAGAACGTGGTCGCACCGTTCAAGCCCGCCAACTTCGATAAGCTGCCCGAGGTGTTCCGCGAGAAGGACGGCCGCTGGTTCACCATCCACTCGCTCACCATCGCGTTCGTGGTCAACACCAAGCTGGTGAAGAACGTGCCGCAGTCGTGGGCCGATCTGCTCAAACCCGAACACAAGAATTCGATCGTGTATCTCGATCCACGCTCGACCGGCGTGGGGCAAGTGCTCGCGTTCGCCGCCAATTTCGCCAACGGCGGCGACATGAACAACGTGCAGCCCGGCATGGACTACCTCGGCAAGCTGCACAAGGCCGGCAACGTGCTGCGCGTGCTGGGCACCACGCCTTATGCGCAGTTCGTGAAAGGTGAGATCCCGGTCTGGATTTCGTATGAGAACGACGGACTGAAAGCCAAGCACACCGACGGGCTGGGCGACGCGGTGGCCGTCGTCATCCCGAAGGAGGCCTCGGTGGCGGCCCCCTACGCGATCAGCTTGGTCGAGAAAGGTCCGAATCCGAACGCCGGCAAGCTCTGGCTCAACTTCATCATGACCGACTTCGGCCAGGGCATCTTCGCGCAGGGCTTCGTGCGACCGTCGGTGCCAGGCGTGAAGCTGCCCGACAACGTTGCCGACAAGCTGCCACCGGCACCGCAGGTGCGGCCGCTCGACGTGACGGCAGCTGCAGCGAAGAAGGCCGATATCGACAAGGGATGGCTGGCAGCGACCGGCAATCGCTGAGCGACCATCGACGCGGGTTCGCACTGTGAACGCACGCGCCTTCGCGCTGCTCTCGGCACCGGCTGCCGTGCTGCTCGGCCTGTTCTTCGCCGTGCCGCTCGCGGCGGTGCTGGTCGACGCATTCGCGGATGGCGGTGCAGCGTTCGCGCGCGTTGCGGCGCTGCCCACGTTCTGGCCGTCGTTGCTTGGCAGCGTGCTGCTCACGCTGGTGGCCTCGACCGTATCGGCGATCGTCGGTCTGCTGGTGGCGATGCATCTGGCGCGGCTGCCCGAAGCGCGCCGCACGCTGCTCTCGTTCGTGATCGCGTTGCCGCTCACGTTCTCCGGGTTGATCGTGGCGTACGGATTCATCCTCGCCTACGGCCGCGCCGGCTTCTTCACGCAACTGCTCGCGTTCGTCGGCCTCGATCCAGCGACCGTGGGCGGCATTCTGTTCACCGCAGTCGGGCTGGCGTTCGCTTCGTCGTACTACCTGATTCCGCGCGTGGTGATGATGTTGCTGCCGGTGCTGGTCAACTTTGATCGCGCGCAGCTCGACGTTGCCGAGTCGCTCGGCGCCACCGCAGGACAGGCGTTGCGGCAAGTGCTGCTACCGCAGATCGGCGGCGCGCTGATCGGCGCGTACTGCCTGATCGCGGCGGTGGTGTTCGGCGCCTATGGCACCGCACTCGCACTAGTGGGCACGCGGCTCAACATCCTGCCGCTGCAGCTCTACAGCCTGATCTCCGAGTCGGGCTCGGACTTTCCCGCGGCGGCCGCACTGTCGGTGCTGATCACCGCGGTGTGCTCCAGCGTCATGGCGTTGGGCGAGTGGGCCTCGCACCGCCGGGAACGGTTTCTGTAGGCGAGGGGAATGTTGTACCAGTGCCGGTGGATTGTGTTCCGCGGTGGTCGGCCCGTGGTTCGTCAGCCTATGGGCGCTCAGTTGGGCTGCTCAGTTGGGTTGAATCCCGCCGCGTTCGACCACCTTGGTCCAGCGATCGACTTCGGCGCGCATGAACTGCCCGAACTCCTCCGACGAGCTGGCCACTACATCGAAACCGATGGACATCAGCCGATCACGCACATCGGGCGAGCGCAGCGCCTTCACCGCGGCTTCGTTGAGTTTGGCCACGACGGCCGGCGGCGTGTTGATCGGCGCCCCGGCGGCTTGCCACGACGTGACAACCAGATCGGACAGCCCGGCCTCGGCCGTGGTCGGCACATCGGGCAATTGCGCCGCGCGTGATTTCGAGGTCACCGCGAGCGGCCGGATCTTGCCGGCCTTGATCTGCGTGGCGACAGTGCCCAGGTTCTGGAACGATGCGTCGACCTGACCGCCCAACAGATCGGTCACCACGGCCGCACCACCCTTGTACGGCACATGAATGCCCGACGTATTGGTCATCTGGCTGAACAGCTCGAAGGTCAGATGATCGGACGACCCGGTCCCGCTCGATCCGAACGAGATCTTGCCGGGGCGTTTGCGCATCTCGGCCAGCAGCTCGGTGACGGTCTTCGCGGGAAAGTCGAGCTTGGTCACGAGCACGTTCGGCGTGGTGACCGCAAGCGTGATCGGCGCGAAGTCACGCACCGGGTGATAGCGCAGATTCTTGAACAGCGCGGCGTTGATCGAGAACACGCCGATCGATCCCACCAGGATCGTGTAGCCGTCGGGGTCCGACTTGGCGACGAACTCCGCGGCGATCGCGCCGTTGGCGCCGGGCTTGTTCTCGACCACCGCCGGCTGGCCGAGCAGCTCCTGCATCTTCGAGCCGATCGCCCGGCCGACCATGTCCGATGGCCCGCCCGGCACGAACGGAATGACGATCCGGATCGGTTTGGTGGGAAAAGCCTGCGCGTGCGCAGCAGGCGCGCCGAACGCAAACAGCACCGCGGCAACGGCTCCGACGATTCGATTCATTGACGCCTCCATGAGGAAGGCGCGCAGTCTAGTGCGGACGGGCGCCGCGCGGTACTGCGGCCGGGCACAGCGGGCCGCCGCTCAGTCCCGACCGGCCGCGCCGCTCACGGCCAGACCGGCAATCCGGTGAGCCCCGCCGTTTCGGGCTGCCCCAGCATCAGGTTGGCGTTCTGAAGCGCCTGCGCCGCGGCGCCCTTGCCGAGATTGTCGATGGCGCTCACGGCAACCACCAGCCCGGTGCGCGCATTGACCGCGTACGACAGGAACGCGAGATTCGATGCGCTGGCCCAGCCGGTGTGCGCGCTGCGGCCCTTCTCGAGCGCCGTGATCTTCACGAACGGCTCATCGCGATACATCGCCTGCGCGGCTTCGTAGAGCCGCTCGCGGGTCATGGCACCCTTCGGTCGGGCGTAGCAGGTCGATAGAATTCCGCGCGTCATCGGCACCAGGTGCGGCGTGAAGGCGATGGTTGCCGGCTTGCCGGCCAGCAACGACAGCGCCTGCTCCATCTCCGGCACGTGCGCATGCGCCTCGAGCCCGTAGGCGAACATGTCTTCGTTCGTCTCGACATAACCGAAGTCGCTCGAACCGCCACGGCCGGTGCCGGTCACCCCGCTCTTGGCGTCGATGATGATGCCCTCGGGCTCCACCAACCCCGCTTTCACAAGCGGCGCCAGCGCCAGCAGCGAGGCGGCCGGATAGCAGCCCGGATTCGCCAGCCGCGTCGTCGCGCGAATCCGCTCGCGCAGACCGGGCAGTTCGGTCAATCCGTAGGTCCAGCCCTCGACGAAACGGTGATCGCCGCCGACGTCGACGATGCGCACGTTCTTCGGCACACGCGCCAACGGCTCGCGCGACTTGCCGGTGGGCAGCGAGGCGAACAGCAGGTCGATGTCGCCGACTTTTTCCGGCTCGAACGACTGGATGACGAGCGCCGCCTCAGGGTGTCCGGCCAACGCCGGAAACTGCTGCACCAGCGCGCGCCCGGCGGTGGATTCACCGCCCACGTAGGCGATCTTGAAACTCGGATGCCCCTTGCACAGCCGCAGCAGCTCACTGCCGCCATAGCCGCTTACTCCAACGATGCCGATCTTCAACGTTGCGTTCCTTCAGCGATTGAAATTTGTCGCGTGCGCCGCTACAGCGGATAGATGATCGCGTTCGGAATCAGTTCGCTGTCGAACACGCACAGTTTCTCGGCGAACTTGAGTACGCCGCCTTCGCGCACCACGCGATCGTAATAGCGCCCGACGTTGAACACGTCGGCCAGCTCCTGGCGCTTGGTGCGGATCACCAGATAGTTGGCTTCCACGCGAATACCGTCGGCGTCGTGCCCGGTGACGATCAATCCGCTCACCAGATGCTTCTGGTAGTACGGTTGATGGAAGATGGTCTGGGTGATGCCGTAGACACGATCGGCGAGCATGCCCTTGCTCTCGAACGAGAGCGTGCACAGCGGCAGGCCGCGATCGAAGTTCTCGCGCGGCTGGAGCTTGTAGATGCAGGCGTCGGTGAAGAACTCCGGCCACTGCTCGTAGCGGCCGGTATCCAGACACGCGACATAGCGCCCATACAAGTCGTCGAGCTCCAGGCGCAGCGCGACATCGACCACGCCAGCCATCAGAACCCCATCACCTTGCGGTAGTAGCCGTACATGCCGCGGATCAGCGTCTCGGTGACCATGTGATCGGACGAGCCGATGTCGCGCCCGCCCAGTTCGCTGATCGCTTCGCCTTCGTCGTTCTGGCGAAAGCCGAGCTGCTGCATCTCGATCACCTCGCCGTCGTCGGCCGACACGTAACCCGCCGGACCGAACAGATTCGCCTGGCGCAGACGCCGGCGCGTCATCTCCGGCGTATCGTCTTCGTAGCCGAAATGGGTCCAGTAGAAATCGAACACGCCCGGAGCGCGCGGCACGATATGGCGCGTCGAGACCGAGTTCACCTGCTGCTGCACGATGAGGCTGGGGAACAGCGTGATCATGGTGACGGTGGGTCCGTTCCACCAGTACTCGGGCACCACGTCGAGCACGCGATCGTCGGCGAGCTTCATGTTTTCCTTGAAGCTGCCCACGCCCTGGGTGACCTCGCCTTTGCCGCCATCGTTCTTGCGCGAGATCATCACCGCGTGCCGGCCGTGTTCATCGAGCACGAGCTGCGATTTCTGGTCGGCGCGCCACAGCCCGAACACCACGAACCACGTGTGCAGCAAGCCGGGGTGGTAGGGGTCTTTGATGTTCTCCTGCATCAGCTTCCAGTTGCCCGGAATGCGCTGGCGCGAGTAGCCAAGCAGCGTGAGCTTACGGCCGTTGAACACGCGCTCGTACCACTGCGACACCTCGGCGCCGAGGTACTCGCGCATCGGCGCAAGCGAATGGTCGAACGAACCCCAGATCACGCCGTTCCACTCCTCGACCTTCAGCTGCACCAGGTTGTGCTCGCTGCGCTTGAAATCAGGCGGAAAGCCGCCTTGCACCTTGCCCTCGTTCTTCACGCCACGCAGGAACGGCACGCCGATCAGATTGCCCTGCAAGTCGTAGTTCCACTGGTGATACGGGCACTGGAATTCCTTGGCGTTGCCGAAATCCTTCTGGCAGAACTGCGCGCCGCGATGGGCGCAGCGATTCTCGAACGCGTAGGCCTTGCCGTCTTCGCCACGCGCGACGATCACCTGCCGCTCACCCACCCAGGTGCGCTTGAAATCACCGGTATTGGGCAGCTCGCACGCCAGCGCGAGATAGCACCAGTGATTGCGATGGAAGAAGCGCTCCAGCTCCTCGCGGAAGATGGCCGGATCGGTATAGACCTGGTTGGGCACGCGGCTGGGCCCGACGGCAGGCCAAGCCAGGGGCGATTCGAAACGATCGGGAGCGTTCATGACGAATGCGGTGATCGGGTGCGGAAGTCGAGAACAGAGCGAAGGCAGAGCGAAGGCAGAGCGAAGACCGAGCGAATCCGCGGACGAAGACGCGGACCGCCGATCCTAGCCCAAGCCCCTGTCCGTTGCACCTTCGGCTTCGGAGCAGGTGAGCCATAATCGGCCGCATCGTCGATCGCTCACCAAAGGGGAACGTCCATGCAGATCCTGCAACCGCCCGGCTGGGCCAAACCGCGCGGCTATTCCAACGGTATCGCCGCCCGTGGCACGCAGATCTTCGTTGCCGGACAGGTCGGCTGGGACGCCGAATGCAAGTTCGTCTCCGACTCCTTTGGCGGCCAGACCGCGCAAGCCCTCAAGAACATCGTGGCAGTGCTGCGTGAAGCCGGCGCGGGCCCTGAGCACATCACCCGCATGACCTGGTACGTCACCAGCAAGGCCGAGTATCTGGCCGCAGCGAAGGAAATCGGCGCCGCCTATCGCGACATCATCGGCCGCAACTTCCCGGCGATGACCGCGATCGAGGTGACCGCGCTGATCGAGGATCGCGCCAAGGTGGAGATCGAAGTCACGGCGGTGCTGCCCGACTGAACCAGCGCTCGCATCAGCGCGCTCAACGAACTCGCCCTCACATCGACGCGCTCGGCGATGCGTTCGTCCAACAACCAGTTAGCGATCAACCACCAGGGCGCCCATCAAAATCAACCAGGGCACGACTCAGGGAGCAGGCAAACATGACCAAGGATTACGAAAAGCTCTACAACCCGCGCACCACGGTCAGCAATTTCCAGGACGTGGTCGACAAGTGGCGCCTCGACTCCGAACGCGCCCGCGCAACGAGCGATTGCGTGCTGAACATCCCGTACGACGCCGACGCCACCGAGAAGCTCGACATCTTTCGCGCCAAGGGGCAGAGCAAAGGAGTGTTGATGTTCATCCACGGCGGGTACTGGCGCGCCTTCGACAAGAAGGACTTCTCGTTCGTCGCACCGGCACTCACCAACGCGGGCATCACCGTCGCCGTGCCCAACTACGCGCTATGCCCCAAGGTCACGATCGAACACATCGTGTGCCAGATGCTGCAGGCCGCCGCCTGGCTCTATCGCAACGGCAACAACTTCGGCGCGCCTCGCCATCGGCTCTATGTGGCCGGACATTCCGCGGGCGGCCATCTCACCGCGATGATGCTGGCGGCGTTGTGGCCGGTGCTCGCGCCCGATCTGCCCAAGCGCGTCGTGAACGCGGGGCTGTCGATCAGCGGCGTGTACGATCTCACCGAGATTGCCAAGGTGCCCAGCCTCAGGGACGACCTGCGCCTCAGCACCGAGGACGCACTCAAGGTGAGCCCGTCGCAGTATCCCGCGTCGACCAACGCCCCGCTCTACACGGCCGTCGGCGCCGAGGAGAACGAGGGGTTTCACATCCAGAACCGGCTGATCCAGAAGAACTGGGCCAAGGTGCACAAGCGCGACGTCGCCTGCCCCGGCGACAACCACTTCACCGTGCTCGACGGCCTCACCAATCCGTCGAGTGCGCTGTTCAAGGCAACGCTGGAGATGATGGCGTGAGCTCTGGCTCCGCTCAGATTTCCGCGATGCGAACGCCCAGCGGCTTGCAACTGCCGCCGTTGGTGGCCGAGGTGTCGGCCGGGCACGCCGATACCGCCGCCAGCACGTTCATCTCGGCGCGCAGCTCGATGTAGTCGTGTCGCGTCACCCCGGTCGGCTTGATCTTGAACGAGCCATCGGGAAACAGATCGACGTCCATGAAGACGTTGAACACGTCCATCACCTCGTCGCCGGTGAGCCCGTGCGGGGCGAGCGCCTCGGTCAGGTTCTCCTGGCACGAACGATGGCCCTGCGCGATCGAGTCCCGCAGCTGGTACAGGCGCGTGGAGCAGCGACCGCCCATATTGCCCCAGTGGTACGGATAGGTGTCTTCGAGCACCGTCATCATCACGTTCTCGCGTGGCGGCTTCGAGTAGAAGTGCTTGAAGCTCTTGGCGGTGCCGGTGCCCAGAATGCCGTTGATCGCCCACGATTGGCCGACGTGAAACCACTCGCGCGTGTCGTCGGCGTTGTAGAACACGCAGTCGCCGACCTGGCCGTCTTCCATCGGAAAGATCCGGAAGATCTGCCCCTTCTTCACCACGAAGGCACGACCGTGGCGGGCGGGAATCACGAACTCTTCGACGGTACGCATCGGCTGGCTCCTTGCACTGCAATCATGTCGAATGCAATCGCGGCAGGCGCGCCCGGCATTCGTCTGCGGGTTTCTTTCGCGCCGGCAACGCAGTAGATTCGGCGTCGATGCAAGCGTAACCCACGCGTTCCGTGCAATCCATGCGCGGCTACAACGTGGCTAAAGGCAGCCTCGGGTCCGCTCGCGCTCAACAAGCATACGAACATCGCCCCGCCCCCCAACCCACGAAGGAGAGTCGCCGCCATGCCCAAAGCGAAGAAGGAAATCGTCGCCGTCCCCGGTATCTCAGAGGGATTGATCGCCGCGAAGGTGCCGATCTCGCCCGCGGTGAAAGCCAACGGCTTCATCTACGTGTCGGGCATGCCGCCGATGGATCTGAAGACCGGCAAGATCGTCGGCGGCGACATCGTCAAACAGACGAAGATGTCGCTCAACACAGTCAAGCATGTGCTCAAGAACGCGGGCTCCTCGCTCGATCGCGTGGTGAGCGTGCGCATCTACTGCACCAACTCCGCGCACTTCCCCGCGGTCAACGAGGTGTACAAGACCTACTTCCGCAAGGATCCGCCGGCGCGCACGTTCGTGACGGTCGGATCATGGCCGCTGCCGTTCGACATCGAGATCGAATGCGTGGCGCTGGCTGATTAGCCCACCGCGCACGCACTCCTCATGGCTGAGTTCACGGTACTGGGCGCGGGCATCGTCGGCGTCGCCACGGCGCTGGCGCTGCAGCGCGACGGCCACTCGGTGCGGTTGATCGACCGCGACGAGCCCGGCCGCGGCTGCTCGTTCGGCAACGCCGGCATCATCCACACCGGCGGGTGCGTGCCGATGGCCACGCCGGGCATCATCAAGGGCGTGCCCGGCATGCTGCTCGACCCCGAGGGCGCGCTCGTCATCCGCTGGCGCTATCTGCCACGGCTGCTGCCGTGGCTGTTCAAGATGCTCGCCGCCGCCCGGCCGTCGCGCGTCGATGAGATCTGCAAATCGCTCGCGGCGTTCTCGCTGAACGCACGCAATGCCTACCTGCCGCTGTTGAAGGAAGCCGGCGCCGAATCGATCATGAACCCGCGTGGCGAGTTGTACGTCTACCGCACGCAGGCGGCGTTCGATGCGGCCGCGTGGGAAATGTCGGTTCGCAGGCGTTTCGGTGTGCCGGTCAAGACGATGGCGCCCGATGCGATCCGCGAGATGGAGCCGTGCCTGTCGCCCGAGTTCCGCTTTGCCTACTACCAGCCGGCCAGCGCGTGCATGGTGAGCCCGCTGCGGCTGGTACAAACGCTCGCGCGGCTGTTCGTGAACAAGGGCGGTCGCATCAACCAGGCGCAGATTCGCGATGCGCGCCCCGATGGCCAGGGCGGCGCGGTCGTGAACACCGACAAAGGCGAATTCGCCGCGGCGAATCTGGTCATCTGTCTGGGCGCGCACGCCAAACCGTTTGCCGCGCGGTTCGGTACCAACGTGCCGCTGGAATCCTGGCGCGGCTACCACATCATGGTGCCGCAGGGTGACATTGGGCTGCGCGGGGTTGTGGCCGATGGCGACATGCACTTCGGCGTCACCGCGATGGAAGACGGCATCCGCGTCGCCGGGCTGATCGAGCTGGCAAGCGTCGACGCCCCGCCCAACTACGCGCGCGCCGACATGTTCGTGAAGCTGGCCAAGCGCATGATCCCGAAGTTTCCCGATGTGCCCGCGTCGCGCTGGATGGGGCATCGCCCGGGCATGCCCGATACGCTGCCGGTGATCGGACGGGCCGGTGCACATCGCAATGTCTACCTCGCCTTCGGACACGGGCAACTCGGGCTTACGTTCGGCGCGCTGACCGGCCAGGTAGTGGCCGATCTGGCGGCCGGGCGCAATGCCGCGTTCGATCTGTCGCCCTACTCGCACGAGCGTTGGCACTGATGGCACGAGCGCTGGTCTTGACCGTCGCCGCTCCGCTTCGCATCGACTGAACATCCACGCCCCGAACTTTCGATCGCAACTCGAACCCCATGCGTCTGGCCATCCCCGATCTCGTCTCCAACTCGTACTTCCCGCCAGCGGCAGCAGGCGCACTCGGCTTTCACGCGCAGGAAGCCCTGCAGCTCACCGTCGCGCCCATCTCTCCGATCGATGCCTGCGTCAAGGCGTCGCGTGACGGACGGGTCGAATTCATCGGCGCCTCGGCGCATGCCCCGCTGCTCGCGTTCGAGCAATGGCGCGGCGCCAAGCTGCTGTGCGCGCAATCGCAGGGGATGTACTGGTTCCTGGTCATGCGCAGCGACCTGGCGATCGCACGCGGCGACCTCGAGACGCTCAAAGGCCGGCGTATCGCCGCGGTGCCGTTCGTTGCGGTCGCGCTCGAGCGCTTGCTGATCGCCGCCGGCATCGATCCGAAGCGCGAAGGCATCACCATCGGCCCGCCGCCGGGCGCCCTCGGGCCTGGCGTCAATTTCGGTGTGGTCGCGGCGGCTGCGCTCGAACGCAAAGAGATCGACGGCTTCTTCGCCAACGGCATGGGCGCAGCGCTTGCCGAGGCACGGGGCATCGGCACCATCGTGCTCGACGTGCGCCGCGGCGACGGCCCGCCCGAATGCTTCCACTACACGATGCCGGCAATCGCGACCACCGATGCATTGATCGCGCGCGATCCCGCGGCGGCCGAAGGCGTGATTCGCGCAATCGGCAAGACGCACGCAGCCCTCAAACGCGACCCATCGCTCGCGGCTGAAGCCGGGCGCAAGCTGTTTCCGAGCACCGAGGCGGCGTTGATCGCGCGGTTGGTGGCGCGCGATGCACCGTACTACGACCAGCGCATCTCCCCGCAGCAGATCGCCGCGATCAACCGCTTCGCCTGCGACCTGGGTTGGTTGCAGTCGACCGATATCGGCTACGAGCAGATCGTGGCGCAGCAGTTCGCCGGACTTTGGAACGGGTGACGACGACCATGCGACTTGGGATTTTCTTCGACGGGTTCAGCTCGAGCGCACAGATGCTCGAGGTCGCGCGCCAGGCCGAAGCAGCCGGCGCGACGAGCCTGTGGTTCGCACAGCATATGGGCTATCGCGACGCGTTCGCCTGGGCGGTCGCGGCTGCGGGCGTCACGCAGCGCATCACGCTGGTGCCCACTGCGATCAGTCCCTACCTCTGGCCGCCGCTGCCGGTCGCCATGTCGATGGCAACGCTCGCCGAGCTGGCTGGCGATCGGGTCGCGCTGTGCGTGTCGGTGGGCAATCTGCTCAATCTGAGCGAGTCCGGGGTCGAGCCGATCAAGCCGGTGCGCGTGATGCGGCAATACGTGGAGTCGCTGCAAGCGCTGTGGGCGGGTGAGCCGGTGCGCGCCGAGGGCGAGATCCACCGGTTGCGTGGCGCGAAGATGGTGTTCGATGGCAAGGCGCGCTATCCGCTTTACGTCGCCTCGACCGGCCCGATGATGCTCAAGCTCGCCGGCGAAATCGGCGACGGCGTGCTGCTCTCGGCCGGACTCAATCTCACCGCGTGCCGGCAATGCCTGGAGAACGCCGAGGCCGGCGTCCGAGCGGCCGGGCGCGATCGGGCGAGTCTGCGTCGCGCCTCGTTCATCAACTTCAATGTGTCCCGCGACGGCCGCACGGCCAAGGCCGCGATGCTCAGAAAGCTCGCGTTCCTGTTCCGCAGCCGCGGGCATGCCGAGAACATCCGCAGCTCGGGTCTTGCCATTGACCACCAGGCCATCATCGCTTCGCTTGCCCGGCACGATCTCGAAGGCGCGACGCGACTGCTGCCCGAATCGGCGGCGCAGATGTTCGCGGTCGCGGGCACGCCGGACGAATGTCGCGAGCGCCTGGAAGCGTACCTCTCCGTGGGATTGGACGAGCCGATCATCGAGATCACCGGCGACGACGAGGAACGCGCCCTCGCCCTGGAGGTCGTGCGCGAGGTCGCACGCCGTTAGTCACCCGCCCGGCCTGACGCGGCCCGCCGTTCGCCAACGCATGGACCGAATCGCGCGGCCCCGCTGCCGGCGCGGCGCCCGCCGGCGGTTACTCGCACGTCGGCCCGTGGATCGCGATTATCATCGGAGCCATCTGTTCGCCATCCGGATGGGCCCGCGCCGATGAATGCCCCGCTTCGCCTCGCTCCCTCGGTCTGTCCGCACGATTGCACCAGCACCTGCACGCTCGAAGTCGAACTGATCGACGCACGCACGATCGGGCGCGTGCGCGGTTCGCAGCGCCATGCCTACACCGGCGGGGTGATCTGCGAGAAGGTCGCGCGCTACGCCGAGCGCGTGCACCATCCTGATCGCCTCACTCAGCCGCTGCTGCGCAACGGCCCGAAAGGCAGCGCCCAGTTCAAACCGATCGGCTGGAGCGAAGCGCTCGATCGCGTGGCCGAGGCGTTCACTCAAGCGGCCGCGCGTCACGGCGCCGAAGCGGTGTGGCCGTACTACTACGCCGGCACGATGGGGCTGGTGCAACGCGACGGCATCAATCGACTGCGCCACGCGATGAAGTATTCGCGCTGGTTCTCGACCATCTGCGTGGCGCTCTCCGACACCGGCTGGATCGCCGGCGTGGGCAGCAAGCGTGGCATCGATCTGCTCGAAGCCGCCGAACATGCCGAGCTGATCGTGATCTGGGGCGGCAATCCGGTGAACACCCAGGTCAACGTGATGCAGCACGCCATGGCCGCCAAGAAGCGGGGCGCCAAGCTGGTGGTGGTCGACCCATATCGCACCGGCACCGCCGAGAAGGCCGATCTGCATCTGGCGGTGCGACCGGGCACCGACGGCGCGCTCGCCTGCGCGATGATGCACGTGCTGTTCGCCGAAGGCATGGCCGACTGGGACTACCTGCGCCGCTACGCCGATTGCCCCGATGAACTCGCCGCGCATGTGCGCACCCGCACGCCGCAATGGGCCGAAGCGATCACCGGGTTGCCCGCGCAGACGATCATCGATTTCGCTCGCCTATACGGTCGCGCCAAGCCGAGCTTCATCCGCTGTCACCACGGGTTCTCGCGCTCGCGCAACGGCGCGGTGAACATGCATGCGGTGACCTCGCTCGCCACCGTCACCGGCGCCTGGCAATACAAGGGCGGCGGCGCGCTCTACGGCCATACCGGCATCTATCCGATCGATCGCACCCTGATCGAAGGGCTCGACGTCGAAGACAAATCGATCCGCGATCTCGATCAGTCGCGGCTCGGGCCGATCCTCACCGGCGATGTCGATGCGTTGCATGGCGGGCCGCCGGTCACGGCGCTGCTGATCCAGAACACCAATCCGGCGATGGTGTGCCCCGATCTGCACAAGGTGCATGCCGGGCTGGCGCGCGAAGATCTGTTCACCTGCGTGCACGAGCAGTTCATGACCGAGACCGCCGCGTTCGCCGACGTGGTGCTGCCCGCCACATCGTTCCTCGAGCACGACGACTTCTACACCGCGAGCGGCCATACCCTGTTCCAGGTGGCGCGCAAGCTGATCGAACCACCGGGCGAGGCACGCGAGAATAACTACGTGATCAGCGAGCTGGCGCGACGCCTGGGCGCGAAGCATCGCGGCTTCGAGATGAGCGCGTGGGACATCATGGACGAGACGCTACGCCGCTCGGGCATGTGGGACGCGCAGACCAACTACGAGCGCGGCGGCCAGGACTTCGCCTATCCGTTCGAGAAGATGCACTTTCTCGACGGCTTCGACACGGCCGATCGCAAGTTCCACTTCCGCGCCGACTGGAAAAAGTTCGGCGGACGCTGGCAGGAAATGCCCGCTCTGCCTGATCACTTCGCCGTGATCGACGCGGCGACCGATGCCAAGCCCTATCGCCTGGTGGCGGCCCCCGCTCGCACGTTCCTCAATTCCACCTTCACTGAGACTCCGAGCTCACGCAAGCGCGAAGTGCGGCCCACCGCGCTCATGCACGAGCAAGACTGCAAGGCGCTGGGTATCGACGACGGTGATCGCGTGCAACTGGGCAACGAGCGCGGCGAGGTGATCGTGCACGCGAAGGTCGCAAACGGCGGCCAGCAGCGCGGCGTCGTCGTGGTCGAGGGGATCTGGCCGAACAAGCACTTCGAGAACGGTATCGGCATCAACGCAGTGACCGGCGCCGACCCCGGCTGGCCGCGCGGCGGCGCGGCGTTTCACGACACGGCGGTGTGGGTGAAGCGCATTGCGTGAGTGAAAGCCGGCATAACTCAACCACTCTCAATCAATCAAAGGGGAACCACATGTCTCGATGGGTCGTACGCCTGATCGCTCTCGTGCTTGCGCTTGGTGCCACCGCGGCGGTGCAGGCGCAGGCTTTTCCTTCGCGCCCACTGCGATTGATCGTGCCGTTCCCGGCTGGCGGCTCGACCGATCTGCTTGGCCGTGCAGTCGCGCAGCGCATGAGCACCGCACTCGGCCAGCCGGTGGTGGTCGAGAATCGGCCTGGCGCCAACACCATCGTTGCGTACGAAGCCACACGCAATTCGCCAGCCGACGGCTACACGATGCTGTTCGAAGCATTCAACGGTCTGGTGCTGAACCCGAATCTGTACAAGAAGCTCCCGTACGACGCCGAGCGCGACTTCGCACCGGTCGCCCAGGTGGCCACTTCGAGCTTCATCCTGATCGTGAATCCGTCGATTCCGGTGAAGACGTTGGCCGATTTCGTAAGCTACGCGCGCGACAAGCAGGGCAAGATCGACTTCGCCTCGTGCGGCATCGGCTGCAGTCTGCACGTGGCCTACGAGTCGTTCATGTCGGTCGCGAACTTCAAGATGAATCACATCCCGTACAAAGGCAGCGCCGATGCGTTGCCTGCGATCGTGAACGGCACGGTGCCGACCATGATGGATACGCCGATCACCTCGCTGCCGTTCATACGTGCCGGCAAGGTGCGGGCGCTGGCCGCTACCGGCGCAACGCGCCTGAGCGCAATGCCTGATCTGCCGACGATCGCGGAGCTGGGCTTTCCCGGATTCTCCGGCGGCACCTACTACAGCGTCATGGTGCGAAGCGGCACGCCGCAGCCCGCGATCGATCGCCTGTCGGCCGAGATCCAGCGCGTTGCGGGGATGTCAGAATTGCGCGACACGTTCGGGCCGCAGGGCATCGATATGGCACCCGGATCGGCCGACCAACTGGCCACGCTTCTGAAAACCGACCGCGCACGGTATGCGACCGTGATCAAGAACGCCGGCATTACGCTGGAGCAATGACACGCGAATCTAGTTGTTCGCCGTCCTGCGGCTGGTGTCGCGGAACGCCTGCTCGCTTTCGAGCATCAACGTCTTGCCGCGCGAGACCATCGAGTCGCCCTCTTTCAGCTCGAGGTTGGCCGCGTCGATCTTGGCCTGCGCCTTGCGTTTGGCCTCGTCGCCCTTGGCGACCAGATCATTGCCCTGCTTCCACTGCTGGCTGATCTGCTCGACCGTCATCGTCTTGGTCTTGGCGTTGCTGGAAGGTGCCGATGTGCTTGCGCAACCGGCGGCGAACAACGTTGCGACCATCAGCGTCGCGAAGCTCAGACGCGAAGTGTTCATGATTGATTGTCCTTGTCGATGAATGGAAAGAGTCGACTGCATCGCGCGTGCGGATGCATTCTGGACGAGTCGATCAGCACGAGAAACGCGCACCGGGCCGGGCGCGGCCGATCAGGCGATGAGCGGGACAGCGAATTGTCGCGCGCGGAATTGCGTCCGCTGATGCGTGGTTTGGTTCCCACGCAGATGACGCGCACGGCTCCGTTCGTCGGTCAGGCGCGACGAACGTCGCAACGGCCAGCGATCGACTACTGCGCCTTGATGCCGACCTCCGCGAAGATCGGATGCCATTTCCTGATCTCGGCCTGTTGAATCGCAGCGAGTGCTTCGGGTGTCTGCTTCTCGCGCGCCGCGATCTCCATGCCCTGGCTCTCCAGCCGTTCGCGCACCTTGGTTTCGGCCAGCGCTGCGACCACGGCGCGATTGACCGTGTCGACGATCGCGCGGGGGGTGTCCTTCGGCGCGAACATCGCCGACCAGAGCGAAAACTCCATGCCACCGGGATACCCCGCCTCGGCCATGGTCGGCACATCGGGCAGCGTCTTCATGCGTTTGGCACTGGTCACGCCCAGCGCCTTGATGACGCCGGATCGCACGTGCGGCGTGGCCGTGGCCGGATTGACGAACGCCAACTGGATCTGCGCGCCCATCAGGTCCTGCATGATCGGTCCGGCGCCGCGGTAGTGCACCGTCTGGAACTGCGTCTTCGTCTCCTTGCGCAGCATCTCGTCGAGCAGGTGCGGCGGACTGCCGATACCCGCGCTCCCCGAGGAGGCCTTGTCGGGACTCGCCTTCAACCAGTCGATGAGTTCCTTGAGATTGGTGGCGGGCACGCTGCGGTGCGCGGTGAGCAGCAGCGGCGCATCGGTCATGAACGCGATCGGCGTGAAGTCTTTGACGAGGTCGTAGTCGAGCTTGAGCAGCGCGCTGTTGGCAACGTGCGTGTTCCAGATGCCAAGCAGAAGGGTGTAGCCGTCGGGCGCAGCACGGGCCACACGCGCCGAGCCGATCGTGCCGCTGGCACCACCGACGTTCTCGATCACCACGTTCTGCCCCATCGGAGCGTGCATCCCCTCGACCACCGCCCGCGCGACCGCATCGGTCAGCCCGCCAGGCGGAAACGGCACGATCAACGTGACAGGGCGCACCGGATAGTTCTGCGCCGATGCCCCGGAACACACGCACAGCACTGCCAGCAGCAATCCGAGCAGCTTGGTCATGCGATCCTCCTCCAGTCTCGATGTGCAGGCGACTCTAACGCATCCACAGCCGATGTTCATTCATGTTATGAACCTGCGTCCATCCCGGCGGAGTTCACCTCATGCGCATCCACAACCTCTACACCGACGCCAACGGCGAATCGCACTTCCGCGACATCGAGATCGAGTGGGTCGCGGAACGCCGCGGCAGCAAGCTTTCCGCACGCTTGCCGGCCAACGGCATCATCTTTCGCGAAACGCAGGCCGAGTACGACCTCGACTGGCATACCGCACCGCGGCGGCAGTACATCGTCAATCTCGATGCGGGCGTGCAGATCACCGCGAGCGACGGCGAGAGCCGCGTCATCGGCGCGGGCGAGATCATCCTGGTCGAGGACATCACCGGCAAAGGGCATCTGTCGAAAGGGCTGGGGCAGATCCGACACAGCCTGTTCATTCCGATCGAGTGAGTCGAATGAGGCTGGCGCTCAACGCGCCTTGAAGCCGGAAAGCCCCATGAGCGCGAGCATCGTGATCGCGATGCTGGTCGATGCGCACGCCATCGTGAGCGGTTCGAGCTTATCGTCGACGTCCAGCGACAGAAAGCTCACGAAGGTGCCGAGCAGTCCCGTAGCCCAGGCCAGATGGATGTAGAGACGCCGCGACTCGTCCACCATGCGGACGATGAACAGCAGCAACACGACGCAACCGCTGATCACGACGAAAGTGACCCCGGACACCGCAAGGGAGAGCAACGGCTCACCGCGCAGATGGTTGCGCGCGATCCATGCGCACGTGCCGGCCACGGCGAGCACCAAAGCGGCCGAGATGACGACCTGCGCTTGCAGCAAGCGGGTTTGCGTGAGCGAGGCAGGCATGTCCAGTGCGACGACCTTGGCCAGCCGCTCGACGTCGCTACGCCAGCGCTGGTCGCTGATGGACATCGCGTTGTGGCGAACCAAGCCACGCAGCGACTCGGGCAATTCGCTCGCGCGCGGCATCGCCGCCGATTCGACCAGCACCGGATAGATCGGAATGCCGCGTGCGAGCGCCGCCGCGATCTCGCGAGCAACCCAATCATCAGGATCCTGCAGCCGCACCGCGCCGTTGCGATCGGTGGCGGTCAACCAATCCGGACCGATCAACACGACCATCGCGTCGGCCGCTTCGGCGGTGTTGCGCAGCACGTCCTCGAAGTTGGCACCGGTCTCGATGCCATCGATGTCGCGGAACACGCGGCCGCGACCGAAGTAGCGGTCGAGCGTATCGGCGAGCCGACCGGCGATCCCGGCGGTGTCGTCACGCCGGTAGTTGATGAAGATGCGGCCCGGCGGTCGGCGTTCGACGGTCATGGGATGACTAGCCTCAGGATGGCGTTCACGGCCGCAACAATACTAAGCCGGCTCCGCGCCAGGCGCCTGGCGGCAGACACCATCGGCGCGTCGGTGTGCGTGCGATCGACCTCATCGGCCTCGCCGTGGAAGCGTGAGCCGGCCCTGCTCATCGACCGAGAACGCATCGATCCCCAGCGGCGCGAGAAACCGTTCGAGGTAACGCGGCCGGGTCGTATCGCGCGATCGCGCAAGCGCCGCGCGCGCGGCGGTCGTGGCCGCGGCATCAACCGCCAGGTCGTCGATGCCTGCGCCGCCGGCCACTTTGCCTGCCGGTGCCGCCGGCGCGATGACCACGCCGTACACCTCGCGTGCATACGCCGCGTCGATCCGCTCCTCGCGCACATCGTCGAGCACCGCCTGCGGATCGCGCTCGAGCGGATCGCCCACGCCGGCCCCGCCCGCACCGATATGGCAGAACACTTCGTTCTTGCCGATGCGCACCGCTTCCATCGGGTTCTGCGGCAGGATGCGCTGTCGCTCGCCGGGATTGACGATGTGGAACGATGGCGTGCCGGGCGCGCCGCCGTCTAGACTCCACGGCAGATGCCGCTGGCGATCGGCGCGCAGCACCACCAGCGTTTCATCGCCGAGCATCCGATACTGACGCACGATGCCGCCCGCACCGCGATGCTTGCCGGGGCCGCCGGAATTTTCGATCAGGCCGTACTTCTGGATCTCCAGCGGATAGAGCGCCTCGATCATCTCGATCGGCTGATTGGTGAGATTGCCGCCCGGATTGGGAATGCCGAACACGCCATCGGCCGCTCGCGTTGCGCCCCAGCTGCCGGCCAGCGTTTCGGCCACCACGTAACGCCGATCGCGATGCCAGCCCGAGATCGCGGGGAACGTCACGCCGCCCTCGCCCGCCGCACCGACCCGATCGGGCACGATCTGCGCGAACACGCCCATCAGCGTATCGATCGCGCGCCAGCCGATGATCGCGCGTGCCGCACAGGCAGCGGGCAGTCGCGGATTGACGATGCTGCCCTCGGGCAACACGATGGTGAGCGGCCGCAGGAACCCTTCGAAGTTCGGGATCTCCTGCGTGGCGATGCACTTCACCATCAATTGCACCGCCGACTTCACGAACGGCGACGGACAGTTGATCGCGCCTTGCACCTGCGGCGACGAACCGGTCCAGTCGACCGTCATCGCGTCGCCGGCGATCGTCACCGTGGCCTTGAGCGGGATCGGCGCGGGCGCATCGCCCAGGCCGTCGATCCAGTCGGTGAAGCTCCACGTGCCTTTCGGCAGCCTGCCGATCTCGGCGCGCGTGACGCGTTCAGCGTAGTCGTGCAGATCGTCGATCATCGCGCGAAACGCCGCGCTGCCGTGCCGCTGCACCAGCGAGCGCAATCCGCGTTCGGCGGTGTTGCACGCGGCGATCTGCGCGCGCATGTCGCCTGCCTGCTTGTCGGGCACGCGCGAGTTGTGCGCAATGATCTTGAAGAAGGTCTGATTGGGATTGCCGGCCTCGAACATCTTGATGATCGGCAGACGCAGGCCTTCCTGGAACACTTCGGTGGCATATACCGCGGTCGAGCCGGGCGCGATGCCCCCCATATCGATCTGATGCACCAGCGTGCAGGCGAAACCTTCCACCACGCCGTCGACGAAGATCGGCTTGATCACGTACACGTCGGGCAGATGCATGCCACCGGCGGTGTACGGATCATTGAAAACGAACACGTCGCCCTCGACCATGTCGTCGCCATAGTCGCGCAGCAACGCCTGCATCGCATCGGGAAACGCGCCCAGATGCAGCGCCATCGTCAGGCCATGCGCGATCGAGCGGCCGTGGCGATCGCACAGGCCGGTGGAGTAGTCCATCGAGTCGCGCACGATCGAGGAGTACGCGGTGCGCAGGATCACCAGCGCCATCTCGTCGGCCAGCGACGCCAGCGCGTTCTTGACGACTTCGAGCGTGATCGGATCGCTCTTCACAGCCATACCCGAATCTCCCTCTCGCATCTCAATCGCGCGTCAGAACGATGTTGCCGGCAGCGTCGAGTTGCGCGGTCCATGCCGGCGGAACCACGCAGGTCGCGTCGTACTCTTCGACGATCAACGGCCCGCGGCGCGGCGCGTCGAGATCGCCGCGACCCAGCACCTGCACTTCGATCGCGCCTTGTTCGGCACCGAAGAACGCGATGCGACGTTCGATCGTTCGACGCTGCGGCGCGGCGCTCGGCAGATCTGGGCCCGCCTCGATCACGCGCGCCACGACGCGCAAGGTGACGCACTCGACTTCCTCACGCTCGGCCTGGTGACCGTACGTGCGCTCGTGTTCGTTGCCGAAGTCGCGCGCGATCGCAGCGAAATCGGGCATGCCGGCAGCGACCGGCACGGTGAGCTCATGCGCCTGGCCGGTGTAGCGAATGTCGGCCAGACGCTGCACCTTCAACCGCGCGGCTTCGAATCCCTGCTCGCGCAGGCGGGTGCGCACCTGCGACTCCAGCGCATCGAAGCGCGTCGCCAGTTCAGCCGGCGTCGTGTCGCGAAGGCGCTGCAGATACGCGCGCGCCACTTCGTGCTCGATTTGCGCGGCGAGCAGTCCGTACGCGCTGAACACGCCGGGGTGCGGCGGTACCACCACGCGCTTCATTTCGAGCAGATCGGCGATTGCCACCGCCACGACCGGCCCGTTACCGCCGAACGCATACAACGCGAAATCGCGCGGATCGCGGCCGCGGTAGGTCGACACCGCCTTCACCGCGCGCACCATCGTGCCGCATGCGACCTGAAACACGCCGAACGCGGCGTGCAATGCGTCGCGCTGTAACGGCTGACCGACCTGCTCGGCGATCACGCGGCGTCCAGCTTGCGCGTCGAGCTTCAAGCCGCCGCCGGCGAGCGCGTGAGGACTGATGTATCCCAGCGTCAACGCAGCGTCGGTGAAGGTCGCCTGCGTACCGCCGTTGCCGTAACACACCGGGCCAGGCAAGGCGCCGGCACTTTGCGGTCCGACCCGCAACAGGCCGCCCGCGTCGATCGACACCAGACTGCCGCCACCGGCACCGACCTCGGAGATGTCGATTACCGGCAGCTTGAGCGCGTAGCCGCCACCCATCACCAGCTTCGACGACAGATTGATGCCGGCGCCGACTTCATAGTCGCCGGTGCGGGTGATCTCGCCGCGCTCGATGAGCGACACCTTCGCGGTCGTCCCGCCCATGTCGAACGTGATCGCATCGGACGATGTAGTTGATTGCCGCGATCGCAGCGCCGCCGCCGCGCCGATCACGCCAGCGGCCGGGCCTGATTCGACCAGCGCAGCCGGGCGTTCGACCGCGGCGCCGACCGTCATCACGCCACCGTCGGATTTCATCACGTGGATCGGCGCATCGACGCCGATCGCCGCCAAGTGTCGGCGCAACGAAGCGAAGTAGGCGCGCAGTGTCGGCCCGAGAAACGCATTGATCACCGTAGTGCTGGTGCGTTCATATTCGCGGATGACCGGCAGGATGTCGCTCGAACAAGTGATGTACACATCCTCGCCCATGCGATCGCGCAGGATGGCCGCGACGCGCTGTTCGTGCGCTGGATTGGCGTATGCGTGGATCAGACTGATCGCCACCGCTTCGATTCCGGCCGCAACGAACCGATCAGCGGCCGCATGCACGCTGGCTTCGTCGAGCACGATGCGCACGCTGCCATCGGGCGCCATGCGCTCGTCCACCTCGAGTCGCCAGCGGCGCGGCACCAGCGGCGCGGGCGGTCGATAGTTGAGCGTGTACATCTCCGGGATGCGCAGCCGTCGCATCTCCAGCACATCGCGAAAGCCACGCGTGGTGACAAGGCCAGTCTGTGCGCCCTTGTGCTCGAGGATCGCGTTGGTAGCCACCGTGGTCGCGTGCACCACGCGCTCGATATTCGCCGCGCGGGCCTGCGCGTTGGCGAGCGCCCGGGCCACGCCTTCGGCGATGCCGCGCCCGAAGTCATCGGGCGTGGTGAGCGTCTTGTAGGTGTGCACCGCGCCTGCGCTAGAGCGCAGCACGATGTCGGTAAACGTACCGCCGATGTCGACGCCGACGATAAAGCGAGTCACGGAGATCAACCAGGCCGGTGACCGGCGCGCCCGCGAACATCGAGCACGATCCGGCCCCGACTGTTCTCGCCGGCCTCCAGCGCGCGGTGCGCTTCGCCCGCCAGCGCAAGCGGCAGGACTCGACTCACCAGCGGACGCCACGCCCCTTGCCGCGCCAACTCGACGACCGCGCGCAATGCATGCGGTTCGTCGTGGATGCGCGCCTGCGCCGCACGCACGCCGAACTCGGCGCTGCGGTCGCGAAACGGCAAGGCGATCAGCCACACCAGTGCACCGCCGGGTTTCATCGCGGGATAGGCGCGGTCGTGCGCCTCGCCGCCGACCAGATCGAACACGACATCGAACGATCGCGCCGGCAATGGCTCGTCGCGATCGTAGGCATAGACCTCATCTGCCCCCAGGTCGCGAACGAAATCGCGGTTGCGCGCACTGCAGATGCCGGCGACCGTCGCCCCCATGTGCTTGCCCAATTGCACCGCCATCACACCGATCGCGCCCGCCGCGCCGATCACCAGCAGGCGCTGTCCGCGCGCAAGCTGCACCGCTTCGTTGAGGCCGATCCAGGCGCAGATGCCCGAGTGCAGCAGCGCGGTGCCTTCGGCGAAGCTCAGGCCTGGGGGCATCGGCACGATCGAGCCGGCGTTTCGTACCACGCATTCGGCGTAGCTGCCGTTCTCGATGTGCTGGGTGGCGAAGCACACCGCGTCGCCGGGCCTGGCATAGCGAACGTTCGCGCCGACCTTGCGGACGGTGCCGGCGCCATCGCGACCGGGAATCTTCGGCAGCGTGACCTTGAAGTGCGCCTGCAGCAGGCCGGCGCGCAGCTTCCAGTCTCCCGGAATCGCGGTGGCCGCTTCGATGTCGATCAGCACTTCGTCCGGCCCGGGTTGCGGGTCGGGAAGCTCGACGAGTTCGAGCACGTCGGGGCCGCCGTATCGGCTGAATCGAATCGCTTTCATAGGGATCGGGATCGCTGGGTTCGGAATCGACGCTGGGGTCGTGGCTGTGTTCATCGGCGCGAACTGTGAAACGTGGTGCACGCGATCAACGATCAACGCTTTCCGTCCGTTCGAGAATGGCAGGATCGACCTGCCACGCCACCATCGGTGCCGTGACACACGCAAGCGAGCATGCCATGAACGAAACGCAGGATCGACCCCCATCGATGCATCGGGCCACGCGCTGGACCCGGCCGATGGTGGCCGCCACCGCGGCAGTCGTCGCCCTCGCCGCGCCGGTGGCAATCGCCGCGACGCCGGTACCGATGGACAGCCAGGGCCGCAATGTCATCGAGGGCGTCATGGTCGAGCAGTACGGCAGTCGCTTCCACAGCGGACACAAGTGCTGGATCCACGTCGATCGCGAGCAAGGCGCCTACTGCGTCAAGCCGATCAAGGGCGATCTGATGCGTGCACACGATGGGCTGCGCCTGTACGTGCTCGCCGATGGCGTGCCGATCGACGAGCGTGGCTCGATCGACTCGGCGGCGCACGTCAGCGCCGGGCTGGTCGGCGCATTCGTACTCACGCGCGATGAGTCCACTAGAAAATGGCGCGTCGTCGCGGCCAAACGCGACTTCTTCTTCGGTTCGTCGGGGCACTCGGGCGCGAGCCGTGCGCAACTGGTCGATATGGGCCCGTCGGATTATCTCGGCTGGCGCTTCGAACACGGCGGCATGTGGCAGGGCATCGTCGTCTCGCAGCAGGTGTTTCTCGCCCCGCTCGGCAAGGGCTTCGCCAATCTGAGCCGGCTGCCTGTGATCCGCGAAGACGATCAGGCGCACAGCTACAGCTACCGGTTCGACACGAGCAAGACCGATCAACGCGTGTTTCCCGTCATCGCGGAGAAGCGCCGCATGAACAAAGACGGCCGCCCCGGCCAGGTAGTGCAGACAGGCTTGTTGCCGTTCGACTACAAGAACTGGCTCTACAACCTCGCGCCGGGGTTCTGACGGCAGCGTCTACGAAATCTCCCGCCGCACGATCGCCGCGCCATCGACCATCGCCTTGAGTTTGGCGAACGCCAGCTCACGCGACAGATACTTCATGCCGCAATCGGGCGCGGGGATGAGTTTGTCGGCTGGCAAGAAACGCAACGCGGCGCGGATGCGCTCGGCAACCTGCGCCGCCGTCTCGGCCTTCGCATCGTTGAGATCCAGCACACCGAGCATCACCTGCTTGGATGCGAGGTCCTTGAGGATGCCAAGATCGAGCTTGGGTTGCGCCGCCTCGATCGAGATCTGCTGCGCCACCGTCTGCGACAGCTGCGGCAGATACGCGTAGCCGACGGGTTTGTTTTCCCAGGGCACCACCGCCGCGTAACCGAAACACAGATGCACCACGGTGGGCACCTTGATGCCTTCGAGCGCGCGATTGATGGCCGGCACCGCGATGCGCTTGGCCGCTTCGGGGTCGTTGCGCAGCCACGGCTCGTCGAGCTGGATGACGTCGGCACCGGCCGCCACCAGCGCATGCGCTTCGGCATTGACCGCGGCTGCGTAGTCCATCACCAGTTCGTCGGCGTCCTTGTAGAACTCGTTGACCGCCTGCTGGCTCATGGTGAACGGGCCGGGAAGCGTCATCTTCGCGGCGCGATCGGTGTTCCGGCGCAGGAACTCCATGTCGCGCACTTCGACCGCACGCGTACGCCGGATCCTGCCCACCACACGTGGCACCTTCGTCTGCATGCCGCCGCGCGCATTGACGATGCCCGGCCGCTCGGTATCGATCCCTTCCAGCGCGGTGGCGAAGCGGTTGGAATAGCTCTCGCGCCGCATCTCGCCGTCGGTGATGATGTCGAGGCCTGCCCGCTCCATGTCGCGGATCGCGACGATGGTCGCGTCGTCCTGCGCCTGTTCGAGAAACTGCGCGGGCACGCGCCAGAGTTCTTCCATGCGGGTGCGCGGCACGACCTTCGACAGCATCTCGCGGTTGACCAGCCAGTCGGGCTGCGGATAGCTCCCGACGACCGTGGTCGGCAGCAGATGGACGGGGAGTGATGTCATGGAGACTCCGATGCAGTTATGCGGCCGAGGGCGTCGCGACCGCGGAAGGTTCGGCGCGCGTGGCGGATCGTTGCTGTCGTCCCGCTGATTGCCACACCACCATGCGCCGCTCGATCGCGCGAGTGAGCATGTTGTACGCAACCGACAGCACCAGGATCGCCAGGATTCCGGCGAACACGCGCGGACTATCGAGAATGGTTCGGTTTAGTGTGACGAGATAACCGATGCCGGCCGAAGCGGTGAGCATCTCGGCGACGACCACACCGATGATCGCCAGCGCGCCGCCGATCCGCAGACCGGTAAAGACCGTCGGCAATGACGCCGGGATGATCACGCGCACGATCTGCTGCGTGAGCGTCGCGCCCATGCTGCGCGCTGCGAGAATGAACTGCGGATCGATCGTGCGGATGCCCGCCGCGGTCGACAGCATGACCGGAAAGAATCCGTAGATTCCGGCGAAGATGATCTTCGATTCCGAGCCCACGCCGAACCACGCGGTGAACACCGGATACAGGATCACGATCGGCACCGCGTAAAGACTGGAGAAGACCGGCAACAGCAGGTTGCGCAACGTCGCCAGCCCGCCGACCAGTGCGCCGGCGACGATCCCCAGGCCGCAGGCGATCAGCATGGCGAGCGCAACCTCGTAGAACGTCACCAGCAGCGCGGCGAAGTAGATGTGCCGGTCGATGTAGAGGACTTTCAGCGTCTTCGACAACGCGGGCAGAAACAACTCGGGCAACAGCCCCGTGGTCGGCACGAACTCCCACAAGGCGAGCACTGCGACCAAGATGCTCCAGCGAACGAAACCGGGCGATGGGCGGCGCATGGCTGGTCTCACGCCGACGCGCGGATCTTCTGCCAGATGCGTTCGCGCAACCGGCCGAACACGTCGGTGGCCATCATTTCGTAGCTGCGTGGCCGAGGCAGATCGATCGAAACGCGATCGATGATCCTTCCCGGGCGGGCGGACATCACCAGCACCTCATCGGCCAGATACACCGCCTCGGTCAGACTGTGAGTGATGAACACCACGGTCTTGCGCGTGGTCGACCAGATGCGCAGCAGCTCATGGCCCATCGTCATGCGTGTCTGCTCGTCGAGCGCCGCGAATGGTTCGTCCATCAACAGCACCGGCGGGTCCTGCACCAACCCGCGCGCGATCGACACGCGCTGCTTCATGCCGCCCGAGAGCTCGTGCGGATAGCGATCGCCGAATCCTTCCAGACCCACCAGCGACAGCATCGCGTTGGAGCGACGCCTGCGCTCCTCGCGCGGCATGCCGCGCAGGCTCAACGGAAATTCGATGTTGTCGAAGGTCGTCAACCAGGGGAACAGGCTCGCCTCCTGGAAGATGACGCCGACGCGCTGCGGATCGGGGTCGGGAATCGGTCGGCCATGGCACAGGATCGTGCCCATGCTCTGGTGGCGCAAGCCGGCCATCATCATCAGCAGCGAGGTCTTGCCGCAGCCGCTCGGACCGACGATCACGATGAAGCGGCCCGCCTCGACCGACAGCGATATGTCCTGCAACGCGGGTACTCCGCCCTCGGCGCCGGGATAGACATGACTGAGGCGATCGACCTCGATGGCTGTTGCGCCCGTGTGGCTGGCACCGGCCGTCATGTTCGCCACTTGCTGCATCGCTCCTCCAGTGCGCGCACCGCTTCATTGAACAGGATGGCCACGACCGAGAGCAGGATCACCCCGGCAAACAGTTGCGGCAACTGAAAGTTCTCGCCCCAATTGGAGATCAGGTGGCCGATACCCGTTCGCGAGGCGTACATCTCCGCGATCATCACGCCGGTGAAGTTGAAGATCATCGAGATGCGCACGGTCTCGAGCAGCACCGGCAACATGCTGGGCACGTAGACGCGGCGCAGGATCTGCATCTGCGTCGCCCCGCAGGAGCGGGCCACCATGATGTGTTCGGCGCGCACCGACTCCACTGCCGCGGTCGCGCTCATCAGCACCACGAACGCAGTCGTGAACGCCGCGTAGGCCACCTTCTGCTGAAAGCCGATACCGAAGATCAGGATGAACATCGGCAGGAAGATCGATTTCGGGATGCTGAACACGTAGAACAGCATCGGCTTGAAGATCTCGCCGAGATACTCGTTCTCGGCAATGACGATACCCGCGGCTGCCCCGAGCGGCACGGCGACGATGAACGCCACGATCACTTCAGCCGCGGTGACGCCCACCGCCTCGTGCACCGCCGGCCGGCCCAGCAAGTCAACGAGTACAGCCAGCACGTTGGAAAGCGGCGGCAACAGCAGCGGATTGATAATGCCCAGGCGCGGCAGCACTTCCCACAAGCCCAGCACGAGGGCGAGCAGGACCAGCCTGATGATCACGATCTGCGGCCGGGTGAGCCCGGGTGCGGCCGCGGCGCCTTCGCTCATTTCTTCGTCGGCACCGGCTTGAAGTCAGTGAGGAAGATGTCTTTCGCCGGCGCGAGGTCCTTCATGCCGATCAGCCGCGCCATGTCGAGCGCGCGCTCCATCCACTCGAGTCGGATCTCTCCATTCGCCGAGAGCTTCTTGATGTTGCCGTCGAGTTCGCGCGCGGCGATCGCCTCGGGGATCTCGTCGATCTCGGCGACGAGCTTCACCGCAGCGGCACGGTTGGCGTCGTCGCTCAGGAACGCCACGCCGCCGTAGATCGCATTGAGCGCGCGCTGCAGCACCTTGGGACGCTCCTTGATGATCTTGTCGGTGGCGATCCAGCTGCCGGTCGAGTGCTCAGGAACCGCCGCGCCGTAGTCGATCAGCGGCCGCGCGACCTTCTCGTCGATGACCTTGTAGGTGAGCGGCGAGTAGAGCACCGTCGCGTCGATGTTGCCGGTCAGCAGATTCGGCACGAGTCCACCACCGCCAAGCGGCACGCGCGTGAAGTTGATCTTGTGCTCGGCCAACGTCCATAGCGCCAGGATGTCGGTACCGGAACCGGCCGAGGTGATCCCCACCTTCTTGCCGGCCAGTTCGGCGACCTTGGTGATCTTGGAATCGTTCTTTACCACCAGGTACCAGCCGTAGTAGCCGTTGGCGCCGTTGGCGACGCAGCGCACGTTGACGCCCTTTTTCAGGCCCGCGGCAACGCTCGACGATGAATTGAGCACGAGATCGGCGGCGCCGGCTGCGATCGCCTCGAACCCTTCGGCGCCGCTCCGATAGATTGTCATCTCCGCCTTGATGCCCTCCTTCTCGAACAGCTTCTGGCGGATCGCGGTTTCGACCACGATCGTCGGCCAGTACGTTTTGGTGGGCACGCCGATGCGGATGACGTCTGAACCTTGGGCCAGCGCCATGCGCGGCAGCAACAGCGACGTCGCACCACCCACGACGATCGAACGGCGCACGTGGTCGAGTCGATCGTCGGAGCGTGCGTGCGTCGGGGCCGTCGGGTCGGATCCCGGCGTGCAGTCGTGTTGGTCGTCCATCGTGGTCTCCTCCATGAGTATTCGTGGCGATGCGGATCGCATGATCAGGCTGCTCCGATCGGGTCGACCGGAATGTAGGCTTGGTTCATCGAGCGGTCAAATTCGCCTGGACTCCGGCAGCGGGCGACAGCCCCGGTCCTCCAAATCCTTGCCCGAACGTTGTCGACCTGCCAGCATCGCTGGCGCCCGCATCCGCGGCCAGTGTTCTCGATTCGAGGAGGGAGAATGATTCGTTTCGCAAGCCTCATCGGCGCAATGGGTGTGCTCGCCAGTCTGTGCGCCCCCGCGCTGGCTCAGGAAGTAAAGCTGCGCGCCGCCACGTTCGTGCCGGCCAACACCGCCTTCGGCGCGCCGTTCAAGCGCTGGGTGGATGAACTGAACCGGCGCGGCAAGGGGATCATGCAGGTCGACGTCGTCGGCCCCGAAGCGGTGCCCACCGCCGAGCAGCCCAATGCGGTCAAGACCGGCGTGATCGACATCCACAATGGTCCGCCCACGTTCTATCGCGGCACGCTTGTCGAAGCCGAAGCGCTCACGTTAAGCGAATTCTCAGTGCCCGAGCTGCGCAAGAACGGCGCGTGGGACATGCTCAACAAGCTGCACATGGACAAGATGAACGTGATGCTCCTCGCGGGCTTCGGCGATGGCGTGAGCTTCCACATCTACACCAACAAGCCGGTGGGCGCCTCGAAGGAGAAACCGCTCGATGGCATGGTGATGCGCTCCACCCCCAACTACAAGGCGTTCTTCGAAGGGCTCGGGGCCAAGGCCGTATCAATCGTGCCCGGCGAGGTGTTCACCGCGCTGGAGCGCAACATGGTGCAAGGCTACGGCTGGCCGCTGTGGGGCCCGAACGACATGGGCTGGCTCAAGCACACGAAGTTCCGCTACGACCCGGGCTTCTACAACGTGTCGGTCAACATCATGGTGAATCTCGACCGCTGGAAGAAGATGGACAAGCGCCAGCAGGATCTGCTCAATCAGATGGCAGCGTGGCTCGATGACGAGTGGCCGAAGTGGCGCAAGGAAGCGGAGGGTCGCGAAGAGAAGATCCAGCGCGACGCAGGTGTGCAAGTCGTGAATCTTGGCCCGCAGATCCGCAAGCAGGCGCACGATGCGTTCTGGACCGACATCGAGAAAGGCAGTCCGGCCAACGTGCAGGCGCTGCGGAAGCTCATGACACGGTAGACGCTCTCCCGCCCCCCGCCGATCGGGACGCTCTCCCGCCCCCCGCCCTCCCTCTCTCGCGCGACTAGCGTCGCTAGAGAAGGGAGGGAGCCGGGTTTGCGGCGCAGCTTGTGCGCCGGTGGGTTCACCGCTACGCGAGCCGCTCCAGCACTTCGGCGCTGGTCATCACGTCGCCGAACTGCTGGATGAACGTCTCCAGCGCGTCGCGGTGCTCTTCGTCCGACAGCGCGCCGCAGCAGTCCGAGACCATCACCACTTTGAAGTCGAGCATCATCGCGTCGCGTCCGGTCGACTCGCAGCACACGTCCGTCTTGGTTCCGGCAATGAGGATGGTGTCGATGCCCTGATTGCGCAGCACGCGCTCCAGGGTCGAGCTGCCGTTCGCAAGCGCGCTGTAGCGGTTCTTGATGATCGTCACATCACCGGGCGCGGTTTCCAGCTCCTGCCACACCGCCTGCTTGCCCGGCGCCAGGCTCTCGATCGTGCGCTTGCGGATCTCCGGATCCTTGACGATGTAGTTGAAGAACAACTCCCAGTCGCTGCGCCCATTGCGATGGGTGTTGGCGTGCAGCACCCAGAACACCGGCACGCCCTTGGCGCGCAAGCCGCTGGCCAACCGGTTGATCGCCGGGACGATCGTGCGCGACACCGGTACTTCGGCCGGCGCGCCGGGCTGGCAGAAGGTGTTCTGCATGTCGATGACCACCAGCGCCGTGCGCGTCGGATCGAGCCGCTCGAACCAGTGCACCGCGCCGCGGCGCCGGACGACCCGATCGATGATGTGTTGGCGAATCGCGATGTTGTGCATATGCTCTGCTCCGATGTGATCGCTGATCGTTCCATGCGCTCCGACCCCACGTACCGGCAATCAGATGAATACGACGAACGACCTGAGTGAACTGGTGGGGCACGGCCGCGTGCACCGGCGTTTCTACACCGACCCGGCCGTGTTCGAACAGGAGCTCGACCGCATCTTTCGCCGCGCCTGGCTGTGGCTGGGGCACGAAAGCCAGCTGGAGCACCCCGGCGACTACTTCACCACCCGCATGGGGCGCGATCGGATCATCGTCGCACGCCACACCGACGGCCGGATCTACGCATTCCACAATCGCTGCACGCATCGTGGCGCCGAGGTCTGTCCGCGCGCCGGCGGACACACGCGCTTGTTCGAATGTCCGTACCACGCCTGGACGTTCCGCACCGACGGCACGCTCGATGCGGTGCCGATCGCCTCGGGCTACGGCACCGGGTTCGAAGCGCGGCGCGCGGAACTCGGCCTAGAACGCGTGGCGCGGGTGGCGAGCTATCGCGGCTTCGTGTTCGGATCGCAGGTAGCCGATGGCCCCGATCTCGAGACCTTCCTGGGCGCTGCGGTGTGCGCGGCGTTCGACAATTTCGTCGATCGCGCACCGGATGGCCGGCTCGCGCTGGCCGGGGGCAAGACTGTGCAGCGTTATCGCGCCAATTGGAAGCTGCAGATCGAGAACTCGATCGACCTGCTGCACCCGCGCATCCTGCATCGCAACGCCGTTGAAGCCGCCGACAGCACGGCCCTGCCCGGGCGAGAACCGCCGCTCGAGTGGGACGTGGTGCGATCCAACGGCCTTAGCCTGCGCGAGTGGGACAACATGCGCATCGCCGCACTCGAGCGTGGTCACTGCTGGATGGGCGGCTTCATCACCAAATCGATCGATGACGACGCTGCAGCCGGCGCCGCATTCGTGCAAGGCGAGGAAGGCTGGCGTGCCCTGCAGGCGAACTACCGCGCGTCGCTCGAATCGAGTCGCGGCAGAGAACGAACCGCCGAGATTCTCGCGTTCAACCGCCACAACACCATCGTCTACCCGAACCTGTTCGTGAATCCGCGGCTGCAGCAGATCCGGGTGCTGCACCCGGTGGCGGTCGATCACACCGAACAGCACGGTTATGTCCTGCGTCTGGGTGGCGCGCCCGAAGGCATGTTCGAAGCGGCGGTGCGCATGCTCAACACCAACAACTCGCCCTCCTCCATCGTCACCACCGACGATCACGAGGTGTTCGAACGCATTCAGGAATCGCTCGCAAGCGGCGCCGGTGAGTGGGTCGATTGGTCACGCGGGCTCGACGCCGAAGCGCCGTTCGAAGGCGGGCAGAGCGGGGTGGGCACCAACGAGATTCCGATGCGTAATCAACATCGGGCGTGGGCGCAGTACATGCGCGGCTCACGGTGAGTACGGCCGCCAAACGCTTTGCACGCGACGCGTGCCTGGCCGTTCGCATCGCGCACCACGGCACCCCAACGCATACCACCGAGTACGCCACATGATGGCCATCCCCGACATCGAGCTTTGGTTCGCGGTGCAGCGCTTCGTGTTTCACGAGGCGCAGTTGCTCGACGAGCGACGTCTACGCGAATGGCTCGAACTGTTCACGCCCGAGGCCGAGTACTGGGTGCCCTACACCTGGGAACAGCGCAGTCCGCGCGATCACGTTTCGCTCTACTGGGAGACGGTGCCGCTGCTGCGCATGCGCATCGAGCGGCTGGAACACGAAGCCACGGCCTCGCAGCTACCGCACTCGCGCGTCAACCACCACCTGACGAATCTGACGGTCGAAGGCGATCCGACCGTTGCGCTCACGGCGCAGGCCTACCTGCTGTACGTGGAGTATCGGCGCGACGAGCAGCGCACCTTCTCAGGCCGCTGTACCTGGCAGCTACAGCCGCATGAAGGCAGCTTCCGAATCGCGCACAAGCGCGTCGATCTGCTCAATGCCGATCAGGACAGCGGGCATCTGCGCTTCTCGATTCCGTTCTGATCGGCAACCCGCGCTAGGAAGCATGCATGGAGCGGACGGGCAATGGCGGGGCGCCCCGCCTTCGCATCACCGCGACAGCCGCTGCTGCGCCAGCTCGTCGAGCGCCCGCAGCAACGTGCGTGCCTCGGCTTCATCCTGTACGCCGTAGACGCCGGCGGTGAAGGCATAAGCCAGCTTCGCCGTGCGATCGGTCCAAAAGCGCGTGCGCATCAGCAGGTTCGGACTCACTCCCGCCACCACGAAACCGGTGTCGGCCAGGATGCCCGCGCCGCCGGGCAGCTCGGTCACGTTGCGGCGCGGATTGAGCGCGATGAAGCTGATGTCGGCGGGCTGCGGTTTGCGCTCGCGCAGATAGTCGCTCGCGATCCAGTCGCTCGGAATGCGGTCGATGATGAACTGGCCGTCGCGCACGCGCAGCACGACCTGACCGAGATTGGGAATCACGTTGATCCAGATCGCCGGGACCTTGTCGATGACGAATTCGTGCTTGCGCACGTAGGCACCGACTCCGCGCCCGTCGGCAAGCTTGATCACATACTGCCCGATGTTGCCGGCGACCGGTCCACGAATACGGTTCGATTCCTCCACCGCTCCGGCGAGCTTGCCCAGCGCATGGCTCATCTCACTGACCGATGGCGACGAGTCTCGAGCGACTTGTGCCCAAGCGGACTGCGCAACCGCGGTCAGCATGAGTGCAATGGCCAGCGCCGCGACGCTGCGGTCGCGCCATCGCATGCAGCCCCGGGCGATTCGCGGATTCACATTCGATTGCAACATGATCCCCTCCTGGTTCGGGACTCTCAGACGTGGATTCGATTGGGCTGCAGGTCACGCAGCTTCGGCGCCACGTGCGCCAT
>CADEDU010000011.1:0-37091 GCA_902826155.1 uncultured beta proteobacterium
GGCGCGCATTCTAATCGCTCAGGGCTGCGACACCGAGCGATATCGCCTCAGCCCCCGCGGGGGCTCGCCTCTATCCCCGTCTCTATCCCCGCGGGGGCTCGTCCCTGTCCCTGCGGGGGCCGTTCTCGATCCCTGCGAGGGCCCGTCCCTATAATGGGGACGATACGAATCCAAACGTGGAGCCCTCTCTCATGCGCAAGGTGCGAGCGCTCGTCCTGATCATGTCGGTCGCGGCGGGCATTGGCGCGGCCACGCGTGTTGCCCATGCCCAGACCCTGCGCATCGGCATGGCCGCCGATGTGACCTCGATCGATCCGCACGCGATCAACATCACCCCCAACAACAACGTCAGCTGGCACATCTTCGATGCGCTGGCGCACGTCGATGCCGACACCCGCATCGTTCCCGGCCTGGCCGAGTCGTGGCGCGCGATCGATCCGCTCACCTGGGAATTCAAGCTCCGCCGTGGCGTGAAGTTCCACGACGGCAGCGAGCTCACCGCGGACGATGTCATCGCATCGCTGGAGCGCCCCACCAAGCTCACCAACAGCCAGTTCGCGACATTCGTGCAGCGATTGGTGGCGCGCGAGGCACCGGACAAGTACACGGTGCGCGTCAAGACCGCCACGCCCTACGCGATGGTGCCCTACGACCTGCACTCGGTATTCATCATCCCGCGCAAGCACGCACAGGCTGCGAGCGGTGAATTCGATGCGGGCCAGGCGGCGATCGGTACCGGACCATTCAAATTGCAGCGCTTCGCGCGTGGCGACCGCGTGGAGCTGGTGCGCAATGATGACTACTGGGGCACGAAGTCAGCGTGGACGCAGGTGACGTTCCGGATCATGCCGAGCGACCCGACCCGCATCGCCGCGCTGCTCGCGGGCGATGTCGATGCGATCGAGAACATCCCAACGCCCGATCTGGCCAAACTCAAGACCAACGCAAAGTTCACGCTCGCGCAGAGGGTGTCGTGGCGCACGATCTTCTTTCATCTCGACCAGGGTCGCGACAAGTCGCCGCAGATCGCTGACGTCGCCGGCAAGCCGCTCGACAAGAATCCGCTCAAGGATCTGCGTGTGCGGCAGGCGATCTCCAAGGCGATCAATCGCCAGGCGATCGTCGAGCGCGTGATGGAGAACGCCGCGATTCCCGCCGCGAACCTGGTCTCGCCGCCGGTGTTCGGACACGTCAAGGAACTCAAGCCCGAGGGCTACGACCTCGACGGCGCGAAAAAACTGCTCGCCGAAGCGGGATATCCCCAAGGCTTCAGCCTCACGGTGAGCGCGCCCAACAATCGTTATGTCAACGACGACCAGATCGCGCAAGCGGTCGCACAGATGCTGGCGCGGGTGGGAGTCAAGACCAAGGTGGAGACGATGCCGATCAACGTCTATCTCACCAAGGCACGCAACCTGGAGTTCTCGTTCGCGATGCTGGGCTGGGGATCGTTCTCGGGTGATCTGGCACTGCGCTCGCTTGCGGCGACCTTCACGCCCGACAAGGGCTTCGGCGCCTGGAACTGGTCGCGCTACGCCAACGCGAAGGTAGACGCGTTGCTCGAGCAGGGCTTTGCGCTGACCGACGACGGCAAGCGCGAAGCACTGGCGCGCGAAGCGATGATCCTGGCGATGCGCGACGCGGCGGTGATTCCGCTGCATCATCAGATTGCGTACTGGGCGATGCGCAAAGGCGTGACCTACGCCGGCCGCACCGACGAGTACACGTTCGCCCATCACATGCAAGGCAAGTGACCCGGACGCGGCGATGGAAGATCTCAGCGACCTGATCGCGCGGCTGCCCAAGGCGGAATTGCATCTGCACATCGAAGGCTCGCTCGAACCCGAGTTGGCGTTCGCGCTCGCGCAGCGCAATGGCGTCTCGCTGCCCTATCCCAGCGTGTCGGCGTTGCGCGCGGCGTACGACTTCAGCGATCTGCAATCGTTCCTCGATATCTACTACGCCGGCGCGAGCGTGCTGCTCGTCGAGCAGGACTTCTACGATCTCACCTGGGCCTACCTGCAGCGTGCGCACGCCGATGCGGTGGTGCACACCGAGATCTTTTTCGATCCGCAGACACACACCGCTCGTGGCGTTCCGTTCGCTACCGTGATCGGCGGCATCCATCGCGCGCTCGCCGACGGCGAACGCCTGCTCGGGATCAGCTCGCGGCTCATCCTGTGCTTTCTGCGGCACTTGAGCGAGGCCGACGCGCAAGCCACTGTGAACGACGCGCTGCCGTTCAAGCATCTCGTCACCGCAGTGGGACTGGACTCATCCGAGCGCGGCCATCCGCCGAGCAAGTTCGAACGCGTGTTCGCGCGCTGCCGCGAACTCGGCTGGCGCGTCGTGGCCCATGCCGGCGAAGAAGGCCCGGCTTCGTACGTGACCGAAGCGCTCGACCTGCTGCGCGCCGAACGCATCGACCATGGCGTGCGCAGCACCGAGGATCCGTCCCTGATGGCGCGGCTGGCACGCGAGCAGATTCCGCTCACGGTGTGTCCGCTGTCGAACGTGAAACTGCGCGTGTTCCCCGACATGGCCGCGCACAACCTGAAAGCCCTGCTCGACGCCGGCCTGTGCGTGACAGTGAACTCCGACGATCCGGCGTACTTCGGCGGCTACGTCAACGACAACTATCGCGCCGTGCAGCGCGCCCTTGGTTTGAAGGGCGCGCAGATCTACCGGCTAGCCCGCAACAGTTTCACCGCTTCGTTTATCGATGAGGAGGGCAAGCGCCGCCTCTGCGAGCGACTGGACGAATACTTTCACGCCGCGTGAATTGCGGATCCGTCGGCGCTTGGTCGGCGCTCATTCAGCGCTCATTCCGCGCTCATTCCGCGCTCAGTCCGTTCACTGCCCCTTGAACTCGAACGCGTAAGTACGCTCGTCGGTGCGCGGCACGTAACTCAGCCCCTTGCGCGTGGCCCAGACGTTGACCTGGTGGTGCAGCGGGATGATCCCCAGATCACCCATCGCCACCGCGGTCGCCTCCTGCAACAGCTTTTCGCGCTTCGGATCGTCGACGGTGCGAAGCGCCTCGGCCAACAGTCCATCCATCTTCGGGCTGGTATAGCGTCCGCGATTGGTGGTGCCCATGCCCTTGTCGCGATCGAACGTGGCGAGGAGCGCCTTGAGCGGTGAGGACGCTTCGCCGGTATCGGAGCCCCACCCCACCAGCATGAAGCTGAACTCCAGCTTGTTGGCGCGCGAAAAGTAGACCGACGCCGGCATCGTCTCCACCTTCGCCGCGATGCCTACGCGCGTGAGCATTTGCGCCAGTGCCTGGCAGATCTGATCGTCGTTGATGTAGCGATCGTTCGGACCGTGAATGGTCAGGCCGAAGCCGTCGGGGTAACCCGCCTCGGCCAACAGTTTCTTCGCACCGTCCGGGTCGAAGGCTTCGGCCTTGATCGCGGGGTTGTGGCCAAAGAATCCTTCAGGCATCAACTGCCCACTGGGCACGGCAAGCCCTTCCATCAGCCGATCGGCGATCGCCTGACGATTGATCGCCTTGGAGATCGCACGGCGCACGCGTACGTCCTTCAGCGGATTCTTGTCGAGCGGCTTGCCGGCTTTGTCGAACACGTGCGGCGATTTGTCGCGATTGGAGTCGATGTGCAGATAGATGATGCGATTGGAGATCACCCGATGCAGCGCAAGGTTCGCGTTGCCGCGCAGCTTGGCATGGTCGGCGGTGGGCACGTTTTCGATCGCCTGCACGTCGCCGGCCAGCAAGGCGGCGACCCGTGCGGCATCGGTGGGGATCACGCGCAGGGTCACTTTCTCCCATGCGGGCTTGCCGCCCCAATAGCCGTCATTGCGCTGCAGTTCGATGCGATCGCCCTTGGCCCAGCGTGCGAACTTGTACGGCCCGGTGCCGACCGTCGCCTTGCCGGCGTTAAAATCCTCCGGGTTGGCGTTGGCCGCGGCCTTGCGCGACACGATCAGCACCGCGCCCACCTCCACCGGCAGCAGCGGGTATGGGCCTGCGGTCTTGAGCCGTACCGTGAGCGGATCGACGATGGTCTTTTCGACAACCGCCTTGGTGTAGATCGTGTACGGACCCGGTGAGTTCTTGATCGTGGCCGGCCGATCGAGCGAGAACACGACGTCCTCGGCGGTGAATTCGCTGCCGTCGTGGAACTTCACCCCGGGGCGCAGCTTGAGTTCCCAGGTGGTGTCGTCGATCGGTTTCCACGACAGTGCGAGCCCCGGCCTGAGGCGCTGGCGTTCATCCTTGTGGATCAACGTGTCGAACACATGTTCGGCGACGTTCGCGTTCGGCGTGAGCAGGTGATAGTGTGGGTCGATCGAGGTGACATCGGCCCCCAGCGCCAGCGTGAGCGATTGGGCCACGGCATGCGGAGCGAAGCCCGGCGCAGTCCCCATTGCGCCTGCCGCAACGCAGACTGCGGCGCAGTATCGCGACATCACACGTAGCTTCATGACGATCCTCCTCGATCGGTGAGCGGAGCCGGCGCGACAGAATACAATCGCGCGCCATGCTCGTCTTCATTCTTCGTCGTCTGGCGCAAAGCATCGTCGTGCTGGCGGCGATGTCGGTGCTGGTGTTCGTCGGCGTGTATGCGATCGGCAACCCGATCGACATCCTGATCAACCCGCAGGCCGATCAGGCCGATATCGAGCGCGCCACGAAGGCGCTGGGACTGGATCGGCCGTTGTGGGAGCAGTACTGGCGCTTCCTCACGCAGGCGTTGGCGGGCGATCTGGGCCGCTCGTTCGCGTTCAACGTGCCGGCGATCCAGCTCATCATGGAGCGCATGCCGGCGACGATGGAACTGGCCGTGGCCGCGCTGCTGATCGCGATCGTGTTCGGCATTCCGCTCGGATTGTGGGCGGGCCTGCGGCCGCAATCGTGGATCGGCAAATCGATCATGGCGGGCTCGATCCTGGGCTTTTCGCTGCCGACATTCTGGGTCGGGCTGATGCTGATCATGGTGTTCTCGGTGATGCTGGGCTGGTTGCCTTCGAGCGGCCGCGGTCCGACGAGCGAACTGCTCGGCGTGCAGGTGAGCTTCACCTCGCTCACCGGACTTGCGCATCTGGCGATGCCCGCGCTCAATCTGGCACTGCTCAAACTCTCGCTCGTCATCCGACTCACGCGCGCCGGCACCCGCGAAGCCATGCTGCAGGACTATGTGAAGTTCGCGCGTGCCAAGGGCCTGTCGAACACGCGCGTAGTCGGCGTGCACGTGCTCAAGAACATCCTGATCCCGATCGTCACCGTGCTCGGCCTGGAGTTCGGCTCGTTGATCGCGTTCTCGATCGTTACCGAAGCAGTGTTTGCCTGGCCGGGCATGGGTAAGCTGCTGATCGACTCGATCAACGTCCTCGATCGCCCGGTGATCGTGGCGTATTTGCTGATCATCGTGACGATCTTCATCGTCATCAATCTGCTGGTCGACCTGGCCTACTCCGCGCTCGATCCGCGGGTCCGCCTGGCGACGAAGGCCTGACCGATGCAAGCCGAACAGACGCCACTGCAGCGCCTGTGGGCCGATTACGTCGAGTCGAAGATCGCGGTGCTCGGCGCGGTGTTGCTTGTGGCGGTGCTGGCGATCGCCCTGTTCGCGCCCTTCATCTCGCCGCAGAATCCCTACGATCTGGCGCAGCTCGACATCCTCGATGCCCGCCTGCCGCCGGGCGCTCAGTCCGCCGCCGGCAAGACCTACTGGCTCGGCACCGACGATCAAGGCCGCGACATGCTCTCGGGCATCTTCTACGGCCTGCGCATCTCGATCGGCGTCGGCGTCGCCTCGACGGTGCTCGCGCTGGCGATCGGCATCGTCGTGGGCGTGGGTGCGGCGTTTGCAGGCGGCAAGCTCGACGGACTCATCATGCGGCTGGTCGACATCCAGCTGTCGTTTCCGTCGATCCTGATCGCGCTGATCCTGCTTGCGCTGCTCGGCCAAGGCATCGACAAGATCATCGTGGCACTGGTGGCGGTGCAATGGGCCTATTACGCCCGAACCGTGCGCAGCGCGGCGCTGGTCGAGCGCGGCAAGGAATACATCGAAGCCGCGCGCTGTCTCGCGCTCCCGACTTCACGCATCGTGTTCCGTCATCTGCTGCCCAATTGCCTGGCGCCACTGATCGTGGTCGCCACGGTTCAGGTCGCCCATGCGATCGCGCTGGAAGCGACGCTATCGTTCCTCGGCCTGGGTCTGCCTATCACACAGCCCTCGCTCGGTCTGTTGATCGCCAACGGCTTCAACTACCTGCTCTCGGGCAAGTACTGGATCAGCTTCTTCCCCGGCATCGCGCTGCTCACCACGATCGTCGCGATCAATCTGGTGGGCGATCAGCTGCGCGACGTGCTCAATCCGCGACTGCAGCGATGAGCACGCCCACGTTGTCGGTCGAGGACCTGCGCACGCACTTCTTCACCAGGAAGGGCGTGGTGAAGGCAGTCGATGGCGTGTCGCTGTCGCTCGATCGCGGCGAAGTGCTCGGTCTGGTGGGCGAATCGGGATCGGGCAAGTCGATCACCGGCTTCTCGATTCTCGGGCTGATCGATCCGCCGGGCCGCATCGTGAGCGGGCGCATCCGCCTGGCCGGTGAAGATCTCGCCGCAGCGAGCGAGTCACGCTGGCGCACGCTGCGCGGCAAACACATCGCGATGATCTTCCAGGATCCGATGATGACGCTCAACCCGGTGTTGCGCGTCGACACGCAGATGATCGAAGCCCTGCGCGCGCACGAGTCGATCTCGAGCGCAGCCGCACGCGATCGGGCACGAGAAGCGCTCGCCAGCGTCGGCATCGCCGCACCCGAGGAGCGGCTTCTCGCCTATCCGCATCAGCTCTCCGGCGGCATGCGCCAACGCGTGGCGATCGCGATCGCGTTTCTCAACAAGCCGGCGCTGATCATCGCCGACGAGCCGACCACCGCACTGGACGTCACCATCCAGAGCCAGATCCTGGCGCAGATGCAGGCGCTGTGCCGCGACAGCGGCACCGCGTTGATCTGGATCACCCACGACCTGGCTGTGGTGGCGGGGTTCGCCGATCGGATCTGCGTGATGTACGCCGGCCGCATCGTCGAGCAAGGCAGCGTGGACGCCATCCTCGATCGGCCGGCGCATCCGTACACGCGCGGATTGCTCGAATCGGTGCCGAGCCGCAATCGACCCGGTGCACCGCTGCGGCAGATCACGGGGATGGCGCCGTCGCTGCTCGCGCTGCCGCGCGGATGTGCGTTTCGCGCGCGCTGCGCGCTCGCTCAGCCGGCGTGCAACGACGAGCCCGCGCTCACCCAGATTGGCGCTGGACATCTGGTGCGCTGCTTCTTTCCCGAGCAGGCGCCGCGCGGACGCGCTACATGAAGAGCGAACTGCTCGGCCTGCACGACGTTTCGATGCGCTTCAGCAAACGCCTCGATGCGATCGAGCGCGCTGCACGCATGCTCGGCGCGCGCGTCGATGCACACACCGTGCACGCGGTCGACGGCGTCGACCTGTCGATCGCCCCGGGCGAGGTGCTCGGCCTGGTGGGTGAATCGGGCTGCGGCAAGACCACGCTTGGCCGCATCGCGGTAGGGCTGCTTGAGCCGACCACGGGTTCACGCCGATGGAAGGGGCGGGATCTCGCTCACAGCGATCACGCGGAACGACATGCCGCGCGCCTGGCGATCCAGATGATCTTCCAGGATGCCTACGCCTCGCTCAATCCGCGCTTGCGGGTGGTCGACATCGTCGGCGAGGCGCCGGTGGTGCACGGACTGATCCAACGGCGCGAGCAGGCCGAGTACGTCGCGCAGATGCTCGAGCAGGTCGGACTCGGTCGCGAATTCCTCACGCGCTATCCGCATCAGTTCTCGGGTGGTCAGCGCGCGCGACTGGGCATCGCACGGGCGCTGGCGGTGCGGCCGGAATTTCTCGTGTGCGACGAAGCGGTCGCGGCGCTCGACGTGTCGATCCAGGCGCAGGTGATCAACCTGTTCATGCGGCTGCGCGAGTCGTTGGGATTGACGTATCTGTTCATCAGTCACGATCTGGGGGTGGTGCGGCATCTGTCCGATCGCGTCGCGATCATGTACCTGGGCCGCGTGGTCGAGCTGGCCCCGTCCGCGGAACTGTTCGCCGCACCGAATCATCCGTATGCGCAGGCCCTGCTGGCCGCGGTGCCGAGGCTCGATGCGCGTCGCAAGACGTTCGTGACGGTGGTCGGGGAGATCCCCTCGCCGCTCGCCCCGCCGCCCGGCTGCCATTTCCATCCACGCTGCCCGCACGCAATGGCGGTCTGTAGAATCGATCGGCCCCCTTTGCGCGAGGTCGCACCAGGGCGCCTCTCGGCTTGTCACCTCAACGAACAACGCTGAGCCTCGCTGTTTCGTTGCTCCTTTGTCTCGTATGGTTTGTCGTCTCCTGGAGCCCGCATGGATCGCCAGCAACCGATACGTCCGCAGACCGCCGCGCTGATCGAGCGCCTGGTCGCCTTCGACACGACGAGCCGGAACTCCAACCTCGGGCTGATCGAATGGGTGCGCGATCACCTGCAACAGCAGGGCGTGGCATCGCGGCTCACCTACGACAGCACGCGCAAGAAGGCGAACCTGTTCGCTACCATCGGCACCGGCACGCGCGCCGGCATCGTGCTCTCGGGCCACACCGACGTGGTGCCGGTCGACGGCCAGGACTGGCATACCGAGCCATTCAAGGCAACGCTCGCGGGCGATCGCTATTTCGGTCGCGGCGTGGCCGACATGAAAAGCTTCATTGCAGCATCGCTAAGCATGGTGCCGCGATTCCTCGCCGCTGAGTTGCGAGCGCCGGTGCACTTCGCGCTCTCGTACGACGAGGAAGTGGGCTGCATGGGCGTGCGCGGACTGCTGGAAGATCTGGCGCGCGAGAATATCCGGCCGGCAGGATGCATCGTCGGCGAGCCCACCGACATGCAGGTGGTCGTGGCGCACAAGGGCAAGCGCTCGTATGCGTGCTGTGTGCGCGGCAAGGAAGCACATTCCGCGCTGACGCCGCAAGGGGTGAACGCGATCGAATACGCCGCGCGCCTGATCGTCTACATCCGGCACATGGCCGATCGCATGCGCCAGATCGAAGCGCGCGACAACGCGTTCGATGTGCCGTTCACGACGTTGCAGACCGGCACGATCGCGGGTGGCACGGCGGTCAACATCGTGCCGCGCGAGTGCAACTTCAATTTCGAGTTCCGCTATCTGCCCGGCGCCGATCCCGACCGACTGGAACGCGAGATCAAAACCTACGCGAACGACGTGCTGGTTCCCGAGATGCGCGCGGTCGATCCGAATGCAGGCTTCGCGTTCGAGACGATCTCGGAGATTCCGGGATTGGGCATGCGCGACGACGACCAGCTCACCTATCTGGCGCGGGCGCTGGCACGGGGCGCGACGGTTGGAAACGCTGCGGGTGAAGCGGGTGGCAACGCGGAGACACAAGCGGAGCCCGCGAACACCAAGGTCGCCTACGCGACCGAGGCCGGATTGTTTCAGCGGGCCGGCATCCCGTCGATCATCTGCGGGCCCGGTTCGATCGAGCAGGCGCACAAGCCCGATGAATTCATCACGCTCGATCAGATCGGCAAGTGCGAGGCATTTCTCGACCGGCTGCTGACCGAGCTGTGCAGCTGACCCGCTGCGCTGCCGATCCGCGCCCGGCTTGGACACGCTCGGCCCGAACGCGCCCGGTCTGAACCCTCAGGCGGCCGCCCCGGTTTGAGCCGAGGCGTTGCCGGAGCATTCCGAGACTCACTGCGTCCGATGCTTACTGCTGATCGGCCGCCGGTGCCTCGGTGTGCTTGGTGAGCTTCTCGCGGATGCGCGCGGCCTTACCCGAACGCTCGCGCAGGTAATAAAGCTTCGCGCGGCGGACCGCACCCTTGCGCTTCACTTCGATCGAAGCGATGAGTGGTGAATAGGTCTGGAAGGTCCGATCGACGCCTTCGCCCGAGGAGATCTTGCGCACCGTGAACGCCGAATTCAAGCCGCGGTTGCGCTTGCCGATCACCACACCCTCATAGGCCTGTACCCGTTTGCGCTCGCCTTCGATCACGTTGACGTTGACGATCACCGTGTCGCCGGGGGCGAACTCGGGAATGCTCTTGGCCAGTCGTTGGATCTCTTCCTGTTCCAGTTTCTGCAGCAGGTTCATCGTCGGTCCCTCTCAATCCTTCGTGTTTCCACCAGCGCCGGGCTCCGCCTGGAACTCGGCCAGCAACTTGCGCTCTCGCGCATCGAGCGTGCGCCGCTCGAGCAGATCGGGTCGGCGCAACCAGGTCCGACCCAGCGCCTGCTTCAGACGCCACTGCTCGATCTGCGCGTGATGCCCGGAGAGCAGCACATCGGGCACCCGCTCACCTTCATACACTTCCGGCCGGGTGTAGTGCGGACAGTCGAGCAATCCGCTCACGAACGAATCCTGTTCGGCCGATTCACTCGCCCCCAGCACACCGGGCAACTGCCGCACGATGGCATCGATCAGCACCATCGCCGCCAACTCGCCGCCGGACAACACGTAGTCGCCGACGGACAACTCTTCGTCGATGACGCGTTTGATCAAACGCTCGTCGACACCTTCGTACCGGCCGCAAACCAAAATCAATCGCGGCAGCCTCGACAGCTCGACGACCCGCTCGTGCGTGAGCAACCGACCCTGCGGACTCATCAGCACGACATGCGCGGGCACGTCGACAATTCGCTGCTTCGCCGCAACCACCGCCTGCTCCAGCGGTCCGGCCATCATCACCATTCCCGGGCCACCGCCGTACGGCCGATCGTCGATGGTGCGGTGGTTGTCGGTCACGAAATCACGCGGATTCGATAACGACAAGCCCCAGCGCCGTTCCTCCAGCGCCCGCCGGGTGATGCCCGATGCGGTGATCGCCGCGAACATCTCCGGAAAGATCGTCACGCAGTCGAACTGCATCGCCCGCCCGCTTTCGCACCGCATCCGGCGGCGTTCGCTACCAGTCGCGTTGCCAATCCACCACGATGCGACCGGCTTCGGGCCGCACTTCCTGTACGTAGGCCGGAACGAACGGGATCAAGCGCTCCGTCGTTCCGTCCTGCACGCGCAACACTTCCTGAGCACCGTTGGAGAAGACCTCGGCCACCTCGCCAAGCGCTTCGCCAACGCCGTTCACCACTGCGAGCCCCACCAGATCGGACCAGTAGAACTCACCCTCTGCCGCTGGCGGCAGGCTCTCGCGCGGCACCGCCAACTCCTGGCCGCGCAGCACCGCGGCGGCATCGCGATCGTCGACACCCCGCAATTTGGCGACGACGGAACTGCTGTGTACCTCCCACTGCACTACATCGACTTCTCGCCAGGATGGGTCCTGACCAATCATCCAGCCCGCCAAGGTCGGAAAGCCGGCCGGATCGTCGGAGTACGGGTGAATCTTGACCCAGCCCTGCACCCCGAACGCTCCAGTGATCCGCCCCATGGAGACCATCGTCCCGCCGCGGGCTTCGCCCGCGACACCGGACCCGAGCGCCCGCGCGCCCAACGGGACCGTCAGACCGCCTTGCGCGCGGCCTGCTTGACCAGCCGCGACACGGTCGGCGAAAGCCGCGCGCCGGTGGCGGTCCAGTGCTTCAGCCGCTCGGCGTTGATGCGCAGCGATTCCCGGCCTTCGGGCGCCTTCGGGTCGTAGAACCCGACGCGCTCGATGAAGCGCCCGTCACGCGCGCGGCGCGAGTCGGCGACGACGAGATTAAAGAAGGGGCGTTTCTTGGCCCCACCGCGGGCCAGTCGGATAACCACCATGGGAGCGTCCTGCGCAGGCTGAATGGATCGGATGCGAACGGAGCCGGCAACGACGTGGGCTCCGAGTGGAGCACGCTGGCCGGCGAAAAGCCCGCGATTGTAGGGGACGAACCCCCTGATTGGCAAGGCAAAACCCGAGCGCCGCAGACTGCCGCGAGGGCGTCAGCGCATTCCCGGAATGACCCCCTTCATCGAGCGCATGAGCTTCTGCATCCCGCCCTTTTGCATCTGCTTCATCATCTTCTGGGTCTGCTCGAACTGCGAGAGCAGGCGATTGACCTCCTGCACCTGCACGCCGGCCCCGGTGGCGATGCGGCGCTTGCGCGAGGCCTTGATCAATTCCGGCTTTCGCCTCTCGTCGGGCGTCATCGAATTGATGATGCCTTCGAGGCGCCGGATCGCCTTGTCGTCGACAGCCTGCGTCTGCTGCGCCATCTGGCCGATCGACGCGGGCAGCTTGTCGAGCAGGGCGTTGATGCCGCCCATCTTCTTCATCTGTTGGATCTGGCTCTTGAAGTCCTCCAGATCGAAGCCTTTGCCCTTCTTGAATTTCTCGGCGAGCTTCTGCGCTTCCTCTTCGTCGACGCCGCGGCGCGCCTCTTCCACCAGCGACAGGATGTCGCCCATGCCCAGGATCCGCGACGCCATGCGATCGGGGTAGAACGGCTCGAGCCCGGTGAGCTTCTCAGCGACGCCGACGAACTTGATCGGCTTGCCGGTCACGTGACGCACCGAAAGCGCCGCGCCGCCGCGCGCATCGCCATCGAGCTTGGTGAGCACCACGCCGGTCAGTGCGATCGTGTCGTTGAAGGCCTTGGCGACATTGACCGCGTCCTGACCCTGCATCGAATCGACCACGAACAGCGTCTCGGCCGGCTTCAGCGCACCGTGCAACGCAGCGATCTCACGCATCATCTCCTCATCGATCGCCAGGCGCCCCGCGGTGTCGACGATGAGAACCTCGTGGTAGTGCTTCCTGGCGAAATCGAGTGCCGCAAGCGCGATGTCAACCGGCTTCTGCCCCGAAGAAGACGGGAACACGTCCACACCCGCCTGCTGGCCGACGGTCGCGAGCTGATCGATAGCCGCGGGCCGGTACACGTCGCACGACACGACCAGCACCTTCTTCTTGCGCTCCTCGTGAAGATGTTTGGCCAGCTTGCCGGTGGTGGTCGTCTTGCCCGAGCCTTGCAGACCCGCCATCAGGATCACCGCCGGAGGCGTCACCGCGAAGTTGAGCGCCTCGTTGGCGCCCCCCATCAAGTCGGTGAGCTCGCGATACACCACGCCCACGAACGCCTGACCTGGTGTGAGGCTGCCGATCACCTCCTCGCCGACCGCTTTATCTTTGACGCGGGCGACGAAATCGCGCACCACCGGCAGCGCGACGTCGGCCTCCAGCAGCGCCACACGCACTTCGCGCAAGGCGTCCTGGATGTTCGATTCGGTGAGGCGCGCTTCACCGCGGATGGTCTTCATCACCCGCGCCAGGCGCTGAGTCAGGTTGTCGAGCATGGAGGGATCTCGGATTGGTACCGCGGCGCAGCGGCCACGGTCAGGAGGAAAGGAGGGAGAGTAACAACCGGCTAAAGCGGCGAAGGAAGCGAGCCGCAGTATCAGGATAGGTGGATCACGACGGATGGATCACGACGGGCGAATCAGGATGCGCGAAATCAGGCAGGATAAACTCGACCGATGCGTTCAATTCTAGTCCACGCAATTGCCGGAATTCTCTACGGAGTGCTGGCGATTCACTTCTGGCGCACCCGTCTGAGGCCTGCGACACGCGCGGATGTGCAGCTTTCCACATGGGAGCGCGGCGTGATCCTGGCCCCGCTCGCCCTGCACGCCTGGCTCCTCTACGACGGGATCTTCATGCAGTCCGAACTGCGCTTCGGTTTCAGCCAGGCGCTTTCGGTGATGTTATGGCTCGCAGTACTGATCTACTGGATCGAAAACTGGTCGGTGCGACTGGATTCGATGCTCGCCACGATTCTCGCAAGCGCGGCGGTTTGCGTGGTTCTGCCGGCGATCTTCACCGGCTTCTCCGGGCGACCGCACGCCAACACGATCGGCTTTCGCGTGCATCTGATTCTGGCGATGGCGGCCTACAGCCTGTTTACGCTCGCCGCGTTGCAGGCGTTGTTCATGGCGGTTGTGGAGAAGCGGCTGCATGCGGGCGCGCGTGCCGGACCATTCGTCGCGCTGCCACCGCTGCTTACACTCGAACGCGTGCTGTTTCGCTTCATCGGCGTCGGCTTCATTTTGCTCACAGCGACGCTGATCACCGGATTCGTCTTCGCCGAACAGGTGTTTGGCCGCGCGTTCCGGTTCGATCACAAAACGGTGTTCGCGATTGCATCGTGGGTGATCTTCGCGGCGCTCCTGTTCGGTCGCTGGCGCTTCGGTTGGCGCGGTCGCATCGCGATCCGCTGGATCCTCAGTGGCTTCGCCGCCCTGCTGCTCGCGTACGTAGGCACGCAGTTCGTTCTCGAGGTCGTTCTGCAGCGCGCACGCTAAGCGGAGCGACTTGCCGGTTTCGATCGCGAAGAGCCCCGCGACCCTGCCTTGACAAGGGTCGAAGGCGCTCGAATACTGCCCCCACTTTCACCCGCCCGCCCCCACCTTGCCAAGTTTCTCCCTGGCGACGGAACTGATCATCCTCGGCGTGCTGCTGATCGTCTCGGCGGTGTTTTCCATCGCCGAGACCAGCATGATGGCGCTGAACCGATATCGGCTCAACGCGATGGTCCGGTTGGGCAACCGCGCAGCGTTGCGCACGCAGGCGCTGCTCGATCGCACCGATCGTCTGCTCGGCGTGATCCTGCTGGGCAACAACCTGATCAATGCGGCAGCGGCCACGCTCACCGGTGTGATCGCGATCGAATTGTTCGGCGACAACGAGTACGCGCTTGGCATCGGCACCGTCGTCATCACCTTCCTGATTCTGGTGTTCTCCGAGATCACGCCGAAAGTCATCGGCGCAGCGTATGCCGAACGCATTGCACTTCCGCTCAGCTACCTGCTCGGGCCATTGCTGCGGGCGGTCTACCCGATCGTGTGGTTCGTGAACCTGTTCGTGAACGGCCTGCTGTGGTTGCTGCGCGTCAAGCCCTCTGCCGACGAACCGCAAAGACTCTCACGCGAAGAGTTGCGCACGCTGGTGCTCGAGCACAGCCGGATCATGCCGAAGAAGCATCAGACGATCCTGCTCAATCTGTTCGACCTCGAGCGCATCACCGTGCAGGACGTCATGACTCCGCGCGCACAGATCGAGGCGATCGACATGGAGCTGCCAAGTGAAAGAATGGTCGATCAGCTGACCACCAGCCATCACACGCGCCTGATCGCGTATCGGGGCGAGCCGTCGAACGTCGTGGGCGTGCTCCATACGCGGCACGCGCTCACGGCGATGCGCGATGGCTCGTTCGATCGCGAAACCTTCGAAGAGCTGATCAGCGCCCCGTACTTTGTCCCGGCATCGACCGCCGCCCTGTCGCAGCTGCAATTCTTTCAAGAGAATCGTGAACGCGTCGCGCTGGTGGTGGACGAGTACGGCGAGTTGCTCGGCCTGGTGACGCTCGAGGACGTGATCGAAGAGATCGTCGGCGAATTCACGACCGTCGCACCGGTGAAATCCACGGCGTTCAATTGGGATGATCGTGGAGAGGCCATCGTCGAGGGCAGTTCGTCCTTGCGCGAGCTCAACCGCAAGCTGGGCCTGACATTTCCGGTGGACGGTCCCAAGACGCTGAATGGGTTGATCACCGAATACCTGCAGGACTTGCCTGTTGCCGGCGTCAGCATGCGCATCGGCAACGTGCCGATGGATATCCTGCAGACCGAGGATCGCAGCATCAGGACGGTACGGCTGCATCGCCCCAAGAAAGTCACACAGACGCTAGCCACCTGAGCGCTCGGGCGCTCGAAACATTCTCGGCTCGATTCCCTTTTGTCTCGGCTCGAATCCCTGGTGGGATTCCCGATTCGCGTCTGAGCCGTTCGCGTCGCGATTGCGTCGACGATCGAGTCCCTGTCCAGGCCACGTGATGGTTATCACGCGCCTTCCGTAACGCCCGCAGGGCTCGTGCAAAGCGCCCGTTCCTTCGTCAAGAGAATGTTGCAGCGATCGGGACGCCACACCAAGATCGCTGTTCGTACTTGGATCGCGTCACGCGAGCTTCGCGATGTGACGCAATGCACGGAGACCATCCGGCGCGATTGCACCGCACCCGCTCGGGTTCGCTGGTCGCCGCCGGGGTGGCGATGTTGCTTGAAGCGTCTACCGACGAGCCAAGTGCCCCGAACCTGCGGACAATCGAGGATTCGCTGATGGCGACCGCCACGCAAGCTGCCAAAAAACCGGTCAAGCAAGTCAACACCGAGAAGCTCTTCGCATACGAAGGGCGCGACCGAACGGGCAAGGCCGTACGCGGCGAGGTGCGCGCGGCAGGCGAACACGTGGTGAAGACGATGCTGCGCCGGCAGGGCATCACCATCACCAAGCTCAAGGCCCAGAAATCCAAACGCGGCGGCAAGGTGTCGGAGAAGGACATCGCAGTGTTCACCCGGCAGCTCGCGACGATGATGAAAGCGGGCGTGCCGCTGCTGCAATCGTTCGACATCGTCGGCCGCGGCCACTCCAACCCGGCGGTGGCGAGTCTGATCATGGCGATTCGCACCGAGGTCGAGACCGGCTCGAATCTGGCCACCGCGTTCGGCAAGCATCCGCTCTATTTCGATCCGCTGTACTGCAACCTCGTCCAGGCCGGCGAGCAGGCCGGTATCCTGGAAGCGCTGCTGGATCGTCTGGCCACGTACAAGGAAAAGGTGCTGGCGATCAAATCGAAGATCAAAGGCGCGCTCTTTTATCCGATTGCCGTGCTGGCGGTCGCTTTCCTCGTGACCACCGTCATCATGCTGTGGGTCATTCCGGCGTTCAAGAGCGTGTTCTCCAGTTTCGGCGCCGACCTGCCCGCCCCGACTGTGGCGGTGATTGCGATGTCCGATTTCATGGTCGGCAACTGGTACATCCTCTTCCCGGCAATTGGCATGGCGTTCTGGGGATTCCTGTCGATGTACAAGCGATCGAAGGCCATGCAGATCGGCTTCGATCGCTGGATGTTGAAGATGCCGGTGTTCGGTGAACTGGTTCGCAAGGGCACGCTCGCGCGTTGGACTCGCACGCTCTCGACGATGTTCGCGGCAGGCGTGCCGCTGGTCGAAGCGCTCACCTCGGTCGGCGGCGCTTCGGGCAACTACGTCTACGAGCAAGCCACCAAGAAGATCCAGGGAGAAGTCTCCACCGGTACCAGCCTGACGATGGCGATGGAACAATCCGGCGTGTTTCCCAACATGGTGATCCAGATGGTTTCGATCGGCGAGGAATCCGGCGCGCTCGATACGATGCTTGGCAAGGTCGCCGACTTCTTCGACGAGGAAGTCGACGACGCAGTGAAATCGCTGTCCAGCCTGCTCGAACCGCTCATCATGGTGGTACTCGGTACGTTGATCGGCGGCCTCGTCGTCGCGATGTACCTGCCGATCTTCAAACTGGGTTCGGTCGTCTGAGTCCGGTTCGCGCTGCACGTCTAGTGCTCTAATAAGCAATCCCGGGGCAGCCGGCCGCAATGCGCGGTGGCCTGCCCACGCAGTTCCCCTCGATCCGCTCACCCATCATGTCCGACCTCGTCGCGCTGCTCCAGGACAGGACGACCTTCACGATCGTCGCCGCCGTGGCCGGGCTGACCATCGGCAGCTTCCTCAATGTCGTGATCCATCGTCTGCCGAAGATGATGGAGCGGGAATGGCGCGCGCAGTGCGCCGAACTCAGCGGACAGGAAATCAAGCAGGAGGGACGGTACAACCTGCTCACGCCGCGCTCGAGCTGTCCGAGCTGCGGACACAAGATCGGAGCGCTTGAAAACATCCCGGTGCTGTCCTTCGTGCTGCAAGGCGGGAAGTGCGCGGCGTGCAAGGCATCGATCGGCCTGCGTTATCCGCTGGTCGAGATCGTCACTGCGATCGCGTTCGCCTGTGCGGCGCTGAAGTTCGGGTTCGGTGCGGCGGGCGTCAGCGCAATGGTGCTCCTCGCGGCACTCATCGCATTGACGTTCATCGACTTCGACACCCAGCTGCTGCCCGATGACATCACGCTGCCGTTGTTGTGGCTCGGCTTGCTGCTCAACATGTACGGCGTATTCGTCGATCTGCAAAGCGCGGTGATCGGTGCCGTTGGCGGCTACCTGAGCCTGTGGAGCGTGTACTGGCTGTTCAAGCTGGCGACCGGCAAGGACGGCATGGGTTTCGGCGATTTCAAACTGCTGGGCGCGATGGGTGCATGGCTCGGCTGGAAAGCCCTGCCGTTCATCATCCTCGCCTCGTCGGTCGTCGGTGCCGTATTCGGCATCGCGCTGATCGTGCTGGCCAAGCGCGGCCGTGAAGTGCCGATCCCGTTCGGCCCGTATCTGGCTATCGCGGGCGTCATCGCCCTGTTCTTCGGCAACAGTATCGTCGAGTACTATCTGGCGCGGGCGGTGTAGCGACAACGCTTCGCCATCGCGTTTGAGGGATCGGCGTGCCGCGGTGACCGATCCTGCGGATCAGGAACTCGCGCATGACCTCACAAGCATGACCTCGGGCAAGCTCGTCGTCGGCCTCACCGGGGGCATCGGCAGTGGCAAGTCGCGTGCCGGCCGCGCGTTTGAAGCGCTCGGCATCACCGTCATCGACGCAGACGCCATCTCCCGCGCCTTCACCGCGCCCGGTGGTGCGGCCATCGCGGCGATCCGCAGCGGCTTCGGCGACGAATTCATCGACCCTCAAGGCGCCCTCGATCGCGCCCGGATGCGTGCGCTCGCGTTCAGCGAGCCCGCCGCGAAGCGTCGGCTCGAAGCGATCCTGCACCCGATGGTGCGCGACGAGTCCGATCGGCAGCTCAGTGCCGCGCGTTCGCCGTACGCAATGCTGATGATCCCGCTGCTGGTCGAGAGCGGCCGCCCGCGCGATCGCTGCAGCTTGATCGTCGTCGTCGATTGCCCCGAACCGATGCAAATCGAGCGCGTGGCACGCCGCGACGGGTTGCCGCACGCGCAGATCAAAGCGATCGTTCGTGCTCAGGTTTCCCGCGCGAGGCGGCTCGCTCACGCTGACCACGTACTCGACAACAGCGCCAGCGAGGCGATGCTCGACGTACAGGTCGCTCATGTTCACCGGGCACTGTCGGCGAACACCGCGCAACCCGGCGACTGAACTGCCGGGCTTACCGACTGGCATGACCCTGAGCGCGTCCGCACCGGACGTCAGGCTTGATCAAGGGATCCGGGTCTCGGTTGTGGTCCACCCCGGGTGTAGACTTCATGTTTTCGTAGGCACCGACACAGACGCGGCGCGTCGGCGATCCGCGGCGGGTCGGCGATCCGTTTGAAATCCTGCTGATCTGCGCGATCCCCCGATCCCCTCCCCTCGAGTGAGCGCACCGACCATCACCTACGAGCATCCTCTGGCCGAGCGGATTCGGACACTGCTGCGGCTGGAAGCCCTGTTCACTCGTGCCGATTTCTTCATCCGGTCGGGTGAGCCGCACAATCATCACGTCGCGGTGCTCACGCTGTTCGAGATTCTCGAAATCGTCACGCGCTCGGAGCTCAAATCCGAGTTGCTGCAGGAGTTCGAGCGCCAGCGCCAGGTGATGAGCGGATTTCGCAGCAACCCGGAAGCGAATCAGCACATCCTCGATCGCGTCCTCCAGGAGTTGGACCGCGCCGGTGGCGCCATCCACGCGATGACCGGCAAGGTGGGCCAGCATCTGCGCGACAACGAATGGCTGATGTCGATCAAGCAGCGCACCGGCATTCCCGGCGGCGTGTGCGAGTTCGACCTGCCCACGTATCACCATTGGCTGCACCGCGACGGCGCGGTTCGTACGCAGGCGTTGCTGCGCTGGATCAGTCCGCTGTATCCGGTGCGCGACGGTGCATCGCTGGTACTGAACATCCTGCGCGAGAGCGGCAAACCTTCTCACGTCGTCGCCACCCAGGGCACCTACCAGCAGATGCTCGGCGGACGTACCGCGCAGATGATCCGCATCCGCCTGCCCCTGGATGCGCCCTGCGTTCCGGAGATCAGCGCCAATCGCTATGCGCTCAACGTGCGCTTTCTGACGATTGCGGAAGAAGCCCGCAGCAAGCCGATCGAATTGGATGTGCCGTTCGACCTCACGTTCTGCAGCCTCTAGTCGAGCGTCTGGATGAGTGCAGCGCGTAGTCCTCGTACGGTGTCCTGCCCGCGTTGCGGCGGCCCGGTCGCGTGGACATCGGAATCGAAGTACCGGCCGTTTTGCAGCGAGCGCTGCAAGCTCCTGGATCTGGGCGCCTGGGCCACCGAGCGCTATCGCGTTGCCGGCGAGCAGGCGCAGGGAGAAATCGGCGATCAGTCAGCGACTGATCAGGATCACGGCTGAGTGGACCTCGCCAACGCGCTACTGTGGGCGCGCGATTATCGAGACGCACCCCATCGACGCTAACCTACCGACGCGCTCCTACCAACCGTCGTGAGTCGCAACGCCGTGCGCGCCTGCGCGCCAAGCGGCATCAAGGTCGGTTCGAGACAGACCGCCCGCGGCGAATACCGGCAACGGGTAGCGATCGATCAACGCGGAAAATCCTGGCCAGCCCAACGGAGCAGTCGAGCCGCTACCTCGCACCACCGGCCCCACTACGACGAAATCGAGCGCCAGGCTCGCAGCCTTGGCGAGCGCCAGCGCATCACCGCAAGACGCAGCTACCCACGCGAACGGTGGACGTTCCTCGATGATCTCGAGCTGCGAAGCGCTCAGGTGAACACCGTCGGCGCCGATCTCCTGCGCGACCTGCATGTCCCCTTTGACCAGCAATCGCGCGCGGTGCGCCCGGCATAGCGCCAGCACGCTGGACCCGAGTGTGCGCAGCGCATCGCGCGGCATACCGCGTTCGTGCAGTTCGACGACTCTCAATCCGTCGCGCAACCGCGCTTCGAGCGCTCGCAGGAACGCCGGTTCACCCAGCCGCGCAACGCTGGTCGTGGCGTACTCATGCGGCAGGTCGAGCGCACGCAGGATCGGCGTGTTCGCCGGCAACATCGGCGCAAGCGTCATGTGATCGGGTGCCTGCCAGTCGAACGCCTGATGCTCACGCGCGACCAGCTCGCCATGCCATTCGGTGACGCGGAAGAAATGGATGCGCACCGTCGCGTGGGGATAGGTGAACGTCTGCGTGAGCCATGGGTACGCACGCTCGACCTTGATGGCGAGTTCCTCGTCCAACTCGCGATCGAGCGCGACCCTTGCCGTCTCACCAGCCTCGACCTTGCCGCCGGGGAACTCCCAGAACCCCGCGTACACCTTGCGCTCGGGGCGCTGTGCGAGCAATACCTTGCCGTCGGCGCGGATCAACACGCCCGCCGCAACGTCGACGGCACTCTCGCTCATCGCGGTCGGACGCTCTTACCCGCGGCAGACTTGCCCGCTGCGGTCTTGCTCGTGGCGGCCTTGCCTGAGGTTTGCGTGCCGGTTGATGCCTTGCCCGCACCCCCCCCATGACGGCCGGCCCAATCGCGCGCGAAGTGCCAAGCGACACGCCCGCTGCGCGAGCCGCGCTGGATCGACCACTGCAGCGCCTCTTCGCGCGCCGATTCGACCTCGGCCGCGGAGCAACCGAAATGCTTGAGCCAGTGCGCGACGATGTCGATGTATTCATCCTGATCGAACGGATAGAACGACACCCACAGGCCGAAGCGCTCCGACAGGGAGATCTTCTCCTCCGAAGTCTCGCCCGGATGAAGCTCGTCGCCGACATGCTTGAACTCGAGGTTCTCCTGCATGTACTCGGGCATCAGATGGCGGCGATTGGAGGTGGCGTAGATGAGTAAGTTGTCGGCAGTGGCCGAGATCGATCCGTCGAGCACGACCTTCAGCGCCTTGTAGCCCGGATCGGAACCCTCGAACGAGAGGTCGTCGCAGAACACGATGAAACGCTCGGCGCGCTCGCGCACCAGCTCGGTCAGCTCGGGCAGATCGACCAGATCGAGCTTGTCGATCTCGATGAGGCGCAGCCCCTGTTTGGCATAGCGATTGAGCAGCGCCTTCACCAGCGACGATTTGCCGGTGCCGCGGGCCCCGGTGAGCAATACGTTGTTCGCCGGCCGGCCATCGACGAACTGGCGGGTGTTCTGCTCGACGATCTGCTTCTGCCGATCGATATCGCGCAGGTCGGCGAGCGCGATCCGGTGCAGGCTGCTCACCGGCTGCAGAAAGCCACGGCCGCCGCGCTTGCGCCAGCGAAACGCGATCGAGGCGTTCCAGTTCACTTGCGGCACGGCAGGCGGCAGTACCGCCTCGACGCGCTCGAGCATGCTCTCGACGCGCGCAATCAGCTTCGAATAATCGGTCATGCGGGATCAGGAAAAAGAAGGGACGAGCGCGCCGATACGGACGACGCTCAGGTGCGGTACTCGGCGTTGATCTTGACGTAGTCGTAGGAGAAATCGCAGGTCCATACGCGCGCGACGCCACTGCCGCGTCCGAGTTCGACGCGAAGCTGGATTTCCGCGGGCTTCATCGCTTGCGCGCCCTGCTCCTCGGTGTAGGCGGATGAGCGGCCGCCACGATCGATCACCTTCACGTTGCCCAGGTAGAGATCGACGCGCGATACATCCAGCGCTTCGACTCCGGCGTTGCCGATCGCCATGATGAGTCGGCCGAGGTTGGGGTCGCTCGCGAAGAAAGCGGTCTTCACCAGCGGAGAATGCGCGATCGACTTGGCCACTCGCACCGCCTCGGCGTCGCTTGCCGCGCCGGCCACATCGATCGTGATGAATTTGGTCGCTCCCTCGCCGTCGCGTGCAATCGATTGCGCCAGGGTGGTGGCCACTTCGACGATGGCCTGCCTGATTGGAGCGAGCCTCGCATCGTCGGCGGAGGTGATCTCGGCAAGCGCGCTTTGCCCGGTGGCGATCAGCACGAATGAATCGTTGGTGGAAGTGTCGCCGTCGACCGTCACGCGGTTGAACGAAACGTCGGCCACTTCGCGCACTAGCGATCGCAACAGCGGCGAGGCGATCTTCGCGTCGGTTGCTATGTACGCGAGCATCGTCGCCATGTTCGGCTGCAGCATGCCGACGCCTTTGGCGATACCGGTGACATTGACCGTCGCACCATCGACGCCCGCGGTGCGCGATACGGCTTTGGCGACCGTGTCGGTCGTCATGATCGCGGCGGCGGCATCGGCCCATGCATTCTCGGCCAGGCTTGCGACGCAGTGCGGCAACGCCGTCTCGATGCGCTCGATCGGCAAGTGCTCGAGGATGACGCCGGTCGAAAACGGCAGCACGGCTTCAGGCGCGCATGCGATCTGCGCGGCAAGCAACTCGCAGGACCTGCGTGCAGCGGCGAGCCCGCGTTCGCCCGTACCGCAATTCGCATTGCCGGCATTGACGACGATCGCGCGGATCGCGTCGCTCGCGGCCAAGTGTTTCCGGCAGACCTGCACCGGCGCCGCGGCAAAACTGTTTTGCGTGAACACGCCCGCGACGCGCGTCCCGGGCGCAAAGCGCATCACCATCAGATCGCGTCGGCCCTGTTTGCGAATGCCCGCCTCGGTGGCACCGAGCGAAACGCCGGCGATCGGCACGAGCGATGCGGCGAGAGGGGGATGCAGATTGACGGCCATGGCGCGAGGGACGTCCCGAGGTCGATCAGTTGAGCTTGCCGTGGCAGTGCTTGTACTTCTTGCCCGATCCGCACGGGCAGGCCTCGTTGCGGCCGACTTTCGGAATCGATTTCACGAACGGTGCCGGTCGCGGTTTTTCCGAGGCGGTTGCCGTCTCGGCCAGAACCTCGTCGTAACCGGCGTGGTGGTACTGCACGTTGGTCACCTGCTCGACCTGACGCTCGGCCTCCTGCACCTGCTCCTGCGTCTGCACCTGCACCCGCATGAGCTGGCGCGTGACCTGCAGCTTCACCGTCTCGAGCATGGTGCCGAACAACTCGAAGCCTTCGCGCTTGTACTCCTGCCGCGGATTCTTCTGCGCGTAACCACGCAGATGGATGCCCTGGCGCAGATGATCGAGCGTGGCAAGGTGTTCGCGCCATTCGTGATCGATCACCGAAAGCAGCACCAGCCGCTGGTATTGCGCAAGCGCGTCCTGGGGCGCGGCGGCCATGCGCTGAGCGTATTCCTCATCGGCAGCCTTCTGGATCGCCGTCAAGAGCTTCTCATCGTCGGCACCTTGCTCGGCGAGCTTGCGCACCGGCGCGTCCAGCATCAGTTCGGCTTGCAGGCCCTTCTCGACCGCATCGAGATCCCACTGCTCCTCGACGCTTTCCTCCGGTACATGCTCGCGGAAAACGTCGGCAACGACACCGTGGCGCAGGTCTTTGACCTGCTCGGCCAGCTGTTCGGGCTCGCCCTCGAGAATCCGGTTGCGTTGCTCGTAGATGATCTTGCGCTGGTCGTTGGCGACGTTGTCGTATTCGAGCAGTTGCTTGCGGATATCGAAGTTGTGCGCCTCGACCTTGCGCTGCGCCGATTCGATCGATCGCGTCACCATGCCGGCTTCGATCGGCTCGCCCTCGGGCATCTTCAGCATCTGCATGATCGAGTTGATGCGCTCGCCCGCGAAGATGCGCAGCAACGGATCGGCCAACGAAAGGTAGAAGCGGCTCGAGCCCGGATCGCCCTGACGCCCCGAACGACCACGCAGCTGATTGTCGATGCGGCGCGACTCGTGGCGCTCGGTACCGATGATGTGCAGGCCGCCCGCCTTGACGACCTGATCGTGCAGCGACTGCCATTCGTCGCGCAGCTTGCTGATCTGCGCTTCCTTCGCGGTCGGGTCGACCGCCTCGTCGGCTTCGAGATGCTCGACCTGCTTCTCGACATTGCCTCCCAGCACGATGTCGGTACCGCGACCTGCCATGTTGGTGGCGATGGTGATCATCTTCGGCCGGCCCGCCTGCGCCACGATCTGCGCCTCGGAGGCGTGCTGCTTGGCGTTCAGCACCTGATGGGGCAGACCGTCCTTCTTGAGGAGCGACGAATACAGCTCGGAGGCTTCAACCGAAGTGGTGCCAACCAGCACCGGCTGGCCGCGCGAATAGCAGTCCTTGATGTCGTTGAGCACCGCCTGATGCTTCTCGGGCTCGGTGCGAAAGACTTGATCGAGCCTGTCCTGGCGGACCATCTTCATGTGCGTAGGCACGATCACGGTTTCCAGGCCGTAGATCTCCTGGAACTCGTACGCCTCGGTGTCGGCCGTGCCGGTCATGCCGGCCAGCTTCTGGTACATGCGGAAGTAGTTCTGGAACGTGATTGAGGCGAGCGTCTGGTTCTCGCTTTGGATCGCCACGCGCTCCTTGGCCTCGACCGCCTGATGCAGTCCGTCGGACCAGCGCCGGCCTGCCATCAGACGGCCGGTGAATTCGTCGACGATCACCACCTCGCCGTCCTGCACCACGTACTGCTTGTCGCGGAAGTAGAGGTGGTGTGCGCGCAGCGCGCAATACATGTGGTGCATCAGGTTGATGTTCGCCGGCTCGTAGAGACTGGAGCCCTCGGGCAGCAGCCCCGCCTGGACCAGCAGGTTCTCGGCGTGCTCGTGACCCGCCTCGGTCAGCAGCACCTGATGGTTCTTCTCGTCGACGGTGAAATCGCCCGGTTCGTCTTCCTTCGCCGCTCGCTGCAGCCGGGGCGCGACCTCGTTCATGCGGTTGTAGATCTCGGTGCGATCCTCGGCCTGGCCCGAGATGATCAGCGGCGTGCGCGCCTCGTCGATCAGGATCGAATCGACCTCGTCGACGATGGCGTAGTACAGCGGTCGCTGGATGCGATCGCTCGTCTCCATCACCATGTTGTCGCGCAGGTAGTCGAACCCGAACTCGTTGTTGGTGCCGTAGGTGATGTCGCAGCGATAGGATCCCTGCTTGGTCTCGCGCTCGATCTGCGCCAGGTTCACCCCCACCGTCAGGCCGAGGAACCGGTAGATCTTGCCCATCCAATCGGCGTCGCGATTGGCCAGATAATCGTTGACGGTGACGATGTGTACGCCACGCCCGGTCAACGCGTTGAGATACGCGGGCAGCGTCGCCACCAGCGTCTTGCCCTCGCCGGTGCGCATCTCGGCGATCTTGTTCTGGTGCAGCACCATGCCGCCGATCAGCTGCTCGTCGAAGTGGCGCATGTGCAGCGTGCGCTTCGATGCCTCGCGCACGACGGCGAACGCCTCGGGCAGAAGCTCGTCGAGCATCGCCGCCTCGACCTTGCGCTTGTCATCCTCAGCGGCGGCCGCGACCTTGTCGGCCAGCCGTTTGCGGAACTCGACCGTCTTTGCCTCGAGTTGCTCGTCGGACAACGCCGCGATCTGCGGCTCCAGCGCATTGATGGCGCGCACCGTGCGGGCGTACTGCTTGAGCAACCGATCGTTGCGACTGCCGAATATCTTGGTGAGAGCCTTGGTGATCATGGGTGTGCGCGCCGCGAGACAGGCTCACGGGCGGATCAGGTGGTGGAAGCGCGACCGCTGTCGCGCGCCTCGCTGGTGTTCACGACGACCATCGCAGCTGCCCGCCACAACGGCCAGCGACGGATCTTGGGGCGAACCCGGCGGATTTCGAGCGGCATCCGGCGCTACCGCCGCTCCGCGCGAGTAGCGGACGACAAACGGGAAATGATAGCACGCGCTATCGCTATCCCTTTGGCCGGAAACGCTCTTTCTGGGCCCGACGCGAACTATTTCTGGGCCAGCTTGTTCGTCAGGGTGGTGAGGAACAGCGTCGGGTTCTTGGCCGCGCCGTTTTCGCGCACCTCGAAGTGCAGGTGCGGCCCGGTGGAGTGGCCGGTGGAGCCCACCTCTGCGATGCGCTGCCCGCGCTTGACCACCTCGCCCACTTTCACGAGCAGCTTCGAAGCGTGTGCATAGCGGGTGGAGAGGCCATTGCCGTGATCGACGTCGACCAGATTGCCATACGCGGGGTGCAGTTCTGCCGTGGCGACGATGCCGGCTGCCGCCGCGAGGATCGGCGTGCCATGCGGCGCGGCGAAGTCCAGCCCTTCGTGCATGACACCTCGGCCGGTGAACGGGTCGATACGCCAGCCGAAACCCGAGACCAGATAAGGTGCGTTGATCGGCGCAGCCGAAGGCAGCAATGTGCGGCGTGCGCGCTCCCGCAATAGTTCCTCTTCCATCAGCCGCAGCGCATCGCCGCGGTGATCGAGCCGCACGTTGAGCGAGTCGAGCTCACGCTGCAGATCGTCAACGGACAGCGGGCGCGTCGCCACAGTCGGCAGCGCACCGCCACGACCGGGTGCATCCCCCATGCGCAGATCGCGCGTGGATTTCAGACCGGCCAGAGATGCGAGCCGGTCGCTCATGGTGTCCAAGCGCAGCAGTTGGGCCTGCAGCTCACCGAGCTTCACCGCAAGCGCGTTGATGTTCTCGCGCACGAACGACTCGTGCTTGCGCTGCTCGCGCTCGGCCACTTCGGTGATCAGCCCCTGGATCATGGGCGATTCGGTGGTCGTACCCGCGCGCAAGGTTGCGTACGAGAGCAGGGAAGAGAGTAACCCGATCGTGAGCATCGCCACCCCGGCCGCGAGCGCAATTTGCGAACCGCCGACGGAGTAAGACTTGGCTTGCTTCAGTCGATCTGAGACGATGATCAGCTGCACGGATGCCCCCACAGCGCCGTTGCGGGTTAGTCGACAGCGGCTCCGCGACGCAGAGCTGCCGATTCAATTTTCCTCCAGGCCCCCGCTAGCGTTACCGCTCGCTCCGCCGACAAGAAACCCCACCCTTCGATCCATGCGATCCAGGCCGCTCGCTGCACACCTCGAATATGATCAAACGCTTTCGGCGATCACCGAGAAGGCGCGGCGACTTGCAGCACTGCAGCGGGTCTTGACGAGGGAGGCGCCAGTTGGAATGGCGCGGATGTGTACCGTTGCGAACGTTCGCGACGGCGTCGTGATCATTCACGCGGCGAACAACGCTACCGCAGCGAAGATGCGACTGATCCTCCCCCGTTTGCTCGCTTCATTTCAAGCAAATCGCAGCGATGTTAACGGAGTGAGAATCGAACTGCAATTCCCTAGGACCCCGACGAACGGCGCTGGACGCCGTCCGGCGCGCATGATCTCCCCGTCAGCGGGGGCGCAAATCGACGCATGCGCCACCCGTCTGCCCGACTCGCCGCTGAAGGAAGCATTGCTCGCCCTGGCCACGCGCGCCGGGCCGACCAAGTCGTGAGTCGGGTCGGCCAATAGCTACATTCAGCTACATCCGCAATCCGAATTCAGTTCGCGCCCGCGCGCGGCAAAGCCCGCACAAACTCTGACATCAACCGATTGAAGCGCGGTGCTTCATCGACAAATAGCGCGTGCCCAGCGTCGGTGAACACCTCGGTACGGGCGGCCGGATGTTTGCGACTGAGATTCGCGCCCTGCTCGGCCCAGCGCGGGGTCACGACGTACAGAACCGGCTTGCGTGTACCGTACACCGCCTCGCGCCAGTAATTGCGTGGATAAGGGTACGACAGCAGCTCGATCGCAGCTTGCAGCGGAACCCGCATCGACGCTTGCGCGAGCCGATCGTAGTACGCGTCGGTCTGCGGGCGTTTGTACATCGCGCGCACGAAACTGCGCGTGGCGCCTCGACGATCCTTGCGCAGCGCACCGATGAAGTCGAACTTGAAGTCGGGCGGTGGTTCCTCGCCGACGGAATTGTCGATCAGCACCAGGCCCGAAACCTTGGCATCGCCGTGCTGGCGCACATATGCGAGCACGTCGAGCACACCGAGCGACCATCCCGCCAGCACCGCGGCGTCCACCTTCGCCACGGCCAGCAGTTCGGCGATGTCTCTGGCGCGTCGATCGGGATGATGGCCCGCTGGCGCGATCGCCGATTCGCCTTGCGAACGCGGATCGAACGCGATGACTCGATGCTCGCGCGCGAAGTGCGCGATCTGCGCATCGAATACCCACGCGGGCATGGTCCAGCCGGGAATGAAGACCAGCGCGCTACCGTTGCCGCGATCTATGTAGTGGAGTCTGACGCCGTCGCTCGATTGAAAGAACCGGCTGCCCGAGGCGGCTTCGGCCGATGCGGTCATGACGGCGATCGCCACCGCGACGAGCCCTGCGCAAATCCGCGCCCGCCCCGCGCGCGCATTCCACATCGCGCGCCCACATCCTTCACCCTTCACCCTTCACCCTCATAGCACCCGCTCGAGAAAGAACACGCCGAAGAAAACCAGTCCGGCGAGTACGGCCAGTTGGATGACGCGGTAAGCGAACCACAGATAGCGGCTTTCGCGGGTGAATACCCACATGATCACCGAGACGGCGATGGCCAGCAGGACGATGACACCGATGATGCGCGCGACGATCATTGGGCCGCCGTCGTGCCGCGGGGGTCAGGCACTGCCGAGCTGCGGATAACTCGCGCGCAGCGCCTGCGGCGCCTCTTCGGCGCGCGCAAATTCGACGAATTCCCACGCCGATGTCTCAGCCAGCACTTTGCGCAGCAGCTTGTTATTGAGATCGTGGCCTGACTTGTAGGCCGAGAACGCGCCGACGATCGGGTGACCGCACAGATAGAGGTCGCCGATCGCGTCGAGCACCTTGTGCTTGACGAATTCGTCAGCGTAGCGGAGCCCTTCGGCATTGAGGATGCGGTACTCGTCCACCACCACCGCGTTGTCGAGACTGCCGCCCTGGATCAACCCCAGATCGCGCAGTGCTTCCACTTCCTGCACGAAGCCGAACGTGCGCGCCCGCGCCACATCACGCGCGTAAGACACCTCGGCGAAATCGACGGTGAGACTCTGCGCCGTGCGTTCGATCGCCGGATGATCGAACTGGATGGCGAAGGTCAGCCGAAAGCCGTCGTACGGATCGAAGCGCGCCCACTTGTCGCCTTCACTCACCTGCACCGTATCGACGATGCGCAGGAAGCGTTTCGGCTTGGCCTGTTCCTCCAGGCCGACCGACTGGATCAGGAACACGAACGGGCCGGCGCTGCCATCCATGATCGGGACTTCCGGCCCGGACAGATCGACCAGCACGTTGTCGATGCCCAGCCCTGCCAGTGCGGACATCAGATGCTCGACGGTGGCGACCTTCACGCCGTTGGACTGGAGCGCACTGCACAGTTTGGTGTCGGTGACGTCCTGCGCGCGCGCGCGCAGATCAGCCGCCCCGGGCAGATCGAGTCGGCGAAACACTACGCCGGTGTCGATGGGAGCCGGCCGCAACGTCATCGTTACCTTGGCGCCGCCATGCAGGCCGACGCCTGTCGCGGTCACTGGAGCTTTGAGGGTGCGTTGTCGGAGCATGGTGGGTGATGGTCCGAGCGTATCGAGGCGAGGAGCGGGCTGTGCTTCGCGTAACGGACCCCCGAGCCTCCCGATGACAACCGGGCTGTCTGCCGCAGTCGGCGCGCGGAGTATCGGTGCGCGGACCCGGCCGAACGGCTGGACAAATTTCTTTTCGCGTCAAACCCTTGCAAGTATAGACAGTGTGCGCACCGGAGCATAGACCCTGGCCGAGCCCGGGTCGGAAAAAACAGTGCGGAGCGCAGCGGGCAAAACCGCGCTCCGCGCAAGCGGCAGATCAGATGGTGCGTTTCGGCTGACCACGCCTCCGAGACACTCGCGACTTACCTCCTGCCCGGTCGCGATCGTGATTCTTCGCTCTTCCCCCCGAAAACAAGCGAATCGAGTCGGCTCGATGCCAGGCGATCAATCAGCCTGCTTGCGCAGGAACGCCGGAATATCGAGATGGTCCATGCCGCTCGCGGCCAGCGCCTCCACCTGCGCCGCGCGCGGCCGGCGCACCACCGCCGGCACCTGACTCAATTGATTGAAGTCGATGTTGTGCAACGGCATGTTGTCGGTGCCGGTCTTGGAGGCGACGATCTGCAGCGACTGCGGCTTGGCCTGACGGATCGAATCGCGTCCCAGCCCGGTCGCCACGACCGTCACGCGCAAGGCGTCGTCCATCGAATCGTCGTACACCGCACCGAAGATGATCGTCGCGTCCTCGGCGGCGAAGCCGCGCACGGTGTTCATGACCTCGTGCACCTCGCGCATCTTCAGACCTTCGTTGGCGGTGATGTTCACCAGCACGCCGCGCGCACCGGAGAGGTTCACCCCTTCGAGCAGCGGACTGGCCACCGCCTGCTCGGCAGCGATGCGGGCGCGATCGACGCCGCTCGCCTGCGACGATCCCATCATCGCCATGCCCATCTCCGCCATCACGGTGCGCACGTCCTCGAAGTCGACGTTGACCAGCCCCGGGGAGTTGATGATCTCGGCGATGCCGGCCACCGCGTTGTGCAGCACATCGTCGGCGGCGCGGAACGCTTCCTTCATGCTCACGTCCTCGCCCAGCACCTCCATCAGGCGCTCGTTGAGGATGACGATCAGCGAATCGACGTGCTGTGCCAGCTCGTCGATGCCCTGCTCGGCCACGCGCGCACGCTTGCCCTCGAACTGGAACGGCTTGGTGACCACCGCCACGGTGAGGATCTTCATTTCCTTGGCGATCTCGGCGATCACCGGCGCCGCGCCGGTGCCGGTGCCACCGCCCATGCCCGCGGTGAGGAACACCATGTGCGCCCCTGCAAGCGCCTCGCGAATCGCTTCGCGCTGTTCCATCGCCGCCGCACGACCTGCTTCCGGACGCGCGCCGGCACCCAGCCCCGAGGAGCCCAACTGGATCTGGCTCTTCGTTTCACAACGCGCGAGCGACTGCGCGTCGGTGTTCGCGGCGATGAACTCCACGCCGGTCACACCTTGCCGGATCATGTGGTCGACGGCATTGCCGCCCGCACCGCCGATGCCGACCACCTTGATCACCGTTCCGATCTGCTGACCTTCGACCAACTCGAACATACGCACCTCCTGTTATTAACTGCTCACCAGAGAGACAAACGCACCAGAACTACGCACACGAACCGCCGTGAAGCCCGAAGCAACCCTGCAGCTGCCCACCTTCAAAAATTCTTCTGGAACCAGTCCTTCATCCGCGCGAACGACTGGCGCACCGATCCGTTCTGCCGCTCCGCCAGGCCACGCTCGAGCTGGTTGCTACCTTCCATCAGCAGCCCCATGACCGTGGCGAAGCGCGGATGCCCGACCACGTCGGCCAGCGACCCGCTGTAGCGCGGCACGCCCACCCGCACCGGCATGTGGAAGATCTCCTCACCGAGTTCCACCATCCCCTGCATGGCGGCGGATCCGCCGGTGAGCACGATCCCCGAAGACAACAGCTCCTCGTAGCCCGACTGACGCAGCACCTGCTGCACCAGCGCATACAGTTCCTCTACGCGCGGCTCGATCACCTCGGCCAGGGTCTGACGCGAGAGCTGGCGTGGCGCGCGATCGCCCAGCCCGGGCACTTCGACCATCTCGTGCGGATCGGCCAGCTGGCGCAGCGCGCAGCCGTGGCGTGTCTTGATCTCCTCGGCCTCGGCGGTGGGCGTGCGCAGCGCCATGGCGATGTCGTTGGTGATCTGATCGCCGGCGATCGGGATCACCGCGGTGTGGCGGATCGCCCCCTGGGTGAACACGGCGATGTCGGTGGTGCCCCCGCCGATGTCGACCAGACATACGCCGAGGTCCTTCTCGTCATCGGAGAGCACCGCCATGCTCGAGGCGAGCGGCTGCAGCACCAGATCGGCCACCTCTAGGCCGACGCGTCGCACGCACTTGACGATGTTCTGCGCCGCCGACACCGCGCCGGTGACGATGTGCACCTTCACTTCGAGGCGCACACCCGACATGCCGAGCGGATCGCGGATGCCGTCCTGGCCGTCGATCACGAACTCCTGCGTGAGGATGTGCAGCACCTGCTGATCGGTCGGGATCGGCATGGCGCGCGCAGTCTCGATCGCACGCTCGATGTCGACGCGCGAGACCTCCTTGTCCTTCACCGCCACCATGCCGGTCGAGTTGAAGCCCTTGATGTGGCTGCCGGCGATGCCGGTGTAGACATCGTGGATCTTGCAGTCGGCCATCAGCTCGGCCTCCTCCAGCGCCCGCTGGATCGCGCTCACGGTCGACTCGATGTTGACCACCACGCCCTTCTTCAGCCCGCCGGCGGTGTGCCGCCCCAGCCCGACCACTTCGAGCGAGCCGTCATCGCGACGCTCGGCGACCAGCGCCATGACCTTCGATGTGCCGATGTCCAGACCGACCACCAGGTTCTTTTCGTCTCTAGGCAACGTGACCTCCGTGCATCCCTATCTCGCCTTCTTGGTATTCGCACTGCGCGGCGGCTCCAGGCCCAGGCCCGGTACGCGCACCGCAAAGCCGTTGGGGTAGCGCAGATCGGCGTGCATGACGCGCCGTCCGATCGACTCGCTCGTGCTCGCCTGCATGTGGAAGAAGCGCTCCAGCCGGGACTCGACCGAGGTCTTGGCCTGCTCGCGGCCCAGGTCCACGGTCAGGCCGTTGGCGAAGCGCATGTGCCAGGCGTAGCGCGGCGAGAGCGTGAGCTCGACCGGTTCGGTCTCGATGATCTTGGCCAGCTCGCGTACGCGGTAGTAGCGCTGCGTGACATCGCGCTCGGTGCCCAGCGGCCCGGCCAGCCGCGGCAGCTCCGACTGGCTGTACGCGTTGAACACCTCGCCCAGCACGCTCACCAGTTGCTTGTCGCCCCAGCGCGCGAGCGCCTTGTGCTCCTCGATCGTGATCTCGATGCGATCGGGCCACTGCCGGCGCACGTCGGCGCGGCGCACCCACGGGATCTCCTCGATCAACTCCTTCACCAGTTCCAGATCGGCCGAGAAGAAATTGCCGATCGGCTGCCCGCTGAGCGCGCGATCGATCTGATCGCGGCCGACATGATCGAGCGCGCCGAACACCACCGCGCGCGACAACGCAAACCGCACCGAGTTGGCCGCGCTGACCACGCCGATCTGCACCACGATCAGCGCACCCAGCAGGAACATGCCGGTGGCGATCATGTTGAGCAGGCGGGTGTTGTTCCACATGGCCGCTAGCGCCCCGCACCTTTGCCATGCGCCTGCGCAAGCTCGAGGATGCGCACGCACAGATCTTCGAAGGACAGGCCCGCATGGCGCGCGGCCATCGGTACCAGCGAGTGATCCGTCATGCCCGGGGCGGTGTTCACCTCGAGGAAGTACGGGTTGCCCACGCGATCGAGCATCAGATCGACACGGCCCCAGCCGCGGCAGCCCAGTGCGTCGAACGCACGCAGCACGTCGTGCTGGATCGCCGACTCGCGCTCGGGCGGCAGCCCGCACGGCACGATGTAGCGGGTGTCGTTGGCGACGTACTTCGCTTCGTAGTCGTAGAACTCGCGCGGCGTTTCCAACCGAATGAGCGGCAGCGCCTGGTCTCCCAGCACGCCCGCGGTGAGCTCCGGACCGTCGATGAACTGCTCGGCGATGACGATCGGGTCGTAGTTGGCCGCCAGTGCGTAAGCCTCATCCAGATCGGCCGCGCGCTTGACCTTGCTCATGCCGATCGACGATCCCTCGTTGGCCGGCTTGACCATGATCGGCAGCCCGAGGCGCGCCGCCACCGCAGCGAGATCGCTGTTCGTATTGAGTAACTCATAGCGCGGGATCGGAATTCCGGCCGCCTGCCACACCAGCTTGGTGCGCCACTTGTCCATCGCCAGCGCGCTGGCGAGCACCCCCGAACCGGTGTAGGGAATGCCGAGCAATTCGAGCGCGCCCTGCATCGTGCCGTCCTCGCCGTGGCGACCGTGCAGGACGATGAATACGATGTCGAAGCGTTCGGCGATGAGCGCGTCGAGCCCGCGCTCTTTCGGATCGAATGCGTGAGCGTCGACCGAGCGTGCGCGCAGCGCATCGAGCACCATCGTGCCGCTCTTGAGCGAGACCGGACGCTCCGCCGAGGTGCCGCCGAACATCACCGCGACTTTGCCGAAAGCGCTCATGGTCGCCGGCCTCCGTCTGGCGTGCCGATGATGCGCACCTCGGGGATCAACGCGACGCCGAATCGCTCCAGCACCGTGGCGCGCGCCAGTTCGATCAGCGCTTCGATGTCGGCGGCACTGCCCGCTCCACCGGGATTGACGATGAAGTTCGAATGCTTCTCGGAGATGCGCGCGCCGCCGATGGCACGGCCCTTCAAGCCACAAGCCTCGATCAATCGCGCCGCGTAGTCCCCTGGCGGATTGCGGAACACCGAACCTGCGTTCGGAAGGTTCAGCGGTTGGGTGGCCACGCGCTGCGCGAGCAGTTCCTTGATCCGGTTGCGCGCGCGCTGCCGGTTGCCGCGACGGAAGTGGAACCAGGCGGCGGTGAACCACTCATCGGGTACGCCGTGGTCGGATCGGCCGTGGTCGGCTCTTGCCTTCGCTGCGCGCAACACGCAGTGCCGATAGCCCAGCTCGTAGTCCTCGGCCGACCGGGTGCGCAGCACGCCATGACGATCGATCGTCTGCACCTGTGCGACGTAGTCCCAGGTCTCTGAACCGTAGCAGCCGGCGTTCATCGCCAGCGCGCCGCCGACGGTACCGGGTACGCCGGCGAGAAACTCCGCCGCCTCGAATTCGTGATTGGCGGCGAAGCGCGCGACTTTCGGATTGGCCACGCTCGCCTCGGCGTAGACCAGATCACCTTCGGCGCGCATGAGGCCGTGGGTGCTGTGCATCAGCACCACCGCGCCGTCGAAACCGCCATCGCGCACCAGCAGATTGCTCCCCAGACCGACGAAGCAGATCGGCTCGCCCGCCGGGCGCGACACCAGGAACGAACCGAGGTCGGCCACGTCGGCCGGCACGTACGCGACGCGCGCTGCCCCGCCCGCACGCCAGCTCACATGCGCGCTCATCGGCTCGGCGTGCAGCAGCCGGCCGCGCAGCGCGGGGTTGAATTGGGCGGGCTCAGTCATCTTCATGGCGCCTCACGCCTGCCCGCTGGTTTGTGCCCGCGCCTGGCCGCGCGTCTCACCGCGTGCGAGCTTGCCGGGCACCTGCCCGATCGAGCCTGCGCCCATCGCCAGCACCACGTCGCCGTCGCGCGCGATCTGCATGATCGTGCTCGGCATGTCCGCGATGTCCTCCACGAACACCGGTTCGACCTTGCCGACGACGCGAATGGCACGCGCGAGTGCCCGGCCGTCGGCGGCCACGATCGGGGCTTCGCCCGCCGCATACACCTCCGCGAGCACCAGTGCATCGACACTCGACAGCACCTTGACGAAGTCCTCGAACAGGTCACGCGTGCGGGTGAAGCGATGCGGCTGGAACGCGAGCACGATGCGCCGTCCGGGAAACGCCCCGCGTGCGGCTTCGAGCGTGGCCTGCATCTCCACCGGATGGTGGCCATAGTCGTCGATGAGCGTGAACGCGCCGGCAGCGGGCAGGCCGACTTCGCCGTAGCGCTGGAAGCGCCGGCCCACGCCGCGAAAATCCGCGAGCGCCTTGGCGATCGCGCGATCGGCCACGCCGAGTTCATCGGCCACCGCGATTGCCGCCAGCGCGTTGAGCACGTTGTGCCGGCCGGGAAGCGCGAGCGTCACATCGAGCGGCGCTTTGCCCGCACGCAGCGCGCGAAAGCGCATGCGGCCCCCGTCGGAAACCACTTGATCGGCACGCACCTGCACGTCGTCGGTGAAGCCGTAGGTGAGCATCGGCCGCGACACGAACGGGATGATCTCGCGCACCACGCGATCGTCGGCGCACAGGATCGCCGAGCCGTAGAACGGCAGGTTCTCGATGAAGGTCACGAACGCCTGACGCAGCTTGGCGAAGTCGTGCCCGTACGTTTCCATGTGATCGGCGTCGATGTTGGTGACGATCGCGATCGAGGGCTGCAGATGCAGGAACGAGGCATCGGACTCGTCGGCCTCGACGACGATGAATTCACCCGCACCCAACCGTGCGTTCGAGCCTGCCGCGGTCAGCCGTCCACCGATCACGAACGTCGGATCGAGGCCGCCCTCGGCCAGCACGCTCGCCACCAGGCTGGTCGTGGTGGTCTTGCCATGCGTACCCGCCACCGCGATGCCCTGCTTGAGACGCATGAGCTCGGCGAGCATGAGCGCGCGCGGCACCACCGGGATGCGCTTGGCACGCGCTTCGATCACTTCGGGGTTGTCGGACTTCACCGCACTGGAGATCACCACGACGTCGACCGCGGCGACGTGCGCGCGATCGTGGCCGAGCATCACTCGCGCCCCGAGCGCCACCAGCCGCTCGGTGGTCGCGCTCGCCGACAAATCAGAGCCGCTGATCTGGTACCCCTGATTCAGCAGCACTTCGGCGATGCCGGACATGCCGGAGCCGCCAATGCC
>CADEDU010000011.1:37191-95975 GCA_902826155.1 uncultured beta proteobacterium
TTGTGCTTCATGCGCCCGCCTTTCGGGCGATCGCTTCGCACGCGTCGGCCACGACCTTGGTGGCTTCGGCACGCCCGAGTGCGCGAGCGCGAACAGCCATGTCGGTGAGGCGCTCGCGCGTCGTCTCGCGCAGCAGGTGCGCCAGCCGCTCGGCGCTCAGCTCCGTTTGCGGCAGCAGGATTGCGGCGTCGTGGTCGGCGAGATAGCGGGCGTTGGCCGTCTGATGGTCGTCGACCGCATGCGGATAGGGCACCAGCACGCTCGCAACGCCGGCCGCCGCCAGTTCCGCGATCGTCATGGCGCCCGCCCGGCAGATCACCAGATCGGCATCGGCATATGCCGCGGTCATGTCGTCGATGAACGCCACCAGATCGCCCGCCACGCCGGCTTGCTGGTACGCAGCGCGCAATGCATCGAGATTCTTCGCACCCGCCTGATGCCGTGCGATCGGACGTTGCACCGGATCCAGCATCGCGATGGCTGCCGGTACGGTCTCGTTCAAGATCTGCGCGCCGAGGCTGCCGCCGATGACGAGCACGCGCAGCGGCCCGCTTCGTTGCGCGTAACGCTCACGCGGCGTTGCCATCGCGCTGATGGTCGCGCGCACCGGGTTGCCGCTGTGCTCCGCCTTGCGCAGTGCATGCGGGAACGCGCTCAGCACACGGTCGGCCACGCCTGCCAGCACCCGATTGGCCAGCCCGGCGATGGCGTTCTGTTCGTGGATCAGCAGCGGCTTGTTGGCGAGTGCGGCCATCATGCCCCCGGGAAAACTGATGTAACCGCCCATGCCGACGACGACCTGCGGACGCACTCGTCGAACGACGCGAAGCGCTTGCCAGAACGCGACGAGCAGACGTGTGGGCAGCAGCAGCTTGGTAAGCAGACCCTTGCCGCGCAGCCCCATGAACTCGACCGTCTCGAGCGTGATGCCATGCTTGGGTACGAGCGTGGCTTCCATGCCGCTCGCCGAGCCGAGCCAGACGATGTGCCAGCCGCGCCCGCGCAGTTCCTCGGCGACTGCCAACGCGGGGAATACATGGCCACCGGTGCCGCCGGCCATGACGAGCGCGGTGCGCTTGGAGGGATTAGCCACACGCGGCGTCCCCCGTCATGCCGGCAACCCGCGCATGAGTTGGCGATCTTCCCAATCGATCCGCATCAGGATGCCGAACGCCAGGCAGTTGGCGACGATGCTGCTGCCGCCGAAACTCATGAACGGTAGCGTCAGGCCTTTCGTGGGCAGGATGCCCATGCCGACGCCCATGTGGATCAGCGCCTGCATGGCGAACCACACCGCGATGCCCTGCGCGACGAGCGACGCATATGGCCGGTCGTGGCTGACGGCGAGCCGGCCGACGACGAATGCGCGCATCACCAGCCAGGCGAACAGCGCCACCACAAGCAGCACACCGACGAAACCCAGTTCCTCGGCCACCACCGCGAGCAGAAAATCGGTATGCGCCTCGGTGAGGTAGTGATGCTTCTCCACGCTTGCGCCAAGGCCCTCGCCGGTCAAGCCACCACGCCCGTAAGCGATCAACGAATGCGTGAGCTGGAATCCCTTGCCGAAGGCGTCCTGCCATGGATCGATGAAGCCGAGGAACCGCTTCAACCGATACGGCACGAACACGATGAGCAGCGCGAACGACACCGCGAGCGTGCCGATCAGACCCGCGAACCACGCCATGTTCATGCCGCCGATGAACAGGATCGATGCCGCGATCATCGCGATGACGAAGGTGGCGCCGTAGTCGGGTTCCATCAGCAGCAGCAGACCCACCGGTATCATCACCGCCAGCAGCGGCAACAGCCCGCGCTTGAAGTTGTGCATCAGGTGCGCCTTGCGGGCGGTGAAATCCGCGGCGTAGAGCACGACGAACAGTTTCATGAATTCGGACGGTTGCACGTTCGCGAAACCGAGTGAGATCCAGCGCCGCGCACCGTTGATCGGCCGGCTCACGCCCGGTATGAACACCAGCACCAGCAGCACCACGCCCAGCACGAACAGCCAGAACGAGACCTCCTGCCAGGTCCGAGTCGAGACCTGGAAGGCGAACAGGGCTGCGGCCACGCCGACGACGACATAGACGCTTTGTCGCACCAGGAAGTAGGTGGATCGATTGCCATACAACTTGCCGGTCTCGGCGATGGCGATCGAAGCGGAATAGACCATCACCAACCCGAGCACGAGCAGCAGCAGCACCGCCCACACCATGCTGCGGTCGTATTCGCCTACCACCCCGGGCGCGCGCACCGCACGCCTGGTCGTGCGCCGCGACCACGGCCATGCCAGTTTCAGGCTAGCGATGTTCAGCATCGGCCAGCTCCCGCACCGCGGCTGCAAACACCTCGCCGCGATGCCTGTAGTGATTGAACATGTCGAAGCTCGCGCAGGCGGGCGAGAGCAGCACCACATCCCCCGCTTGCGCATCTGCACGGGCCAGTTCGATCGCCTCGCGCATCGTTGCAGCGCATTGCTGGCGCGCACCGGTTCCGGTGAGCGCCGCACCGATGCGCGGACCGTCGCGCCCGATCAGCACGATGCTGCGCACGACGCGCTCGACCACGTCGCGCAACGGCGTGAAGTTCTGGCCCTTGCCGTCGCCGCCGGCGATCAGAACCACCTTCGCGCTCGTGGCGCCGAGTTGCTTGGCGAATCCGGTCAGTGCCGCCAGCGTCGAGCCGACGTTGGTGCCCTTCGAGTCGTTGAAATAGGTCACGCCGCCGATCGTGGCGATCGGCTCGACCCGATGCGGCAGACCGGTAAACCCGCGCAGCGCGTCGACCACCGCAGCGCGACTCAAGCGCATGCCATCGATCAACGCCAGCGCAGCCATCGCATTGGCGGCGTTGTGCAGACCGGCCAGTTTGAGTTCGTCGGTGGCAACGATCGCCTCCGCGCCGCGACGCACTTCGAACGCACCACCACGGGCGACCAGGCCGAACTCGTCGGCACTCGAAGGAGCATCCAGCCCGAAGGTGATCACGCGCCGGCCCGGGCGGCGCATCGCCATGCTCGCGGCGTCGTCGCGATTGAGCACTTGCGTGCCGCCGCCGTGGAAGATCCGCGCTTTGGCGGCGCCGTACGCCGCGATGCCGTCGTAGCGATCGAGGTGATCCTCCGACAGATTGAGCATCGTGGCGGCGTCGGGATCGAGCGAGCAGGTCGTCTCGAGCTGATAGCTCGACAGTTCGAGCACCCACGCGGCAGGAAGCGCATCGCGATCGACGCGCGCCATCAGCGCGGTGAGCGCGGCCGGGCTGATGTTGCCGGCGACCTCGGCATCGACGCCCGCGCCGCGCACCAACGCCCCGGTGAGCGCGGTGACGGTGGTCTTGCCGTTGGTGCCGGTCACGCCGATCACGGTCGGTCGGGCGTGTCCGGCGTAAAGCCTGGGTAGGGCCTGCGCAAACAGTTCGATGTCGCCCACCACCGGCACGCCGCGCCGCTGTGCCTCCTGTACCACCGGCTCGGCCACCGGCACGCCGGGACTGATCCCAACGAGATCGATCCCCTGCAGATGCGTGTGCTCGAACGCCCCGGTGCGCAGTTCGGCCTGCGGCACCTGCGCACGCAGTGCATCCACGCCTGGCGGCTGCGCGCGGGAATCGGCCACGCGCACCGAGCGGGCGCCCTGCCTGCTCGCCCATTGCGCGATCGACAGCCCCGTCTCTCCGAGTCCCAGCACCAGCACGTTTGCGCCTCGCAGTTCCATCAGCGTTGCAACCGTCTCCTGTCGCGTTTCAGCGCAGCTTCAACGTCGACAACCCGAACAGCACCAACATCATCGTGATGATCCAGAAGCGCACCACGACCTGTGTTTCCTTCCAGCCGCCCAATTCGAAGTGGTGATGCAGCGGCGCCATGCGGAACACGCGCTTGCCGCCGGTCAGCTTGAAGTACGCGACCTGGATGATCACGGACAGCGTTTCGGCGACGAACACGCCGCCCATGATGAACAGCACGACTTCCTGGCGGACGATCACCGCGACGGTGCCCAGCGCCGCTCCGAGCGCGAGCGCACCCACATCGCCCATGAACACCTCGGCGGGATAGGCGTTGAACCAGAGGAAGCCCAAGCCCGCGCCGACGATCGCGGCGCAGAACACGGTCATCTCCGCCGCGCCGGGGATGTGCGGGATCAGCAGGTACTTCGCGAACACGGCGCTGCCCGTTACGTAAGCGAACGCACCGAGCGCGCCGGCGACCAGCACCGCGGGCATGATCGCCAGACCGTCCAGACCATCGGTGAGGTTGACGGCGTTGGACGTGCCGACGATGACGAAGTAGGTGAGCACGATGAAGCCGAACACACCCAGCGGGTAGGCGACGTTCTTGAAGAACGGCACGATCAGATCGGTCTTGCCCGGCAGTTCCATCGCCATGCCGCTGCTGACCCACGCCATGAACAGATCCCACACCTTCGCACTGGTCGGTGCGTTGATCGCGAAGGCGAGGTACACGGCGGCGATGATGCCCACCACCGATTGCCAGAAGTACTTCCAGCGTGCGGGCAGTCCCTTCGGATTGCGATGCACGACCTTGCGATAGTCGTCGACCCAGCCCACTACGCCGAAGCCGACCGTCACCACCAGCACCACCCACACGAACCGGTTTTCCAGATCGCCCCACAGCAACGTGGTGATCGCGATCGCCAGGAGCACCAGCGCGCCGCCCATCGTCGGCGTGCCGGCCTTGGTGAGGTGGGTTTGCGGCCCATCGGTGCGCACCGCTTGCCCGATCTTGTACGCGGTGAGCTTGCGGATCATCCGCGGTCCGAGCACCAGCGAGATGATCAGCGCGGTCAACGTCGCCAGCACCGCGCGCAGCGAGATATAGTTGAAGACGTTGAACGCTCGCACGTCCTTGGCGAGCCATTGCGCGATCTCAAGCAGCACGCTCGCCTCCATGCCGCAGAGTCATGCCGGCCGCGATGATCGCCATGCTCAGGCGCATGCCGCCTCCCCTTGCGCCTGCCCGCGCAACGCGCTCACCACGCGCTCCATGCGCATGAAGCGCGAGCCCTTGACCAGCACCGTCGCACCGCCGCGGGCGAGCGCTCGCGCACGCGAAGCCAGCGCGTCGATCTCGTCGAAGTGTTCAGCGCCACGACCAAATGCACCGACTGCGTCACGCGCGGCCGCACCGATCGCCAGCAAGTGATCGACACCACGCGCTTTGGCGTACGCACCGACCTCGTCGTGATACTTCGGGCCCTCGGCGCCGACCTCGCCCATGTCGCCCAGAATCAATACGCGCGGACGGTCGGCCCCGGCCAGAATGTCGATGGCGGCGCGCACCGAATCGGGATTGGCGTTGTAGGTATCGTCGACCAGCGTGGCACCGCTGGCTAGCTGCAGCACCTGCAGTCGGCCCTTGGCGGGGCGGAACGCGCTCAGCCCTGCGCCGATTGCGTGCGGCGTAGCGCCCGCGGCACTCGCGGCAGCGGCGGCGGCCAGCGCGTTGGGAACGTTGTGCAGCCCCGGAATGTGCAAGATGGCCGTGGCCACGCCTTCGGGCAGCACGATCTCGACGTCGGTGCTGGCGATGCCTGGCGCGAACCGCCCGGTCACCATGGCATGCGCGTTCAGTCCGAAGTCGCGGATCGGACGCGATCCGGCAGCACCGCGCCAATAGCCGGCGAACGCATCGTCGGCATTGAGAATCGCCGCTCCGTAGTCGGGCAACGTGGCGATGAGCGCGCCGTGTTCGGCCGCGACGTCGGCGACGCTCTTCATGAACTCCTGGTGCTCGCGCTGCGCGTTGTTGATCAACCCGATCGTCGGCTGCGCGATGGCCGCGAGCAGCGCCGTCTCACCCGGGTGATTCATCCCCAATTCGACGACGCCGACGCGATGACTCTCGCGCAGACGCAACAGCGTGAGCGGCAAGCCGATGTCATTGTTGAGGTTGCCCTCGGTAGCCAGCACGTGCTCGGCGCCGAACTGCTCGCGCAGGATGGCGGCGATCATCTCCTTCACCGTGGTCTTGCCGTTGGAACCCACCACGGCGATCAGCGGCAGCGTGTACTGCGCCCGCCACCAGCGTGCGAACGCAGCCAGCGCGCGCTTGGTGTCGTCGACGATGATCAGCGGCGCGGTCGGAAGCGTGCGCGCGAGCTGCGAAGCTTCGTCGACCATCGCGGCCGCCGCGCCGCCTTGCAATGCAGCCTGCACGAAAGCGTGCCCGTCGAAGCGCTCGCCGCGAAGTGCGACGAACAGAGCGCCGCGCCCTACATTGCGCGAATCGGTCGAGACGTGTTCGACCTGCGCATCGACGCCGCTCAATCGTGCGCCGATCGCCGCGGCCAGTGCGCTCAGGCTCAGCATCGCAAGCCCTCCAACGCGCGACGCGCCTGATCGATATCGGAGAACGGACGGCGTACGCCGGCGATCTCCTGGTACGGTTCGTGGCCCTTGCCCGCCAGCACGATCACATCGCCCGACCGGGCATTGGCGATCGCCGCCTCGATGGCTTGCGCGCGATCGAGCACCACCGTCGGCTGCGCTGAATCGATGCCCCGCACGATCTCCGCGGCGATCGTCTCGGGCGATTCGTCGCGCGGGTTGTCGCTCGTCACGAACACTGCGTCGGCGATGCGCGCGGCGATCGCGCCCATCAGCGGACGCTTGCCGCGGTCGCGATTGCCACCGCAACCGAAGACGGCGATCAGGCGCCCGCCAGTGCCGGCTGCCACGTCGCGCGCGGCGTTCAACACCTTCTCCAGCGCGTCGGGCGTATGGGCGTAATCGACGATCACGATCGGTCGATCGCCACCACCGACGCGCTCCATGCGGCCGGGCACTGGCGCCAGGGAGGCCACGCACTCGATGGCGCGATCGAGATCGACGCCGACCGCGCGCAGAACGCCTATCACCGCCAGCAGGTTGGCGACGTTGAAGCGCCCGACCAGACCGGTCGCCACCTCGCGCGCGCCCGCGTCGGTCTCGATCCGGAATGCGACGCCGTTCGCGTCGTGCCGGATGTCGTGCGCCTCTAGAAAACCGTCCAACCCGCCGCGGCGGGCCGCATCGGGATACAGCGAATAGCCGATGCGGCGTACGCCGCGTCGCGCCACCTTCGCCGCCCGCACGCCAACCGGATCATCGAGGTTGGTGACGACGTGCGACAGCGTCTCCCACCCGAACAGCGCCAGCTTGGCCGCCGCATAGCTCGCCATGTCGGCGTGATAGTCGAGATGGTCGCGCGACAGATTGGTGAACACGGCGCAGTCGAAGTGCACGCCGTCGACGCGATGCTGGTCGAGCCCGATGGATGAGACTTCCATCGCCACCGCGCGGGCGCCCTGATCGGCGAAGCGACGCAGCGCACGCGCCAGCACGATTGCATCGGGCGTGGTGTTCGGATTCGGTTCGGCTGATTCGCCAAAGCGCATCCCCAGCGTACCGATGGCCGCGCACGGTTGGGCCACGGCATTCAGGGCTTGCGCGATCCATTGCGTCGTGGAGGTCTTGCCATTGGTGCCGGTGACCCCGATCACGCGCAGTTGCGCCGAGGGCTCGCCGTACACCTGGTGCGCGATCGGCCCGGCGAGTTCGCGCAGCGATGCGACCGATACGTTCGGCACCTGCCAGCGCGCGTCCCAGCGGAACGGTGTGCCATCGCGTGCGGCGCCTGCCTCCCAGATCACCGCGCTTGCGCCACGCTGGATCGCCGCATCGATGTAGTCGCGCCCATCCGCTCCGGCACCCGGATACGCAACGAAAGCATCGCCGCGATCGATGGCGCGACTGTCGGCGCTCAATCCGCGCACCGTCACCGCCTGTGCCGCGAGCGATTGCAGCACGCGCGCGGCGCGCGCGCGTGCTGGAGCCATGTCGCGGCCGCTCGCGCGCGCGTTCATGTGCTCTCCTTCACTTCGACCCCTGGCGGTGGCAACGCGACGGGTTTCATCGGCGCATCGGGGCTCACCCCGAGGATGCGCAGTGCGCCCGCCATCACCTCGGCGAACACCGGTGCCGCCACCACGCCGCCGTAGTACTGACCGGCGCGCGGCTCATCGATCATCACCGCCACGACCAGCCTGGGTTTGGACAACGGCGCGATCCCGACGAACGAGGCGACATGTTTGTCGGCGGTGTAGTGCTTGTTTTCGTCGAGTTTGCGCGCCGTGCCCGTCTTGCCGCCGACGCGGTAGCCCATGATCTGCGCGCGCGGCGCAGTGCCGCCCGGCTGCACCGCGAGTTCCAGCATGTTGCGGATCTCGAGCGCGGTTTTCGCCGAGATGACCGACTTGCCTTGCACCGGTTCGGTCACTTTGGTGAGCGAGACCGGCACCATGTCGCCTTCGCGCGCGAACACGGTGTACGCGCGGGCCAGATGAATCAGGCTTACCGAAATGCCGTGACCGTACGACATCGTCGCCTGCTCGATCGGCTTCCAGGTCTTGAGCGGGCGCACCCTGCCCGAGGCCTCGCCCAGGAAGCCCAATCGCGGCGGCGTGCCGAAGCCGATGCCGTCGAACATGTTCCACATCGACTCCGACGCGAGCCCCAGTCCGATCTTCGCGGTGCCGACATTGCTCGATTTCTGGATGATCTCGGCCACGGTGAGCAGGCCCGCCGGATGCGCATCGCGAATGGTGTTCGTCCCGATCGTGAGCGTGCCGGGCGCGGTCTGGATGGTCGTCTGGGCGGACACCTTCCCCTGCTCGAGCGCGATCGCCACGGTGAATGGCTTGAGCGTCGATCCGGGCTCGAACGTGTCGGACACCACCCGATTGCGAACGAGCTTCTTGTTGACCGCCTGGGCGAGCGACTCGAGGTTGTTCGGGTTGTAGGCCGGCAGGCTGGTGAGCGCGAGCACCTCTCCGGTGGTGGTGTCGAGCACGACCAGGCTGCCGCTGACCGCCTTGTGATCAGCCATCGCCTTGCCCAGGCTGCGATGTGCGAGCGACTGGATACGGCTGTCGAGCGCGAGCACGAGGTCGCGACCTTCACGCGCCGGTCGCACGCTCTCGACGTCTTCGATGACGCGGCGCAAGCCGTCCTTGATGACGCGGCGTGACCCCTTCCTGCCGGCCAGATGCTCGTGGAACGCGCGCTCGATGCCTTCCTGGCCGATGTCGTCGCGGCCGGTGAACCCGAGCACTTGTGCCATCACCTCGCCGCCTGGGTAGTAGCGGCGATACTCGACGCGGATGTCCACGCCCGGGATCTCGAGATGCTCGACCCTGGTCGCCAGATCGGGGGCGACCTGCCGGCGCAGATAGGCGAAGTCGCCCTTGGCGGCATTGACCCGTCCGGTCAACTCGCGCGTGGGCATCTCGAGGATCTTCGCCAGATCGTTGAGTTGCTTCGGCGTGGGGTCGAACTCCTTGGGGATCGCCGCGATCGATCGCGCCGGCGTGCTGACGGCCAACGGCTCGCCGTTGCGATCGAGGATCCGGCCGCGATTGGCCGGCACGTCGACGACGCGGCTGTAGCGCGACGCGCCTTTCTTCTTCAGGAACTCGTCGGCGAACGCCTGCAGATAGACGGCCCGGCCCAGCATCACCACGAACCCCGCACCCAGCATGCCGAGCACGATGCGCGAGCGCCAGGATGGCTGGCGTGCGACACGACCGGCGCTGGCGCTCGGGAATCTCATTGTTTGGTGGCCGGTGCGCCGTGTTGATCGGCGACGATCGTGCGGCTCGGATCGTTGGGGCGCATGCGCAGCTTCTCGCCGGCGATGCGTTCGACACGCGTGTGCATCGCCCAGGTGCTCTGTTCGAGTTGCAGCTGGCCGAACTCGACATCGAGCGTGCGAGCGTGGCGCATCTCGCGCTCCAATTCCCCCACGAGGTGACGTGCCCGATGCTGCGAGGTGACCAGGCCGATCGCGCACAACACCAGCACGATCAGCATCAGAAGGTTCACGCGTGCCATGGGATTACTCCGTTTTCTCGGCGACGCGCAGCAACGCGCTGCGGGCGCGGACATTGCGCGCGAGCTCGGCCGCACCCGCCCGGATCGGCTTGCCGATCAGCCGCAGTCGCGGCCGCGGCAGATCGACGGTGGCGATCGGCAGGCGCGCGAACTTCGCCTCCGGGTGCGCCGCATCGCGCATGAAGTTCTTGACGATGCGGTCCTCGAGCGAATGAAAGCTGATCACCGCGAGCCGACCGCCCGGGTGCAGCAGATCGAGGGCCTGTTCGAGGGCTAGCGGCAATTGCGCAAGCTCCGCATTGATGTGAATCCGTAGAGCCTGGAACGTGCGCGTCGCCGGATCCTGCCCCGGCTCGCGTGTGCGGACCGCGCCACCCACGATGCGGGCAAGCTGTCCCGTCGTGTCGACCCGCTCCACGGCCCGAGCAGCAACAAGCGCCTTTGCAATCGACCGAGCAAACCGTTCTTCCCCATATTCGCGAATAACCTCCGTGATCTCGTTTTCAGTCGCCTGCGCCAGCCACTGCGCCGCAGTGGGCCCGCTGTCCGGGTTCATGCGCATATCGAGCGGCCCGTCGTGACGGAACGAAAAGCCGCGTTGTGGATCGTCCAATTGCGGTGAGGAGACGCCCAGATCGAGAAGCACGCCGTGCACTCGCGTGATGCCGGCACGCGAGCATGCGGCGGCAAGCTGGCCGAATTCGGCCTGCGTGATGGCGAATCGTGGGTCGTCGATGTCCGCTGCTGCGCGTATCGCCTGCGGGTCGCGATCGATCGCGAACAACCGGCCATGCGGCCCGAGTCGAGCAAGCAGCGCGCGGCTGTGTCCGCCGCGGCCGAACGTCGCGTCGACGTACGTTCCGCTCGGATCGGTCGCCAACGCCTCGATCGCCTCGGCGAGCAGTACCGGCACATGCGTGAGGGAGGTGTCGGTCATCGAGGGCGCGCATCCGTGGCTCCGTCGCTCACAGTCGGAACGTCTCTGCCCCGACGGGGACGTCCTTGGGTGGATTGGCGCGCTGCGTGGCGACGTGCTTCTGGTACTCGGCCAGGTCCCAGATCTCGATGTAGTGCCCGTAGCCGATCAGCCACAACGACTTCGTGAGCGCGCAGATATCGCGCAAGCTCGAAGGGATTTGCACGCGGTCGCTCTTGTCGAGCGTCACGTCCTCGGCGTGACCGACCACCATGCGCTGCCAGTGCCGCGCACCCTCGCTGATGCTTGGCATCTGCATCAGCCGGTCGGTCGCCTCCTCCCAGGCGCTCGTCTCGTACAGCAGCAGGCAGGGCTCGAACCCGGCAGTGAGTGTGAGCGCGGGTTCAGCCGGCAGACGGTCGCGATAGCGCTTAGGGAGCGCGAAGCGTCCCTTCTCGTCCAAGCTTGCCGACGTTGCGCCTTTGAAGAAAACCACGATCCCTCGACCTCATCCGGTCGAGCGGGAAGGTCCGCCCACCCAAGGGCAGTCCAAGAGCGTGATTGGTGGAAATATCGGCCGCTAGCTAAGCCGATTCCCACGTTTACACCCCATAGCTACCCCTGGCCGCCACTCTAGGCGTACCGATTTGGCAGGTCAAGCGGCGAACTGTGATTTTTTCAAGCTGCTACAAGCACTTAGCTACACATTAAGATCTAGGTTCTAGATTGAAATTACGTGAATTCATAGGGTTACTGGGGTAACGCAAAGTGATTGCTCAAGAACGAGCGTGAACTAGTTCACATTCCGCATTTGGGCGACCGAAATCGGGGCTTGGCGGATCGAATAGCGCAACTCGACAAATCACCGAGTATCCGTATGTGCGCCGAAACCGATCGATCGGCGCGAGGATCCGGGATCAGCGGTAGCCGATCGCGACGCTCCAGCGGGTAGCGGTTGGCTCCACCCTGCCCCACCAAACCGCCACCGCGCGCCACATGCGCGACTGCGGGCGGAGCAGGAAGCGCGTTGAGAAACGCTTACGCGCGCGCCACTGCGTGCTCGCGCAGCGCGCTTTACTGACTGATTTCGCTTGCCGACGGTGCGCTCGCCATCGCGTGCACCGGCGCGAACGATTCAGTGCAAGTGCTTGGTTCCGCCGGGCAGCGGACCGCGAATCGATTGCGCAGTGGCGCTACTCGAAGTGCCTGCGCTCTGTCGCTGCGCAAAAATGCGTTCCACCACTGCGATGACTTCGCCGATCTCCGCGTCGTTGAACTGCCTGCCAAGCAGCATCGACACTTCCTGGATCATGCGATTGCGCTTGGCCTGTTCGATCGCTTCAGCGGAAGGACCGACGAAGGTGACCGCGAATTCGTCGCGTCCGTCCTCGTGATAGAACGACACTTCGATCTCCGCGGTGCGCTCTGCGAGCGGACCGATCCCCGCAAGCGCCTCCTCTACCGCGCGCTGAAAATTGCGTCCGACCCAACCCGTCCAGCAGATCTGCAGCATGCGACGACGTACATCGAAGGAAATGCCGGGCTCGCCTTCACGCGCACTGGTCGCTTCGGCGATCGAGTCGACGTCGATGTAGTCGAACCATGGTCGCAGCGCGACTTCGACATCGCTCGCCGATATGCCGCGCTTGAGTGCCACTTCGCCATGGACATGGACTTCGGTATGCATGGAAACCTCGACGGGGAATTTTCGCGCGCTACTGGATTGCGGCGCGCGCTGCAGGATTGCCGCGGATGGGGTGCGATGATCGATGCGCCCACCGATGATCGATGCGCCCACTATACCCCGTTCCACTCACGTGACGCTTTCTCCGGACCTCTGCATCGAGGCCCGTGCGCGCTAACATCACGCATTCGCAAACCATTCCGTACCAGAAGCCAAGGAGCAGCCGCATGGCCCGCCTGACCGAGCCCGATCTCGACCTGATCTTCCGCAACGCCCGCAGCCAGAACGGCTGGCTGGACAAGCCGGTGACCGACGAGCAGTTGCGCGAGATCTACGAACTCATGAAGTTCGGCCCGACTTCAGCCAACTCATCACCCGCGCGCATCCTGTTTCTGCGTACCGCCGCGGCCAAGGAGCGCCTGCGTCCGGCGTTGTCGGAAGCGAACGTGCCTAAGGTGATGAACGCACCAGTGGCTGCGATCATCGGCACCGATCACATGTTCTACGATCATCTGCCGCGCCTGTTCGCGCACAATCAGACGGCGCGCAGCTGGTTCGCGGGCGATGACAAGAAAGCGGTCGCCGACTCCACCGCGTTTCGCAACGGGACGCTGCAGGGCGCCTACTTCATCATCGCCGCTCGGGCGGTGGGGCTCGACTGCGGCCCGATGTCGGGCTTCAACAACGCCCTGGTCGACACGGAGTTCTTCGCCGGCACGCCGATCAAGACGAACTTCATCTGCGCGCTGGGCTATGGCGACTCGAGCAAGATCTTCAAGCGCAACGAACGACTGCGCTTCGAGGAAGCGTGCACGCTGCTGTGAGGTAGCGAGTGGCGACGGCGCAGGCCGCCCTCGCCTTGTTCAGACATCCCCTAGCTGGTCTCGACCATCTCGACGCGATTGCTGGCCGCCGAGCGGAAGCACGCATCGAGCAACGAGATGTTCGCGACCATCTGATCCTGCGGCACCGGGTACGCGACCCGGCCCGCGCACGCCTCGCCGAACGCCTCCAGATTGAGCAGCACGCTGTGTGCGACCGGATAGTCCGTGGTCGCGACTTCGCCGCCGCGCTTGCACACCGACAAGGTCCAGCCTCTGGGCGTCTCCGGATGCGCCTTGTCGCGCACCTCGATCCAGCCGTGCGAGCCGAACACGGCAAATCGCCCGTAGAACGGCGTCGCCAGAATGCCGCTGATGAGCGCATGCCCGCCCTTGCGAAAACCGATCATGATCGCCAGTGTGTCGCCGTTGGTGAGCTGGCTGCCGAGTTGCTTGGCACTGGCGCGCGCCCATTCCGCCTCGCCGAACACCGCCGTCGACAGATCGAGCAGATGCACACCCGTGGCGGTCATCGGTCCGGCCGGCGCCTCCTTGCTCGATAGGCGCCAGTTGTCGGGCTTGAGCGCGAGGAACTTGTCCTGGCTGAAGTTCGCCTCGACCTGCAGCGGCGTGCCGATCTCGCCCGCCTTGATCATTCGCATCGCCTCGACGATCGGCGGGTTGAAGCGCATCTCATGACCGACCGCGAGCTTCACCCCGGCATCGTTCACGGCTTTGGTCGCGCGCAGCACTTCGGCGCGGTTCATGCACAACGGCTTCTCGCAGAACACGTGCTTGCCCGCGCGCGCCACCGCCTGGATCTGCTCACAGTGCAGCGTATGCGGCGTACATAGCACCACGCCTTGCACGTTCGGATCAGTCAACGCGTCTTCGAGCTTGGTGCCGTACGGTACGCCGCGCTGCTTGCCGATCGACTCGGCGAGCGCCGGGTTCACGTCAACGACGCGCACCAGCTTCAGTTTGCTGCTCGTCGGTATCAGGCCGGAAATGATGTTGCCCCACCAGCCCAGGCCGATCACTGCAACGTTCGTCATGTCGGTTCCTCCAGAGAGAAGCGCCCGCGGCTACATGCGCGCGAGCCAGGTCGATAACACGGGGAATGCGATGAGAATCATGAGCACCGCCAGCATGCAGCCCACGAACGGAAACGAACCGGCGAAGATCGTTCTGATGCTGATGCCCGGATCGTTGAGCGCCGCCTTCACCGTGTAGACCGACAGTCCGAACGGGGGCGTCAACAATCCGATTTCGACGGCGACCACGGTGATCACGCCGAACCAGACGATGTCCATGCCGAAGCCCTTGGCGATCGGCAGCACGATCGGCAGCACGATGAGCATGATCGACACCGAATCGATGATGCAGCCGAGCACGATGACCACCAGCAGATAAGCGCTCAGGAATCCTGCCTGCCCCATTCCAGCCGCAGTGAGCGCTTCGGCAGCGGCGCTCGGCAGCCCGGTCAGCGCCAGCATGCGGCTGTACAGGCTCGCCGCCAGCACCAGAAACAGTACCGACACGGTGATATGCCCGGTCTCGACCAGTACGCGCCAGAACGTGCGCGCGTCGAGCGAACGCCTGAGCAGTGCGATCACCAGAGCCGCGGCGGCGCCGACCGCGCCGGCTTCCGTCGGTGTGAACCATCCGCCGTAGAGCCCGCCCAGCACCAGCGCAATGAGCACGACGATCGGCACGGCCTTGCGCGCCGCACTCGTCAGCGTTTCGTCGCGCGCTGCGTCTCCGATCGGCCTGACCGAGCGGCCCGACACGCCGACGAAGCCCGGCGTTACGTACGTCATCGCGACGATCATGATCGCGAACGCGAATGCCAGCAGCAATCCCGGGACCACACCGGCGATGAACATGCGCCCCACCGACTCCTCGGCGATGACGCCGTAGATGATCATCAGCAGCGACGGCGGGATGAGCATGCCAAGCACCGAACTCCCGGCCACCACCCCTACAGCGAACTTCGGCGTGTAGCCGTGGCGGATCATTTCCGGCGCGGCCACTTTGCTGAACACCGACGCCGAGGCGATGCTGATGCCGGTAATAGCCGCGAACACCGCGTTCGCCGCGACAGTGGCCACGCCCAGCCCGCCCCGCACCTTGCGCAACAGCCACTCGAACACGTCGAACGAATCGCGACCCACGCCTGAGGTACTGACCAACAGCCCCATCAGCACGAACAGCGGCACGACGCCGAACAGATACTCCTGCAGTGCGTCGTTGGCGGCAGCGGCGGCCATGCGGCTGGCGAGCGCCGGCGTCTTGAGGATCCACACGCTGACGAACGACACCATGATCAGCGCCACGCCGATGTGCATGCCGAAGTAGATCGCGGCCAGCATCAGCACGATCGCGAGCAGGCCGACCTCGATGCCGCTCATGGCTGGGCCTCACCGCCCGAGACGACCGCGCGCGCGTCGCGCGCGGTGATCAGCAGGTACTGGATCGCGGTGACACCCAGCCCGATCAGCACGATCAACCGCACCGGCCAGGTCGGCGCGGTGAACACACCCTGAATGCCGATGAACTCGCTGTTGCTCCAGGCCTGATCGAATTTCGGCCAAGTCGCGTAGAACAGGATCGCACACACCGCAACGCCCGCCAGATCGAACAACATCTGCAGGAACGCCCCGGCGCGCGGATGGCGCAGCCTGAACCCGTCGATGAACAACTCGGCGCGCGACATGCGGCCATGCCGCAGCGTGCTACCCAGTTGCAGAAACACGATTGCGATGATCGACAAGCCGACCAGTTCCGAGACACCGTGGATCGGCTGGTTGATCAGGTTGCGCGAGAGCACGTCGGCACAGATGAGCAGCATGACCGCGCCGATCAGCAACGAACCGATCCCGTTCAGCCCGTCGACCAGCCAGCCGAACGCCGAGTCGCGCGCAACGCGCCCAACCCCGCCGTCGCGGCCGGTTGCTGCTGGTTCGGACACGTCTCCTCCTCGTTCTTCACGCCGCCTGTGCGGCCGCGCCGCGGGCGCACCGTGCGGAGCGCCTCAGTTCAAGCTTCAATTCAATCGATACACGCGCGCGGCGTTGTCGTGCATGACCGCGCGACGCTCGGCCGGGCTCAATCCGGCGAGGCTCGCCTCGGTCACGCGGATGATGTCGGCGTAGGTCGTCCACAGCTTCTCGATCGGCAGGTTGCTGCCGAAGATGCAGCGCTGCGGCCCGAAGATGTCGAGCGTTTCCTGAATGACCGGCGTCCAGAAGTGCTCGGAACATTCGTGCTCGAAAGTGCCCAATCCGGAGAGTTTGGTGAGCACGTTGGGCTGCGCGGCCAAACGCCGCATGCCGTTGCGCCACGCCTGCAATCCCTCGGGCGAACGATCTTCGAGCATGCCGGCATGCATCAGCACGAAGGTCGTGCCGGGAAAGTCGCGCACCAGCTTCACGCAATCGTCGAACTGGCTGGTGAACACCTGCAATTCGAACAACAGGCCGCGCTTCTGCACCTGTGCCAGCCCGGCGCGCCATTGCGGATCATTCATCCAGTCGGGCCGGCTCGCGTAGCGGTACAGGACCTTCTCGTGCCAATGCAGCTGCTGGCGCACACCGCGCAGGTTTCGATACTGCAGCATGCGATCGAGCGTCGCAGCTACATCCGGCGCGCTCAGATCGGCGAAGCCGACGATGCCGTGCGGGAAACCGTGACGATCGGCCACCGACTGCACCCACGCAACTTCATCGACCGAGCTCTCGATCGGCCAGTTGCACTGCACGTAGACCGATTTCACGACGTTCGCGGCAGCGATGTCGGCGACAAACTCCTCGATCGGGTAGTCGCGCTGCAGCGGCCGGTAGTCACCGAAGATGCGCGGCTGGATCGGACCCTGCAGCCAATGCACATCGGCCAGCCGCCAGATGTGGTGATGCGCGTCGATGATCATTGCAATCGCGTCGTGGAGTAGTCCGGCGGCCGGATTCGGCGGATCGATTCGTCGCGGCTAGGCCGGAAGCGGCGTGGATTGCCACGCGACCATCTGCCAGCCGCGTGCGCCTTTGCTCCACACGTTGATGAAGCGACTGTTGAGCTGCTTCGGCTGCCCGTTGGAGACCAGGCTGATCTTCACGTGCCCGGTCACCACCGCGGTGTTGTCGCCGTAGACCTGGATGTTCTCCTCCGGACGATCGACGCCGCGATAGTCGAACTTGCCGCTTTTGATGCCATCGAGATACTGCGCCTTGCTGTCGGCGCCGCCGTACGAGTGGGTGTACACCAGCCCATCGCCCAGCAGTTGGTCGAGCGCGGCAAGGTCCTTGGCGCACATCGCCTGATAGCGCTTGTCTTCGAGCTTCTTGATTTCGCCGCGAATAGCGTCGCTCATTGCCCCCTCCTTGTAGTCGTCTATGCGGGTTGCAGGTTGAAGGTGTAATCGAGCGTGCAGTAGGGCACGTCGAGCTTGCTGCCGTCGGGCGCTTTCTCGCCGGCCTTGTGCGGCGCATAGTTGCCGATGCACGAACTGCGCACACCGAACACCGCATCGGAGTCGAGCCACTTGTCGCCCTCGACGAAGATGTGGGTGATCAGCTTCTGATAGCCCGGCGCGTTGACCATGAAGTGCAGATGTGCCGGACGCCACGGATGGCGCTTGGTGGAGTTGAGCATCGTGCCCACCGGCCCATCGGTCGGAATCGGATATGCGCACGGCTTGATCGTGCGAAAGCGCAGCCGGCCGTCACCGTCGGTGTGGAACGTGGCGCGCAGCTCCGCGTGCTCCATCGACCAGCCTTCGTCCTGCACGTCGTAGAACCCTTCGGCGTCGGCCTGCCAGACGTCGACCTGCGCGTGCGCGACCGGCTTGCCGTCGATCGATTGCACTCGCGCGTTGACGAAACACGGCTCACCCTTGCGCTTGCCGGCGATGTCCGCCCCTTGCTGGAGCTGCGGCGCGCCCTCCACGTGGAACGGACCGAACACCGTCTGCTCGGTGGCGCGCGCATCGCGCTTGTTGTTCTGCGCGCACACCAGTTGCGACAGACCGAGGGTGTCGGAGAGCAGAATGAATTCCTGCCGCGTGCCGGTGCACTTGTGGCCGGTGTCGGTGAGGAACTTGATGCCCTCGAACCACTCGGCCTCGGTGAGGTTCACCTCGCGCGCGAACGCGTGCAGATGCTTAACCAGTCCGTTCATGATCTCCTTCAGCCGCGGACTCGGCGTCGAGGAGAACTGCAACAGCACCGCCTCGGTGACGTTGTGTTCATTGAGGTTGCGGCCAACCGCGTCTTTTTCGCTTGCCATCGCTCCTGCTCCTGCTGCTGATTTAGATGAGCTCCCGACTGCCGTCGGAGAAGTTGATCTTCACGGTGATCGTGCCTTCGTTCATCAACCAAGGCCGGACCGTGAAGCTGCGCGCACCGCTCTTGTGCATCGGGTCGCTGGCAGCGATCTCCTTGGCGTGCGCGAGCGAATTGGCGCGGATGATCACCATGCCTTCGCCGTTCCAGTCCTGCTCGTTGTCGGCGAAGAACGGGCCGGCGCCGAACATGATGCCCTTCTTCTCCAACTCGACCTGGAACTTCAGATGCGGCTCGACGTTGGCCATGACCGGGCCCAGGCCATTGGTGGGCTTGGTGAACACGACGTACAGATCCTTGTGAAGCATCCCGCGGCTCGCGCCAAGGATGTCGTTCTTGGTGATCTTCGGTTCGGACATGCCTCGCTCCTTCGTTGGATACGCTGGGGTGCAGACGAGCAGCTCTAGCCGCGGTCCCAGTCGCGAACCGGCTTGGCGCCACGGCTGCGCATGGTGTCCATGTACTGCTTGAGGATGGTGCTGGCGGGCATGCCCTTGGCGTCGTTGGCCTTGGCCCACTCCAGCGCGAGATTCTTCATCGACTTGAACAGCTTCTCGCGCTCGGCCGGCGGAAACTCCACGATCTGCAGCGGCGGATTCTGCTTGGCGCCCTGCTCGGCGAAAACCTTCAAGCCGATGCCGTAGGCGCGGTCGGTGCCTTCGGAAACCTTCTCGGAGTATTCGCGACCCACGTCACGCACGATCTTCTGCAATTCCGGCGGCAGCTTGTTGAAGCTGTCGCGGTTCATCGCCAACGCGCCGGCATAGAAGCAACCCATGTTGACCAGCGTGATGTAGTTGACCGTCTCGTGCAGCTTGATGCCAAGCGCGCCGGTCACCACGGTCATCCCGCCTTCGGACACACCGGTCTTGATGTCGTTGTAGAAGGTGGGCAACGCACCGTCGACCGGCGTGGCCCCCATGGCACCGAGCCACGCGCCGATCGTGCCGGCCGCCGAGATCTTCTTGCCTTTGAGATCATCGACCGATCGCACCGGAAATTTGGTGAACAGATGCAGCGGATCGATCGACATCGCACCCAGATGCACCAAGCCGTGCTTGTCCCATTCGGCCTTGAACTGGGGCACCGAGTCCATCAATTCGTTGTGGACTGCGGACATCAACCGATAGTTGTCGGTGACACCCGGGGTGTAGGTCGATACCTGAATGAGCGGCTGGCGCGCGCCCTCGAGATTGGAGAACACCCAACCCATGTCGGCGATGCCTTCGGACACCGAAGTGAGCGTGGCGTTGGCCTTGTACAGCACGCCGTTGTAGGCCTCGCGGAAATTGACCTTGTACTTGCCGCTCGCCTCGGCGCGCTTCTTGATTTCGGGAACGACGTAATTCTTGAGCGCAGCCACCCACGGCACCACTTCCGGATGGCTCGAGCCGATGGTGAGATTGATGGTCTGCTGCGCAGCACTGGGTTGCGCGAATGCCGCGGCAAGCGCGGTGGCGACGAGCATGGCAAGCCCGTTACGGCGGCGAAGCATGGGATCCTCCTCGGCGATACTTGTGGATGGTTGTTCGATGAACTGAGAGGTGAACTGCGGAGTGGCGACGAGTGTAACCCGGAAGAAAGTGGGTGAGGCACCAGCGCGATAGCCGCAGCCGCGGTGGCTACGACGCGTAAGACGAGCCAGCGAAACCGCGGGCGCTACAGCTCGATGGGCGCCGAGCGATTGCTTGCCGAACGCACGATCGCTTCCAGCACGCGCACATTGTCGAGCAGCTGGTCGCGCGTGAACCGATACGTCGCGCGCCCTTGTGCGGCTTGCGCCCACGCCTCGAAGTTCTTGAGCACGGTGTTCGTGGCCGGATACGACTGCGACGTGCGCGCGCCGTTGGCGTCGCACACCACGACGTCGCTCGGCAATCCCTTGTCGACGTTGGCGTTTTCCTTCACTTCGATCCAGCCGCGGGTACCGTAGAGGGCGAAACGGCCGTGATACGGCGTCGAGGAAAGGCAGGTGAGCGAACCCGAAGTGCCGTTGGCGAACTCGATCTGCGCCGAGATGTGGTCTTCGCCCGCCATCTTGTCGTACACCCGGGCGGTCCGCGCGATGACGCGCCGCGGGCGGCCGAGCAGGCTGATGAACAGATCGGTCACGTGGATGCCAAGCGCGGTCATGGCGCCGGCCGGTGCGTCCTTCGCGTTCACGCGCCAGTTCGAAGCGTCCATGTTGGCGAACAGGTTGTGACTCATGTTCGCCTCGGCGTGCAGCAGTTGCCCCAACTCGCCGCCGCGCACCGCGCGCAGCACGTGTTCCATCGCCGGCTCGAACCGCCGCTCGTGACCGATGCCGAGGATCCGCCCCGCCTTGTCGCACGCGGTGAGGATGCGCTCCGCGCCGGCTGCGGTCAGCGTGAGCGGCTTTTCGCAGAACACGTGTTTGCCGGCGGCGACCACCTTCAGCACCTGCTCTTCGTGCTGACTATGCGGCGTGGCGACGATCACCGCGTCGACGCCGGCGTCGCGCAAAACTGCGTCGATCGAATCGCTCAGCTGCACGCCGAACTCTTGCGCGAACCCGTCCAGGCCTGCGAGCGCGACGTCGACCCCGTGGGTGACACGGATTTCGGCGCTCTGATGCAGGCACTTGGTGATCTGCTTGCCCCACCAGCCCAGGCCGATGACTGCTGCGTTCAACATGATTGACCTCTGCTAGCGGCGCGCGCGCGCGGGCTTCTTCGAGGTACGCCTGCTGGCCGCTTTCTTCTTCGCTGCGCGACGTGCAGGCACGTATCCCACGGCGTCAACCTCCAGGCCCATGTCGAGCGGCGTGCGGCCTGCTTGCATGCGCGTGCGCGCTGGCCAGGTTTCGGGGCTGGAGAAGTACTCGCGGTAGATGCGATCGAACACTTCGGACTGGCTCTGATCCTTCAGCCACACGATCACCTTGAGCAGGCAGTCCATGTTCGAGCCGGCCGCCTCCATGAGCTTCTTCATGTTGTCCATCACGATGCGGACCTGCTGCTCGAACGGGATGTCCGGATATTTCGGCAGCGGCCTGCCTTCGCGGCGTGCATCGATCATCGCCTGCGCGAACTGCGGCGTGAACGGCGGCAGGCCCGAGATGTAGATCATGTTGCCGTGCTTGACCGCCAGATTGATCGGCCCGCCGGTGCCCAGCAGCCCGGCGGTGATGACTTGCTTTTCCATCGTCTGCGTCCTCGTTGCGTGTTCCCGATTTCTGATTGGGCGCCTTGCGCGTCGCTTCAAACGCGGTCGGTCGGCAGGCCCGACAGCCGCTCGATCAGCTTCACCACGGCGATGAAATCCTCGTCGGCGTAACCGTCGCCGCTGGTGAGCTTCATCAGCTGGCGCGTGATTGCGGTCATCGGCATCGAGATGTTGAGCTCATCGCCTGCTTCGAGCATCAGGTCGAGATCTTTCGAGAGCATCGCCGGCGTGAACGTCGGCGTGAAGTCGCGCTTCTTGAGCAGCTCTGCTTTCGCCTTCAGCCACGGCGAGCCGATGGTGCTGGCGGTGAGGCCGTCGAGCATGGTGTTCCATTCGATGCCGCCCTTGCGGCCGAGCGCGAGCGCTTCGGCCATCAGCGAAGCCGTATTCGCCACCAACAGATTGATCACCAGCTTCATGTAGCGCGCCTGCTCCTCTCCGCCCACGTACACCTGCGCGGTGCTGAACTTTTCCACTGCGGGTTTGACGCGCTCCCACGCATTTTTCGGACCGGATGCGAGCGCGGTGAGCTGACCCTTCTCGGCCGAGAACGAGTTGCCCGATACCGGCATGCGCACGTACGGCACGGCCCGCGTCTGGGCTTCGCGCGCCACCACCGCGGAAGCGCTTGCCGACACGGTGCTCGTCTCGACGAACACCGCGCCCGGCCGCAGGTTGCTGAGTACGCCCTCCGGTCCGAGCGTGATCTGATGCAGCACCTTGTCATTCGGAATCGAGGAGAACACCACGTCGCTCGCGCGCGCGCACTCGGCAACGGAACTCGCAACGGTGGCGCCGTTGGCCTGCGCGCGAGCGCGCGCCGCCGGATCGGGATCGCACACCGTCACCGCATAGCCCGCCTTCGACAGGAAACGCGACATCGGCGAGCCCATGCGGCCCACCCCGATGAAACCGATCTTCATGATTTCCTCCTTGTCATCGAGCGAGGCGAGCCTCTGTCGGGCGCACCGCTCGGGTTACTGCTGAATGGCGCAGCGCCGCCGCGCGCCTACGCCGCTTTGGCCAGACCCATCTCCACCAGAATGCGGTGACCCGATGCGTAGATCTGACGCTTGCGCTCGGCCAGCTTCGGATAGAGCAGCTTGTAGTCGCGTTTCCTGAACTCGCCGCCGATCAGCACATGTTCGACGTTGGCCAGACTGGTCTGCAGCACCACGCTGGTGACCGGATCGTGCACCGGCCACATGTTGAGCGCCTGGGCGTCGATCACGACCACGTCGGCCTGCTTGCCCGGCGTGAGCGAGCCGATGCGATCGTCCATCTTCAGCATCTTCGCGCCTTCGATCGTCACCCACTCGAGCGCCTCGCGGCAATGGATCGTACCGGTGGCAGGCAGCTTGCCTTGCGTGCGACGCGACTCGTCGTTGTCGAGCGCGCGCTGGCTTTCGAACGCGCCGCGCGCCACGTTGAACATGTCGCCGGCCACCGCCGATTCCAGATCGACGCCTAACGAAGGCCTTGCGCCCAACTTGCGCAGCCGACCGGTGATGGCGAAGCCGTGGCCCTGCAGCATCTCGGAGTCCGGGGTGAGCGAGAACGTCACGCCCTGGCCGAGCATGAACTTGAGCTGCTCGTCGCTGAGGGTCTGGCCATGCACGATGTTGTTGTTGTCGCCGAGCAACCCGTCCTGGCGCAGCCGGTCCCAACCGTCGGGAGTGCGCGCTTCGGCGCCGGCGCAGTGCATGCTGGCGATCAACTCGAACTCGCGCGCGAGTTTGAAATCGTCGACCGCGACGTCGTAGGTCGAGTAGTGCGGCCCGAGAATTGCCAGCCCAAGCGTGACGAGCTGATTTTTGCTGGCGAAGCGCGAACGCGTGAGCCGCTCGACCTCGCTGCGGGGATGCGGCACCTCCCAGAACGGCTTTTGTCCGGGTTTCGGATCGGGCTTGGGCGAGCCGTGGAAGAACATCGCGCGGATACCCGATTCGACCAGGCCGTCGATCGCACGATCGGTGTGATCGGGCGTGGGATTGTTGTGGCACCAGTCGCCCAGCGTGGTCGTGCCGCAGTTGATCTGATTGAGCGCTCCCACCAGCGTGGCGATGTAGATGTCGTCGGGCCGAAATTTGGTCGCCAGCCCGGCGTGCACGTGGTGGAAGTACTCGAGGATGGTCCAATTGCTCGTCACGCCCCGTAACCCGGTCTGCCAGGTGTGCATGTGGGCGTTGACCAGTCCGGGAATGACGATGCGCCCCGCACCGTCGATCGTCTCGGCGTTGGGCGCGTCGATCGAGGGGCTGATCTCGCGGATCTTCGCGCCCTCGATCAGCACATCGCCTTGCGCCAGATCGCCCAGCTTCGGGTCCATGGTGATGAGGGTGGCGCCCTTGATGAGCTTCTGGGTCATGGCGTGCTCCAGACTACCTACGCGTCGGTCAGTCCGTCGGACACTTTCACGTTCTCCGATTGCAGGTCGAGGCCGGCCGCCTTGGCCAGTTCCATGATCAGCACCGAGAAGTCGACGTCTTCGTAGCCGCGACCGACCACGTTGGCGATCGCCTCGCGCGTGGCGGCACCCACCGGCATCGTGACGTTGAACTTGCGGCCCGCGTTCATGCCCAGGTCCATGTCCTTGAGCAGCAGCTTGGGCGTGAAGGTCACGTTGAAATCGAGATTGACCAGCGCCGGCGTCTTGTAGCGCGTGTACATCGAGCCGAGCACGCTGTTGTTGATCGATTCCAGGAACACGTGCCGCGGGATGCCCGCCTTCTGCGCCATGATCGTGACTTCGCACAGCGACTGGATGATCACGCCGAACAGCGTGTTGTGCGCGATCTTCCACACCCGGGCGAGCTCACCCGAGCCGACGTAGGTGACGCCGCGGCCGAACATCTTCAGGTACGGCTCGGCGAGTGCGAACGAAGACTTCGGTCCGGAGGCGACGGTCCACAGCTTGCCCGCCTTCACCACCTTGGCGTTGCCCGACACCGGCGCCGACAGGTACGACACGCGCATCTTCTCGCACTGCTCGCGGATCTCGGCCGAGCCGTCATCGGAGATCGAAGAGGTCTCGACCACGAGCTTGGGGCGAATGCGGCCGGTGAGCAGCCCGCCCTTGTCGAACAGCACCTGCTTCACGTCCTTGGTCGTCGACAGGCTGGTGAAGACGATGTCGCGATCGGCCAGGTCGGTGATCTTCTTGACGACCGTGCCGCCTTCCGCTGCGATCGGTTCGGCCTTGGAGCTGGTTCGATTCCATACCGACAAATCGCAACCGCCCTTTACCAAGCGGTACGCCATCGCGTAGCCCATGCGCCCCATGCCGATCCAGCCCAATTTGTGTTTTGTTGCCATGCCTTTCCTTCCTGAGTGCTGCGGAGTCGCGAATAAGAACAAACACCTACAACCACTGAAGCCGATGACTCATCGAACCGCCATCGAACCGTCTTGCTGCGTCAGTTCGAGGTCGCTCCCGAGGCCTTCACCACCTTGGCGATGCGCTCGATCTCACTGCGAATGAATGCGGCGAAGTCGGCCGGTGAACCTGCCACGGGCTCCATGCCCAGGCCGACGAGCTTGTCGCGCACCGCGGGCATGGCGAGCACTGCCTGCGTATCGGCGTTCAGCCGGTTGACGATCGCCTCGGGCGTGCCAGCCGGGGCAGCCAGACCAAACCACGCGGAAACGTCGAAGCCACGCAGACCCTGGCTGGCGAGCGTGGGCACGTCGGGCATTGCTGCGAGCGGTTTCTCGGAGGTCAGGCCGAGCGACTTGAGCTTGCCGGCCTTCACCTGTGCCATCGCGGTGGGCGCGCTCGCGAACGTCATCGAGACTTCGCCGGCGAGCGCTGAGTTGACTGCGGCGACCGTGTTCTTGAACGGCACGTGCGTGACCTTGACGCCGGCGAGCATGTTGAGCACCTCGCCCGAGATATGCATCGACGTGCCGGTGCCGCCGGAGGCATAGGTCAGCGCACCCGGCTTGCTCTTGGCCATGGCGATCAGCTCGGCCAGCGTGTTGACCCCAAGCGTCGGCGGCACGACCAGCACGTTGGGATTGGTGGCCACTGGTGAGATCGCCACGAAATCCTTGATCGGATCGAACGGCATGTTCGGATACACCGAGACGTTCGCGCCGTGCGTGCTGGAGGAGGCCATGAGCAGCGAGTAGCCATCGGGCGCCGACTTGGCGACCGCCTCGCCCGCGATGTTGCCGCCGGCACCTGCGCGGTTCTCGACCACGATCGGCTGGCCGAGGCGCTTGCCCAGCTCTTCGCCCAGGATGCGCGTGAGCACGTCGGCCGCCGCGCCCGGACCGATCGTCACGAAGATGCGGATCGGTTTGGACGGGTACGGTTGGGCGAGCGCAGCCGTTGCAACAAAAGCCGTCAGGAAAGCGACCAGAGGTTGTACCCAGCGCTTGGGGGCAAAGAAATTTCCGCTCATCACATTCGCCGTCATCAGATCACCGCCACGCCCTGGATTTCGAGCACGATGCCCGGCCGCGCGAAGTGCGACACGGTGATGAGCGCACTCGCCGGGAACTTGCCGTTGGGAAATTTCTCGCCGCGCAGCTTCACGAAGCGGTCGCCCATGCGCGGGTCGTTGATGAACACCGTCATCGTCACCAGGTTGGCGAGCGACCCGCCGGTGCGCTGCAGCGTCTGATCGATCAGCGCGAAGCACCGGTGCGCCTGCTTGTCGAAGTCGTACGAGATGTCGTTGCCGCTCTCGTCGGTGGTGGCCGTCTGCCCCGCGAGCCATACCGTCTTGCCGCCCTCGGTGATCACCGCCGGCGAGAACGCGCGGCCCTTCTGGAATTCGTTGGTTTCCAGGTGCGTGACCTTGGCTGTCATCGTGATCCTCCTTTTCTTGCGCACCGGCGCGTCACGTGCGCGCCAGCCCGAGCTGCGCAGCCATCCAATCGGCGGACTGGCTGCGATATTTATAGGGACGGTTGTTGGCGTTGTGGCCGCCGTCTTCGACCATGTTGAGCACCACCGGACCTGCCACCGATTTCGCCAGCCGCTCGGCATGCTCGGCCGGAATCAAGGTGTCTTGCCTGCCGGCGACGATGTAGAGCGGCACGCGGATGCGCGGCGCGGCCTCTTTCAGCGTGAGCGTGGCGGCGTGCCGGGTTGCGTCGGCCGGCGTCTTGCAGTGGCTGCGCACACGGAACGTTTCGCGCGACAGCGGCCCCATTGCCGCAAAGCATTCGCCCAGATCGAACGGCCCGGAGATCGCGATGCACGCCTTGATGCGCGGCTCGAACGCGGTCGCGCGCGGCGCGTAGTAACCGCCCAGGCTTACGCCCCACATGCCGATTCGGGTGGCGTCGAGATCGGCGCGTGACTCGACGAAATCGACCACGGCTCGCACCGGCACTTCGTAGTCGCCGCGGATCGGCAGCTCGTACTCGGCCTCGCCCTGCCCCGGTCCGTCGAATTGCAGCACCGCAAGCCCGCGCGCGAGAAACGGCTCGGCGTAGGCGTGGAGCTCTTCTTTGGTGGAGTCCATGCCCGGCGCCATGATCAGCACCGGCGGCTTGGCCACACCTTCGGGTTTGCGAAGCACACCGGCCAGGTCGTGACCCGGATAGGTGATGCGCACCCGCTCGCCCTTCGGACGCAGAAACGGCAGCGCATCGCGATAGCACTCGACCGCGCGCATGTGCGCCGCACGCATCTGCGGTACGTCTTGCACGAACACGAATTTGGCGAAGTGGTAGACCATCGCCGCGCGCGTCAGATGCTCGCCCGCGCTCAACTGGAAGCCCTGCGCCAACGCGTCGCGCCCGAGCTTCTCGTGCACCGCACCGGCCTCGCACCATGCTTTGCACCATTCGTCCCAGCGCTCGAGCTTGCCGGTGATCTCCTCGAAATCGGCGAGCGAAATGCCGTTGGAGACGAACCGTGGCGCCCAATGCGCGATCGCCGATTGAATCAGTGGGTCTTTGGCCATGTGCCTGGAGCGCCTGACAGCATCAAACCCTAGCCCGCCATCCGCAGCGGCACGCCGGTGAGCTTCTGCAATTCGGCCAGACCCAGGCCCTCGACGATCTCCACCACTTCGAGGCCGGTCGGCGTCACGTTGATCACCGCCAGATCGGTATAGATGCGCTTCACGCAGCCCACCGCGGTCAGCGGATAGGTGCAGCGCTCGACGATCTTCGACTCACCCTTCTTGGTGAGGTGCTCCATCATGATGTAGACGGCCTTGGCACCGACGGCGAGATCCATCGCCCCGCCCACCGCCGGGATCGCACCCGGCTCGCCGGTCGACCAGTTGGCCAGATCGCCGGTGACCGACACCTGAAACGCGCCGAGCACGCAGATATCGAGATGCCCGCCGCGCATCATCGCGAACGAGTCGGCGTGATGGAAAAACGCCCCGCCAGTGCGCAGCGTGACCGGCTCCTTGCCGGCATTGATGAGATCCCAGTCGACAGCGTCGGCCGCGGGCTTGGGGCCCATGCCGAGGATGCCGTTTTCGCTATGCAGGATCACCTCGCGATCGGCCGGAATGTGGTCGGCCACCGCCGTCGGCAGACCGATGCCGAGGTTCACGTACGCGCCCTCGGGAATGTCGCGCGCCACCCGCGCGGCGATCTGCGCACGGGTGAGCTTGGTGATGTTGGTTGCGGTCATGACTGCCCCCTCCACGTATCCATCACGCCGCCTCCCTGTTCTTCACCGTCGCACGCGGCTGCTCCTTGCGCGCGACCTTCACGATCCGGCTCACGAAGATGCCCGGCGTGACCACCGATTCCGGGTCGATCTGCCCCAGCTCGACCAGCTCGTACACCTGAACCACGGAGAGCTTGGCGGCCATGAGCATCACCGGCCCGAAATTGCGCGCGGCCTTGCGAAACGTGAGGTTGCCCCAGCGATCGCCCGATTCGGCCTTGACCAGCGCCACGTCGCCGCGGATCGGATACTCGAGCACGTACGGCTTGCCGTCGATGACGCGGGTTTCCTTGCCCTTGGCCAGCTCGGTGCCGAACGCGGTCGGACAGAAGAACGCGCCGATGCCCGCCCCGGCCGCGCGCATGCGCTCGGCGAGGTTGCCCTGCGGCACCAGTTCGAGTTCGAGCTTGCCGGCGCGATAGAGCTCGTCGAACACGTACGAGTCGGCCTGGCGCGGAAACGAGCAGATGATCTTGCGCACCGCCCCGGACTTGAGCAGCGCCGCCACACCCCAGTCACCGTTGCCGGCGTTGTTGTTGACGATGGTGAGATCGCGCAGTTTGAGCTCGAGCAGCGCGTCGATCAGCTCGTTGGGGATGCCCGCGCCACCGAAGCCGTGGATCAGGATCGTGGACCCGTCGCGAATGCCCGCCACGGCGGCCTCGACCGTCGGGACGATCTTGTTGATCATGCAGTTTCCTCGCCCAGGTGCACGGCTTTGCGCAGCGCAGCAATCACGCGAACGAGCGCAAGGCAGTCAGCAAAGACCGCAATTATATCGGGCGAAGCGGGTCAGACCCAGTGTGGCGGTCTGTTTAGCGCTGTTTAGCGGGTGATCAACGAGCGTGCCGCGCCTGTTCGAAGCGATATGAGCAAGGCATCTCGACGGCCGAACTGGTGCGCCGGGCGCTCGAACGCTACCGTGCCCACGGCGAAGGCAAAGAGCGCGATCCGAAGCGGCGCGCCTTGGCCAACGTGCGCGGCGTGTCGCGCGGGCCCGATCCGCTCGACTACCAGCGCACGATGCGCGAGGAGTGGAGCCGCGGATGAGCTGGCTGCTCGACTCGGTCATCTTCATCGATCACCTGAACGGCCGCGACGAAGCCACCGCCTTCATCGATGCGCACCTGGAAGACATCGCCATCAGCGTGATCACCCGCGCGGAGGTGTTGGCGGGCGTGGTGGACGAGCATGTCGGCGCGGTCACCGCCGCGCTCGACCAGTTCGACGCCCACTACATCACGCAACCGATCGCCGACTGGGCCGCCGCGCTTCGCAAGCGCCACAAGTGGAAGCTGCCCGACGCGTTTCAAGCGGCGCTAGCCGAAGCGCATGCGCTCAAACTCATCACGCGCAATACCAAAGACTTCGATCCGAAGCGGCATCGGTTTGTGGTGGTGCCGTATGCATGAGTGACCAACAGTCGAAGCTCGCCAGCTCTACGGGGTTCGTGTCGTCCGAGCCTTGCTACTACCTACTGACGAAGCTGGCTTCTTTGGTGGCTGTCGGGGTACGTCAACGGCCTGCGCGGCTGCAGGCGGTACACACCCAACCTGGAGGTTCGCCAGAACAGGAAATGGCGCCTCCCTCGGATCGGGGAAAATGGCTATTTGATCGTGCAGAGGCTCTTGGCGGGGCATCATTCCGTACATCTCGGGGCGAGTCACGCAACGCTCTAGGTCCCCACGCTTGGCGGTGATTCGCCAGTACCCGACTGCACTGAGGGGTTCACCGCTCGTGGCTTTCGCTTCCTTCGTATCGATTGAGGCGCCTTGAGCAACTTCGCGCCGAAACAATACCCTCGTGTCGGGCTTCGCTTGGGGATCGCCCTCAAGCTTCTCAATTGTCACGTCACGCGCCGTTCGGTTTGCAATCGCCAAGACCCTCAGATCGCGTGAGTAGGTTTCCGTCTTGATCTCCTTGACTTGCGTGTAGGTGTCATCGATGCACCTCGCCCCTCCACCGACGGAAACGTCGATCGGACGACCCAATGCCTCAATCATCTTCGTCATTTCAGCTGCGTGATCGCAGCAATGCTTCGCGGCGATTCTTACGGATGTCTTTACGCCAGGGTCAATAGAAAGCTCGTGCGCGCCGTTGGGCGAATCGCTTGCGGGGCTGGTCTTGCCATCTCGTGTCACGTGAAACTGAGCTTCGGTCACACCCGTGGTTTCCCACTTAACCCTCACTCTCTTCTCATTGGGACAGAAGTATTCAGGTACAAGAGAAAGCTTCGTCACCCCACAAGATGCAAGCGTGACAACGCCGAGGCAAGCCATGGTACGAAGTCGGAATTGAGAAGCCACTGGTCGTGCTCCGCATGAAGACTGGCGTAATCATACGGACGAGCGCGCCGATCCGAACTACGACTTAGGTCTAAGTGCTTCGACGTAGAGAGCTTGCGATGCTCACTCCGGCCGCCGCCCAAAGTAAGCATCGTCAAGCAGCTTACGAATGCCGGCCCGGTCGATCGGCCGTGGATTCCAGTACGGCGACTGCGTGGCCAGATCCACGGCGCGATCCAGCTCGCTCTCCTTCATGCCGAGCTCCTTGAGCGAGGTCGGTGCCCCGAGCGACTTGGCCAGATCGAACAACCCTTGCGCCGCGTTCGAAGCGCCGAGCGCGCGAGCGGCACGCTGCATCGCCTCGGGCGCCGCCGACGCATTGAACGCCGTGGCGTGCGGCAACACGACCGTGTGCGTTTCGGCGTGCGGTAGATTCCAAGTGCCTCCAAGCGTGTGACAGAGCTTGTGATGCAGCGCCATGCCGACCGACCCCAGCACCGTCCCACATAGCCACGCGCCATAGAGGCAGTTGCTGCGCGCTTCGAGCAACTCGGGATTGTTCGGCGCGTAAGCCGAGCCGCCCACCCCCTTCACCACCTTCGGCAGGCCAACAGCAAGCGCGCGAATCCCCTCCTCGGCCACCAGCGCCATGATCGGATTCGAATCCTGCGCGTAAAGCCCCTCGACCGCGTGCGCGATCGCATTCATCCCGCTCGTGGCTGACAGGTCAGCGGGTAGCGACAAGGTCAGCGCCGGATCGTAGATCACCACCTTCGGCAGCACCTTCGCGTCACGCCCGGTCTTCTTCACCCCACCCTCGGTGATCCCCCAGATCGGCGTCACCTCGGAGCCCGCATACGTTGTCGGAATCGAGATGATCGGCAGCGACGACTCAAGCGCGATCGCCTTACCCAGACCAGTGGTCGAGCCGCCACCGATCGTCACCGCGCAGTCGGCCCCGAGCGACTTGGCCAGCGCCCGCGCCTCACGCGCGATCTCGATCGGCACGTGCATCATCGCCTTGTCGAACACTCCGGCGCACTTGGCGCCCAGGCGGCTGGCTATGTCAGCGGCTTGGGCCTTTTGATCCGGCGTGGAGAGGACCAGGGCGCGAGTGGCGCCGAGTAGCGAGATTTCGCGGTCGAGGTGGGATAGCGCGCCGTCGCCGAAGACGACCCGGTAGGGGAGGCCAGTGAAGGTGAAGGGGGTCATCAGATGAAAGACTCGCCAACAGGCTTAAACAGCACCGCGGACCCACTCAGGACCCAATCCACACGACACCTTACAGTTTACCCAACGACGAAATACTCGGCGCAAAGAAGTACTCCCCGCCCTTCAAGGTCACGAATCGCTCGAATTGGAAAGAAACTGAACCGCATTCGGCCCTGCCCCATCTCTTGGGCCACCGCGAAAGGTTCTCGCCGTTCGTTTGCCCAATTAGGGGATCTATACCGCTCCCTCCTTCAGGTTTGTCACTCGCGTTTGCCCAGTTCTTTTGTATGAACTCGAACTGCCCCTCGATACTCGACTGATAAGACATGAACAACAACCCTACGCCCCCCTTTGGTCTGTCGACCAGCTCACCGGAAGGCCCGACCTCACGCTTACCATACGTTATCCCCCGCCGCGCCATCCGGCGACTCTTCTGCTCCTCCGCGTCCAGAACCCCGGAACCACGGCTGTTCATTTTGCGTATGTGAGCATGCAGGGGGCATTTGAAACCCTGCGCATCCGCTCGATAGTCAAAGTTGTTCGGAACCACTCCACCGCGTCGTCCGACACTTACCGAAATCGTCGGGTGATTCGATAGAGCGATCGGCGTCCCGTCCTCGAAACGACCAACAACCAGCGCCCCTGCAATCTCGCGCTCCTCTTCATCGGTCAAGCCAAGTGCATTGGCAAGCGCGAGCTCATGATCTTTAAATCCAGACACGTCCTGCTCGAGCTTTCGAAAAACGAAATAGCTACCGGAAGCTCCTTCGTCTCCAAACGGATCCCTGACAAGAACTAAAGACGGCCCGGCACTAGGATTCCATACGAAAATTCCGTCACTTTCACTGCGCAAGTCTTCCTCAATCATTATGGGCTGGCTGCGGCCATCCACATACCCGAAGTGCTCGATCCCGTCACCATCTCCGTTGCGCAACTGACCACCGAACTCGATATGTATGACTTTGGCGAACTCGGACACCTCGGCCTCAAGCGCCCTGGCCAAGAAATACACGTTCGCCCGCGATTCATCCGCAATCAGTATCATTGCGTGACACTGAACTCTATAAGCATCTTCCCACTTCTCGCGAATCGGATCCCCTAGTTCCCGTTCCGCCATCCCTTCCTGGAAGGCTTTCTCAAATCCCTCCAGATTCCTCCCCAACACGCGATAACCCGGTGCCGAAATGAGTACTGCCCAAAACGCACCCCCTCTTCGGCCGGTCAGCCGAGCCTCAACTATCTGATCAAGCTGCTCAGCCGCCGAAGTCAGACGCCCTTTCAACGGTCCAGCCAGCCAAGACCTAGCCGCTTTGATTTGCGTCGAATCAAGTTTCACGAAAACGAGCGCGACGTGATCACGGCCGTGCGATTTCAAGACATTTCCTTGGAGATCCTCCAGCGCAGCCCGATATTTCCCCCTAAGATCTCCCGTACCAAGCGGTGCCTCAAGGTCGAAAAGAGCTTCCATCTTGACCGTCTCCTGAGGTCCTCTCCGCGAACAGCGATCGAAACGCCAGCTACATTCCGTAACTGTCCACATGCGCGTGGTAGTAGGCAGCCATCCATGCTTGCTCTTCTGTGTAACCGTCTAACTTTCCCTGATCATAATCATGATTCTTAGAACCCCATTTAGAATTTCCCTTTGGTTTGGGAGGAAAAACAAGTACATAGAATTCCTCGTTTTGTCCGAAAGGAATTCCGGACACCCCGCTTGGGCGAAAATAAAGCGCTTTCGTAGTTTCAACGTCAAATACGCAGATATTATCTTCCTCGATCGTTACCCCGTTCCCCGTAAGCGTGGCCTTCAGAGTTGCGCTGCTTGGTGGCAGAGTTGCGCTGCTTGGTGGCGTCTCGGCTTTATTCTCGTCCGACAACCGCATGATTTCAGCCTTTAGACTCACTCCCGCGCGGCCAATTTTCGCAGTATCCCAGTAGTTCTCTAAGAGCTCATAGAGTTTGGCCGGATCATATGTCCCTTTCTTGCTTATTCCCATCTGTTACTCCTATTTCGCTTGATTAGAAAAGCTTCGCGTCCTCTAAATAATCTTCAACAATCTCTAGGCGCAAATCGATCGGAAACATCCTACTGCTTACTTGTACCTCAAAGACTCAATTCATCACACGTGTCTCTACACAGTGAGCTCAGAAGCTGAGTCCCAAATTGCTTGAACAATGACTTGAATGTCGTGTTCTTCGAGCAAATCAAATTCACCTAGCAACTGACTCACATGAGCAAAATCACTTCCCTGCGCACTGTGAACTCTCAAAAACCGCCTCGCCTTGATTCCGTGCGGAATGAATCCGTCTACTTCTCGAACGAACGCCTGATCCCGTAACAGTGCCAAGCGTTCGAGGGTATAGCTCAGGCCGAAGACGCCTACGGGATTTTCAGCGCAAGAAAGCCGACGAAGTGCATCGACGAACGCATGAGCACTCGGCGGCACGAGTGTGGACACCTCTGCGTGCGACTTGACCCCTAGAGCCTGAAGATCTTTCCGAGCAAGCTCCGCGTGCCCCGATTCCTCGACGGCCTTTCTATCGGCAAGGTCCGAGAGCCGATGTTTGCCGAGTTTTCGCAACCCATTGGCTGCCATTCTCAGCAGCACCGGGGTTTGCCCGGCGAAGACGAAGTTTCCCGCCAGCCAACGAATATAGCGATCAAGGGTATATGGCGTGGGTCCAGTCTCCCGCCGCCCTCGCAGTCCGGCGAGGACGGCTCCCTCGACAAGCCCGGCAACAACGGTCCTTCGTGCTTGCGCGACGTCGCTGAAGGGCAACGGGAGAGGCTGCGGCGTGGACGGATCGAGAAGCCAACTCCGCCCATCTGCGATTGCAACCAGCACTTGTCCGTTCGCGAGACGAACGGTGGCACTCCCCACAAGGGCCTTCTTCTCAATGCTCACCTGGGTCCCCTTCCCTTGAGCTTCTGACGCCCGTCTATCAAGTCGCGACGGGTCTCTTTCTGCTGCGTAGACGCGATTACATCAAATCCACGGAACTGTCTCCACTATACCAAGGGCGTATGAAAGTCTCGAATTCAAGATGATCGGTCAAGCAGAGCCCTTGCGTTCCTCAGATCTGAAGTTGCAAACCCTTCGCTGAACCACCCGAGGATCTCCTCTAGCCGCCTCTTCGCGTTTTGCCAGTTCGGGTCGCGGCTGGCAATCATGACAGATAGATACGCCGATTGCGCACGCAATTCAAGCGATCTCGCGCCTTGGCTTTGGGCCACACCTAGGGCGCGATCCAAGCTGATTAAAGCGTCTGTATAGGTTTCTGGTTGTGCGGAGACTAAAACTCCATGTATTCGATGGAGTTCCGATTCCCAGGCACGCCCGGGGATCTCACCGACGTGGGCAAATCCGTTTCTGACGGACACTAGCGCGCTAACTCTGTCGCCCTTGCGCATGTGTGCTTCCGCTTCGATCGCGTACATAAACGCTCGCATGTAGCCGAGTCCGTTTGTGGCTGCTTGCTGAATTCCGGCTTCGATGTCCATTAAGGCAGAAGGTACGTCTTCCAAAAGCAACACCGCGCATCCACGTCCGAATTTTGAGTACAGGCCATACAGGCTTATTCGCTATTCGTTAGAAATGGAATAGCTCGTTTCCGCGCTTTTGAGAGCTTCTGGCGCCTCACCGCGAAGAAAGTGCACTGCGGACCTTACGTAGTGCGCAAACGCTATACTGTACGGATCTGAACTCGCGACTGCGCGCCGAAGCGCCTCGCCAACGTTTTCAAGCCCTCTATCTGGGTAACCGAGGATCCAGTCATTCCAGACAAGAATCAGCTGGGCGGCAATTCTTGGATCCACTGCATATCGAGCGCCTTCTGCATGTTGATGAAGCTCTCGACCGATTCGCAGCGCCTCTTCCAGTTCGGTCCTCGCGCGCCTGAACTCCCCTTGCGTGAACAAGGTACATCCCAGAGAACGATGCCCGACACAAGCGGACTCAGTGGGACCTGCCCCTAAATCTCGCATCACCATCAAATTCGCGAGTTCCAGCGCGCGCGGATGATTGGCAACCATCCAATGGTGGCCCCAGAGTCCGAATGTCGCCTGGAAGTTCGAGTTTGCGTCACCCAGCTCTTTGCTGAGCACCTCGGCCCGCTGGAACGCGGCTTTTGTTCTGGGCGACGAATATCCGAGCGCGGAAATGCAGGAAAGCCCAAGCAACAATTGAATCTGCAACTCAAGAGACGATCGCTCGTCACCTGCATCAATCAAGGTGATCTGCTCAATAGCACTGTCCAACTGGGCGATGGCTTCGATATTTGCAGAGCGGGCTCGTGCGAGCCTGGCTCCTGCAATCCAGAAGGAGGCTGCCTCGGTTGCATGTCCTGCCTCGCTTAGGTGATAGGCCACGACCTCGGGATGGGTCAGTTGGCCATCCTGGGATTGGGCTCGTAGCGCCATGGCGACGCGACGATGGATTTCTTGCCTAGCAGACCTGACGAGTGTTTCGTAAGCGGCGTCTCGAAGCAGCGCGTGTTTAAAGGCAAGTCGATCTTGTGCGCCCGACGGCTGGATCACGTCGTTCATGCGGAGATAGTCGACTCCGACTTCAAGTTCATTGGCGTCCAAGGCAACGACTTCCTTCAGCAGCGCGTAAGTGAATTCGCGGCCGATGACTGCCGCGACTTGCGCTATCTGGCGTCCCTTGGGGACACGATCCAATCGCGAAACCAATGAGTCGCGTAGTGATTCCGGCACGGCGCGGGCCGCAGCGGATGCATCGGAGGTGCCTGGTTGGCTTGAGTGATTTCGGCCACGCGACTCGACCGCCCCGCGGGCGAGTTCCTCGACGTAGAGTGGAATGGCATCGGATCGTTCGACGATCTTCTCAACAATCGAGTCGAGCGCGAGTTCTTCATGAAGTACTAGGCGCGCGAGTTCCGTTGCGTCTCGCCGCGCTAAGCGCGAGATCGTCAAAGCTGTCGCGCTGCCGGAGATTGCCAGATTCGGCTTGTACTCGGGGCGATGCGTGATCACCAGGAAGAAGCGCATTCCTGAGATTCGCTCGACAACCCTATCAAGAAGTTCCTGCGATGAGGCGTCGATCCATTGCACGTCCTCAACCACGCAATAAGTTGGCCCTTGCCGTGCCAAGGCGACCATGACTTCGAGGAGCGCCTCGATGATTTGCTCCTTAACCTGCCCTGCGGTCGACAAGCCTTCCTCGGCCTGCAGCCGAGCGTCAGCCGAAAGCAGCTTTGCGATACTGGCAAGCGTGTGCTCGGCCACAGCGCCTTCGAATGAAAGGAGATCCTTGACGCGTGCGAGCGTGAATCCAAGTGGTTTGTTTGGCGTTAGTCCCGTCAGTCGCTGCAACTCACTGATCGCAGGATAGAACGCGCTTTGGACGTAATGAGGTGAGCATTGAAAGCGAAGGGTGAAGCGCGCTTGCGACTTGATGCGTTGCTCCAGCTCGTGGACGATTCGCGACTTTCCAATTCCAGGAACGCCCGCCACATACACCGCCTGACCCTCGCCATCGATCGCATCACGCCAGCGTTGTTCTAGTAGCGCGAGTTCCGCTTGCCGATCGACAAGCGGGGAGAGTCGACGGGACTTGGCCGCTAGGAAACGACTTGCGTTGGTGAGTGCGCCGACTACGCGATAGACGCGTACGTTAGTCGGAATGCCACGTAGCTCGTGCACCCCCAAGTCCTCGAGCTCGAAGGTCGATTGAATAAGCTCTTGGGTGGCGCTAGATACAAGCACGATATCGGGTGACGCCAGTTCTTGAACGCGCCTCGCTAGGTTCGGCGTTTCACCGACTGCGCCCGACGGTACGGATGGGTTTCCTCGGGCTGGTTCGCCGATTACAACTAGACCCGTGCTGATGCCCACACGAACCGCAAGTGGCTCGGGCCCTTCAATGTTTTTCACTCTGCTCGCTATCGCGATTCCCGCGAAAGTCGCCTGCTCCGCGGCGACCTCTTCGGCTGCTGGCCAACCGAAGTACGCGACGATTCCATCACCTAGATATTGCTCGACATGCCCGTGCTGCTCCGCGATTGCGGAGCTGCAGACCTCCTGAAATTGGCGAATTGTCGCTCGATAGTCTTCAGGTTCCAGCCGTCGTGACAGGCCCGTTGAGTCGACTAGGTCGCAAAAAAGAACGGTGATCTGCCTGCGCTCAAGATGCTCGGGTCGGGGAGCGATGTCGGGGGCACGCTTCGCTGCTGCCGTAAGGCCCGAGGGGGAAATCGACACGCGCAATGATTCAATGGCTGTGAGCAGCTTCGCTCGTGGGCCAATCGGGAGGCCAAGTTCTCGCAGCAGATCGGGATTCAGGTACGGCAGCTTGTCGAAATCAATATCGTGGGCTGCAAATAGTTCGGTGTAACGGCCGAGGCCAAGTTCCTCGAGCCACTCCCCCACACCTTTCAATTGACGCTCCTTCTGAACAACAACCGGTTCGCTTCCATTTCGGCAATTGGTTCAGCAATGCTGCCGACCCGTTTCCCGCGCTTTAAGAACGCGTGTTTGGCTGCGACCGGTTGGTCGCCTGAGTACACGAAGTCTAGCTGCGGAGCCGGACAGCTTGGAATCCTCGCGTGGCGGTGCGAATGCGCACCGGGCGAGTTTCCGCCCTGCGCTCCAATCCCACTCACGGTTCCCCATGAACCGCCCCTCGATCCCACAAAGGACCCGTGAGCCATGCACCCCAAAGGAGCTTCCCGCTTTTCCCCCCTCATCCTCTTCCTTGCCGCCAGCAGCGCCGCGCTCAGCGTAGGCGTGCGCGCTGCCTCGCACAGTGCCGACCACGGAGAGGGTCGACTGGGGGCCTACCAACTTGAGACGTACCAAGCTTCAGCGTCAGCGGTTCGCTTACAGCCGATGACGCCTGCGTTACCCAAGCGGGAAGTCGCGCCGGATTTCACCGGGCGCGTCTGGGCAGTCGATCGACTGCCGTCGCTGGCCACGCTCGTCATGCCTGGTCCGCGGCCTGACTCCGGGCCGGATCGCACCGGCGAGGGCAGCACATCCCGCAATGCAATAAGCGTCCAGTTCTCATGATGTTTCCGGGCGACCGGCCCCTTTCATCTGCCTTCTGCATCAAGCACTCGATAAAAAAAGGAGACTCCCATGACCAACGTCCTGTTCTTCCAGAGCCCCGGACCCGATCTCTCCGGCGCCCCTCTCTCCGCTCCGACTGTCCACCTCACCCCGCGTCAGCTCGACGTGCTGCGGCTGCTGTGCACCGGCGAGCCCAACAAGGTGATCGGCCGCAAGCTGGGGATCGCCAGCGCCACGGTGAAGGTGCACGTGAGTTGCATCCTACGCATGCTGAAGGTGACGTCACGGCTGCAGGCGGTGATCGAGGCGCAAAAGCAGGGGCTGGTGGTGATCGATCCGTCGCTGGACGACGATGACGGTGGCCGGCGGAGTCGCGACCCGATCCCCATGGTATCGACGCCTCAGGGGCTCACGCCGGCCCCGGCCCCGGCCTCGGCCCGGGTGATGCCTTTCGCGCAGGTTGCGAGCGCGGAGTGACGGGTCTAGGAGGTTGGTCTTGCTGCGCTCGAGCCTACCCGCGCGCCTAACCCCTGCCGTTGCCCGGATGCACCAGCTCTCGCAGCCGGGCAACGTCCAGCACCTCGATCGCGTGGGTGTCGAGCGTGGCAATCAGGCCGTCATCCTTAAGCTGACGGAAGCCCCGCGTGACCTCCTCGCGCGAGGTGCCGATGCGGCTGGCGATGTCGCCATGGGAGGGCAGCGGGTCGATGCGGGCCCGATTGCCCTGGATGCCCCGCTCCTCAGCTAATTGCAGCACGTATCCACGCAGGCGTTCCAGTACGCGCAAGGTGCCGAAGTCGAAGACGCGCTGGGTCAGGTCGCGAACCATGACCACCAGCGTGCTCAGGAGGTTTCGCCGCAGCGCAGCGATCTCGTCGACCAGCCGCAGGAATGACTCGGCCGAGAGCCGGTAGACCATCGACTCCTCGATCGCGAAGATGTCCGCCGAGCGCCGCTTGCCGTCGATGGCGGCCAGTTCGCCAAAGTAAGCGCCGGCACTCAGTTCTCGGAGGATGACGCCGCGCGCGCGTCGGGCTTTGCCCTCCTCGTCGTCGCTGGCGGCATCGGTGTGAATCTCCACCCGCACCTTGCCCGATACCAGGAAGTACACGTCGGTGTCGGCAGCGTCGCGCGAGACGATCGGAAATTTCGCGTTGGGCTTATGGACCTTCCAGCTGCAGAAGCTCGCGATCCGCTGCAGCTCCTCGTCCGAGAGTCCGGCGAGCAGGCGCACTCCGCGCAGCCCGACCATTGATGCGCCTTCGACTGTTGGCATTGATCCGCCCCTCCCCCACAGAAGGAGCGACCATTGTAGCCAGCTTGCATTGGACAGGTGGCGTTACGCCACCGAGGGTAAGCGCTGGCCGGGTGAAGGTGCCGAGCCCAGAGGTTGGCCGCGCGGCTCCAGCAGCCAGCGTTTCTATCCGGCCAACACCGGCTTGCGGGTGACGGCGATCACCCCAACCACTACGCACGCCAGCCCGAGCACCACGGCCAGCGTGATCGGCTCGGCGTAGAAGATGGCGCCCAGCACCACCGCCACCGCGACGCGCACGTAGCCCACGCTCAACGTCCCGGCCGAGCCGATCGTCTTCAGCAGCCGGAAGTAGATGACGAACGCGAATGCCGTCGACACCAGCGTGAGAAACAGGAGCACGGCGATCGTGGAGAAGTCAGGAGTCAGCGTCCAGGGCTTGTCGATGATCAGGCTGGCAGGCACCAGCACGAAGCTCGCCCCTGAAAGCGCCCCGGCTGCGAGCACGCTCGGCGCCAGACGGGAGAGTTGACGCCCGATGGTGGCGGCCGCGGCAAATCCGATGGTGCCGAGCACCGCGGCACCGATCGCGAGGAGTTGCTCACCCGACCCTGCTTTGACGCTGGGCAGCATCAGCACGACCACCCCGAGGAATCCGATGACGATGCCGCCCAGCTTCGTCGCAGTGAAGCGCTCGTCGCGCGTGATGAGCAGGGTGATCACCACGGCGAACAACGGCGACATCGTGTTGATGATCGCGGTCACCCCGCCGCCGATGTACTGCTGGGCCCACGTGAGCAGCACCCAGGCAATCCCCGGATTGATCGTGCCCTGGGCAACGAACCAGCGCCAGGTCGCGCCATCGCTCGGAAAGCTATGGCCCTGCGCACGCGCGTAAGCAGCCAGCACCAGCGCTGCAAGCGAGACACGCACGGCATTGAGCGTGATCGGCGGGATCGACGCCGATACGTACATGATCAGCGAGTACGAGCTGCCCCAAAGCAGGCCGAGAAAGAGAAGCAGGAATAGCGCGTTCGTCGCCAGCGCGGTCCGTCGCTCGCTGTGGATCAGGTGCGAGTGCGCGTCCACGAGTGGAGACGAAGCTGCCCCAGTGTTGCCGGGCGTGCGGACGGGCCCCCGTTGGGAATCGGGGATGGTGATCGATCGCATTAGGGAGCGGTAGGCGTGTAGCGCGAGTGTGCCGGATCGACGCGCCGCAGCCGACTGTCCGGAGGATGTAGGGCAAGAACCGACCAGAGCGCGCGCAGGACCTACGAGCGGTGCGGAGTCACGCGAACCTTTTCGGCCATGCGCTTTGCGAGCCGCGCGGGGCACTCGCGGCATCGCTTCGCGTCATGCATTGCGCTTATGCGATCGAGTTACTGCGCGGGCGTTAAGTGCTGCGTCTAACGCCCCCGATCGATTGTTGAAGCGATGCGCGGGCAACAGCATTCGTCGCGTTGTTCGAGTCCGAACAACCTCTCCCGTTTTTCCAGCACTCAATGCATAGCGACGAAAGGACACTCACAATGAAACAAGCACGCTTGCAATTCGGCGGCGGAATGATTTCTCCCAAGATCGTGGCGCATCTGAAGAACGCATCGAAAGCAAAATCGCAGATGGGCGGCGGCATGATCTCCCCGAAAGTCGTCAAGCACGTGCAGCAGGCGAAGAAGGCCAAGTCGCAACTCGGTGGCGGCATGATCGCCCCCAGCGTGACCAAGCACGTGCAGAAATCGAAGAGCCAGTTGGGCGGCGGGATGATCGCGCCGGCACTTCGCGCACACCTGCGGCGCGTCTCGAAGTAACCAGCGCAGCAACCAGCGCGAGCGTTCACCGCAACGCAAGCGCTTCGAGCTGAACGGGAGGCCGCGCGCCTCCCGCAGCCTCTCCCAGCAGCGAGTTTCGCCATGAACGCCCGCGACCTGTCCAAACGCATCGTCACGTTTCATCGCATTTACAGCGACGCGATTCCGCCGATGCGAGCCGATCGGTCCGCGCTCGGCTCGATTCCGGCCGCTGCGCATCAGTACTGCGAAGCGCTCTGCACCGCTTCGGCGTTCGGGTGGTACATCTTCCCGCCCACCGATATCCGCCTGAAGTGGAACGGCGCCGAAGCATTCATTGAAGTCGATCGTGAATGGCAGGTGTTGCGCGCGACGTATCTGCCCGGGTTCGTCGAATACTGGGACGAACACTGCCCCGAAGATCTGCAAGGTCGCGCACCGCCCTACATCTCGCCGCTGTTCGTGCCGGGAGTCGTGCAGATCTGGTCAGGCTTGCTGGTGAGTACCGCCGAGGATTGGAGCGTGCTCGTACGCCCACCCGCCAACATCGCCCACACGCGCGCCTTCAGCTGCTTCGAGGGCGTCGTCGAGACCGACCGGTTCCAGCCCTGCCCGCTGTTCATCAACATTCGCCTGCACGCCACCGACACGGTGATCGAGATCCCGCAGATGAAGCCGTTGATGCAGCTGCAGCCGATCCATCGAAGCTGCTACGGCGAGGCGCTGACCAACTACGGTGAGGTCGAAGGCCTGGCCCCCGACGAGAGCGGCGTTGGCGGTCTCGATGAGGCGGCCTGGAACGGCTTTCGCAGAACCGTCCGCAGCACCGAGCCGGTGCGCGACGCACACGAGACCGGGCAATACGCAGTCAGCGTACGCAAGCGCGCGCGGGTTATCGCCGAGTAACGGAGCCTGGCGCTCGAGCGGTGCCGACGCGCGTTCAGCGCACCTCGAATCGCACGCCCGAGATCGGCGCCACCGCCATGTTGTAGTCGTTGGCGCAGCGCAGGCCGCAGCGCTCCACCCATTCGGGCAGCACCGTGCGGGCGAAGATTTCGCGGACGCGGCTGTAATCGCGCTCGGTCGGCTGGACCCATTGCATCGGCCGCGTGCGCACGAGCGTGAACACCTTGCAACCGACGGCATTGCCGACGTTGCACTGGATGCCATCATCGTTCAGCGCCTGACCGACGTCCCACTGCGCGGCCTCGACGCGCGCGAGCGCTGCACTCAACACCGCCTGCGTCGCCGGCTCCAGTCCGGTCCACCACTTGAGATTGGTCAGATAGCCCATGATCGCGAACGACGAGACCAGCGTGTACATATGCGTGGTCACTTCGTTCCAGCGCTGCGCGTTGGCGATGCCGGCGCCGCTGATGGCGCAATCGACCGTGCCGCGTTCCAGCGCGCTGTAGACCTCGCCGATCGAAATGGCCACCGGCTGCGCGCCGATCGCCTCCACGAACCGGGTCTGGGCAGGCCCGGCAATGCGAATCTTGAGCAGCCGCAGATCGTCCAGGCCCGCGATGGCGCGGCGGCAGAAGAACACCTGTGCCGGAAACGGACTGGTGGCCACGAGCCGCAATCCCAAGCGTTCGAGATCACGATTGGCCGCCGGCGTGAGTTCACGAGCGGATAGGCGCACGTCCTGCATCGACCGATGCGCGCCGGGCAGATCGAACCCGTCGAGCAGCGGCACGTCGCCCGCGGCGCTCGCCAGCGGCACGGCGACGATGTCGAACTGCCCCGATCGGAGCAGGCGCAACGCGTCGCCAGGCTGGATGCCCGCCTCCGGATAGCTCTTCAGATTGACCTCGATCCGGCCGGCGTTTTCACGATTGAACGCGTCGCGCAGCAGCGGCACGTCGATCTGCGTGTACTGCGGCAAGGTCGGGCTGAGCTGCGTGACTGCGCGCACGATCAGCTTCGGCTGTGCGAAAGCCGATTGCGCGGCCACGGCTGCCATGAGCGCAGCGCCGCTGATCAAGCCACAGATTCTGGTGGATGCTTTCACGGTGTGAGCCAACGACGCTCGATGATCGAACGCGCTGAGCGAAGCGTCGGCGTGGCGAAAACGCGCGAGCTTACTCGGGCAGTCCCGCCAGACGCAAAGCCTCGCCCCATTTCGAGCCCAGGCCGGCCGGGGTGGCCGGTGAGCGCTCCACATACTTTCGAACCGTGAGTGTGGGCTCGATCGCGAGGATCTCATCGATCGTGCGCCGGGCTTCGTCCAGTCGGCCGGAGAACGACTGCGCGATCGCAAGGGCTCGCAGCGTCGAGGTATGCATGCGGTTGGCACGCAACGAACGCTGCGCGAGTTCAATCGCTCGATCGTACTCGCCTGCTGCCGCGGCAGCCGACGCCGCAAGCGATTCATAGAAGTACCGCAATGGATCGAGCGGCGACAGCCGCAGGGCGCGCTCGGTGTGCTCCACCGCCAGGCGTCCATCACCCTGAAACGCGAACAGCATGCCCTTGAGCAGCCAGGCCAGTGAATCGCTGGGATTGATATCGATCGCGCGATCGTAGCGTTGCGCAGCGACGTCCAATTCGCGCAACAGGTTGGTATGGATGAAACCGTCGACCACCAGCGCCAGGCCGCAATTCGGATCGAGGTCGAGCGCGCGTTTGGTGCAGTCGCGCGCGAGCTGTCCGGCGCGCTTCTGATCGAGCGACCAGCCGCGGTTGAAGCCGAGCACATGCCACTTGGCGAGCCACGCGTACGGCGTGGCGACCATGCGCGCACGCTCGATCACCGATTCGAGCATCGCGCGAGAACGTTCGAAGTCCTGCGCACCGCCGCGATGCATCAACGCTACGGCCCCCATCTGCAGTGTCGAGCATTCCAGCGTCGGCAACGGCTGAACCAGCGCCCGACGGATCTCGTGCGCGCTGACCGCCGCCGCAACCGCCTGCACGATCGGAGCGATGAGCACTTCGTCGTCCTGCAGAAAGTGCGCGACCGGTGCCTTGTAGGTCTCCGACCAGACCACCCGCCCGGAGCGTGCTTCGGCCAGTTCGGAAACCACATTTAGCTGACCGGCGACGATCCGATACGACCCCGAGAGCACGTAGGTCGCGTTCAGATAGTGGTACGCATCATTGAGCGCGCCGGCGCGATCGCGCAGCGCGGTGGTCGAAAGCCGGGAGATCACGTCGAGTTCGGGCGCGCGCGAGAGCGACGCGATGATCTCCTCGGCGATGATCTCGCCCACCAGAAAATCTTCGGAAGCGCGCGACAGGGTCGAAAACGGAATCACCGCGATCGTCGGTCGCAGCGCCGGTGCTTCCGGACCATCGGCGATGGCAATGCGCGGGCGCGGCCCCGGGGGATGCACCCGATAGGCACGCACCGGCAAGCGCACGTGCTTCAGGTAGCACTCGCCCAGATCCTCGAATTCGGCATCGAGCGACGGGGTCAGTCGATCGCGCACCTCGGCCGAGGCGACCAGTTGGCCGGGCCCGGCAAGCGAGGTCAGCCGGATCGCCAGATTCACACCACGCCCGTACACGTCGAGCTCACCCGAGATCACCTCGGCGGTGTGCATGCTCATGCGCAGATTCAGCGCCCGGTCGGGCGATACGTCGGTGTTGGCCTGCGCGCAGTGGGCCTGGATCGCGAAGGCGGTCGCCAGCGCCGAGGGAACGCTGGCGAAATCGAGCAGTAGCCCGTCGCCCAGGCTCTTCACGAACCGGCCGCGGTGGATCGGCAGCACGTCGTTCACCACCGTCAGGGCCAGCCGCTCCCAGCGCTCGACGAGATCGTCCTCATCGGTCTCCATCAGCCGCACCGACTCGACCATGTCGGCGACGAGCAGCGTGCGGACCACGCGTTGCGGTGCGTCGTTGGGCACCGGCGGAACGGGTGGCTGCGTGGCGGTCTTCATGAGCGGGTGGTGTGTGACCTGGCCAATTCGAGTAGCTGCAACGTCCAGCGCAAGATTGGAACCTGTGTCCAGGACGCTTGGTGCTCAGCCATTCGATTCAGTGCCGTGATTATCGCTCGCAAATCGAGAGACGCGCGACGCGATCAATCAATCGAAACGCGCTGCATCTCCTGACAATTCGCCCCGGAATCCCGCGATTCCAGGTGCGCACACGCACATTAAAAGTACAGGTGAGTCGATACCGTTGGCCACTAGGGCTACACCCCGGCACTAGTTCCAAAGGAGAACCCGAAATGGGCAACGTCACTCACTTCCAAGTGCTCGCCGATCCCGAAATCCTCGCCGAACAGCGCCCGATCCGCCTCACCGATCGGCAAATCGAGGTTCTCGACCTGCTCTGCAAGGGCATGCCGAACAAGGTGATCAGCCGCCGCCTCGGCATTTCGGGTGCCACGGTCAAGGTCCACGTGAGCAGTGTGCTTCGGTCGCTCGGCGTGGCGACGCGTCTGCAAGCAGTCGTGGTCGCGCAGAATCTGGGCATCATCGCCAAGCCCGACTACGACGAATTCGACGACGCGCAAAGCCACGGCTCGGAGCGACTCGGCCGCCTGCCGCAAGTGCAGGTGGAGATCTTCCAAGGCGGATAACCCGCCCTTCGCACCGCCGCACGGCGCCTCAGCTAGGCAGAGCGCCGCACCTCGTCCACCAGCCGGGCCAGGCGCGCGACATCCAGCACGAGGAGCGCGCGGCCGTCGCGCTTGATCAGTCCGTCGCGGGTCATCGCTGAGAATTCGCGCGTGACCTGCTCGCGATACGTGCTCACCTGACTGGCGATGTCGGCCTGCTTCGGTGCCGGATCGATGCGCGCACGATTGCCCTGCACGCCGGCTTCGCGCGCCAGATACAGCAGTTCGGCGTGCACACGGTTCTGCACGCCCAGCGTCGTCAGGTCGAACACTCTTTCCGACAGTTCGCGCACCGATCGCGCCAGCCGCACCATCACGCGCTCGGCGAGCGCCGGATACTCGCGCAGCAGATTGCGGAACAGATCGGGGCTGAGTGAAGCAAGGAAGGTCGGCTGCAGCGCCATCACGTCGGCCGAGCGTGCCTGACCATCGATCGCAGCGAGATCGCCGAATGTTTCGCCGGCGGCGATATCACGAAACGTCACCTGCCGGCCTGCTGCCGAGAACGCGGTGGCACGCACGCGCCCGCGAATGATCATGTAGATGTCGCGATCGGTGGCCTGACGCGAAATGATGCGCTGCCCCTGCTGCGCATGGCGCCAATTGCATGCGCGCGCCAGCGCATCGAGCGCGGCGGGCTCGAGCCCCTCCAATAGCTTGATCCCGCGCAGGCCAAGCCCGGAGCGGTTCAGGTGCTCTGCCGGATTCGTCTCTCGCTTTGGTCGCGCCATGTGGTGTTGACGCCGTGTACTTTCTTTCTCCTATTCTAGTGGGCGCGGATCATCGCGGCGTACGCCATTCGTTGCATGGCGCGATACAAAGCCGTCAGAATCGCGCCGCTGGAGAACCCATTCATGCCGTCGATTCCCGTGTTGCGTTCCATGTCGCGTTCCACCATGTCGCGTTCCATCGTGTTGGCCCTGGCGCTGACCGTTCTTGCACCCATTCCGTGGGTCGCGCCGCCCGCGCACGCACAACGCCCCGGCGCATCGAAGCCCGCGCCCGACATGGGCGAGTTCGATCGCCGCATCCTCGCTAATCCCCGCTCCGCCAGCGCATTCCTGGATCGGGGCATCGAATACGCTAAGCGCGGCGAGCAAGCACGCGCGATGCAGGACTTCGACGAGGCGATCCGGCTCGACGCGAAGCTCACGGCCGGGTTCTACCGGCGCGGCAATCTGCATCTGGACATGGGCAACCACCCGGCCGCGCTCAAAGATCTCGAGGCGGGGATCAAGCTCGATGCAAAAGACGCCAAGCTGCACAACGACCGCGGCGTGGTGCTCGAGCGCCTGCAGCGCTACGACGACGCCATCGGCGCTTACGACGCTTCGGTCGCGCTGCTGCCCAGCTACGCGCTGGCTTTCGCCAATCGCGGCGTCGCCCACGGCAAGAAGAAGGATCACGCCAAGGCGATACGCGATTTCTCCGAGGCAATCCGGCTCGACCCCAACCGCGCAGCGAACTGGAACGGACGGTGCTGGCATCGCTCGATCGTGGGCGAGTTGAAGCCGGCGCTGGCCGACTGTGATGCGGCGCTGAAGCTCGACGCGAAGTTCCTCCCGGCGCTCGACAGCCGCGGGCTCACGCACTTGAAGCTGGGTGCGCTCGATCGGGCGCGCGCCGATTACGACACCGCGCTCACCATCGAAGCCAAGCACCCCGAGAGCCTGTACGGCCGCGGCGTGACACGGCGGCTGCAAGGCGATTGCGCAGGTGGCGACGGCGACATCGCCGCGGCCGTGGCAATACGCAAATCGATCGCGACCGAATTCGGCGAATTCGGCCTCAAGGCCGCCAAGTGCTGACGCGCCCCACGCGGGGCACTGAACGCCATCGAACAATCCAGCGCGCATCGGCCTGATTCGCCGCTCCATCCATCCGCTCCCGAAAGACCTGCTCATGTCCCGCAAGAAACCCGAAGACCTTCGCAGCCACCGCTGGTACGGCGCCAAAGATCTGCGCGCCTTCGGACATCGCTCGCGCACCGCGCAGATGGGCTTCGATCGCAGCGACTACGCCGGCAAACCGGTGATCGCGATCATCAACACCTGGAGCGAGATCAACGCCTGCCATACCCACTTCAAGCAGCGCGTCGAGGAGGTTAAGCGCGGCGTGTGGCAAGCAGGTGGATTCCCCGTGGAGATGCCGGCGATCACCTTGTCCGAGCCGTTCCAGAAGCCGACGACGATGATGTACCGCAACCTGCTGGCGATGGAGACCGAGGAACTGCTCCGCTCCTATCCTGCTGACGGTGCGGTGCTGATGGGCGGTTGCGACAAGACCACGCCCGCGCTGGTGATGGGCGCGGTCAGCATGGGACTGCCGGCGATCTTCATGCCGGCCGGGCCGATGCTGCGCGGCAACTGGCGCGGCAACACGCTCGGCTCGGGGTCCGACTCCTGGAAGTACTGGGCCGAGCTGCGCGCGGGCAATATCGGCGAGCAGGAATGGAACGAGATCGAAGACGGCATCGCGCGCTCACCCGGCCATTGCATGACGATGGGCACGGCATCGACGATGACCAGTGCCGTCGAAGCCCTCGGCCTCACGCTGCCGGGCGCGGCCTCGATCCCGGCGCCGGATTCCAATCACGCCAAGATGGCGACCCTGACCGGCAAACGCATCGTCGAGATGGTGTGGGACGACCTCACGCCGCGCGCGATGCTGGGCGCGTCATCGTTCGACAACGCCGTCACCGCCGTGCTCGCGTTGGGCGGCTCGACCAATGCGCTCGTACACCTGATCGCGATGGCGCGCCGCGCCGGGGTGCCGCTCACCCTCGACCGCTTCGATGAACTCTCGCAGCGCGTGCCGCTGATCGCCGACGTTCGTCCGGCCGGGCGCTTCCTGATGGAGGATTTCTACTACGCGGGTGGCCTGCGCGCGCTGCTCAATCGCATCGGCCATCTGCTCGATTTGAAGGCACGCACCGTCAATGGCAAGACGCTGGGCGAGAACATCGCCGGGGTCGGCGTCTACAACGACGAGGTGATCCGGCCGCTCGACAAACCGCTGGTGGGCTCGGGCAGTCTGGCGGTGCTGCGCGGCAATCTCGCGCCCGATGGTGCGGTGATCAAGCCGGCGGCGGCGGAAAAGCATCTGCACCGGCATACCGGTCGCGCCGTGGTATTTCGCGACTACAACGACATGGCCGCCCGGATCGACGATCCGAACCTCGACATCGACGCCAAGTCGGTCATCGTGCTGCAGAACGCCGGGCCGCGCGGCGCGCCGGGCATGCCGGAGTGGGGTCAGCTGCCGATTCCGAAGAAGCTGCTCGCGCAAGGCGTGCGCGACATGCTGAGGGTGTCCGACGCGCGCATGAGCGGCACCAGCTACGGCGCCTGCGTGTTGCACGTGTCGCCCGAATCGTGGGTCGGTGGACCGCTGGCTCTAGTGCAGACCGGCGATCTGATCGAACTCGATGTGCCCGCGCGCAAGCTCGAACTGAAGGTGAGCGAGGCCGAACTGGCCCGCCGGCGCGCTGCGTGGGTCGCTCCGGCGCCGCGATTCAAGCGCGGTTATGGCGCGCTCTACTCCGAACACATTACGCAGGCCAACGAGGGTTGCGACTTCGATTTTCTGGAAGGCACCGAGCCGACGGCCGATCCGGAAATTCACTAGGGACGCTCTCCCGCCCCCCGCCATTTAGGGCCGCTCTCCCGCCCCCCGCCCTCCCTCTGCTCGCGCCGCTGCGCGGCTAGAAAGGGAGGGAGCCTGGCTTGCAGCGCACGCATGCGCTGTCCTTTGAGATGCGCTTCGGCGCCTCAGCGCTTCTGACCGCCGCGCATCCGTGCGGCGATGATCTCGATGCTCGCCTTGAGCCGATCCAGCGCGTGGGCAAGCTGGTGGATCTCGTTGCTACTACTGGCCGGGACGCCCTTCAACCCCAAGTCCGCCACCTGCCCCTTCGACAGTGCGGCAGCGGCGACGGTCAGCCGCTGCACGCGCGCCACGATCGCGTAGCGGATGAACACGAAACACAGCAAGAACGCGAACAGGATCAGCGCGAGCTGCCAGGGCTTGATCACGCTGAGCGCGACATCGCTGAACGAGCGCAACGGCAATCGCACGCTGATTACGCCGGCAACATCGCCTTCCTTGAAGCCGAAACCGCGCTCCAGGCCGTAGCGCACCTTCACGTCGTTGGGCGCGCCCTGCGGATCACCGTGGCACGACAGGCAGGCCGCCTTGTGATAGACGGTCCGCGCGTAGCGGAACGTTCCGGGCAGCATCTCGATGTACTCACCCTGCTTGCTCTCACGCACCACTTTCAGGGCCCGCTCCTCGAATGCGTCGGGCCTGTTCGAGGGATTCATGTAGTTGTGCGAGGTCAGCTTGAATTTCGCTTTCGACGGCGATTTCTCGATCACCTCGGAGAATTCGCGCTGCGCGAGCGCCGGGTTCTTGGAGAAAAAGCTCACCTCCTTGAGCGCGACCTGATCGGTAACGCTCGATCCGGCGGGCTTCTGGTCCTGTGCCTGCGCTTCCTTGAGGTACAGGTTCAGATGGCCCAGATAGCTGTCATCGTTGTCGCGCACCCACACGCGGCCGTACTTGGCGACCCAGCTGCCGAACGCGTCGACGTTGTCGGCCACGGTCTCGGCCTGGCTCTTCAGCTGGCTGTAGTAGACCTGATTGAGCATCCAGTAGAACGCCGCGCAAAGCAGCGCCAACGCCGTGAGAAACACCAGGGCGAACTGGGTACCGATGGAGCGGGTCTTCAACATGACAAGGTCCTATTCTGGAAGCGCCGACTCAGCGCAAGTGGCGAAGCGATTTGGTTACGAAGCCCTGGCGGCGCTGTTCATTGGGGATCTGATCGGCGAGCAACTGCAGGTACTGTGCCGCGTGGGTCGCGTTGACCTTCTTGCCCAGTCCGAGCCACTGCTCACGCACTTCCTCGACCACCAGGGCCCCGAACGGCCCGACGATCGCGAGGAATTCCTCATCGATCGCCCTGCACATCGCCAGCACCCGCGATGGCACTTCCCGGGAGACTTCGCTCATGGATGAGCCTTTGTTGAGCAATGAATGGACGCGCCCAGCCGGCAGGCTCTTCGACGCAGAATGAGAATCGGTCGCGCCGCGGCGCAACTGAAACCGGATTCGCCAGATAGTTGGTGCCAATCCGCTTCGCACTGACACCGCTTGACCGTCGCCGAGGAATCCTGCGCATCGATGCGACCGGGCGTCATGATCGCGACGACCGTAGATCACGTAGGGAATCCCCGTGACGTACACGACCATCGCCGCGGAATTCGTGCGAAGATCCTCGCTGTCCGCACGGATTCGCCTCGAGGCCGCACGCCATTGCAGCGGCCCGGTCGCTGCGGCCCGCGCACGGTGAGACCGTGCCGCTCTTGTCCCTGGGAGACCGCATGATTTTCGACATCCGCATCTATACGACCGTCCCCGGCAAACTCAACGCCTGGCTCAAGCTCTACGAAGAGCACGCCTATCCGACGCAGCAGAAGTACCTGGGCAAGCCCATCCTGTTCGCAACCACCGAAGTCGGTCCGCTCAATCAGATCATTCACGTGTGGGGATTCGCTTCGATGGCCGATCGCGAGGAGCGCCGCGGCAAGATGGATGCCGATCCCGCATGGGCAAAATATCGCCAGCTCAGCGGCGAAGCCGGGTACCTGATGGCGCAGGAAGATCGGCTGGCGAAATCGGCGTCGTTCTCGCCGCTATAGCCGCCGCGTTCACTGCCGAATCACCGTCTGAATCGGAGCCACACCGCGCCGGCCTTCTCGCTTGCGCATCCGGCGGCTCCGGCGAGCAATCGAATGAAGGAACCGGCAAGTCGGGCAACACCGTCTCAGCTCCCGCACACCGTCTCGCCACACGCTGCGCATGTCGGGCGATCTGATCGACACCGTTGAATCGCTGCTGCAATCGCGGCTGGGCAAGCGCGCGGCTGAGGCATTGGGCGTGCCCGCGGCGAACATCGAGGCGGCGCTGCGCCTGGTCGCACCCACCATCATGGCGGGCGTGGCCGAACAATGCGCGAGCGTCGATCAGGCCGACGACCTCCTGACCACCCTGCGCGGCGCACGCAAGGCCGATCCGAGCGGCGACGATCTGATCAAGCTGCTGGTCGAACGGGCGCCGCACGTTGGCGCACGCGCGCCCACGTTCCTCTCGCAGCTGCTCTTTGGTGCTCATGAAGATGCGGTGGTGGAAGCCATTGCTGCCTCGAGCACGCTGGAAACCCGTCCGGTCTCGCATCTGCTCGAGATCTGCATCATGGCGAGCTTCAGCCTGCTGCGCGATCACGCACGCGAGGAAGGCTGGGACGGCGCGCGCATGCGCCAGGCGCTGCAGCTCGAGCGCATGCTGATCAAGATGGAGCTCGATCGCGAGGTCGCCAAGGCCACCGGCTTCGATTGGCTGGCGTCCGATGATCCGCGCGCGCTATTCACGGCGAAACAGGCGACTCCGCCCTCGGGTGCGCAAGATCCTTCCGGAGTCTCGTCGACCGGCAAATCCAATAGCGCGGTCGAGTCTTCGGGCGACACCAGCACCAGAGGCAGCGATGCCGCGCCGCGTCCCCGCGATTCCGCGCCACGCTCGCGCAAGTCGATCGTCGATCTGCTGCACGCGCGCATGGCGCAGGGCGCGCTCCCCAGTGCAGCCCCGCCATCGGCATCGCCATTGAATGCCGGCGCGGCGGCCGGCAACTCGGTGTATGCGCAGCGCCGGCTCGACGAATGGCTGGATCCGGCCCGCAAAGCCGCGCTCGATGCCGCAACGGCCGCGTCTGCTGTCAATATGCGGCCGACCGAAATCGCGGAACCAGGACCGCCCATCACCGCTTCGACGGGAGAACTCGCTGCTCCCAACGCCGACACCACAGCTGAGCAAAGCGTCGCGCCAGACTCGGACGATGAGCCGGTTCGTGAAGTGCACCTCGGAATCAGCACTGCGATCGAGCTCGAACAGACCTGGCCGCGCAACCCCGTGATCGCATCCGCGCTCGGCAATGCCGCGCGTCGCCCTGTCGATTCGGATCCGCCTCACGCCGCAGCCGAACACGCTCTCCAGCAAGCCGCGCCGTCGCCAAATGTAGATATCACGGCCCCGATCGCCGCAGTTCCGACCGCCGAGTCGGCTCCCGCCGATCGTGTCCCCGCCGACCCGGCAGACGAACTCGATTTCGAGAAGACGATGCCGTTGCCGTTCGACCCGGCGCGTCATATGGCGAGCGCGCGCTGGCCGTTCTCGATTTTCGCCTGCCGTGACCCGATTTATCTCGAGGCCCCGGAATCGTACGCAACGCGCCTGCCGTCCGACGGCGCGCGCCCGCGAGCGGCCTCCACGCAGGAATCGCTGGCGTCGTCAACCATTGCGCCGGAGTCGGCTCCGCTCGCACAATCGGACCTGACCCTCCGTTCGAGCGAACCGGAACGCGCGGCTGCGAATAAGAGCGCACCGGCCATCACGCGACCGGCCATACCGAGCCCGACGATATTCAGCGACGAAGTGGCCTCCGACCCCAAACCTCATCCGACCAAATCGATTTCCAACTGGTGGCTCGGACCAGTGGTGATCGTGGCGGCCGTGGTCGCGCTGATCATCCTCAGCTATCGCATCACCGGCCAGCGCAGCGCCCCTGAACCCACGCCGCCTGCACAGGCGCCCACGAAACAGTCGGCCACCGAGCCGGCAAGCGTGCCGGCAGCCCCGACCGGCGTACCCAGCGTGCAGCACGAGGCAAAGCTCGGCGCGGCCGCGGCCTTCAGCACGGTGACGTTACCCGGCGGCGCGCAATTGAATGTGCGCAGCAACGGCTTCATCGCGAGTCTGGCAAGCACCCTGGGCGACGCCGGCACCGGTGCCGGTGCCGGGCAGCGCTTCGTAATGGACGAAATCAGCTTCGATCGCGACACCGCGATGCTGGCACCTGGTTCGGATGCGCAGTTGCGTCAGCTGACCGAAGTGCTCGATGCGTTCCCGAACGCGAAGATCCGCATCGAGGGCCACACCGATCGCGACGGCGACACGGCCGTGATCCGCGCGCTGTCGGCAGATCGGGCCGCCTCGGTCAAGGCGTCGCTGATCATGAACGGCATCAGCGAAGAGCGCGTCCTGTCGCAAGGCTTCGGCGCCGACAAACCGCTGTCGACCTCGACCAGTGCGCAGGAGCGCGCCCAGAACCGCCGTGTCGAGATCGTCATCGTCGAGCGCTGAATTCCCGAACTGCGGTGCACGCTGGTGTGGTGCACGCGAGGCGATGCACCTCAGGTATCCTCGCGAACGTTCAACATCGCCGCAATCAACATCGGGACATCCCGACTGGAGCAGCCATGAGCATGGGCTTTCGCATCCTTCCTGCCGCCCCGCGTCCACCCAAGAACCTCGTCGACGGCCTCGGCCAGCAGGTCACGCCGCACCTGTCCGACAGCATGAACCGCATTCAGGGTGCATCGAGCGTGATCCGGCCGTGGCACAAGTTCGGCGAAGGCGATGCCGGAACCAAACCCGGCAAGCTCGTCGGCGTCGCGCTGACGGTGCGTGTGTCGGCCGGCGATAACCTGATGGTGCACAAAGCAATCGACATCGCCCAGCCTGGCGACGTGATCGTGGTCGACGCCGGCGGCTACATCGATCAGGCGATCATCGGCGACATCATGTCGACCTCGGCCAAGGCGCGCGGCGTGGCCGGCTTCATCATCGACGGCGCGATTCGCGATGCGGGCGAAATCGCCTCGCGCCACTATCCGATCTACGCGCGCGCGGCGATCCATCGCGGTCCGTACAAGAACGGCCCGGGTGAGATCAACGTGCCGGTGTCGATCGGCGGCATGGTGGTGAGCCCGGGCGACATCATCGTCGGCGACGAAGACGGCGTCGTGGCGGTTCCGGTGTCGCAGGCCGAAGCGGTGCTGGCCTCGGCGCGTTCGATCAAGGTCAAGGAAGAGCAGGCGCTCAAAGCCATCGCCGAGGGCAAGGCCGACCGCCGCTGGGTCGACGAGTCGCTCAAGGCCAAAGGCTGCCAGTTCTAGCTGCGCCATGTCTGCCGTCGATACACGACTTCGCGGGCTGCTCAAGAGCGGCCGACCGCTCGCCGGAACGTTCATCGGCTTTCCCAGCCCGGCGCTGGTCGAGATGTGCGGCTATGCCGGGTTCGATTTCGTCATCATCGACAACGAACACGGGCCGGCGTCGATCGAGACCACCGAGCATCTGATTCGCGCCGCGCGTTGCGCCGGCACCATCCCGATCGTGCGCTGCAATGAAGGCGAGTTGCAGCGTGTGCTCGACGCCGGCGCCTCGGGCGTGCAGGTGCCCACGGTCAACACGGCCGACGATGCGCGACGCATCGTCGAGCGCTGCAAGTATCCGCCGCTCGGCAAACGCAGCGCCGCGTTCACCACGCGCGCGGGCGGCTACACCTTCCATGGCGGGCCCGATCAGGCGGCACGCGCCAACGAAGGCGTGGCGATCATCGCGATGCTCGAGACGATCGAGGCAGTGGGCAATCTCGATGCGATTCTCGAGGTGGAAGGCATCGACGCGATCTTCATCGGCCTGTCGGATCTGGCGCTGTCGATGGGCATGCCCGGCGGCAACACCAAATCGGAAGTGCAGGATGTGGTGCGCGGTTGCATCGAGAAGATCGGCGCCAAGGGCATCGCCCCGGGCATCCTCGCCTCGTCGCAGCGCGACTTCTATCGCTACCACCAGCTCGGCGCGCGCTATCTGCCGATGGCGCTCACCTCACTCATCGGCGGCGCGCTGCGCGAAGCGGTAGCGATGCGGCGCGGCGCAGGCGGCTAGCGCGCGCCGGTCTTACGCACCGCGCCCTACCCGCCGAATCCGTCCGCGATCACCACGTCGATCAGGTTCGGCTTGCCTGACTGCACGCCGGCCTGCACTGCGGCTTTCAGCTCATCGGGCTTGGTGATGCGCTTCGCGCTCACGCCCATGCCGCTCGCGACGCTCACGAAGTCGATCTCCGGATTCTTGAAATCCATGCCGGTGAAACGATCGGTGTGGCGCGAAGCCACCAGCCGCTCCTTGATGATGCGATAGCTCTTGTTGTTGCAGATGACGTAGGTGATCGGCAGGTTGTAATGCGCGGCCGACCACAGCGCCTGGATGCTGTACATCGAGGCGCCATCGCCGACGATCGCCACGATCGGCCGTCCGGGTTGCGCCAGGCTTGCGCCGATCGCACCGGGCGTGCCGAAGCCCAGGCCGCCGCTCGCCAAGCCGTAGTAGCTGTGCGGATCGCGCATGTTGAAGAACGCCGGGAACTGATGCGTGGTGGTCACGCCCTCGTCGATCACCAATGCGTTCTTGGGCATCGCCTCGGTCACCGCGTAGAGCAGGAACTTCGGATCGATCGGCGCGGTCTCGGCCACGGCAAGCGCGTCGATGCAGGCACGATCGCGCATCGTGGACCAGTTGCGCGCCTTGATCTCCGCGGTGCGTCGCTCGGCGGCAGCAGCGTAGTCGCCCGATCGTCTGGCGCGCAGCGCCGGCAGCAGCACCGCCAGCGCATCCTTCACGTTGGCCTGCACCGCGATCTCGGTCGGATAATTCTTGCCCAGCTCCCAATCGCGTTCGCTGATGTGCATCACCGGCACGCCGGCGGGCAGCGGCTCGATCGGGCTGTGCACCGACATGCGCAGCAGGTCCGCGCCCAGGCACACGATCAGATCGTGCGGTGCCAGCGTGTCACGCACCTGCTTCTGCGAACGAGTGAGCGAGCTGATGTGCAACGGATGGTCGCTGTTGAACGCCGCCTTGAACGGCACCGCTTCCTGATACACCCCGGCGCCAAGCAACGAAGCGAACTCGCCGGCTTCGGCGAATGCGTCGCGCGTGGCGAGCTCCTGTCCGGCGATGATTACCGGCTTCTTCGCAGCGAGCAGCCGATCGATCAGCATCGCAATCGTGGCATCGGTGGGGCGCATCGACGCTTCCACGCGCGTCGGAAAACCCAGGTCGAGGTCGCGCTCCTGGTCGAGCACGTCGCCGGGCAGGCTGATGAACACCGGGCCGGTCGGCGGCGTGAGCGCGACCTTGGCAGCCCGATGCACGATGCGCGGCAGATCCTCGATTCGCGTCGGTTCGACGGCCCACTTCACCAGCGGCTCGGCCATGCGCACCAGCGGACCGGCGAGTAGCGGTTCGGTGAGCCCGTGCCCCTGCTCGTATTGGCCTGCGGTGACGATGATCGGCGAGCCGTGAAAATGCGCGGTGTAGAGCGAGCCCATCGCGTGGCCCAACCCCGGCGCGACGTGCAGATTGCAGGCGGCCAGCTTGCCCGAGACGCGCGAGTAGGTGTCGGCCATCGCCACCACGATCGATTCCTGCAGACCGAGCACGTACTTGAGCTGCGGAAACTTGGGCACGACCTCCATGATCGGCAATTCGGTGGTGCCGGGATTGCCGAACAGATGGGTGACGCCGTTGTCGACGAGAAGCTGCAGGAAGGCCGAGCGGCCGTTGATCATGGGCATGGCGTGCGAACCCGTGGGATGAGCGAAGTGCGGCGATGCTACCGCGTCAGTACATCACCTGCCCACCGTTGGGGTGGATCACCTGTCCGCAGAAGAATCGCGCCTCATCAGAGGCCAGGAACACGTAGGCCGGCGTCACGTCATCCACCGTGCCCAAGCGTTTGAGCGGCACACCTGCGGCGATTGCCGCCTTGCGTTCCGGCGCGATCGGATCGAAGCCGGTATCGATCAGCCCGGGCCCCACGCCATTCACCAGAATGCCGTGCGGCGCCAATTCCCGGGCGAGTGCGCGAGTCAGCGTGATCAGTCCGCCTTTCGACGCGGAGTACGCGGTGTACTCCTCGCGACCCAACGTACCCAGCTGCGAGCAGGTGTTGATGATCCGCCCGCTTTGGCGCGGGATCATGTGTCTTGCCGCCTCACGCGCGCACAGGAAGGCGCCACGCAGATTGACGTTGAGCACGCGGTCCCAGTCAGCCGCACGCATCTGCAACAGCGGACGCGCGAGCTGCACGCCGGCGTTGTTGACCAGTATGTCGAGCCGCCCGAGCCGGCCCACCGCATCGCGCAGCAGTTGCTCGACCTGAGCTTCGTCGGTGATATCGCAGCGGATGGCGTGCGCGCGGCGGCCGAGCGCGTTGATCTCGCCGACCAGCGCGCTCGCCTCGCCCTCGTGATCGATCCA